>NZ_CAXUDY010000001.1:0-705283 GCF_964250025.1 Alistipes sp. DJF_B185
GAACTGCGCGGCATGGGCTTCGATACGGCCGGGGGACGCTTCACCGTTCCCGCGCCCGACGACCGGATGCTCGGCGAGCTGTTCGGCGAGCTGGCCGACGAAGTGCGCACGACCTGCATGAAGGAGGGCCGGTTGCTGCCCGCCTATGCCACCCAGCGCAAGGTCGCAGCCCGCTTCCCGGGCGACGACGAACGCCAGACCCGGCTGCGGGAAGGGCTCATGGCATTGCTCGACGACGTGCTCTTCATCGAAGACCCGCGCCGCAAGGGCTATTTCCACCCCCGCATCGCCCCCCACTCGACGCACGCCTACCGCCGGCTCGACGGAGAGCGCCGTGCAGCTTTCGACCGGCTCTATACCGACTTCTTCTACCACCGGCACAACCGTTTCTGGCAGGAATCCGCCCTGCGCAAGCTCCCGGTGCTCCTCTCGGCGACCGAGATGCTGACCTGCGGCGAAGACCTGGGCATGATTCCCGACAGCGTCCCCGAGACGATGCACGAACTGCAAATCCTCTCGCTCGAAATCCAGCGCATGCCCAAGACGCCGGGGGAACTCTTCGCCGACCCGGCGCACTACCCCTATTTCTCGGTCTGCACCACTTCGACGCACGACATGAACCCGCTGCGGGCATGGTGGGAGGAAGACCGCGAACTCACGGCGCGCTTCTACCACGAAGCACTCGGCATCGGGGGGCGACGTTCCCTATTTCTGCGAGCCGTGGATATGCCGGCGCATCCTCGACATGCACCTCAATTCCCCGGCGATGCTCACCATCCTGCCGTTGCAGGACTGGTTCTCGACCGACGGGGAACTGCGCTACCCCGACCCGGCCAAGGAACGCATCAACGTCCCGGCCGTCGCCCGATACTACTGGCGTTACCGAATGCACCTCCCGCTCGAGGAACTGCTGCACAAGGAGACTTTCAACGAGTCGCTGCACGACATGATCGCCTGCAGCGGGCGCCGCTGACGGGCAGACTGCGGCAGCGCCGACCCCGGCCGCAAAAATAAGGGGCGCCCCGGAATTTCCGGAGCGCCCCTTTTATCATGCCGCCGCGCCATCCTCCCGGGTGCCCCTGCGGAAACCTTCCACGGGAATCCCTTCCTGGGATCTCTCAACCGAAGCCCTCGAAGGACGCCTCCGGAGGAACGCCCGCAGCATGATCCTTCAAAGTGAACTTTCAGTCCTCGGCGGAAAATTCCAGAGGAACTCCTCTGCGGAACTCCCCTCTCCCGCCGGAACCGGAGCCCCCGCCCGCCGCAGGAACGGTAACCCGGAAGGCCGGAGGACAAAACCCGGAAACGGAGGGGGGGGGCCGAAGACCTGCCCGTCGCGACCAAGGCTCAGCCATTCCCCTCCAGCCACTTCAGGAAGTCGTCGACCCGCGACCGGCTCACCACCATCTCGAACTCCGGACGCGGACGTGCCGTGATCTTCAGCCGGTTGCCCAGGTATTTCACGATGCTGACGATCGCCGGCATGGCGATGATGCAGCTGCGCGATATGCGGAAAAACCGCCCGGGATCCAGTTCGTCCGAAAGGACGTCGAGCGACTGATCCATGATGTAGCGGTTGTTGTCGTTCGTGACAAGGTAGGTGTTTTTCTCTTCCGAGTAGAAATAGGCGATGTCGGTGGTCTGCACCGGGACGATCCGGTCGTTGAAACGCACGACATAGCGCTGTTTGTATTCGCGCGGGCTGCGGATTGCGTTCAGCAATACGTCGGGGTCGATGCCCCCGCTCCGCACACGGCAACGTTCCACGGCACGCCGCAGCGCCGCGAGGTCGATCGGTTTGAGCAGGTAGTCGATGCTGTTGACCTCGAACGCCCGCACGGCGTAATTGTCATATGCGGTGGTCATGATGACCCGCGCCGTTACGTCCGCCTGGCGGAATATCTCGAAGCAATCCCCGTCGGAGAGTTCCACGTCCATGAAAATCACATCGGCACTGTTCCCCGGCGTGCGCAGCCAGAGCACCGTTTCCCTGACCGAGCCGGTCGTCCCGACGATCCGTACGTCGGGAAAATGCTGGGTCAGCGCTCGCGCCAGGTTTGCCTGGGCCATCATTTCGTCTTCTACGATCAGTACGTTCATATTACAGCAACGGTAAGGTGACACAATATTCGGTATCGGTACGGCGTATCCCGATCGGGATGCCCGACAGGTCGAGGTACTGCTGGCGGATGTAGTTCAGCCCCACACGGGTCGAGGGGTTGCCGGATACCTTCAGCTGAAGGTTGTTCGACACCGTCACGGCCTCGGCCACGGCGACGATGCGGATCACCAGCGGCCGGTCGGCCCCCACCGAGTTATGCTTGATGGCGTTTTCGATCAGCAACTGCACCGAGCAGGGCAGGACATGGCGGTTCATGGCCTCATCCGAAATGTCGGTCTCCACGCGGAACCCTTCGGGGAAACGCACCTGTAACAGGTCGACGTACATCCCCACGAAGGCCATCTCCTCGCGCAGGCGCACGAGTGTCTCCTCCTCGTTCTGGAGCATGTAACGGTAAATGCCCGCCAGTTTATGGATGTAGGCGCTGGCCTGCTCCGTGCGCTGCTCGCAGACCAGGCAGTCGAGGATATTGAGCGAGTTGAACAGGAAATGGGGGTTGACCTGCTGTTTGAGTTTCATGTAACGGAACTGCGCCTGGTGCGCCTTGCCGCGCTCGGCACGCAGCACGGCACGTGCGACCAGGGCGTAATCGACCATAAATACGACCGAATAGAGGGTCACCTCGACCAGCAGGGTGACGATCCACAGTTGCAGGAACTCCCGTGCGGTGAACGAGCGGTCGAAGGCGAACGGCAGGTGCAGCCCCGTAATGAGCGCCACGCAGGCCGACGTGAGCAGCACGAACAGAAGGAAGGCCGCGATTTCGGCGATCGGGCCGTGTCGGGTTTCACGCCTGCGCGTATGCCGGACATAGATGATATTGACGCACAGCAGGATAATCAGTGCCGCGGAATTGGAAGCCAGCAAGTCGGCCATGTGGTAGAGGCAGTCTGTGGAAAAGGAGGGCGAGGTGAAAAGTTCGACATAGGCCAGCCTCAGCACGAAAATCACCCCCACGGCCAGCAGCAGTAACCCGATGCGGGGCGTCCAAGCCGAGGAGCGGCTCGCCGTGTCGTCGCCGCGGCGAAACAACTTGGTAAACCACACGATACTCCAGCCCAGGATCTCGGTGGTGATGAAGGTCGAAACGGCATGCACCACGGGCGGAGCGTGCAATAACAGCTCGATCAGCTGCGCACCGCCCGTACCCAGCAGGTAGCCGATCACATTGACGACGATCACGCTGGCTGCGGTGAACTCCACATTCAGGCCCCGTTTTAGGCAGATCAGCACGATCAGCACGATCGTCAGCAGCGTCAGCACCAACTCATCGTTGATCCCCGCCAGATGGCACGAAAGGGCGACCACGGCATGGAGCACGGCGAACAGGTGAATGATTCCGGACACTTTGAGCGATCGCATATCGGCTGACTGAAGCTGTATTAAAGTATATATGAGTTTCGTTTATTTATGAATAAAGGTAGTGTTTTTTCACGTAAATCCCAAATCGTCTCCCGCGAGCTACCGTTCGTCGTAAAAATCCGCCCGTTCATCCGGCTGAACCTTCCGTTCGTCGCCCTGCGGTTCGCCGTCCGGATTTTTTTATTAAAATTTGTATAACCTGAAAACCAACCGAAAAACCGAAATGACCAAGCCTAAACTCTCATTTTGGCAGATTTGGAACCTCAGCTTCGGCTTCCTCGGCGTGCAGATCGGATATTCGCTCCAGAATTCCAACACGTCGAGCATCTTCGAATCGCTGGGGGCAGATGTCAGCCACCTGAGCTACTTCTGGCTGGCGGCACCGCTGGCCGGCATGATCGTCCAGCCCATCGTGGGGCTTTTTTCCGACGGCACCTGGACGCGCTGGGGCCGCCGCATCCCCTACATCCTGGGCGGGTCGCTGATCTCGGCGCTGGCGCTGGTGCTCATGCCCAACTGCCCCAAACTGCTCGCCTTCGCCCCGCTCGCCATGGGGGCTTTCATCCTGCTGTTCATGGATTTGTCGTTCAACGTCACGATGCAGCCCTTCCGGGCGCTGGTGGCCGACATGCTCGACGATTCGCAGAAGACACAGGGCTACGTGGTACAAACCTTCCTGATAAACCTCGGTGCGGTCGTCGGCGCTATCCTGCCGCTCGTCATGACATGGCTCGGCGTGTCGGACGAGGCCGCTCCGGGGCATGTTTCGCCGCACATCGCCTACTCCTACTATGCCGGGGGCGCGATCCTGCTGCTCACGGTGCTCGTCACCTCGTTCAAGACACGGGAATATCCGCCCGGGGAGTTCGCCCGCTACAACAACCTCTCCGAGGAGGACGCCAAACCGATGAGCTTCGTCGGCCTCATGCGCAACGTCCCCGGCGTGATGGTGCGGCTGGGCGTCACGCAGTTCTTCTCGTGGGCGGCGCTCTTCCTGATGTGGACTTACCTCAAACCCGCCATCACGGGTGTAGTCACCGACCATGCCACGGGCGAAGTGCTCTCGGCCGGCGCCACGCAGACATGGGTCGGCGTGCTCAACGGCACCTACCCCATCCCCGCCTGCATCGCCGCCCTGTTCCTCGGGCGCGTCGCCGCGCGCTACGGCAACAAACCCGTCTACGCTGCCTGCCTGCTCGCCGGGGCGCTGGGCTTCGCGGGGTTGTGCCTGCTGCACGACCAGTACGCGCTGATGCTCCCGATGGTGGGGATCGGCATCGCCTGGGCGGGCATCCTCGCCATGCCCTACGCCATCCTGTCGCGCGCGGTCGAGCCACGCCGCATGGGCGTATACATGGGTATCTTCAATTTCACGATCACCGTCCCCCAGATCGTCATCGGACTGACCGGCGGTGCCATCGTCAAGTACTGCTTCGCCTCCGATGCGGCCGACATGCTGGCGCTCGCCGGGGTATTCATGCTGCTGGCCGCCGTGTCGGTCTTCCTGGTCAAAGAACACAAGGCCCAATGACCTACAATCCATAAAATCAACTTATAAACTAACCAAAATTCTTATGAAACGATTTTTAACTATGTGTGCGGGTATCTTGCTCATATGTCAATTTACCCCCCCCCTCACGCTGGCGCAAAACGCTGGTTATGAGGTAAAAGGCGTAGTTGTCGACAAGTCCGGGATGCCGATCCTGGGCGCTACCGTCGTCGAAAAGGGCACGACCAACGGTGTCTCGACGGGCATCGACGGCGACTATGCCATCCGCGCCGCCGGCCCCGAGTCGGTCATCGAGGTCAGCTATGTCGGTTACAAGACCGTCAGCCTGGTGGCCAGTTCGTCGCTGCTGGCGCACCTCACGCTCGAAGAGGATGCCATGGGTATCGACGACGTGGTGGTGATCGGCTACGGTACGGTCAAGAAGAACGACATGACCGGTTCGGTCGTGGCGATCAAGGCCGAAGAGTTCAACCGCGGCGCCGTGGTCTCCACACAGGACATGCTCAAGGGTAAGGTTCCGGGCGTGCATATCATCCCCGGCGACGGAGGCCCCGGATCGAGCGCCACCATCCGCGTGCGCGGTGCGGCTTCGCTCAACGCCTCGAACGACCCGCTGATCGTGATCGACGGGGTGCCCATCGCAGTCGACGGCGGCAAGGGTATGGCCAACCCGCTGGAGACGATCAACCCCAACGACATCGAATCCTTCACCGTGCTCAAGGACGCTTCGGCGGCGGCCATCTACGGTTCGCGCGCCTCGAACGGCGTCATCCTCGTCACCACCAAGAAGGGGCGCGGCAACACGCCCCGCGTATCGTACAGCGGCAGCGTGAGCGTCCAGACCAACTCCGACGAGCTGCCCGTGATGTCGCCCGGCGAGTTCCGCACCTACATCGACCAGGTATACCCCGCAGGTACGACCACGGGCGACAAGGTGCAGTCGATGCTCGGCGACAAGAACACCAACTGGCAGGACTTGGTCTTCCGCACCGCCATTTCGCATGACCACAACGTCAGCCTGATCGGCAACATCAACGATAGGATGCCCTACCGCGCATCGGTGGGCTACACCAACCAGCAGGGTACGCTCGAAACATCGAAATACGAACGCGGGACGCTCGACCTGAGCCTCTCGCCCAACTTCTTCGACAAGCACCTCACGGTCAACCTCAACGCCAAGGGCGTCATCACGTCGCAGCGCTACGCCTCGGGCGGCGTGGTGGGTTCGGCGGCCTTCTTCAACCCCACGATCGACCCCTATTTCCGCAACGACGACGGTTCGATCGACTACACGACCACCAACGGATACTGGAACTACGGATCGGGCCGCGGCGAGGACTTCACGCCCAACACCCTGCTGGGCGCAGGCCCGCTCTCGCAGCTCTACGACCGCGACAATACGGCGCGTGCCAAGCGTTTCATCGGCAACGCCCAGATCGACTATAAGGTTCACGGCTTCGAGGTGCTGCGCTTCAACCTCAACCTCGGCCTCGACGTATCGAGCGCCAAGACCTACGACGGCGTGAACCCCGGCTCGTTCCAGGCATACACCGACACCGAGGCCCGCGGCTGGGGACAGTATTCGTGGACGACGAACTTCCGCCGCAACCAGCTGCTCGAATTCTACGCCAACTTCAATAAGGAGTGGGGCATCCACCACCTCGACGTGATGGCCGGTTATTCGTGGCAGCATTTCTACAGCTCCGACCACTCGGTATCCTATTTCAACGAGACGCACGAGCAGAAGGGCGAGGATTCGCGCTACCCGTTCAACCGCCAGGAGAATTATCTGCTCTCGTTCTACGGACGCCTGAACTATTCGATCGCCTCGAAATACCTCTTCTCCTTCACACTGCGTGACGACGCCTCATCGCGTTTCTCGAAGGATACCCGCTGGGGCCTCTTCCCTTCGGGCGCCTTTGCGTGGAACATCGCCGAGGAGAATTTCCTGAAGGATTCGCGTGCCGTCTCGGCCCTCAAGCTGCGCGTCAGCGTGGGGCAGACCGGGCAGCAGGAGATCGGCTCCAATTATCCCTACCTGGCGCGTTACTACATGTCGACCGACGTCTATAAGACCTATTACATGGGCAGCGCCGGGCACATGTTCTACCTCACGCCGGGCGCCTACGACCCCAACATCAAATGGGAGACCACGACGACCTACAACGTCGGCCTCGACTTCGGGTTCCTCGGCGGGCGCATCAACGGCAGCGTCGACTGGTACCTGCGTCAGACGGACGACCTTCTGAACAGCGTCATCACCCCCATGGGCTCGAACTTCGGCAACACGGTGCTCACCAACATTGGCTCGATGGAGAACAAGGGCGTGGAATTCAACCTGAATTTCATCCCCGTGCAGACCAAGGACTGGAACCTCACGGTCGGCTTCAACGGCACGTTCCAGCACACCGAGTTCACCAAGCTCAACAACACCGACGACCCCGACTACAACATCCAGACGGGAAGCATCACCAAGGGCACGGGCAACCTGCTCCAGATCCACAAGGTAGGCTATGCGCCCTACACTTTCTACTGTTTCCAGCAGGTATACGACCAGGACGGCAATCCGATCCAGAACGCGCTGGTCGACCGTGACAAGGACGGCAAGATCACGCAGGCCGACCGTTACATGACCGACAAGAGTCCCAACCCGGACTTCTTCTACGGCATCAGCCTCAAATTGAACTACAAGAACTGGGACTTCGGCTTCAACGGCCACGGTTCAGCGGGCAACTGGGTCTTCAACGATTTCGCCTCGGCCAACTCGACGTCCAACATCGACATCAACGCCGGCAACTTGCCCAACTTCGCACGGCTGGTCAAGAAGACCGGCTTTACAAAGGCCAACAGCGGCGAGCAGTGGTATTCGGACATGTTCCTCGAAAACGCTTCGTTTTTTCGCATGGACGACATCAACCTGGGGTACACGTTCAACAAGATCGGCAACTGGAAGGGCTCGATGCGCGTCGCCTTCGGCGTGCAGAACGTATTCGTCATCACCGATTACAGCGGCGTAGACCCCGAAATACCGGGCGTCAACGGCATCGACGGCTCGATCTGGCCGCGCCCGCGCACCTATTCGCTGCGTCTGAATGTAAACTTCTAAAAACGAACGAACCATGAAAATCGACATAAAACATTTCGCCTTGGCGGCGGCAGGCGCAACGATGCTGCTCACTTCGTGCATCGGGGATCTCGACACCCTGCCCCTCAACCCGTCCGACTCGACCTCGGAGACCGTCTACGGGAAAGACGAGAACGGCTACCTGGCCGGGCTCACCAAACTCTATTTCAATTTCGTCTCGAACGACACCACCGACCTGCAGGTCAGCGACGGCGGCGCCTCGGAGCTCATCCGCGCATTCTGGACGATCCAGGAGGTTACGGCCGACGCCTGCAAATGCGCCTGGGAGAACGACGCCTGGGTACGCGCCATGAATACCGACACGTGGTCCGACGCCGACAACGACGCGACCTACGCCGTCTACGTACGTACGTTGCAGGGCATCGCCTACGTGAACGAGTACCTGCGCCAGACCGCCTCGGACAAACTCTCCGACCGCGGCGTGAGCAGCGAACTGGCCGCCAGGATCCAGAGCTTCCGCGCCGAGGCCCGTTTCCTGCGCGCCTATTTCTACTGGATCGCCCTCGACGTGTTCGGCGACGTGCCGTTTACGACCGAGACCTCGCCCTTCGGCGGCGGTGTGAACCCCAAACAGGCCTCGCGCAAGGATGTCTTTGACTACTGCATCTCGGAGCTGACCGACCTGGCTTCGGACGAAAGCGCGATGCCTGCCGCACGCTCGAACTACCCGCGTGCCGACAAGGGTGCGGTCAACGGCCTGCTGGCCCGCATGTACCTCAATGCCGAGGTTTATGCCGGCACCCCGATGTGGACGGAGGCCAAATCCGCCTGCGAAGCGATCTTCGGCATGGGCTACTCGCTCTGCCCGGAGTATTCCGACCTCTTCCGCGGCGACAACGGCGAGAACGCCGACGCCCTGAAGGAGATCATCTTCGGCGTGGCATACGACGCCGAGCAGACGCAGTCCTACGGCGGCACGTCGTACCTGACGCTGGCAGCCATCGCCGCCACCGACGTGACGGCCGAACAGAAGATCAACGGCGTGAACAACGGCTGGGCCGGCATCCGCGTACCCTACGAATACGTACAGAAATATTTCAACGCCCGCAACGCGGACTACACCACGGGCGAATATACGGTCAACGACAAACGCGGCGGAATGTTCTACATCAAAGGCCGCCAGGAGTCGATGAACGATGCGCTCTATGTCTTCCTCAACGGGTGGACTTGCCTCAAGTTCAACAATATCCCCCACGACATGACCAACGACGAATTCCTTGCCACGGCTGCATCGAAGGCATACAGCGACATCGACTTCCCGATGATCCGCCTGGGCGAGATCTACCTGATCTACGCCGAGGCCTGCATGAACCTGGGACAGGCCAACACCGCGCTGCCGAAGCTCAAGGAGCTGACCGACCGCGCCGGGGTATCGGCCCCCTCGTCGGTCACGGCCGACTACCTGCTCGAGGAGCGTGCCCGCGAGCTGATGTGGGAGGGGCACCGCCGCACCGACCTGATCCGCTACGGCAAGTTCACCACCCCGTCGTTCCTCTGGACATACAAGGGCGGCACCTTCACCGGACAGGGGTTCGATGATTACATGAAAATCTTTGCCATCCCTTCGTCGGAGCTCGCTTCCAACCCCGAACTGCACCAGAATCCCGGCTACGGAAACGCAACCGATAAATAACCAACCCTAAAAATCGTACGACTATGAAAATTACACGATATGCGATGATGCTGGCGGCTGCGACGGGGCTCCTCTCCGCCTGCCAAAAGCTCGACGAGGTAAAGGCCTACGACCCCGACAAGGTCGTGGCGCCCGTGCTGCATGCGCTGCCCGGGGAGATCGTCATTACGCCCGACAACATGGGCTCGACGCAGACCTTCACCTGGGACGCCGCCGACTTCGGCGTCCGCACCCAGATCAACTACTCGATCGAAGCCTCGTACAACGACGGTGCGAAACTGGTGCTCTTCACGGGAATGAACGGCACCTCGTCGGAACAGACCTATGAAAGCCTCAACAACATCCTTGCGCTGTCCGTGGAAGACGGCGGCCTGGGGGTTCCCTCGGGCGAACCTACGGACGTGGATTTCTACATCAGCGCCACGATCGGCACCGACTTCGAAAAATTCTACTCCGCCCCCGCCACCGTCCGCATGACCGTGACGACGGCCGAGCGTACCTATCCCCAGGTCTGGGTAATCGGCGATTACTGCGGCTGGAATTTCGACAACGCACAGGGACTGTTCTGTTTCTCCGGCGACGAGGTCACCTACGAAGCTATCGTTGACTTGGGCGAAAAAGCCGCCAACGGCTTCAAACTGAGCGGCGAAGCCGGTTGGAACGATGCCTGCAACTGGGGCACCGACGGTGATGCTGCGGCTCCGGAAACGGAAGCCCCGTCGATCACGCTGATCTCCAGCGGCGGTTCCGGAAACATCATGGTCTATTCCAAGCGCTTCTACCGCTTCGTATTCGACCGTTCGACATTAACGTTAAGCAATAAGCTGTCGTTCAACTCGATGGGTATTATCGGCGATGCCACTCCGGGCGGCTGGGACACCGACACGGAGATGAATTTCGACACCCAAAAACAGCGTTTCTGGGTCGACGTCACACTGACCGCCGGGGAATTCAAATTCCGTGCGGACAACGACTGGGCGATAAACTTCGGCGGGGCGGACGGACGCCTTTCGCAGAACGGCGACAACATCAAGGCCACGGCGGGCAACTACCGCGTATACGCAACCCTGAACAACTCTGCGGAGATCACCTACGAACTCAATGCCGGCGACTACGGCACGGGCGGCGGCGAAGAACCCGACCCGGGGCCGGAAAAGGCCGACTGGTACATCCACGGCCAGACCGTCGCAACCCCCGACTGGGGCCCGACGGCCATGGAGAGCGCCAGCTCGAACATCGTGGCCTACAAGGCCGCAGGGGTCGAGGTAGCCGCCAACTCGGAATTCCTCTTCAAGAGCGGCGACGAGTCGCAGTGGATCGGGGCCGACGCCGCATTCGCCGGCAGCAGCCCCTACACCTGCACGATCGGCTCGGCCTTCAAGGTTTCCGCCGACAAGGTCAATGCCGTGATCGCCGAAGCCGGCACGTACGACTACTGGCTGCTGCCCGAGGCGGGACGCGCCTACGTGATGGCCGCAGGCGCCAAGCCCGAGCTGGTCGCCGACACATGGGGACTGGTCGGCAACATCACCGGATGGGGTGACCTGGGCGATTTCTCCATGAGCGAGGAGGGCGCCTACCTCGTTCGCAAAGGCGTAGTCCTGACCACCGCCAGCGAATTCAAGATCCGCTTCAACAACGCCTGGGACGACTCCAAGAACTACGGCACGGCGTCGGGCGGTGCGGTCGACATCAACAAGGCCGTCGACATCATCACCAGCGGCGGTTCGCAGAACATGAAAGTCCAGCTCGACGGCACCTACGACATCTATTTCGACCTCGCGAATTCGCAGATATACATCATGTCCGAGGGCAAGACCCCGGCAGAGGCCGAATAACGGCCACCCTTTCACGGGACGGCACACAGAGATTGCCGTCCCGTTTCTGGCCTGCCGCCCCTGACCGGACGGCAGGCCCCGAAACGAACTTTAACCGAGATTCCGCTATGAAAAAATTTCTTTTCCTGCTGCTGGCACTCGTACTTTCCGTATCCGTGTCGTGCAGCGACGACAAGACCGGCGATACCGGCGGCAGTATGCTCTCCGTGACCCCCACGGAGATAGAATTCGAAGCCGCAGGCGGCAGCCGGCTGCTCGACCTGCGCACCGATGCGGGCGCGTGGTCGCTGACGCAGAGCGACAATACCGCATGGTGCACACCGGCCCTCACATCGGGCAAAACCTCCACGTCGTTCGCGGTCACGGCGACCGCAAACGAGTCGTCGAAACGCTCCGCGACGCTTACCTTCACCGCCCCGGGCTGCGATCCGGTCGTCGTCACCGTGACACAGAGCGGCGATGCCTCCCAGGATTTCGAGGGCGAGCAGGTCGTCGCCCAGCCCGATGCGTGGGACAACCGCAAACGCGCCGACATAAGCTACCAGCTGCTGGTATACAGCTTTGCCGACGGCAACGGCGACAAGGTGGGCGACCTGCCGGGGCTGACCCGGCGGCTCGACTACATCGACGCACTCGGCGCCTCGGCCGTGTGGCTCTCACCGATCCATCCGGCGGCTTCGTACCACGGTTACGACGTGCTCGACTACGAGGCGGTCAACCCCGCCTTCGGATCGGACGCCGACCTGAGGGCATTCATCGACGCGGCCCATGCCCGCGGCATCCGGGTCTACCTGGATTACGTGCTCAACCATACGGGCAAAGACCACCCGTGGTTCAAATCGGCCGCCGCGTCCGAAGGGAGCCCTTACCGTGACCGCTATATCTTCTCCGAAGACCCGCAGGCCGACATCGCGGCCGGGCGGATCGACCAGATCGCCACGGAAGGCGCCGCAGGCTACGATGCCGGACAATGGTTCTCGACCGACACGGGGGCGGGTGCCGCCGGGCGCTTCAAGTTCGTGCTCGACTGGACAAATGCCGACAGCCCGACGGTGACCGTTACCGAAACGACCGATGCCGCGGATGCGGACAATACGCAGGGCGGCGCGGACGACAAATACCTCTATTTCGGCAACGGCACGAGCAAACGCTTCTACGCCAGGGGCGGCAACAGTTACGAACTGACGCTCGACTTCGATTCCGACTGGGGATTCCTCGTCCGCACCTCGACCACGTCGTGGGCCGCAGGCACCAAATACGGCGCCCCCGACAACCGGACGATCATCCGGTTCGGGGAGCCCTTCACCCTGATGTCGAACCGCTCGGCCGATCCGGCCAACGTGCAGTTCTCGCTGCCGACGATGTACCATTCGCACTTCTGGACGGCGGCATTCGCCGACCTCAACTACGGCAAGGCCGCCGAGGCCGAGCAGTCCGGGGCGTTCAAGGCCGTCACCGAAGCGGCCGACAAGTGGGTACGCATGGGCGTGGACGGGTTCCGCCTCGATGCCGTGAAGCACATCTACCACAACGCCTACAACGACGAGAACCCCACGTTCCTCAAGAAATTCTACGACCGCATGAACGAGAGCTACAAGGCCGCCGGCGGAGAGGGCGATTTCTACATGGTGGGCGAGATGCTCGACGAAGCGGACAAGGCGGCACCCTATTACCGGGGGCTGCCGGCGCTGTTCGAATTCACGTTCTGGTACAAGCTCAAATGGGCGCTGCAAAACGGCATCGGATGCTATTTCGTCAAGGACATCCTCGACGTGCAGCCCCTCTACGCACAGTACCGCAGCGATTATATCGAAGCCACGAAACTTTCGAACCACGACGAGGATCGCACGGGCTCCGACCTGGGACAGTCCGCCGAAAAGATGAAGGTGGCGGCCGCCGTGCTGCTCACGGCGCAGGGCGCACCCTACATTTACCAGGGCGAAGAGCTCGGGTACTGGGGCACCAAATCCAACGGCGACGAATATGTCCGCACCCCGATCCTGTGGGACAAGGCGGGCAACGAACTGGCTTCGGGAAGCCTCTCGGGCAAGATCGACATGCAGATGCTGACCCCGGCGATCTCGGTCGAGGCACAGGCCGACGACGACGGTTCGCTGCTCAACCTCTACCGCACGTTCGCCCGGCTGCGCAACACCTACCCCGTGCTGGCGCAGGGCAAGATGGTCAAACACCCGGTCTACAACGACGGCAACACCTCGCAGCAATCCATCGCGGCCTGGTACCGCGAGCTGGACGGCGAACGGATGCTCGTCGTGCACAACTTCGGCCGGGAGGAGCAGATACTGACCCTTACCGACCAACCGGACAAGGCCGTAGGCGTCTCAGGTGAAGTGAAACTTCAGCGCGGCGACGCTTCGTCGAAACTGCTCATGGGCGCCTGGTCGTCGGTGGTATTCACGCTCTAAACGACACGCCATGAAACGCTTGCCCGCATTACTTCTCGCAATGGTACTGGTTGCCTGCGGCACACGGCCGCAGCAACCGGCCGCCCACCCCGACTGGAGTTACAACTCGGTCGTCTACGAAATGAACGTGCGCCAGTACACCCCCGAAGGGACGCTGGCGGCGGCCGCACGCCACCTGCCCCGGCTCAGAGAACTGGGCGTGGACATCGTCTGGCTGATGCCCGTCTACCCCATCGGCGTCAAGGAGCGCAAGGGAACCCTCGGCTCGTACTACGCCATCTCCGACTACGAAGCCGTCAACCCCGAATTCGGCACGCTGGAGGATTTCGACCGGTTCCTGGCCGAAGCCCACAGACTCGGGCTGCGCGTGATCCTGGACTGGGTGGCCAACCACACCTCGCCCGATGCCCGCTGGATCGAGGAGCGCCCGGCCGACTGGTATGTACGTGACTCGCAGGGCAACACCATCGTGCAGTACGACTGGACGGACATCGCCAAGCTCGACTACGGCAACGCGGACATGCGTGCCGCAATGGCGGCCGCCATGCGTTTCTGGCTCGACCGCGGCATCGACGGATTCCGCTGCGACATGGCGTGCGAGGTACCCATCGACTTCTGGCAGCAGACGCTGCCCGCACTGCGGAAAGAGTACCCCGGCATCTACCTGCTCGCCGAGGGCGAAGCCCCCGCATTGCACGACGGGGCGTTCGACGCCTCGTATGCGTGGGAGCTGCACCACCTGCTGAACGACATCGCACAGGGACGGAAAAGCGCCGCAGACCTGCGTGCCTACGTCGCCAGGGATGCCGCTGCCATGCCGCGCGAGGCGTTCCGCCTGATGTTCACCTCGAACCACGACGAAAACTCGTGGGCCGGGACGGAATTCGAGCGCATGGGCGACGCGGCACGCGTGATGGCGTTGCTGACCTTCACGCTGCCCAACGGGCAGCCGCTCGTCTATACCGGACAGGAGATGGGGTTCGACCACCGCTTCGAGTTCTTCGAGAAAGACCCCGTCCCCGCGTGGGAACGCAACGGATTTACGGATTTCTACGCCGCCCTGATCCGGCTGCGCCACGAGAACCCGGCGCTCGCAGCCGGGGAACGCGGCGGGCAGGCCGCATACCCGCTCGGCGAACGAACACCCGACGGCCTGATGCTGTTTTCCCGTACGGCCGGCGGCAACGAGGTGACAGTCGCTGCGAACCTCAGTGCGGAGGAGGTCGCATTCGACCTGCCGTTCGAGGGCTCGCGCCGCGAGTTCTTCACCGGGAAGGAATACACGGGCGGCACCCGCACCGTGCTTCCCGCATGGCAATGGCTGGTCTTCGCACAAGACAGGAGATAAAAGTTGCGGACATGCGCCGGGGATGCGCGGAAACAGCGCCGGGAACCCGCCGGGAACCCGATAGAACCCGACGGGAATAGACAGTAAACCATCCGAGAAGCACAGGGATGCGCACGAGAAGCACAGGGATGCCCCGGGCGAAACGGGAATCGCTGGAAACCGATTTTTTGCTAACTTTACAAACGACGATATTTTGAACCGATTTTTCATGACACTCGCAGCAGCCGGACTGCTCTCCTGCACAGGGACAGGACAGTCCGCATTCGACCCCGCCTCGGTGGCAGACGCCTCGGGCGAGGTTACCCGCGTCGAACCCCTCTCGTGGTGGACGGGGATGCAGACCCCGCTCCAGTTGCTCGTCAACGGGGCCGGCATCGCGGCATACGACGTCCGCATCGAAGGCGGACAGGGCGTCGGGGTGAAGGCCCGCCACAAAGCCGACAGTCCCAATTACCTATTCGTGGACGTGGAGGTGAAACCCGACGCGGAGCCGGGCACCTACTACCTCGTATTCTCGCAGGGGGAACGACAGTTCAAGGTTCCCTATGAGATCGCGGCACGCGCCGAAGGCTCGGTCGCACGCAAGAGTTTCACCACGGCCGACATGATCTACCTCCTGATGCCCGACCGCTTCGCCAACGGCGATGCGTCGAACGACTCGACGCCCCACACGCGGGAGCGCGCCGACCGCAGCGCCTTCTTCGGCCGCCACGGGGGCGACCTGCAGGGGATGATCGACCACCTGGATTACATCGCAGGGCTGGGCGCCACGGCCGTATGGCCCACGCCGCTGCTGCTGGACGACGAACCCGAAGGTTCGTACCACGGCTACGCCTGCGGCGACTACTACCGCATAGACCCCCGGTTCGGCTCGAACGAACTGTATAGGGAGTTCGTCGGCAAAGCCCACGAGCACGGGCTGAAGGTGATTATGGACATCGTCACCAACCACTGCGGCACGGGCCACTGGTGGATGAAAGACCTGCCTTTCAGGGACTGGATACACCAGTTCCCCGAATACACCGGGACGAACGTCTGCTTCTCGACGAACATGGATCCCAACGCTTCGCGCTACGACCTCGACCTGCAGGAGAGCGGCTGGTTCGTGCCGTCGATGCCCGACATGAACCTCGACAATCCCTATGTGCTGCAATATTTCAAGCAATGGGCCGTGTGGTGGATCGAGTATGCCGGCCTGGACGGGTTCCGCGTCGACACCTACCCCTACAACGAGAAGGTGCCGATGAGCGAGTGGTGCGCGGCCGTACGCAGGGAATACCCCGATTTCAACATCGTGGGCGAATGCTGGACGTCGTCGATCCCGCAACTGGCATACTGGCAGGGCGGCAATCCCAACAAGGACGGCTTCGACTCGCACCTGCCGTCGATCATGGATTTCCCGCTGCAGGAGGCCATCTGCCGGGCGCTGCCCACCGACTCGCTCCGCTGGGGCGAGGGCATGACGCGCGTCTACGACTGCCTGTCGCACGATTTCGTCTACCATGACCTGTCGAAAATGATGATCTTCGTCGCCAACCACGACACCGACCGCATCGGCGACATCGTACGCAGAAACCCCGACCGGCTGAAACTCTCGATGGCGATGCTGGCCACGATGCGCGGCATCCCGCAGATATTCTCGGGCGACGAGATGATGTTCACCTCGAAAGACCTCTCGCAGGGACACGGCGGGCTGCGCGTGGATTTCCCCGGCGGCTGGGAGGGCGACGCGGTGAACCTGTTCGACCCGGCGCAGCGCGATGCCGTACAGGCGGGGCTCTTCGACTACACGCAGCGGCTCTTCCAATGGCGCAAGTCGAAGCCCGTGATCCACAACGGCCGCACGATGCACTTCCTCTCGCGCGACAACACCTACGCCTATTTCCGTTATGACGACACCGACGCGGTATTCGTCTTCATCAACAACTCGCGGGGCAAGAAACAGGTGCCGTGGTCGCACTATGCCGAGATCGCCTCGGGGCTGAGCGACGGGCGCAACGTCCTGACGGGCAAAGCCACGGAGGTGGACGATACCACCACGGTCGGCCCGCGGCAGGCGCTGATCGTAGAATTCAAACGTAAATAACAAGACCGAACCATGAAGAAAATATTTTTATATATCTCCGCGCTGCTGGCCGGTGCAGCCTGCACGGCACAGGAGACGCTCCTCTCGCCCGACGGCCGCCTCCGCCTGGAGTTCAGCCTGGCGGATGGAGGCCGCCCCACCTATACGCTCGATTACAAGGAGCGCCCCGTGATCCTGCCCAGCGGCATGGGGCTCGAACTGCGCGGCGAAGCCCCAAAGCTGGAATTCGGGGCTGAAATCCGCAAGGGCGAACCAGGGCGCCCGGTATCGCTCTACGACGGGTTCACCCTCGGGCAGGTGGCCCGCAGCGAGTCCGACCAGACATGGCGTCCCGTATGGGGCGAGCAGGCCGAGATCCGCGACCGCTATAACGAAATGGCCGTCACGCTGCGGCAGGCCGCGACAGGCCGCGACATGACGATCCGCTTCCGGCTCTACGACGACGGGCTCGGATTCCGCTACGAATTCCCCGAACAGGAGTCGCTGACCTATTTCGTCATCGGCGAGGAGAAAACACAGTTCGCCATGGCGGGCGACCACACGGCGTTCTGGATCCCGGGCGACTACGACACGCAGGAGTACGACTACACGGAGTCGAAACTCTCGCAGATACGGGAGCTGATGCCCGGCGCCATCACGCCCAACTCGTCGCAGACGCCCTTCTCGCCCACGGGCGTACAGACGGCCCTGCAGATGAAGAGCGACGACGGGCTCTACATCAACATCCACGAAGCGGCGCTGGTCGACTATGCGTGCATGCACCTCGACCTGGACGACCGGAATTTCATCTTCACCTCGCACCTTACGCCCGACGCACAGGGGTGGAAAGGCTACATGCAGGCGCCCTGCCATACCCCGTGGCGCACGGTGACGGTCTCGGACGACGCCCGCGACATCCTCGCCTCGAAGCTGATCCTGAACCTCAACGAGCCGTGCGCCTATGACGACACCTCGTGGATCAAGCCCGTGAAATACATGGGCGTATGGTGGGAAATGATCACCGGCAAGAGCGACTGGGCCTATACGCGCGACGTGCCGTCGGTACAGCTCGGCGTGACGGATTACGCCCGATGCAGGCCCAGCGGCCGCCACGGCGCCGAGAACGAGAACGTGAAGCGGTACATCGACTTCGCGGCGGCACACGGGTTCGACCAGCTGCTCGTCGAAGGCTGGAACGTCGGCTGGGAGGACTGGTTCGGGCACACGAAGGATTACGTCTTCGATTTCGTGACCCCCTACCCCGATTTCGACATCGCCGCACTGAACGAATATGCGCACGGGAAAGGCATCCGGCTGATGATGCACCATGAAACGTCGGCTTCGGTGCGCAACTACGAACGCCACATGGAAGCGGCCTACCGCCTGATGGACAAATACGGGTACAACTCGGTCAAGAGCGGGTACGTGGGCGACATCCTGCCCCGCGGCGAGCACCATTACGGGCAGTGGATGAACAACCACTACCTCTATGCCGTCCGCCGGGCCGCCGACCACAAGATCATGGTCAACGCCCACGAGGCGGTGCGCCCGACGGGCCTCTGCCGCACCTACCCCAACCTGATCGGCAACGAGTCGGCACGCGGCACGGAGTACCAGGCGTTCGGCGGCTCGAAGCCCCACCATGTGACGATCCTGCCCTTCACGCGCCTGCAGGGCGGCCCGATGGACTACACGCCCGGCATCTTCGTGATGGACGTCGCGGAGGTCAACCCCGGCAACCACTCGCACGTCAACGCGACGCTCGCCAACCAGCTGGCGTTGTACGTGACGATGTACTCGCCGCTGCAGATGGCGGCAGACCTGCCCGAGCACTATGAGAAATACATGGATGCGTTCCGTTTCATCGAGGACGTCGCACTGGACTGGGAAGAGAGCCGCTACCTGCTGGCCGAACCGGGCGACTACATCGTCGTGGCGCGCAAGGCCAAAGACACGGGCGAGTGGTTCGTGGGCGGCGTGACGGACGAGAACCGACGTACGGTGACGCTCCCGTTCGACTACCTCGATCCCGGTAAGGAGTACGTGGCGACGCTCTACGCCGATGCCCCCGATGCCGATTACCAGACCAATCCGCAGGCATATGTCATCCGCACCGGGAAGGTCAGACAACGCACGGAACTCGACGTGGAGATGGCGCGCGGCGGAGGCTTTGCAATCTCCATACGCGAGGCAACCGACGCAGACCGCAAACTCTGCAAGCTGAAATAACGGGCGATGCCTGCGGACGGCAATCATGCCGGGGCCCACACAGCCCCCTCAAAAAATCCTTTGCCCCTCGTTCTTTTCAAGAACAGGGGCTTTTTTATGCGTATTTTTAAAACGCAAAAGTTCGCCCCTATATTATTGACTCCAAACCATTTACGCCCACAAATCCAAGATTAACACAACTGCTTGATTTTCAAAACAACATGGAGGTGGTCAATCAAAATTAACGAATCATTATAGCGGGGAAAATAAATTATTTTCCCCGCAACTGTGCTGCATCATCAAGTAGCTTTTTCGCTTTGCGCTCTTTGCTTGCAGCCCGCTCTAGTTGTTCTGCCCGCCGCCTTACGGCTTCTTTGTACCGTTCAACTTGGTTTCGGACGGTATCGCGTATGGCCGTGTGCTGCTCATCCCTGAATATCGTTTCCAACTCCATAAGCTCCTTTTCTTTGATCTCACCACGCATTTTCACGTAGCGGTATTTCAGGTCGTTCGCAGCTAACAGCCGATTATTCTCTGAGATTCGGTAAATGAATGCGCCTTGCAGGAAAATACATCCCAGCATGACGAACATCGTCAAAAATGTTTTCGAAGAACTGATATCGAGCGTATAAGTATGCCGGTGCTCCCGCACTGGCAGGTTTTCGGGCTTTGCCGCTGCTTCGACAGCTTGCCTCACCTGCTCTATCAATGTATGTGTCTGCCTGATCTCTTTGTCGATCACCTCCAGCCTACCCGCTAACTGCGCCAACAGAGCGTTGTATTTGTCGGTAAATTCCCGCTCCTGCTCGGTTTTTACTCCCGGCAAGGCCGTATGCCGTTGCAGTTGTTCGAGCATCTGTGCGACCTGCCCCTGCGAGAGCTCCGTGGCCTCTATCAGCCGCTCGATCCGTTCCAGCTGTGCATTCTCCAGACCCGCGTTGGCTTTGGTGCTTTTGACAGCCTTGACGAGCGTTTCTTTGAGGTCTTCGTACATTTCGATCGAGAGTCCGATCTTATTTTCGTCGTTCATGATTTTTGAGATTTTCTAATTCGGTTACAGTTTTATTTTGGCTCTTCTTTTCTGTTCTTCCATCCTGCGGCGGTGCTCCATCGCAGCGATGGCCATCGCCTCGGCCGCGGCGTTGAGCAGTGCCGTGATTCGTGCTATATACTTTTCGGGGCTTTCTCCCGGCTTGCGCTGTAACTGCTTGGCGGACACTCCGCCGGGCGAATCGGCCGGCGGCAGTGGAATCCCGCCTGCCTTTCCGAGGTTTACCGATGACGGCTCTTCGCGCGTGCCGCTGCTACCCATACCGCCGAACAACCCTGCAAATGCTGAACGGTAATTGCCTGCCGCCGCCGAGAGGTTCCCGAAGAGCGTTGCCCGGTGTTGGGTTTGTTGTTGAATATTGTTGAACCGGTTGTCGAGTTTCGTAAAGTTGAAAGCCCGGTCGATCTTCGATCCGGAGAACTCGAAGCCGTTTTTCGAGAACAAAACCCCTTGTTTGCGGTCAGTCGAACCGCAATACTTGTAACGGATGCCGATGCCCTGTTTTTCCAGTTGCTTCTCCAGCCCTTTCCATCCGGCGCATCGGGGCAGACACCTTTTGATCGCATCGTGGATTTCGTATCTGGTCTTGTCGGGTTCGCGCAGCCGCTCCCGCCGCACGTCGTCCTTTCCCGGTGCGAGATACAATCCGCACTTCTCGGTCAGCTCCCGGCATACCTTGGCGCTGCGGAGCTTGATGTTCTTGTCCGAAATGGTCTGCCCGTTATTCCCGACCCGGTTGTAGACCAGATGGCAGTGCGGATGGGGCTGGTCGAGATGGCGCACCAATAGGTATTGCGTATCGGTGATGCCCATCTTCTGCATGTACTCCTTTGCGATCTGCGTCATCAGGGCGTCGGTCATCCGCGGAGCGTCCTTGGGTGAGAAAGACAGCGAGATATGCCCGACGGTGTTTTTCAGCCGCGGATTCAATAAGGTCTGGTCTTTGAAGTCCTGCACCATGTCCTTCACTTCCGGAGGCGTAATGCCTTCAGCTTCCAGTATCCGGGATTCCTCTTTCATCACGTAGCCTACCGTCCCCGAAAAGGACGAAGCGGATATGACCTTACCGACCATCGCATATCTGCTTCAGGAGTTTTTCGATGGCCGTGACGATCGCCGCATGCCGTACCCTGACAGCCGCCAGACCTTTGGCATTGGCCAGCCGGGTCAGTTGGTTCAGATTTCGGGCGATGCCCTTGAGTTGGGCCATGAAATCCAGCTGTTCACGGGTGATCCGCGCCCTCACCGTTCCTCGGTCGATCAGCTGGCGCAGGACTTCGGCCGGCGGTTGCCCGGCCTCGCGGCAAAGGGCCGAGAATCGGAGTTTCCGTTCGGGGCTGAGTCGTGTGCTGACGACGTATTTGCAGATGCGGCCGATGCCGACTTTCGGCCGACCGCCCTGTTTGCTGTATGTTTTCTTCGGTGTTTCCATGACAGGTTGTTTCGATAGATTGTTCATGCTATATAGGTTGTTCAGACCAGCGGGATTTTACGCCGGCCAGCGGGGAAGGCGCAGTTTTCGTCTACGAAAACACAACCTTGCCTTCCTTAAACCTTTATCCCTTTCCGACGCGGTGGTTCAATTTCCTCCGGTTCCGCTTTCAGGGCTTGCAGATTATTCCGACAAAGGTGACCCTGCCGGTCGGATGTCGTTTTCGGGAGATTCGGCCGGTCTTTTATATGGGCGATCAGATAGTCATTTACGTCCTTGTAAAACTGCTTTGGTCGATTACCTCGCTGCGGGGACAAAGACGGATCAGATCGGCAGTTGCCTTGCGTCCTGCTTCGTCGTTGTCGAAGAAGGTGCGGATCACCGGATGTCGGGAGATAAACGGAACGGCTTTGGGCAGGTTGACGACCGAGTTCAGAACCGCGGCGTCGATGCGCAGTCGTTCGGGGTATTTCAGTGAGAGATAAGCGAGGAAATCCATAAATCCCTCGAAAGCGATTACCGTATCGGAACGGTTGTCGATGGTGGTGATATGTTTGGGCGAGGAGCCGCCTTTGAACCGTGCGGAGCGCAGCTCCCACCCTCCGGCATCGTTGCGGAAACCGACGGCGAAAAAGGCGCGGCCGTTTATCTCGTAACGGACCTCGCGGCAGAATGCCGCGGCGACCGGCGGGACGATGCCGCGCGAGGCGAGATAACCGACCAATGCCGGATGCCGGAGCGAAGCGTCGGAGAGGATGCGGAGCGCGGGGACGGTGGCCGGCCGCACGACCGACAATGCCCCGCCAACGCCAAGAGGCTCACCAATACCCGGTGAGATAGAAGCAATCCCCGTGTCTCCTTTTTCACCGTTTTGCAGCCGTCGGACCGCTTCGCGGCTGTCGCACCGCTCCAACCGCATCACGAGGGTGAGCAATGTACCGCCTTCGCCCAGTCCGAAGTCGTACCAGAGATTTTGCACGTAGTCCACTTTGAAACTCGGCGTGCGTTCTTCCCGCAAGGGTGAAAGATACATACCGTAGCCGTTGCGTTCGTATTTGGGCTGAATCCCGCGCCAGGCGAGAAAATCACGGATGGAAATCCGGTTGCTGTATGGTATGACAGTCATTTTTTCCGTAAATTTGTTGAGAAAAAGTGTAAAATCCAGTGAAAGAAAAGGTTGGCGTCTTACATATCTCTTACACGGCATCCGGCGCTGTAAGTCCGAAAGAACCCGTAAGACTTTGTAAGAGGATTTGTAAGAGATGTAAGATTATGAAAATAAGAAAGCTACTTCCTTTTTTCAACATTCTTACATCGCAGCATCGTCCAGCAATCCGCCGAGTTGTTCCCGCGTGACGGTATAGACCCGTGCCGTCTTGCTGTCCTGCCGCTGCGTTTCGCCGTTGTAGGTAATCGTATAGCGTTGGTAGTAAGTCGGTGGTGCGGGTCGCAGCTGCCAATTTTCGGCAAGAATCCGCCGCACGGTGGGATGGTCAACACGGATGCCGCGTATCTCCAGCATATTGACCATATCGCTCACGTCGAACCGATACTCCGCAAGGTTCTCGGCATCCATGATATCGCGAATAATCGACAGCATTTCGGTTTCGGTCTTGCTGCGGTTGTAGTGTATGATCCGCCGCAAGGCATCGGTGACCAGCAGCCGGGGCGCGAACCACATACGGCTCTCTTCATGTGACGAGAGCATACGTTGTTGCAGATAGAAGAGCAGCCCCGGTATCTCGGCTCGCATTTTGGCCAGCAGGTGTTGATCGTCATACGGGAGCGGCGGCACGCGCCGCACCCAGTAGCGGGTTTCCGCAGCCTCGATCAGGACGGGATTGCGCTCGTTGTTGGAGCAGAGGACGAACTTGCCGAAAAACTCCACCTCCCGGCGGTCGCGGCCTTTCGCCTCAGCCTTGTAGCTGCGTGCAGTCGATAGGTTCTTGATCCTCTCGGAATCTTCGCGGCGGTTGAGCAGCACCTCGTCCACGCAGATCAGCAGTTTGCCCATCCAGTCGTCATTGAATTGCGAACGGAAATCTTCGTTGGTATTGAAGGTAACGTTTCCGCCGAAGATCGACTTTAAGAGATTGAGAAAGGTCGTCTTTCCCGTGTTGCGTTCATCCGACACCAGCAACAATACCGGCAGCCGTTGCAAGGGGCGCAGGTAGAGCAGTTGCAGATAATCGTACCCCAGTTCGACCTGCTCGCCGAAGATATGAGCGAAAAAGTCGTGGATGTGCGGAAAGATGCCATCGGCGGGCTGAAAGGGAATCGGCTCGTAACGGTTCAGGAAACCGTCGATCTCCCGGCGGTAGTTCGTGTGGTCGGGAACCGTGCAAAAGCCGTCGTATTTCGGAATGCAGGCCAGATAGCTTTTCCCGTAGTCCTGACGCAAGGTCTCGACATTCCACGGGATGAGCGTCTCGACGCTCCGGCCGCTGCTCAACGGCTGCCGGACCCGCTTGTAGATGGTCGTTCCCACGCGCAGGTAGGGGCTTTCTCTTTTCACTGTTTTAGCGGGCATAGCTGTCTCCGTTTAGAATCCGTTGCACATCCGCCACGCGATAACGGCGCTGCCCGCCGTACTCCACGGGAACAAGATAACCGCTCTTGGCCCATCGCCACAACGTAGAGGAATCGACACCCAACAACGCGATGGTCTGTTTTCGCGTGTACAATTCGCCCGCGTGTTGCGGAACCGGCATTACGGACGGCGGCGACGCGACTGCCGTCAACTCCTTGTGCCATTGCCGGAGATCTTCCAGACGGACGGTCACATTCACTTCACCGCCCAGCTCACTCAATTGTTTTAAGTCCATAATACGATAATTTAACCGAACCCGAACAGCAGGTCCGGCGACGAAAATAACAGGTGCTTTTCCTGCACCTGTTTTTGCAATCGAATCACCGCATTTGCACCGGCAAACAATTTCAGATATTGCTACTTACCAGCATTTTGCAATTACATGACAACAGAAAGAAAATTCCCTGCACCGACCGGGTGCAGGGAATATCTCATCCTTATACAGCTCTTTATTTTTGGATATATTCTTTCAGATTATCGATCAATCGGATGCGATAACCTCCGTCCGTCGCCCGAAGCTTGGCCCGCAACGTCTTCGTATTGTATTTGGCCAAAGACTCGAAGCTCGCTTTCAGCCATTCCGCCAATTCGGTCTGGTCATAAAAACGATTGGTCGCGCCCTTAAAAGCATTCCAGACGTTCCAACCGTAGTGACACAAATCCCCATAGCTCACCCGATCATGCCGAAGCCGAACCTGCGGCACATCATTCGGAACAGGCGCCATACATGCCAAATAAAGCAAACGTCGTCGCAAAATTTGCCGATTCGTCCCGTCAACGGCATCGCCCAAATCCTTATCGGTATATTCGTAGACGGTGGCGAGTGCATTTTCGAGAATCCGATCGTCCGGAACCGGATCGGCAGAAACAACGGCGGATTCCGGCACGATCGCGTCCGGGCTTCTTTCACACCGCTGTTCGGAACCGACTCCTTCTGTCGTTGTTTTCTCTTCGCCTCTCGGCTGACTACACCCAAAACGACGAAAAAAACGCTCCGAAAGATCCGCCGAACTGCCCACGCTGAAAAAGTAAAATCCGGTCACGCCAAGTCCTGCGGGGACAAGCAAAACAAGCGCCAGCCAAAGCGGAAATCCCCGCGAAACCATGGCGCTGAACAAAACGATCAAAGCAAAAATCACGGCGCTTGCCACGATCAGACGAAGACCTTTCTGGAAATAATACTCGGGATTCATAATTCCGATTCGCTGAAAAAATCATCCTCCATTACAACTTTCCGAAACCGATCCCGCAACTCCGCCATCCGCGCGATCAGTCGATC
The DNA here is from genome assembly GCF_964250025.1 of Alistipes sp. DJF_B185. Classification (NCBI taxonomy): domain Bacteria; kingdom Pseudomonadati; phylum Bacteroidota; class Bacteroidia; order Bacteroidales; family Rikenellaceae; genus Alistipes; species Alistipes sp. DJF_B185. The sequence goes on from NZ_CAXUDY010000001.1 coordinate 26,010, forward strand.
GTATGGCAGCGAATCTCCATAGATGAAATACTCCTGCATCCGCTCATAATCCCTGCGCCATACCTCCGCCAATTTTTCGGGCGGAATAAAATCGATCCGGCTCGGATGGTGCGTCCGATAATCGACTCCGCGAATCGTATTGAATATGCTGCGATGCCTGACAATCTCGACATACATTTTCGGATCGGCCAAGGCTGCCTTTCCGAAATCCGTATCCATCAGCCGCTCCAAATCGTACAGATGGCGTGTCATTCGCTCGACGCGCGGATTCTCTTTCTGAAACTCTTCATGCAGCAAAAACGCTTTCTCCAAAAACGTCCGTGACGGCACGACCGCATAAATCGGGAACACCAATTCTCCGAATACATCGGGATATGCCTCGGCAATCAGCGGACGAATCTCGATCCGCTCACGCGGTTCTTTCATCGACCGGCAGCTGAATTCGATCCGGATTTGCGATTCCACATACTCGATATTCGCATAAATGCTTCGATACGGCAACAGCACCAGCGTCGGATCGGCATCGGAGTCCTGCGCCGGAACGGCACGCAACTCAAAATCGGAAGCCCCATATCCTTCCAGCAATGCCTGCATTTCCGCAACGAGCCGCTGCTCGATATAGGCCCGCGAAAGTTTCCGAATCCGATCGCGCTGCGACTTGTTGTCCCCGGCAATTCTCCAAAAGGACTTGTCGATTGCAATATCGATGTCCTCCGAGAAGCGTTCTATGACATGCCAACCCTTGCTCAACGACGTACCGCCCTTGAAGGTGATGAAGTCCCGGCACGACGATTCGAACAGGGCTTTCAGCGTCATCGTCACCCACCAGTCCTTCTCGACAGCCTGCGGAGGAAGCCCGACACGCTCGCTCGTCTGTGCAACGAACATACTTTTCTGCTCGTCGGAAAACGTCCAAAAATTATTCTTCATAGAACGACATAATGATTTTACGAATCCAGGCCGGCACCAACCGCAGATCGGGCAGAATGCTCGACTTCGGAATCCGGGCGAATATCGTCTTCAGTTGGGCGGTGTGCTCCTCCGTCACCTGCGGCCGACCGATCTCCTTCAGAGCGAACACGGCAAGCATCAGCGTTTTATTCTGATAGGCCAGATTTTTAAGCGCTACACGCTTGAATCGCAATTTGCGACCGTTGAACAAATTAACTGTCCGGGAATTGCCGTCGGTATAAAACACATAGTTCATCGGTACCTGGGCAGACAATCCCAATACATTCAATGCGTGCATACCCGTCGGAACAACTCGGGCTTCGCTCTGCCGAGCTACCTTTTCAGCGATTTCATTGATGGTCGGGTATTGTATGCCCATTCCAAACTTTCTATCGATTTTGGGATAGCAATAGAGGCCCCTTGCAATACGGACCAAACCGCCTTTTCGAGTAAGCCGTTCCAATGCCTTCGCAACCGATACAGCCGATCCGTATACAGCGAAATCGGATGCGGAATACAGCTTACCCCGTCCGCACTTCTTTATCTTATTAAGTATCTTATCCTCTATTGCTTGCATCTATTTACACACATATATCTGTCGTAAATTTATACAAATTTATCGACAAAACAAATTCTACTCCAACACACTCACTGCATCCCGTTTTATATCCATGTCGATATCGCGATAGCGGGCGAACGCCCGGCTGCCGTCCTTATGCCCGGACATCGCTCCCACGATCGCAGGGTCTTTCACGCTTTTATAAACATTCCCGATGAATGTCCGGCGCGCCATGTGCGACGAAGCAAGGTCGCAGATCGGCACCTGAACATTCTGCCGCGTCCGCTGGTCGATCGTCGTCACCATGCGCGTCAGTCCCGCTTTACGGAACGCCGCTTTGATATAGACATTATATTTTTGCTCCGAAATAAATGGAAACAATGTTCCGCGGTTCTCATCGAGGTATTTACGAATCAGTTCTTTCGCAGCACCGATCAGCGGCACCGAGACCGTCACCACTCGGTCGTCTCGCGTCTTGCGGGGAACATATTCGATGCAATCGCCGATGATATTGGCATAGGTCATCTTATAAAGGTCGCTCACCCGGCAGCCGATCATGCATTGGAAAACAAAAATATCTCGTTGCGTTTCCAGTTGCTTGTCATCCCCCATATCCGCTTCGGCCAACTGTTTGCGTTCGTCGGTCGTAATATAGATAGGCGTACCGTAGACAATCTCCGCAATCTTGTACTGCTTGAACGGATCATTGTAGGTATGTCCGTTATCATTTAACCATACATAAAACGACCGTAGACGAATCAACATATCCGAAACGTAATTCATGCCCCGCTCTTTCGGACGGCCGGGAATTACCGTTTCTCCCGCAGCATTGAGGTACGGGCCGCGCTTCACAGGCAGATTCTTCCTCACCTTCGGCCGGGCATACGGCACCTCGTCGTACAACTCCGGATGTTCGTCGAAAATCTCCGGTTCTTTCATCAGAAATGCCCCGAAATCATCAAGTGTCGTCGGAGATACGGTGTGTACGTCCAGCACGAACCGTCGGTTCGACAGTTTACGATACAACTCATACCGCTTCAACGTCCGCACCAAGACATTGAAATGCTTGACACGCGATTCGGACAATTTATGCGTAGCGAGGTATTCATCCGTCAACGGGAAAAAGCCTATTTTCTTTTCCTCAACGGAAGTCGCCGTCTTTGGCCGCAAAGTGCGCCGGATCAACTTTTCGAGCCACTCGCGCGTAACGGTCGATTTATCGTCTGCCGCCTCGACCGAGGTCTCAATTACATCGACCAATTCTTTCAATTTCGCCCGCTTTGCCAACAGCGCATCGCGCTCCTCCCCCGGTATGTTCGGAATATTGATATCGTTTTTCTTTCCCCAACGTTTCCGATCGACCCAAATGCCGGACGGCACACGTACACGCAATTCGCGGGAAACATAGACACGGAAATTAACTTGCGATTCTCCCGCGCTGTTCTCCCCTTGCGCCAAAACATATGTAACTTTTGCCATACATCCTCATTTTATGCTCTACAAAGATATGATTTAGATTCGAATACAGCAATACTTTCATGTCCGCACCGTGTCCGCATTTTTGCAAAACAGCTAAAAACAGACAAAATACATTTCATAGTATATCATTTTAATATACTATATTTCAACATATTATAAATATATTCAAATTTTAGTTATTTGCATATGTTTTCACAAATTAATTCCTGTCCTGGGCACTTGGTGATCCCCGTAATCTTTCGATTACGGGGATTTTTGTTTGTGTGAAATCCCCGCCGACAGCCGGACTCCAATATGTCCGAAACAACAATCCCGGCCTGTTCCGGCCGCTCACGGCGTATTCACACGAAAAAATGCGCATCCGCCGACAAACAAGCGGGGATGCGCATTCCTATCCGAACGGCCGAAGGGCTTATCCTCAAATCGTCACCTGCTCCAGACCACCACGGCGCAGCGATCCGCTCCGACCGTGACCTGCGCCCCCTTAACCGAGGCATCCCCGTAGATCACGCGCGGAACGCCGTATCGTCCCGTACGCAGCCGTATGGCCGCGCTTTCCGGACGCTTGTTGACAATCACGGTCGTCAAAACGCCCTCTTTGCGCATGGTGCGCATCAGCACGTCCGGTTCGGGCGTGCGGAACGAAGCCGGAGCCGCGTCTATGGCATCGCGGCACTCCCGCCCGTAGAAAGCCGTCAGCGGAACCATATCGCGGTGATATCCGCCCAATTCGATCGGGGAGGGCACCCACACGACCTCGCCGCGGCCATAGCGGTTGCGCACGGCCGCGACATCGCCGCCGTCCGTCATCATCGTCTCGCCCGAAGCAGGCACCAAGATCCCCCGCCACAGATGCGCAGGCAGCTCCTCGCCCAGCGTGAAATACTCCCCGGCGACTTTGAATTCGCTGACCTCCGCTCCGAAACACGATTTCAGCGGGAAGCCGTTCATAAACAGACATCGCATGTTTTCATCGTAGAATCCCGACAATCCCGTAACGATCAGCTTGCCGCCGTTGCGGACGAACGACTCGATGCGGGGCCGGAATTCGGAAGGCAGCGCCACCATATGCGGGATCACGGCCGTACAGCCCGCCGCGTCGTCCCAGTCGAAGGTCGCCATATCGGCCACTTCGGGCGTTACGCCCCATGCCGATATGGCCTCATAAGCGGCGGCCAGCGACTTCATGCAGGCCGAAGCCTGCCGCCCCTCCTCACCGGATGCGGGCGTTTCGGCATTGCGCCGCTGAATGCGCAGGGAAGCGATGTTATAGAGGAGCGTCACCGGAGCCGGCGCAGGCTTCAACCCCCGAAACTCTTCGCCGTGACGCTGCAATACCGATGCGACCTTCGCGGCTTCGAGCATACGGTCCGAGGGCCTGCGCAGGAAGTCGAGCAGCCCCCACTCCCCCGCCTCCATGACGGCCGCCCGCTGATTGAGCGACCAGAAGATCACCCCTTCGGCGCCGGAAGCGATCGCCGTCCAAAGATACTGCGCTGTATGCGCCGCCGTGGGACAGTAGGGAACATTGCCGCTGGCGGTGACGTTTCCGCCCTGCAGTTCGGTGATCCAGAACGGATTGCCGAGTGCGTTGTGACGGATGATATCCGACATCAGGGAGACGCCGAGCGGATATTCGCGCTGGCTGAACATGCCGAAATGCCAGCTCAGGTGCAGCGATGCGCCGACCGAGGTGAGGAATTTCGAGTAGGCCGGAAAGTCGTAATCGGGCAGCGTGCCCAGAATCTGGTGCGGATTGATATGTCGCCCGCGCTGCGGATCGAGCCGTTCGACCAGCTGCGCGATATGGTTCAGATACCACGTCGTATAGTAGGTCAGGAACTTCTCCTGCGTGAAATCGGCTTTCAGATAACCCTCCCCGCGCTCTTCCGGCGGGAAGTCCGCCAGCCAGCGGTCATAGACCTCCCTTGCGAGGTCGGTCATGGCGACGCGCGTCCCGCCGCTGCCGGGTTCGTTCTGCAGCACCCATGTCCACAGCGACTCATACTGCCGGAAATGCGACACCACGGCCGTGATATAATCGTCGATTTCGCGCAGGTGCGCCTTCGAACGGGGGAATTTGAAACCGCCCACGTCGTTCAGCTCGTCGGTGACGGGAAACAGCGTGGCGAAAAGCCGGACGCCGTATTTGTCCGCCGCACGGAACGCCTCGTCGTAAAGCGAGAAATCCCACTCCCCGCCGCGGTACATGTGCGCTCCGAACATCCGGATACGGGCCACCTTCATCCCGTTATCGCGCAGCAGGCGGAAAAATCCGTCGATATCCTCCGGCGTCTGTCCCGGCTCTACAAAAACCTGAGCGCCGATCTGCGGCACATCGCATTGCTGGGCGCGCACCCCGGCCGTTCCGGCCAGCAGTAGGAACGCCATCAACCACTTTCTCATCGTTTATTCATTTTTATACGCCACCCGGCGGCTCGTCCGCGCCGCATCGGCCGGAGTTCCCGCAGGAGCAATTACAAATTCATATCCGTAGTGCTTCTCCAAGAGTCGGTACGCCTCCGAAGGACGCGATTTCACGCTCCACGAGTCGGTGCCGCCCACGCCGGCCTGCGCACAATCGACATTCACCAGCCATGCGTCGTCCAGCCGCACGATCTCGTGCGTATGCTCCGCCGCATCCAGCGCCTCCTGCGTGCAGGGCCAGACCGAGACGCACAGAGGCTGCCGGCCCGCGAAAACGACTCCGCCGCCTTTGCCCGCAAGCTGGAGATAGCGGACGTCGCAGCGGTTGCCGCACTCCTGCGGATAGATATAGGCGGGACTGAAATCAGCCGTATTGCCGGAGTAAACCCCGAACAGGGAGCCTTCCTTACGGTCGGCATAATTCTCTCCGGGACCGCGGCCGCAGTAGACATATCGGTCCAGCACCCCGCTCCACAGAGCCTGCAGACCGATGCGCCGCGGTTCGGGAAGCGTGTCTGCGATCCGCAGGTCGTACGAAACGGCCAGCTCCCCGTCCGCCGCAAGCCGATAGCGCAAAGCCAGCCTGACGCCCCCGCCGCACACGACGGCCGTCACCGCACCGTCGGCCGCATTCAGGCTTTCGAGTTTCAGCCGCTCAGGCATCGTGCGCCATGCGCCCATGCGCTCCCGCGTACGCCAGCCCCGGCGGTCGTTGTCGGTGGATGCCCGCCAGAAATTCGGTACGAGCGGACTCCGCATCAGCTCGCAGCCCCGCACCGCATATCCCGACAGATATCCCGTCGCCGCATCGACCGTCGCGGTCACACTCCCGGCAGTCAGCGTCACCGAACGTTCCGTACGGCTGACGACGGCACTGCGGGCGGCCGCAGCGCGCACGGGCGCCGCAGCGGGCAGTGCGAACTGGTAACGGCCCGCCTCGAATCCCCGCAGGGCATAGGGTTTATCCTCTTTCAGGCGGTAAACGATATCCAGCCAATAATCGACGCCGGATTCGGGACGGGGCGCCTTGTACCCCACGCGGCACTCCGTGCAGGCTCCCGCTTCCGTGCGCGGCACTTCGAAAGTCCCGCTTCCCAGCGTCGCGCCCATGCTGGACGTAATGCGCCATTCGAAAACATACTCATCGGTCGAAACGAAGAAATTGCGGTTCCGGATCGTGAAAAAATCCTCTCCGGGCCGCGGCTGCGCGATTTCGAGCGGCTGGAAGACATGCTTCGCCTCCGCCGCGGCCGGCTTGAGACTCCGGTCGGGATTGATGATTCCGTTGATATTGAAGTTGGCGTCATGGTTCTCGCGGCTTCCGAAATCGCCGCCGTAGGCCCAGAAACGCCTTGCCCTGCATATAGGCCGGAGGTTCGATGCCGGCGAGCGAGAGTACGGTGGGCGCCAGATCGGGGAACCCGATCAGCCGGTCGGTCCGGCCGGACTGACCGTTGGCCAGATGTCTCCATTTGGGAGGCAGGTAGACGATGAACGGCACGTGGGTCCCGGTCTCATAGACGAACCCCTTGCCGCGGGGCAGGCATCCTCCGTGGTCGCTGAAGAAAAAGACGATCGTATTTTCATCGAGCCGCTGCCGCCTGAGATCGTCGAGAAACATCCCGACCCATGCGTCGATGTCCTGCGACCCCTCCATATGAAACGCGAAGTCAGACCGGATTTCCGGAATGTCGGGCACATGCGGCGGCAGTTCCAGCCGCGCCGGATCGAGCCCTTCGAGGGCGAAATCCCGCCGCTGGTCGGTATGATAGGAACGGATGCGCCCCATATGGGTGGCCATCGAGTTGAATACGGCAAAAAACGGCTGGTCCTTCTTCCGCGCCGGGTTGTTGTATGTCGCCGCCGGACCGCAGCTGTCCCACATGGCCTTATTGTCACACAGCGTATTGTAGTCGGTTTTGGATTTGTTGGTGCAGTAATATCCCGCCGCACGCATATAGTCGGGCAGAAAAACAGTCTCCGGCGTGGCAAACCGGCAGCGGTGCCACTCCATGCCGAAAGTCGAGGCGTAGCATCCGGTGATGATGCACGACCGGGAAGGCGAGCTTTGGGTGCCGACCGAATGGGCCCGCATATATTGGATGCCGGCTCCGGCCAGACTGTCGATCGTGGGCGTGGCGACATGCCTGTTGCCGTAACAGCCGAAATCATAAGGACTCGTGTCTTCGATCGTAAGCCATAATATGTTCGGCCGTTGCTGCGCATACGAATTCCCGCCGCCGAACACCAGTCCCGCGGTGGTCAAAAGTCCTGAAAGATGTGTTGTTTTCATACCTGCATACGTTTTGTCCCGACGGCAATATTACGAAATTCCGGGCAGCTCACGAAGCACGGATTCATCCAAAACTAACAGAAAAGCCGAAAGCGCGTTTTCAGCGTCGGAAAATTACCGCATCAGGGCGGTGTGTTATTTTTTGACGGATCGCTGACCATCATTTCCGGCCGTTTGAGTTATGTTTGCGACAACCCAACCCGACAAACGATGAAAAGACTTCTCCTGATCCTATGGCTTCTGACCGCCGCGGCGGGAAGCCGGATTTCGGCCGCCGGCCGCACCGAACTGAACCAAGGATGGAAATTCCGGCAATACGGACTCGGCGAATGGCTCCCGGCCGCAGTCCCCGGAACCGTGCATACCGACCTGCTGGCAAACGGGCAGATCCCCGATCCGTTCTACGGCAGCAGCCAGAGCGATCTGCAGTGGATCGACAAGACCGACTGGGAGTACTGCTGCACGTTCGACGCACCCGAATTGGCGTCGTACGACAACGTGCGGCTCGTCTTCGAAGGAGTGGACTGCTATGCCGACATCAGGCTGAACGGCGAACTGCTTCACCGCACGGGCAACATGTTCCGCACATGGAAAAGCGACGTCAAGGGATTGCTGAAATCCCGGAACAACCGCCTGCACGTCGTTTTTCACTCCCCGGTCATGCAGGGGCTCAAAAACATGGCGGCCTACGGCGGCCGTCTCACCGCCAACAACGACCTCGGCGCATTGGGCGGACTGGGCCCCAACAAGGTAAGCGTTTTCACCCGCAAGTCGGGCTACCAGTACGGCTGGGACTTGGCGCCGCGCTATGTCACCTCCGGATTGTGGCGTCCGGTCGCGCTCGAAGCGTGGAACGAAGCCCGCGTGGAGGATTTCCACGTGCGCACCCGCTCGACAGGGCCGCGAAAGGCGCAGATGAGCGCATCGGCCGCATTACGGACGGATGCGGCCGGCTGCTATCGCATCCGGATACTGTTGAACGGCAAGAGCATCCTCACGGCAGACAAGACGCTGGATGCCGGGACGCATTCAATCGAAGAGCCGTTCGAGATTCCCTCTCCGCGGTTGTGGTATCCCAACGGAATGGGCGAGCCTTACCTCTACGACGTGGAGCTGGTGCTGGAAAAAGAGGGGAGGGAGCTTGACCGCACGGCCGTCAGATGCGGCGTACGAACCGTATCGCTCCGCTGCCGCGACGATGCGGACGGCCGCGGCCGCGGTTTCGGCTTCGAGATCAACGGCATCCCGGTATTCTGCAAAGGCTCCAACTATGTGCCGGCCGACGCGTTTTTGCCCCGGATTTCGCGGGAGAAAACGGAATTTCTCGTGCGGAGCGCCGCCCAAGCCAATATGAACATGCTGCGCGTCTGGGGCGGCGGCACGTACGAGTCGGACGATTTCTACGAAATGTGCGACCGGTACGGCATCATGGTGTGGCAGGATTTCGTCTTCGCCTGCAACATGTATCCCGGATCGGCGCAGATCTACGCCGACATCCGGGCCGAAGCCGAAGACAACGTACGCCGGCTGCGCAACCACCCGTCGCTCGTCCTCTGGTGCGGCAACAACGAAATAGACGTAGCATGGAAACCCCACGACAAACGCAACAGCCGGTTCCGCAAATTCTATACGGAAGAAGAGGCCGAACAGTTCGACCGCGTAAACGAAACCATCTTCCGGAATATCCTGCCCGGCGTGGTGGACAGCCTTTGCGGCGGCACCGTACCCTACTGGCACTCGTCGCCCTCGCCGGGCTGGGGGCTCGATACGGCGGACCGCTGGCGCTACGGCGACGTACACAACTGGGACGTCTGGCACAAAGGCGACCCCATATCGGCCTACAACACCCAAATCGCCCGTTTCATCTCGGAATACGGACTCCAATCCTACCCCGAACTCTCCTCGGTCGAGCGTTTCATCCCCGAAGGGGAGCGCCGCCTCGCCTCTCCGTCCATGACGTCGCATCAGGGCGACCGGAAAAAGGGAGACGCCCGGATGCTGGAATATGTCGATCGGTCATACCTGCGCAGCGACGATTTCGCACGCACGCTGTACCTCAGCCAATTGATGCAGGCCGAAGGGATGAAGACGGCGATGGAGGCGCATCGGCGCAACATGCCCTACTGCATGGGGTCGCTCATCTGGCAGCTCAACGACGTATGGCCCTGCGCCAGCTGGTCGGGAATCGACTATTACGGCCGGTGGAAAGCCATGCACTACTTTGTAAGGAAAGCGTGCGAACCGGTCGTCGTCTCCCCTTACATCCAAGGCGATACGCTCGACATTTTCGTCGTCTCCGACCTGCGGAAGCCGCTCCGGGGAGTAATGAAACTCACGCTGACGGATTTTTCAGGCAACGAGCTGAAAAGCAGCTCCCACCCCGTGACCGTCGGAGCCGCCGCATCGCAGCGTGCGCTCCGGTACGGCGTACGCGATTATCTGGACGGTGCAGACCCCGGCAACGCGGTGCTGGTCTGCGAATTCCGGTCCGACAAGACCGCGTACCGGGCTTTGCAGTATTTCGAGACGATGAAAAACGCCGCACTCCCGGCCGCGGCGGTCCGCATCCGCGCCGAGAAGCCCGACGCAGCGACCTGCCGGATCACGGTGAGCAGCGACAAACTGGCGAAGAATCTCACCCTGCATTACAAGGGTACGGCGGGAATCTTCTCCGACAACTATTTCGACCTGCTGCCGGGCGAAAGCCGGAGCGTCACGTTTGCCGCGCCGGAAGATGCCGCAGAAATCCTGCGACACATCGAATGTATGGCACTCAACCCTGAAACCACAATCATAAAGCTATGATACACCTGAAACGAATCGCGCTGCCCGCAGGCTTCGCAGCCCTCGCCATTTCGCAGGCGGCAGCCCAACCGGCCGCTCCGGTCCCGGTCGCCCGCAACGGCGAAAAACCGCGCAACGTCATCTTCATCCTCAGCGACGACCACCGCTACGACTTCATGGGGTTCACGGGAGCCGTTCCGTGGCTGCAGACCCCGGCGCTCGACCGCATGGCCCGCGAAGGCGCCTGCCTGAAAAATGCGTTCGTGACCACGTCGCTCTCCTCGCCGAGCCGGGCCTCCATCCTCACCGGTCTGTTTACGCACACCCATACCGTCGTGGACAATCAGGCGCCGAAGCCCGACGATCTGGTCTTTTTCCCGCAGTACCTCCAGCAGAACGTATACCGCACCGCCTTCTTCGGCAAATGGCACATGGGCAATCAGGACGACATGCCCCAGCCCGGATTCGACCATTGGGAGGGATTCCGCGGACAGGGGACCTACTACAACACGGTGCTCAACATCAACGGCGAGCGCGTAAAGTTCGATCCGGAACTCTACTCCACCGACATACTGACCGACCACGCCATCGACTTCGTACGCGACAACGAAGAGGGTCCGTTCTTCATCTACCTCTCCTACAAATCGGTACACTCCGGATTCCAGCCTTCACCCTCCCGCAAAGGGATGTACAAGGACGAAAAAGCGGTCTATCCGCCGTCGTTCAACGTGCCGGAGTACGGAATCCCCCGACTGCCCGGCAAGGATGCGGACGGCAGGCCGCTCGCAGGACGGGGCTGGTACGGCGAGAGCCGGCTCCCCGACTGGGTAAAGAACCAGCGGGAAAGCTGGCACGGCGTCGATTACCAGTATCACGGCGCACTGCCGTACGAGGAGGACTTCCGCAATTACTGCGAGACGGTGACCAGCATGGACGACGCCATCGGGCGGCTGCTGGATTTTCTGCAGGCCGAAGGGCTGGGCGAATCGACTCTGGTGATCTATATGGGCGACAACGGCTTCACGTGGGGCGAACACGGACTGATCGACAAACGCAACTTCTACGAACCCTCCGTGCGCGTGCCGATGCTGGCCTACTGTCCCGAACTCATTCCGGCGGGCCGCACGGTGGAGGAGATGGTGCAGAACATCGACGTCGCCCCCACGATCATGGCCGCCTGCGGACTCGCCAAAGCGCCGCAGATGTGCGGCGAGTCGTTCCTGCCGCTGCTCAAGGGCGGCACGGCAGCCGACTGGCGCAAGCGCATCTATTACGAATATTATTGGGAATATGCGTTCCCCCAGACTCCGACCGTTTTCGGAGTGCGCACCGACCGCTACAAATACATCCGTTACCACGGCATCTGGGACACCAACGAGTTCTTCGACCTGCAGGAAGACCCCTACGAGACGGTGAACCTGATCGACCGTCCGGAGCTGCAGGATACGATCCGCTCGCTGGCCAACGACCTCTACGACTGGCTCGAAACGACCGGCGGCATGCAGATTCCGCTCAAACGGAGCGTTTATTACCGGCACGGCGACCATCGCAATGCGAAAACTTATTAAATTTGTATTCTAAAACCTCACCGATGAACCGACTTCTGGCAATTCTCCTCTGCGGAACGACCCTCTGCACCGCCGCAGCCGCTTCCGAACGGAACGCTCCGGCCGACCAATTCGTCAACGCCCTGCGAAGGCTTCCCGCACGAGCCACCTCCTACTCTTACAGCTCCGAACAGGACGCCCTTGCGGGCGACCGCACGCTGTCGCGCATCCAATCGCTCGACGGCGTGTGGAAATTCCGTTTCGCCGAAGACGTCTCCCGAAGCCCCGCGGATTTCTGGCGCCCCGGAGCCGACCTGACCGGCTGGGACGAAATACCCGTCCCTTCGTGCTGGGAGATGCAGGGCTACGGCTACCCGATCTATACCAACGTCGTCTATCCCTTCGAATTCAAGCCGCCCTACATCACGCGCGACAATCCCACGGGCTGTTACGTCCGCACCTTTTCGGTGCCGGAAGCGTGGAGCGGCAACCGTGTGACCCTGCACTTCGGGGGAGTCTATTCCGGATTCTACGTCTGGGTAAACGGCGCCTTGGCCGGATATGCGGAAGACAGCTGCCTGCCCAGCGAATTCGACATCACCGGACTTTTACAGCCGGGAGAGAACAGACTGGCCGTCCAAGTATTCAAATGGACCGACGGAAGCTACCTCGAAGACGCCGACCACTGGCGCATGGCGGGCATTCACCGGGAGGTCTTCCTCTCGGCCAAGCCCGATGCCGCGATCGGCGATTTCGGCGTCAGGACGATCTTCGACGCCGACATGCGCGACGCGCTGCTGCAAATCCGTCCGGCAATAGATTTGCGCGAAGGGGCCTCCGCCGCAGGCTGGCAACTCGGCGCACGGCTTTACGCACCCGACGGAACCCCTTCCGGGCGTGAACTGACGCTGCCCGTCGAAGAGATTCTTGCGGAAGCCTATCCCCAGCGCGACAACGTCTATTTCGCCCTGCTGGAAGAGCGTATCACCGCACCCGAAAAGTGGAGCGCCGAGAATCCCGCACTCTAAACGCTGGTGCTGACTCTCCGCGACGCCGCCGGAAAACTCGCCGAAGCCCGCAGCTGCAAGGTCGGATTCCGCGACGTCCGCCTGCGCGGCCGCGAAATGCTCGTCAACGGCGTGCCGGTAAAGCTCTGCGGCGTGAACCGGCACGACCACGACCAATATGGCGGCAAAACCGTTTCGCGCGAATCGATGGAGGAGGACGTCCGCCTTATGAAACGGCTCAACATCAACTCCGTACGCACGTCGCACTACCCCAACGACCCCTATTTCTACGAACTCTGCGACCGTTACGGCCTTTATGTCGTCGATGAAGCCAACATCGAAACGCACGGCAAAGGCGGCCTGCTCTCGAACGATCCGCAATGGATTACGCCTTTTCTCGAACGCGTAAGCCGGATGGTCATCCGCGACCGCAACCACCCGTCGGTCATCATGTGGTCGCTGGGCAACGAATCCGGCTGCGGCCCGGCGCACGCGGCTGCGGCAGGCTGGGCCAAAGATTACGACCCGACCCGCCTGATCCATTACGAAGGAGCGCAGGGACAGCCTATGCACCCGCTTTACGTTCCGCTGAAACGGACTTCGGCCGCAGCCTTTACCAGCGTAATGGCTGCGGACAACCAGCCCGCCGCCGGACAGGTCAAGAAGCCGCAAAACGGCGGCAACCCCACCGACCCTGCCTATGTCGATGTCCTCAGCCGCATGTATCCGACCGCCGCGCAGCTCGAACAGATGGCCCTCAACCCGATGCTCGACCGCCCCGTGATGATGTGCGAATACGCCCATTCGATGGGCAACTCCACCGGCGGACTGAACGACTACTGGAAACTCATCCGGACACACGCCGGACTGCTGGGCGGACACATCTGGGACTGGGTGGAACAGGGACTGGTGAAAAAAGACGCGCAGGGACGCACCTACTGGGCCTACGGCGGCGATTTCGAACCGGCCGGAGAACATAACGACGCCGCTTTCTGCTGCAACGGCATCGTCAATCCCGACCGTACGCTGAAACCCGCCGCACTGGAGTGCAAATATGTCTTCCAGCCCGTCGAGTTCACGGCTTCGGACCTTGCGGCCGGAAAGATCGCAGTCCGCAACCGCAATTTCTTCGCCGGGACCGAACGCTATGACTTCACATGGGAAATCTCGACCGACAAGGGCGTGCTCCAGCACGGCAGTTTCGAGGTGCCGCCGACCGCCGCCGGCTGCCGCTCCGAAGCCGCGATCGCATTCCGGCTCTTCAAACCGGAACCCGGCGCCGAATACCTGCTCCGGGTGCAGGCCCGCGAAAAGCGCCGTACGCCGTACGCCGAAGCCGGATACGCAGCCGCCGAGGAGCAGTTTGCACTGCCCGTTTACAAAGAGCCGGTCCGGAGTGCGCCCAAAGGCAGGGCAAGCGTCGCGCAGGATGACGAGTTCATCGTGCTGAGCGCCGCCGGCTCCCGCACCGAGATCGACCGCCGCAGCGGGTACGTCGTCTCGCACTCGGTGCGCGGATGCAAACTGATAAGCGCCCCGCTGCGCCCCAATTTCTGGCGCGCCTCCACCGACAACGACTGGCGCGGCTGGCGCGTCGGGAAAATCGCAGGATGCTGGAAAGAAGCCCCCGAAAGATTGCAGACCGTCTCCGTACGAATCGACGAATCGGCGGGTTCGGTCACCGTCGAGAAGGCGATACCCGACAGCGTCCGGCTGACGCTGACCTATACCCTCGACGGCGCAGGGGCCTTGGCCGTGGATTACAAGCTCGACATCTCCGACCGGATGCCGGAGCCGCTGCGCGTCGGACTGCAAACCTGCGTCCCCAACACGCTAGAGCGAATCGCCTATTTCGGAAAAGGTCCGCAGGAAAACTATTCGGACCGCTGCGAAGGCGCCTTTCTGGGACTTTACCGCAGCACGCCCGAAAAATTCATGCACAGTTACATCACCCCTCAGGAAAACGGCAACCGCTGCGACGTCCGCTGGCTCTCGCTGACAGCTTCCGACGGCCGGGGCGTTCAGTTCGTCGGGGCCGAACCGCTGAGCGTATCGGTATGGAATTGCACGCAGGAGAGTCTGGACAAGGCGCGCCACAGCAACGAAGTCGAACCTTTGGCCGATGCTCTGACCGTCAATATCGACCGTACGCAGACCGGTGTCGGCGGCACGGACACTTGGAGTCTCAAGGCCCGGCCTTCGGATCAGTACCGGCTGCTGGAGAAACACTACGCCTGCCGGTTCACGATCATCCCCTGCAACGGCGAAGCCGAAACGATACGCAACGGCCGCAGCCTGTTCAGGAACCAATAAGTCCCTGCAATTTCCGCCGTCCAGACACGAGCGGCAGAAAGTCACGGAACATTCATTACGCCCGGCCGAAATTCGGCCGGGCGTAATGTCAATACCACCGGAGATCCGGCAAAAGTATCGGGTGTAAAAAAGATCAAAAATCGGCCGATTCGTACAATGTACGGATTTTTTGCTACCTTTGTTAAGTCACCTAACTCCGAAAGTCCCGTCCATCGATGAATCCCGTCCGCCCGCGGAACGGCGGCTGCGGTCTCCGGCTGCAAATTCCTGCCGCGCCCCTCATGCAATTCCCGCGTCCCTGCAACCGACAATGCAGGGCCGTCACTTATTTATCCTAACCTCAAAATCATGATGAAAAAATTCGCCCTTTGGAGCCTCGCGCTCCTGCTGACGTTCGCCGCCGCATGCAGCGACTACGACGACACCGACCTGTGGAACAGCGTGAACGACATCAAAAAACGCGTCGAAGCGCTCGAAACCGCCGTCGCCAAACTCAACTCCGACGTTTCGGCCATGCAGACGCTGATCGAAAAACTCAACGAAAAGGTCTACGTCTCGAAGGTCGAAACCAACGCCGACGGCTCCTACACGATCTACTTCACCGACCCCGAAAACACCAAAATCACGATCACCGACGGAAAAGACGGCGCCGCGGCACCCGTAATCGGCGTTGCGAAGGATACGGACGAGATCTACTACTGGACCCTGACATCGGGAGGGGGAGAGCCTGAATGGCTGCTGGCCGACGGCAAAAAGATCCCCGTCACGGCCGCCGCCGTCGTGCCCCTGCTGAAGATCGACGACAAGGGATTCTGGATCATCAGCTGCGACAAGGGCGCGACGTGGAACTACATCACCGACGACAAGGACCAGCCGGTTTCGGCGCTGGGTCAGGGCGGCGTGAGCGACTCGTTCTTCAAGGAGGTGACGCAGGACGGCGCATACGCCTATTTCACGCTCATGGACGGCACGACGATCACCGTAGCCATGCGTTCGGATTTCTACCTGCTCGTCAAAATGGCCCCGGCGCTTGGCACCTACGCCTACGGCGAGAACAAAACCTATGAGACCGAAAGCGTGGGCGTGAACGACGTCGTGCTGACCAAGCCCACCGGCTGGGTCGTTTCGTACGCCGACGAGGTGCTTACGATCAAAGCCCCCGCCGAAGAGGCCGTCTGCGAAACGGAAGGCGAAATCGCCGTCATCTACTTCGGCGACAACGACCGCAGCTCGCTGGTAAAGATGAAGGTCAAGATCGACAAGGATTACACGGGCGTAACCGAAGGCGACAACTTCACGCTCGAAATCACCGAAGTCGGGGACACCCGCGTCAGGGCCGCCATCACGCCGAAAGATCCCGAAATGTCCTATTACGTCTATCCCTACGATCCGGCCAAGAGCGACGAGGCATGTATCACCCAGCTCCAGAAGCGTTTCAAAGCCGACATCGCCGACGGACCGGAATATGTGGATTACTTCTTCAAAGGCACCAAAACCGACTACAGATACAGCGGCCTGACGCCCGGCGAGAGCTACGACCTCTCGGTGGTCGGCGTAAAATACGACCTGACGGCCAAGACGCTCGACATCGTCACGCCGCTCATGCGGGTTCCTTTCAGCACCAAAGCCCCCGAAATCATCAACACGGCCTATCTGATGACCCTCTCCGACATTTCGTGGTACGGGGCGAAGTGCGCCGTCCATCCTTCGGACGACCTGCCCTACTTCTGCACGTTCGTCAAGAAATCGACTTTCGACATGGCCTATGACGACGCCGATTTCGCACAGACCTACATCGACGACCGCTACCTCTGGCCCTATTACGGCGAGCTGAGCGACGGCATCCTGCTCTGGAGCGACTTCACCGCAACGGGCGACCTCGCATTCTCCTCGCCGGGATTCGTGCGGCGCGATCCGCTCTATATCTCGGAGGATATCTACCCGCTGGAATCCGACACCGATTATTACGCCGTGGCGTTCGGCTGCAACGAGAACGGCGAATTCTCGAACAGCCGCGTCTCGCGCAAGCTTTTCCATACCAAAGCCTTCACGCCGACCGAAGCGTGCACCTTCACCATCGACGTAACCGTCGACCAACAGGACCTCGCCATCAAGGTGATCCCGTCGGACAAAAACACGAGCTACATCACGTTCATCGACGAGCGCGACACCTACCGCGACAATTTCGCCACGCCGCGGCAATATCCGCCCTACGACCTCTACTGGCGTATGCAGGGACTGGAAGCGGGACAGACGATCGGGGACGACGACTGCTTCTACACGGGCGACGCGGCTTATAACGTCGTAAGCCTGAAAGCCGCATCGGCCTACATCGTCTTCGCCTACGGATGCTCCGCCGACGGCAGAATCACGACCGAGCCGGAGATCGTCGAGGTCCACACCAAAGGAACGGTGGACCAGCCCGACCTGAACTCGGCCGCCAAGCGCCGCCGCACGGTCAGCGCACGGCCCGCATACCGTGTGATCCGCTGACGGGGATTGCAGACATAAGGAAGCCGGGGAACGATTGTCCCCGGCTTCTTTCGTTCAGCCTCCTCTATTTCATAATCCGGCAATCGAACAGCGGCCCGGCCACGGCGTCGTCGCGGATGGCGCGCAGCGTCACGGTCACCTGCTCTTTGCCTGCCGTCAGCTCCGCCGGAATCCGGTAGCTGCGCTCGACGTACTGCGGCCCCCAGTTATGGATGTTCTCGAAACCGACCTTCCGGCCGTCGATCTCGATGTCGAACGAGTGGTTGTAGAAGCGGTTGCCCCAATAGGTACAGTAGAGCGTGTTGGGCACGTCAGGGGCCACGGCCATGTCGAACGAGAACCAGCCGCCGAGCGTCTCGCGGTATTTGCGGCCTTCGAATTCATGGGGCGCGGTCTTCTCGCCCCGGAGATTGTGGTCGCGTTCGGGCTGCATCTCGCCGGGTGTAAACTGCGACACGGTGCGTTCGCGCAGCCACTCCTCGCGGTGCTCCCGCAGGCGCATGTCGGCGAGTTGTTCTTTCCACGTCGTCTCCGGAAAATGCTGGAAGTAAACCATCATGCGCCGTCCGCCCACTTCGTAATAGGGAATCAGCTCCTTCTGCACGGGCTGCGCGGTCAGCGTTTCGAAACGCAGCCGCTTCTTATCGGTGCATTTCACCAACGCCGATACATCGGTCACGTCGTCGGCGACGATAACGGGAATCTCCTCTTTGTCTTCGAGCACGGAGCTGAGCACGACGGGACCATAGAAATAGGCCCGCAGCGCGGAGTCGCCCGGAATCGGTTCCGAGTGAAGCGACTGGCGCAGCACGAAGCGCACCTCGTCCCCCGAACGCCACTTGCGGTTTACGGAGATATAGCTTCCCGGCTTGGCCTTCTGTTTCACCGGCCGCCCGTTTACCGTCAGTTCGTAACCCTCGGCCGCCCATTCGGGGTAACGCAGGTTCAGTCCGAACCGCTGCGCCCCGGACATTTCGACGCGCAGCCGCACCTCGTCCGAACAGGGAAAGTCGGTAAGCTGTTCAACCTTCACCCTGCGCGATTTCCAGTCGAGCGTCGAAGGGATATAAAGATTGACATACAGGTTTTCGCGCGCGTCGGTAAAGTAAATGAACTCGCCGTAACGGGCGTGATTCTCCATACCGGAGCCGACACAGCACCAGAACGAATCGAAGGGCAGGCAGAACCCCTTGCGGTGTCCCGATCCCATAGGCGACATATAGCACACCATTCCGTCGTCGGGATTCTGCGATGCGAGAATCTGGTTGTAAAGCGCCCGCTCGTAATAATCGGCCCGCCTGACCGTAGGATCGAGCTGATACAGGTGTTTGGTCAGCTTGAGCATGTTGTAGGTATTGCAGGTCTCGCAGGTTCCGTCCGAAAGCCGGTTTGCCAGCATGCCCGGTGCGCCGAAATGCTCGTATTCGCTGTTGCCACCGATCGCATAGCTGTGGAATCCGACCACGCGGTGCCAGAAATAGTCGGCGATACGCCGGTAACGCTCATCCCCGGAACACTCGTACTCGCGGACGGCGCCGACGATCTTAGGTATCTGCGTATTGGCATGCTTGCCCGGCAGCGAATCCACCCCGGCGGCCAGCGGACGCAGAATCTCGCGGTGGTCGAAACGGCAGGCCAGCTCCAAGTATTTACGCTCCCCCGTCAGGACATAGATGTCGGCCAGCGATTCCGTGATTCCGCCGTGTTCGCAAATCAGGATTTTGTCCATCTGTTCGTCCGAAAGCTTCGCCACCAGTCCGTCAAGCCAGTCGGCAAAGCGCACCAGCACGGTCAAAGCCTTGGCATTGGGCGTATAACGGCAGACATCGACCAGCCCGGCATACATTTTATGCAGGGTGTAGAACGGCACCCAGCCGCCGTTGAGGTCAAATCCCTGCGAGCGGATATCGCCCCGCTCCAGCTCGGCGAAGAGCGCGCGGCTGCGTTCGAACCCGGCCAGCAGTCCTGTGCCCTCCTTCTCCTGACACTCGGCAAGGCCGTCGATCGAATAATTGATCTTATCGAGCAGCGCCCGATCGCCGGTTGCGGCGTACATCATCGCGGCCGCCGACAGAAAATGCCCGAACCCGTGGCCCGAACATCCGGCGCTCTCCCAGCCGCCGTAGCGGGGTGCCTTGGGTTCGAGCCCCGCCTCGGAGCGGAATCCCGAAAGGTAACGGTCGGGGTCCATCGCATCGAGCCAGCGGCGGTCCATCTCCTGCGCATGCAGAAACGGACCGCCCGTAATGCGCACGTCGTTCAGCGGAACAGGATAACGCTGCGGCTGCACCGCCGCATGTCTCTCGCGGGTCCGGGGCACGGCCGCCGAAATCGAGACCGGACCGGTTCCCAGCACCACGGCCGCCAGCAGCATATTCAGGGGAAAAGATCGCCATTTCATATCAAGCAGTTTTTAGGATTAGAATTCGTCTCAAAGTTCCGCCTTTTTTGACAACCGATCTTCGGGAAAATTTGCAGATTATTGTGGTATTTTTATGCTTCCCGGCCCAAAATCCCCCGTCGCGGCGATACTGCCGGCGAACTGCCTTCCCGCGGCGACGCCACGCCGACTCAGGATGCCACGAGCCGACAACCGGGGCAGCCCGCCGAAGTCCGAACCCATCGGGAAGGCCCCACATAGGCCCGAAACAGCCCCCCCCGGAAAGCACTGAGCGGCACCCAGCGGAAAGCCCCTCCGCACCCGCAAGAAGCCGCAGGCGGCGGTCAGCGGCAGCTGAAGGCGACGCTTTGCCGCGCCCCGTGTTCGTCGATAACAGTCAGCCGGTGCGCGCCGGGAGCGGGACGGACGGATATCTTGTGTTCGAGGGTCGTCGCGCCGATATAATTGTCGTCGATATGCCAGTATAACACGGCGTTGCGGTCGCGGTGTATGGCCGTGAAGACCAGACTCTGCGCCTCGCCTTCGAGCGATTTGGGCGCCACCAGCACGCGCCCCGGCTGGGGATAGACGATGTCGATCGGATTGCCGCCCGCCCCGCTGCCCGAAAGTCCCGGATGCAAAGGCGGCAGCGGACGGTAGTCGGGATGCTGCTTCCTGTAATACCACTCCTGCGCGGGCGGCAGGATAAACATCGGCATCCGGACGATCTGCGCCGGGTCGTAACAGTCCGCGGTCACCCGGTAGCGGAGGTCGCGGCTCAGATTCACGATCCGGTGGTAGGGACAGACTTCGCCGGCGGCAGCCGTGCGGGGAATCATCAGCGTATCGCGGTCGGGACATATGTGCGAAGCCAGACAGCCGCTCTGCCGGCAGACGACGGCCGCTTCCAGATCGCCGTGAGGCTCCGCGAACCACTCCCCGCCGGGCAGCAGCCCGAATACGTCGAAGAGCAGCGGCGCGGCATACCCCACCCCGGTCATCAGCGGACGGCCTTCGCCCGAACAGTTGCCCACCCAGACGCCGACGGCATAGTCGGGCGTCGCCCCGACGGCCCACGCATCGCGGTTGCCGTAGCTGGTGCCCGTTTTCCAGCCGATCTTCTTCGACGAGGAGAAATACTGCCACTCGCCCTCCTCCTCAGGACGGGCCACATGGCTTATCGAATTGAACATAAGCCATATCGCACCCCTCGACAGCGGAATGTCGTCCGCGCTGACCGTCTTTACGGCCTCCGGATCGCAGTGCGGGATGCGGACCGGCCCGCCGCCGAGCTTGGCGGCCAGCATCGCATAGACCGACGTCAGGTCCCAGAGCGTGATCTCGGCACCGCCCAGAATCAGCGAAAGCCCGTAATGGTCGGCGCTCCTGTCAATCGTCCCGAATCCCAGATTCCGCACCAGCGCCAGAAAATTCTCGCGCCCGTATTTGTCGAGCATCTTCACCGAAGGAACGTTCAGCGAACGTTCGATCACCCGGTTGGCAGGCACCGCGCCGCTGAAGTCGTGGTTGAAGTTCTGGGGCGTAAAGTCCTTGTAATAAGTCGGAACATCCGGAAACAGCATCGTGGGCAGGGCCGTCCCGTTGTCCAGCATCGCGGCGTAAAGCAGGGGTTTGAGCACGCTTCCGCTGCTGCGGGGCGCCCGGACGACATCGACGCTGGTGCCCTCGCTCCGGTCCGCGGGATCGTAGACATTTCCCACATAGGCCAGCACTTCGCCGCTCTTCACATCCATCACCACGACGGCGAGGTTATTTATCTTATTGCCCCTGTTGCGCCGGTTGTGCCGCAGCGCCAGCTCGTTGACCCTGCGCTGCAGGTCATAGTCGAGCGTCGAGCGGAGCGATCCTCCGCGCATCCGCCCCAGCAGGTGCATCGCCTGCATCGGCATCGGTTCGGGAGCGTCGGGCAGCGGTTCCTGCCGGGCCAGAGCGCACGTCAGGGAGTCGATATGCCCGCCGCGCCATATCCGTTCCAGCAGGTCGTCCCGCTTGCGCCGCAACCGCTCCCGGTTGCGCCTGATATGGATGAGCGCGGGCGAGTTCGGCAGTACGGCGAGCATGGCGCTCTCGCCCCACGAGAGGCTGCCGGCGCTGCGGCCGAAATAGTACCATGCGGCGCTCTCCAGTCCGATCACATTGCCGCCGAAGGGGGCGTGGGAGGCGTACAGGGCGAGTATCTCCTCCTTGCTGTATCTGAATTCCAGCCGGGTCGCCAGAATCGTCTCGATGATTTTCTCCCGGAAGGTCCTCGCTTTCCGGCCGCGGCTCAGGCGGATCGTCTGCATCGTAAGCGTGCTGGCGCCGCTGGCCACCCTTCCCGAAGCGAGGTTCTGCCGCACGGCGCGGCCGAGCGCCAGCGGATCGACCCCGAAATGGCGGTAGAAACGTTTGTCCTCGTAAGTAGTAATAGCGACACGGAATTTGTAAGGCACGCTGTCCGTAGGGAAAAAGCGCCACTGTCCGTCGGAAGCGACCTTGGCCGACATCAGACGGCCGTCGCGGCTCCAGACGGTCGCCGAGAAAGGCTCGTCGAAAAGCGTCCGGGGCAGGCAGAAACAATACCCCGCCGCAGCCGCGGCAAGGAGCGGCAACAGCAGGAAATATATTGTTTTCCGCTTGAGCTTTTCAGTCATATTTTATGTATCTTTGACAAAGTTACCAAAAAAACCACTATGAAAGCAATCCGCTACGTATTGTTTGCAACGGCTCTCCTGCTCTTCGCCTCATGCGGCAGGCAGCCGTCCGATATCATCGAATCGTCGCCGAACGGAGTGACGGGCGTCAAAATGCCGATTCTCGTGACGTTCAAGGAGAACGTCGAGCCGAAGGAGGACAGAATCCGGGAAGCCGTATCGATCTCGCCCTCCGTCGATTTCGACGTCTACCTTTCGGGAATGCGGATGCTGCGGATCATCCCCCGGTCGCCCCTGAAATACGACACCCGCTACAAGGTGACCATCGATGCCGCGAAACTCACCGGACGGCAGCTCAAAGGCGTCGCGGAATTCGAATTCGCCACGCCGAAACTGCGGTTCGCCTACAGCGACTACTGGCTGCAGCAAAGCGACGACATGACCTCCTACGTACTGGTCGGCGAGGTGGTCTCGTCCGATTACGCGGAGAGCGGCTACGTGGAGAAGAACCTCAAGATAAGCGGACTGAAGAATCCGGACGTCGCGTGGGTGCACTCCGCGAACGGCACCACGCACCAGTATACCGTCGGCAACATCGCCCCCGGCGAGGGAGCGGGTTACACGCTGACGCTCGATTTCGGCTACGGCGACAGCAAGACCCTGACCGTCGAAGTGCCCAAGAAGGACGAGTATGTGGTGCTGGACCACAGCGTCGCGGCGGAACCGCTCGCGGTGGTGGTGACCTTCTCCGAACCGCTCAAACAGAACCAGAACCTGAAGGACCTGATCCGCTTCGACACGAAATTCCGCACCTCGGTCGACAAGAACCGGCTCTACATCTATCCCGAATCGCACGTCACGGGGAATTTCGACATCGAAATAAGCCGGAACGTGCTCAGCAAGGGCGGACAGCGGCTCAAGGAGAGCTATACGTTCACGGCCAACCTGCCGTCGCGGGTACCGGCGATCCGCTTCGCGGGCAAAGGCTCCGTCCTGCCTTCGTCGAACGACATGTCCCTGCTGTTCGAAGCGGTGAACTACCGCAAGGCGCGGGTGCGCGTGCGGAAAATATTCGCCAACAACCTGCTGCAGTTCTTCCAGCAGAACTACTACGGCGGCGACTACTATTCGGATATGGACTACGTGTCGCGCATCGTCCGCGATACGACCGTCGATCTCTCGGCCAAGGCATCGACCAAGCTCGACCTCTCCAACACCTATTCGCTGGATCTCAGCCGCCTGATAACCGACAGCCGGAAGTCGATGTACCTGCTGGAGATCAAGGGCGTCGAACCGCTGGTTCCCACCGACGAGTATGATTACGACTACTATTTCGGAGATTACCGGACTTACCGGGAGCGGTCGAAACTGGTTCTGCAGTCCGACATCGGCATCATCTGCAAAAACAGCGGCGAAGAGGAGTACGTCGTCTACACCACCGACCTGCTGTCAGCCCGGCCCAAAGGGGGCTGCAAGGTACGGGCCTACGACAAGCAGAACCAGACCGTGGCGGAAGCATCCACCGATTCCGAAGGCCGCGCCGTGCTGAAATGCAGGGAGGAGCCCTCCATCGTAGCGGCCGAAGCCGACGGACAGCTCGCCTTCGTCAAGGTGGAGCGGGGCGCGGCGCTGTCACTGAGCAATTTCGACGTCGGGGGCACCACCAACCCCAAAGGCACGAAGGGTTTTCTGTTCGGCGAGCGCGGCGTATGGCGGCCCGGAGACGACATCTTCCTCACCTTCATCGTCACGTCCGACAATCCGCTGCCGGAAAACCATCCGGCGTCCGTGGAGTTCTTCAACCCCAACGGGCAGCTGGTGCAGACGCTGGTCAGCAACGGCTCCTCGGACGGCATCTACACGTTCAAACTCGGAACGACGCCGGCGGCGCCTACCGGACAGTGGCTGGCGCGCGTAAGTCTGGGCGGCGCGGTATTCGAAAAAGCGATCCGCGTGGACGCCATCAAGCCCAACCGAATGAAAATCGACATGCGGCTCGGTGACGGCAAGCGGATCGACGCCCGAAAGTTCACGGGCAGCCTGACGGCCAAATGGCTGCACGGCGCTCCGGCGGACGGCGCAAAAGTGACGCTTCAGGCGCAGCTCAGGCAGATTCCGACGCGTTTCAAGGGTTATGAGAAGTACTCGTTCGACGACGCGACGAAATATTTCGAAACCGAGGAGCGGGAGATCGTCTCCGGCACCACGGACCAGCAGGGAACGCTGCAGCTGACGACCGGCGGACTCGCTTCGCTGGAGGGGCTCAGCCCCGGCATGCTGAGCGGCAAATTCACGGTGAAGGTCTTCGAAAAGAGCGGCGATTTCAGCGTCGATCAGCAGATCATCCCCGTGTCGCCCTACGACGCCTATTTCGGAATCGGAGTGACGCCCCAGACGAGCGACTGGGGCGACGAATACCTCGACAGCAAAAAGGAGCACCTGCTGCGCATCGTCATGCTCGATGCGCAGGGACGTCCCCTGCCCGGCAGGGAAGAGGTGCTCGTCTCGGTCTACAAGATCACCTCCTACTGGTGGTGGGACGCCGCGTCGGACTCGCAGGCCCGTTATGCGAAAAATGCGCTCAACACCTGCTACAAGACATTGCAGACGACCCTGACCGACGGCGCGGGGCAGGTCGCGATGCGCTGGAGCGCAGGCGATTACGGCTATTATATGATCCGCGTGACCGGTTCGGGCCATGAACACGCTGCGACTCAGGTCGTTTGCGTATCGTCCTCCGACTGGCGGGGCGACGTCTCCTCGGTGACGGACGCAGCCACCCGACTCGCCGTGACCAAGGACAAGGAGAAATATGCGCCGGGCGACAAGGCGAAGATCACGATCCCCTCTTCGCCGGGAGCGCGGGCGCTGGTGAGCGTCGAGAGCGGCAGCGTCGTACGGGAAAGTTTCTGGATCGACTGCGCCGACAAACAGACCGCGTTCGAGATACCGATCAAAGCCGGAATGGCTCCCAACGTCTACGCCGCGGTGACGCTCGTCCAGCCCCATAACCATACGCACAACGATGCGCCGATAAGGTTGTTCGGCGTGGTCCGGCTCGACGTCGAAGACGCCGCCACGAAGCTCGATCCGGTGATCGACATGCCCGAAACGGTCAGACCGGAGTCGGAGATCACGATAAAGGTCCGGGAAAAGGACGGCAAGAAGATGAGCTATGTGCTGGCGCTGGTGGACGAGGGCCTGCTGGGGCTGACGCGCTTCAAGACGCCGAACCCCTACCTCCATTTCAACGCCACGGAGGCGCTGGGCGTACGGACGTGGGACATGTTCGACCACGTGATCGGCGCCTACGGCGGCAGGATCGAACAGTTGTTCGCCATCGGCGGCGACGCGGAGCAGCAGCAGAACACCGGCGCACTGAAGGCGCAGCGGTTCAGACCCGTCGTACGGTTCCTCGAAGCGCAGAAGCTAGGCGCAGGCAAAACGAACACCCACAAAATCGCGCTGCCGCCCTATTTCGGGTCGGTGCGCGTGATGGTCGTGGCTTCGAACGGACGGGCTTCCGGCGCCGCGGAGAAGGTCGCCGAAGTGAAAAAACCGCTGCTGGTGCAGGCCACCCTGCCGCGCGTGGTCTCCACGGACGAAGAGGTGGAGCTGCCGGTGACGGTTTTCGCCCTCGAAAAGGGAGTCGGCAAGATCGACCTGAAAGTCTCCGCGAACGAACTCTTCTCGGCCGTCGGCCCGCGCAGCAAGACGATCGCCCTCAGCCAAAGCGGCGAGGAGGTCGTAACGTTCCGGCTGAAAGTCAACAAGGAGACGGGCGTCGGAAAGGTTCGGGTCACGGCGACCTCCTCCGGCGACAGCTCCGTTTCGGAGATCGAGCTGGACGTACGCGAACCCAACCCCTACGTAACGACGTCGGAGGATTACATGCTGGAGCCGGGCAAAACGATCGCCCTCAGGCCCCTGAAGGATACCGGAAGCGCAAAGCTCGAACTCTCGTCGATCCCGTCCGCAGACCTCACGCGCCGCATGGAATATCTGGTGAGGTACCCCCACGGCTGCATCGAGCAGATCACCTCCGGCGCATTCCCGCAGCTCTACCTGCCCGCCGTCATGGAGTGCGACGTCCGGACGCTTCAGGACATCGACCGCAACGTCAAGAGCGTATTGTCGCGTCTGGGCGGTTACCAGCTCTACAACGGATCGTTCGCCTACTGGAGCGGAGGCTCGAACAGCTCCGACTGGGGAACGGCCTATGCGGCCCACTTCCTGACCGAAGCCGCGAAATACGGCTACGGCATCGACCGCCCGATGCTCGACCGCGCGCTCAAATACCTGCGCGGCAACGAAGCGGACAGCTTCCTGACGCAGGCTTACGCCCAATACGTTCTGGCGCTCAACAACATGGCCGACCGGGGCGCCATGAACCGGCTGAGGGAGAAAGCCGCCGACCTGAAGAACGACGTCAAATGGATGCTGGCGGCGGCCTATGCGCTGGACGGCAACCGGAAGGTAGCCGAAGAGCTGACCGCGCAGGGCGGAAGCGGCCAGACCGGCAAGGTCGATCCGTACGACGACACCTACAACAGCAGCGAACGCCAGATGGCCGTGGTGCTCATGACGCAGACGCTGCTCGGCAAGCGGGAAGAGGCGTTCCGCACGGCCCTGAAGATGTCCGACATCCTCAAGAAGGAGAAGTGGCTGAGCACGCAGTCTACGGCGTGGATGCTCAGCACCCTCTCCAACTTCATCGTGTCGGGCCAGACCGGCATCGACGCCAAAGCGGGCAAAGAGAGCATCCGAACCGACAAATCCTTCGTCAGCATGCCGCTGACCGAAGAGACCGGGGTGACGAACAACGGCAAGGAGAGTCTGTACGCCGTCGTCAGCCAGCGTTACAACCCCGCCAAGGGCGAAGAGACGGAGGCGGCCGACAACATCCGGATAAGCGTCCGGTATACGGATATGGACGGCAAGGCCATAGACCCCAGGTCGATCCGCGCTTCGACGGATTTCTACGCCGTGGTGACCGTCTCGAACATCAGCGGCTATGAGAAATACACCAATCTGGCGCTGACACATATCGTTCCGGCGGGCTGGGAGATCACTTCGGAGCGGGACCTCACGTCGGTCACCTATCAGGACATCCGCGACGACCGGGTGCTGAGCTACTTCGACCTGAAACGGGGCGAAAGCAAGGAGATACCGGTCAAGCTGACGGCGACATACAAGGGCCGCTACTACCTGCCGTCGATCTACTGCGAAGCCATGTACGACAACTCGGTCCGCGCGCTCAAAAAGGGCGAATGGATCGAGGTGGTCGAATAGACCGGAGCCTGCCGGCAGGTCTTGCCCGGCAAAGCTTTCCGCCGGACAGACGGGAAGCGGCAAAAGGGATTATTCCCGAAATTTCAGGCAAATCCCCGGAACCTGTGCGGGTTCCGGGGATTGCTTTATTCCCAGTTTTCGGAAACAGCCGCTGCCGGCAGGAATTGCATGCAACCCGGCGCGGTCGTTATTTTTTCGTACAAACGGTGACGAGCAGCGAGGCGGACGAAAGCAGGATTCCCGCCGCGACGACTCCCGTCCAGCCGTAAAGCGACCATGCGGCTCCCGACAGCAGCGTGCCGAGCGAACCTCCCGCGAAGTAGGTGCTCATAAAGATCGTGTTGATCCGGTTCGAAGCCGAGGGATCGAGTTCGAACAGAGTGGCCTGATTGCTGAGCTGGATGCACTGCATGCCGATATCGACGACGACGATTCCGGCGACGAGCGCCGCATAGGAATCCGCACCGAAGAAGAACAGCAGCCATGCGAGGATCTGCAGGCCGACGCCGATATAGTTGAACCTGCGCACGCCGACGCGCCGGATGTACTTCCCGGCGAAGGTCGCCGTCAGAGCGCCCGCGATTCCGCAGAGTCCGAGCATGCCGACGACGTTGCTGCCGGCATAAAACGGCGCCTGCGCCATCTTGAAGGCGAGCGACGCCCAGAAACACAAAAAGGAGCCGAAAGCCAGCGCGGCGCGCACGGAATAGATACGCAGCGTCGGATAGCACCGGACGATCGTAAGGAGCGACTTCATCAGGGCGGCATAGGTTCCCCGGAAGTTGGGGCGCGCATCGGGCAGTACATACAGCACGACGGCCGCCGAAACGACCATGAGTCCGGCAGCGGCGAAATACATTTCGCGCCAGCCGAAAAGCTCGCCGACAACGCCGCTGACCACGCGCGAAGCGAGGATTCCGGTCAGCAGGCCCGAAAGGACGATCCCGACATTGCGGTTTTTATATTCCGGGCGCGAATACTGCGCCGCCAGCGGAATGAAGATCTGCGGAATGACCGAGCAGACGCCCGTCACCAGCGAAAACCCGTGAATCACACGGATATCGGAAGCCGTGGCGATCGCCAGCAGCGAAACGGCCAGCAGCAGGAAGTTGACCAGTACGATGCGCCTGCGGCTGAAAAGATCGGCGAGGGGTATGATGAACAGCAGCCCCAGCGCATAACCCAACTGCGAAAAGAGGGCGACATGGTTGGCGGCGAGCGTAGTGGTGCCCAGATCCTGCCGGAGCATATCGAGCAGCGGCTGATTGTAGTACAGATTGGCGACCGACACGCCGGCGATGACGGCCAGCGTGCATAACAAACCGTTCGAAAGCCCGGCGCCCTCCTTCAACATCGCCTTCATCGGCGGCGCGGTTTTTCGGGTCCCGACTTTCGCCCCTGCCTGCGATCCGGGTTGCGTCCCGGCCTGCGGTTCGGATCGCGGTTCGGGTTACGGCTTGGGGTGGAGTTTGAGTTGGGGCCGGCTGACGATGCGGCGGAGGATGCGGAGGATGACAAGGCGGATGCCGAAGGCATTGCGGATGCGGAGGATGACGGAGAGGCAGGGGGCGTTGCGGAAGATAATGCGGAGGAAGACAAGGCGGATGCCGGAGTCATTGCGGATGCGGAGGATGACAATGAGGCAGAGGGCGTTGCGGAAGATAATGCGGAGGAAGTCCGGTCCTCAGATTCTACACCGGATGCGGTTTTCGTTCCGGTCAGAGATTTCGTTCCGGCCACGGGCTTTGTTCCGGGTGCGGATTTCTTTCCGGTCACGGGCTTTGTTCCGGTCTCGGATTTCGGCGTTTTCGGCCGCGGCTTTTTCCGCACCGACCAGCCGAAATGGCCGAGCGCTTCGCCCAGTGCGAAATATTCGCCGTGGGAGTAGACGATCGGGCAGGCCCGTTCGAGGCAGAAACGGCCCGTGGCAGGGTCGATATAATCGGCATCGACCTGCACGGCGACCACCTCGGCCAAAAACATGTCGTGCGTACCCAGCTCAAGCACCTGCCGCACGCGGCACTCGATGCTCACGGGAGACTCTTCGACGATCGGCGCGGCGACCTTGAGCGCCTTGCCGGGCGTAAGGCCCATTTCGCGGAATTTGTCGTAATCGCGGCCCGAACGTACGCCGCACCAGTCCGCGGCACGGGCCAGACCGCGGGTCGTGAGGTTGATGACGAACTCGCCGGTGCGGCGGATAATCCCGTAGGAGTGGCGTTCGGGCCGCACCGAGACGTAGCACATCGGCGGATCGGTGCAGACCGTCCCCGTCCACGCCACGGTCAGCAGGTTATACTCGTCCGGCGTCGCGCCGCAGCTCACCAGCACCGCCGGCAGCGGATAGATGAGCGTTCCGGGTTTCCAGCTCTCTTTCATCGGCCCAACTATTTGTCCCGAAAGAAGAAGTTGCGGAAAAATACGATCTGGTAGTCGATCGAATTGCCCCAATACTCGTTGTTGTGACGGCCGGGACGCACATAGAAGTCGTGCATGATGCCGCGGCGCAGCAGCTCGGCATGGAAGTCGTTGTTCACCCCGAAGAAGAAATCGTCGTAACCGCAGTCGATAACGATCGCCAGATCGCCGTCGGCGATACGCGGGATCAGGTTGATCGGCGTAGCCGCCTCCCAAGCTTCGGGATGCTCGGCCTGCGTGCCCAGCAGCTGCGGAATCTCCCAGTTTTCGGGGAACGGGCGAATATCCAGCCCGCCGCTCGTGCTGCCGACGGCCCCGAACAGCTCCTTATGCCTGATCGCCAGTGACACGGCGCCGAAGCCGCCCATGCTGAGCCCCGTGATCGCGCGACCGCTGCGGTCGCGCGAAACGGGATAACGCTCCTCGACGGCCGGAAGCAGTTCCCGCGTCATGAAAGTCTCGTAAAGGCTCTTCGCCCGCACCTTGCTGTCGAGGTACCAGCTCGTCGCGCCGTCGGGACAGACGAAGGCGATTCCTTCGCGGTCGGCGATGGCGGGCAGCGACGGTTTGATCCGGAGCCACGTCGTCTGATTGCCGCCGTAACCGTGGAGCAGGTAGACCGTCGGGCAGGGATTCGCAGGCGAAGCGCCGTCGGGCAGGATCACGATCACGGGAATGTCGCGGTCCATGGAAGCGCTGCGCACCGCAAGCGTATCGACCGCAGCGGCGGCGGCAAACTGCGCCGTCAGCCACGCCAGCAGAAAGGCTAAAATGAAGATTCGTTTCATGGCATACTATTTATGAATACGCAAAAATACGAAAAAACCGTATCTTTGCCGCATGCTGACGGAATTCATCCGATATCTCTCCGCCGAGCGGCGCTACTCGCCGCTCACGGTCCGCAACTACAAGCACGACGTGGAGCAGTTCCTCGCGTGGCTGGACTGCGACGAGTCGCGGTTCGACCCGCGGTCGGTCACGACCGAGCAGATCCGCGAATGGATCATTTTCCGCACGGAGGAGGGAAAGCTCAGCGCCGGGTCGATGAACCGCGAAGTGGCTTCGCTCCGGGCCTTTTTCCGGTGGCTGCACCGCACGGGAGCCGTCGAAAAGGATATTTTCCGCATGATTTCGACGCTCAAAACCTCACGCCGCCTGCCGGCATTCGTTCCCGAAAGCCGCATGACGACCATCGTCAGCGAGTGCGGACCGGACAGCGAAGATTTCCAGACCGAGCGCAACTCGCTCATCATCCTGATGTTTTACGCCTGCGGACTGCGTCTGGCCGAGCTGGTCGGCATCGACCGCAGCGACTTTTCGGCCGACTACACCTCGCTGCGGGTCCGGGGCAAGGGAGACAAACAGCGCATGGTCCCGATTCTCGAATTCCTGCGCGAAAAGATTTTGCACTACCTCGGCCTAATAGAGAGGCAAAATATTTGCATTTCTTCGGAAAAAGCACTATTTTTAACACATAAAGGGAAGCGCATATCCCGGAGCGTCGTCTACCGCACGGTGCAGGAGGAACTCACCCGCGCGGGCGTACAGGGCAAGAAAAGCCCGCACGTATTGCGGCATACGTTCGCCACGCACCTGCTGAACGGCGGAGCCGACATGCGCGAGATTCAGGAGCTTTTGGGCCACGCCTCGCTGCAGGCCACGCAGGTCTACACGCACAACAGCATCGCCCGGCTTCGGGAAATATACGCAAAAGCCCATCCCCGCGAAAAGGGAGGGAAGTGATTAACTTTTATAAACTGCAAGGCTATGAACGTACAGATTCAATCCGTGAAATTCGACGCAGACAAACGGCTGATCGAATTCGTAGAGCACAAAATGGAAAAGCTCGACCGCTTCGCAGAGCGTTCGACCGGTGCCGAGGTCATTCTGAAACTCGATAAAGACCATGAAAAAGGAAACAAGATCGCAACGATCACGCTCCATATGCCGGGCGAGGACCTCGTGGCCTGCCACCAGTCCAAAGCCTTCGAGGAGTCGGTGGACGAAGCGATCGACGCCCTCAAGCGTCAGTTAGACAAATTCAAGAGCAAATCGGAAAAGTAAACCCACCAACCAATCAAATAACCTTTAACTTCAATGCCGCAGCGGCCGTCCTTTTTGGGACGGCCGCTGCATTTGAAAACATCCGGCACATGGCGACCGCGGGAAGTTGGAAACACACGCCATCTGGAAGCACACGCCATCCGAGAACCGTTGAAAGCGGGGAAAAACCGGCACGCGAAACTATCCGGAAGCTGAAACCGCGCGGAATTCCGGCGAATGACTCCGCCCCAACGCGGAGCTGCGCACAAAAAAAGCGACCGGAAACCGATCGCTTAGTAGTGGATAGGGGATTCGAACCCCTATGTCGTGCGTGAGAGGCACGTATCCTAACCCTTAGATGAATCCACCGTGTGAGTTTTGTGGTGCAAAGATAACGCCTTCTTTTAAAACTGCAAAATTTTCCTGCAAATTCTACGATTTTTTTTGGAAAACCCCGCATATAGCCGCATTTTCCGTATCTTTACGATAAATACAAAACATGTCCAGACCATGAAATACATCAAAACCGCCATACTGATCGCAGGCATGGCTGCGGCGACGGCAGCCTGCACGCGGAAGCCCGTCGCTCCCCAATTCGGCATGCTGTCCATCGACACCCTCATCGGCACGCCCGCAAACGGATGCAAGATCGAATACCGTTTCGCCACGATCGCCAACGCAGAGAAATCCCCCGCCCTGCGCTCCATCGAAGCCGCCAACGCAGGCTATTTCTTCGAACTGGAAGAGTTCGGCGGCACGGCGCGTCAGGCGGCCGATTCCGCCCTCCGCCAGATCGTCGCGGAGCTTGCATTTCCGCAGAGCGCCCCGCAGATGACGGAGCCTTACGAAATCTCGGCCGAAGCCGAAGCAGCCGTCACGGACTCGCTCGTCACCTACATCATCAGCCGGTGGAGCTACACGGGAGGGGCGCACGGCATGTACGCCACGGAGTGCCATACCTATTCGCTGGCCGGAGGGTACGAACTCTCCACGGCGGACCTCTTCTCCGAACGGCAGCTGCTCGGCATGGAGGCCCTGCTGCGCAGGAAACTCTGCGAGCAATACGAAGCCGCCAACGACGACGAGCTGGCCGAACGGGGATTTTTCCCGGAATACATCTCCCTGACGGAGAATTTCCGGATTACGCCCGAAGGGATCACCTTCTACTACAATCCTTACGACATCGGATGCTATGCGCTGGGAGCCGTCGACGTGACGATGAGCCGCGAAGAGCTGGAGAATCTGTAACATCCTCCGAAAAAGAGACGGCCGCAGGGCCGTAAAATGAAAAAAGGCCGGAGTCTCACGACTCAGACCTTTTTTTTGGCGGGGAACCACCCCCTCCAAAAACGAGGTTTAATCGGAGGTATTCGACTCTCGGACGAGCACCGCCCTTCAAGTCTTAGTAACGGAATCTCCGTTACAACCTACCGATTTCCTCAACCAACCTAAAACTACTAACCTAAATGAACCTTAAAACTTCACTGCAAAGATACGGGGCGTTTTTGAATTACGCAAATATTTTATGAATATTTTAAATATATTTAACAATTTAGTAACATTGGCGGCGAAAAAGCGCTGAAAAAGCCCCTCAGGGCGGGTTCGGAGAGAATCACGACGCCAGCCGTCCCACAAAAACAGCGTGGGAAAAAGTTGCAGAAACGACGGCCTGCAAACAAAAAAAGCCACGGGAGAAAAAACACGGGAGACAAAAAGACAGCGACAAAGAAAAAAGGCGTCGGACAAACCGACCGGAGAAAAAACGGCGGCGAATAAAAAGCGACAGACAAATCGGCCGGGAGAAAACCGGCGGTTCGGAAACGGGCACAAAAAAAGGAAACACGGAATCGGACTGCTGTCCGGGTTCCAGAGTTTCCTCACCAACCTAAAACTACTAACCTAAATGAACCTTAAAACTTCACTGCAAAGATAAGGCGAAAAAAGATTCCGTGCAAGTTTTTATTAAAAAAATTTTATAATTTTTTCATATTTTTTAATAAAATTTATCATGCAAATAGAATAACACGATAATAACCAAGTATATAGCAAATACAGAAAAATATTTACAGTCCGCAATATTTTTTTTCAGATTCCACGCAGTATTTACCGGAAACGCGCGTTTATACATAGTGACACCCTATTGAAGGGCTGCCGCTGATGGAAGACGGGAATAAATCACTACCTTTGCGCAATGAACAAAGCGGTAGGCATTATACAACATACCGGAAACCGGAACTACGGAACGAAGGCACAACGGCAAAGATATTGCGTCGTGCCGTATGCGGCCGTACCGGTAAGGTATCCTAAAAACATGTTACTGTAATGACTGTATCGTTGATCATCTCCACTTACAATTGGCCCAGAGCCCTCTATCTGTGCCTCGACAGCGTGATGCAGCAGACTGTCATGCCTTCGGAAATCATCATCGCCGACGACGGTTCGGGCATCGCCACACGCGACGTAGTCCGCCACTTCGAAGCGGTTTCGCCCGTACCGGTACGCCATATCTGGCACGAGGACGACGGATTCCGGCTGGCGGAAATCCGCAACAAGGCCATTGCGGCCAGCCGCGGAGAATACGTCATCCAGATCGACGGCGACCTGATCCTGCAACGTCATTTCATTCAGGACCACATGATTTTCGCGCAGCCCGGCTGCTTCGTCACCGGATCGCGCGGCATCATTACCGAGATGCTCACCAATCAGGTGCTGCGGGGCGAGATCACCTCGCTGACCCCGCTGATGAAGGGCGTCCGCAACAGCAACAACGTCGTCCGGATTCCGCTGATGGCCTATCTCTACCGGACGCTGGGTCCCTCCCGCTTCGTCAAGGGGTGCAACATGGCCTTCTGGCGCAGCGACCTGATCCGCGTAAACGGTTACGACGAAGAGTTCCGGGGCTGGGGCGGAGAAGATTCGGAACTGGCAACCCGGCTCAACAACAGCGGCGTGAGACAGCGGTGCATGAAATTCCGCGGCATCGTCTTCCACCTCTACCACGGCAAATGCGACCGCGACCGGCAGTCAGCCAACGAGGAACGCTACAAACAAAGCCTCTTCGAACACCGCACCCGCTGCCGGTGCGGACTCGACCGGCACCTGCCCGCATCGGAGCGGATCGTATATACCAACACCGAGACTGCCGTCCCCGCAGGCGCAGGCAGCTGACCGAATTCCTACAATTTTCAGATTCCATATGCTTGTTTCAGTCATCACCCCCGTCTACAATACAGAGAAATACCTCGATGAATGCATCGGAAGCATTCTCTTGCAGAGCATGACCGATTTCGAGCTGCTGCTCATCGACGACGGATCGACCGACGGTTCGGGCGCAATCTGCGACCGTTACGCTGAAAAGGACAAACGCATCCGCGTATTCCATATCCCCAACGGCGGCGTCAGCGCGGCCCGAAATCTCGGACTGGACAACGCACGGGGCGAATTCGTGGTCTTCGTGGACTCCGACGACCGGGTCACTCCGGACCACCTCCAACAACTCGCCGACAGCAATATCGGAGAGGACGGAGTCGCCTTCACAAACCTGTTCGAAGAGCGTCCCGCAAGCGGCAGGCACCCCAACGGACACACCCGGATTTATGCGATACCGGATTGCCGGGTCACGGGCGGCCGGGATGCCTGCATGCCCGTACTGGCGCAGCTGCTGCGCAGACACTGCCTCGGCTGGACCTGCAACAAAATGTTCTCGCGCGCCACGATCGAACGGCACGGCCTGCGCTTCGACCGCAGCATCCGATACGCCGAAGACGAGATATTCACGGCCCAGTACTGCGCCCATATCACCCACCTCGTCAGCAACAGCAACCCCACATACCATTACCGGTACGTCCCCACGAGTCTGCTGCGCGGAAAGATAGACCCGATGATGCTGATGCGCATACGCCGCTACATCCACGAACAGTACAAGTCGCTGGGCTACTGCGACGAGATACTCTACCTCACGACCCGGACGCAGTTTTCGCGCCTGCGCCGCGAACTGCGCAGGACCAAAGGCTGGAACGCAGAGCTGGCCAACGAGTTGGCGCAGGGCATACTGGACAACTGGAAGTTCTACCGCGCCTACGTCCGTTCGGAATTCCGCAAGGGATTCTACGACACGAAAGCCCTGTGGATCGCCCGACTGAGCTGCATGATAAACTCCCGGCTATGGGTCAAGCTGGTCATCAAGGGACTGCACATATAACATATACAAACGGCAAACGCCGCATCCCTCGGATGCGGCGTTTCGTTTTTCGCACGCAATCAGCGGCGGAACATCTCCAGCAGCGGGTAATAGCGCATCTGACGGCGAAGCTTCCACTTCCGGATCAGATTCAGGGGCTTGCGCTTCAGTCCCGCATGGCCGCGGGCGATATAGTCGTCGACGGCATCCAGCACGCGCGCCGAACAGCGGCAGTCGCGGTGCGGCTCATGGTGCATCGTATAGGCGCGAATCTCGCGCATCAGCTCTTCGGGCCGGGAGAGCGCCCGCTCCAGCGCCGGACCGACCTTTTCGGGACGGTCCACGTCGATCAGATGGGGGCCGGGATGCGAATTGCGGAAGGTGACGACGGGTTTGTCGAGGAACATGAACTCCAGAATGATCGACGAACTGTCGCACAACATCGCGTCGGCTCGCTGCAGGAGCGACATCTTATCGGGTCCCTCGAAAAAGGTCACGTTGTCGTTTTCGGCGGCGATGCGCTTGTATCCGGCGATGATATCGGGATCGGTCAGCTTCGGATGGAAGGTGATGATCCAGTCCCACGGCTTGGTTTTGGCCAGCAGCTCGATCTCCTTCATCAGATGGGGCGCAGAACATACATTGCGCGTAAAGGTCGGCGGATAGAGAATGACGGGCCGGTCGTTGCGGGGCCTGAGCTGCGTTTCGGGTGAAAAATAGGTGTCGGCTTTGGGCCAGCCGGTCTCGTAGACCCGGAAAAACCCGTATTGCCGCTCCAGCTCCTTGAAATAAGGCGTACTGCTGGGACCTTGCGTACAGTAGATGTCGAACCAGCCGCGCACGGTGAAATGGTCGTCGATCGCCTCGATGCGTTTCTGAATGGCATAACCGTGGAAAAGCGCCACCTTCACGCCCGGAAAGAAATCCGGAATGTAGTTGCCCGGCGCGAAAACCGCGACGGGATTGTAATCGACGGCTTCGCGGATCGTTTTCAGATGCACTTCGCCCTCCTCCAGCGCAACCGGACAATCCGCTTCGATAAACCACGCCGCAGAATCGCCGCGGCGGCGGATTTCATGCTCCAGCGGCCGCAGGATCGAGTAGGCATAAGGCAGGGTAACGAACAAAAGGTACTTTTTAGATTCCATCGGTCATATGGTTTTTAGATATCCTCAAGCTATGTAATTCTTCACCGCTTCGGCAATCCGCTCGCCGTCGAGAGCCGCCGAGATGATGCCGCCGGCATATCCGGCGCCTTCACCCGCCGGGAAAAGCCCGGCCGTTTCGGGGTGCATCAGCGTCGCAGGATCGCGCGGAATGCGCACGGGCGAAGAGGTCCGCGACTCCACGCCGACCACGACGGCTTCGTTGGTGACGAAGCCGCGCATCCGGCGGCCGAAGGTCGCAAGTCCCTGCCGCAGTCCCTGCGCGATGAATCCGGGCATCCACCGGTCGAGCCGCGAAGGGACGATCCCCGGAATATAGGAAGTTCTGGCAAGCGACGCGCTCGCACGGCCCGCAACGAAATCGGCGACGCGCTGCGCCGGGGCGATCTGGCGGTCGCCGCCGTTCCGCCGCGCCATTTCCTCGAACTGCTGCTGGAATTTCAGCCCGGCCAGCTCGCCCCATTCGGCGCGCAGGTGTTCGAAATCCGCCGGCCGCACTTCGGTCACCAGCCCCGAATTGGCATAAGGCGACGTGCGGCCGCTGGGCGACATGCCGTTTACCACCGACTGGGCGGCATCGGTCATGGCGGGGACGATGAATCCGCCGGGGCACATGCAGAACGAATAGACGCCGCGGCCGTTCTCCTGACTCACGAGCGAATAGGCCGCCGCAGGAAGGTATTCGCCGCGGGTTTCGCAATGATACTGGATCGAGTCGATCAGCGCCTGCGGATGTTCGATACGCACGCCCATGGCGAAGGCCTTGGCTTCAAGACGCACGCCTTTCCGATGCAGCAGTTCGTAAATATCACGGGCCGAATGTCCCGTAGCCAGCACCACGGCCGCACCTTCGACGAGCGTCGCGCCGCACCATACGCCCTGCACCCGGCCGCCTTTGATTTCGAGGTCCGTCACCCGGCTGTTGAAAACGAACCCGCCGCCGGCATCGAGGATCGTCTGCCGGATGCGCTGCATGATACGCGGCAGTTTGTCGGTGCCGATATGCGGATGGGCCTCGTAAAGGATTTCGGGCGTCGCGCCGTGGAAGACGAGCGTCTGCAGCGCCTTGTTATAGTCGCCGCGCTTCTTGCTGCGCGTAAAGAGCTTCCCGTCGGAGAAGGTCCCCGCACCGCCTTCGCCGAAAGCGTAGTTAGAATCGGGATCGACGTCGCCGTTGCGGTTGATCTGCGCGATATCGACCTTGCGGGCCGAGACGTCGCGGCCCCGCTCCAGAATCACGGGCCGCAGGCCCAGCTCGATCAGCCGCAAAGCGGCGAAAAGGCCCGCCGGACCCGACCCGACGATCACCACTTCGGTCCTCCCCGCGACCGACGGATAGTCGAAATGCACGGGCGCGGGCCGGGGTTCGCGGTCTGCATATACCTCCAGCGACAGGTTCACCTTGGGCTGCCGCTGCCGGGCGTCGATCGACCGTTTGACGACCCGCACCAAAGCGATATCCTGCTCCGGCATGCCCAAACGCCGTGCGGCGAGCGACGTGTAATACTTCGCATCGGCAGCCTGCCGGGGTGTCAGGACGAGTGTGATATTCTGCGGCATAATCGGGTAAAATTATCTACAAAAGTAAATAAAAAAGCCTTATAATCCCCGCCCCGGATTGCGATTTGTGAATTTTTATATACCTTTGCACATACCGAGCGGATATGGTGTAATTGGTAGCCACGTCAGACTTAGGATCTGATGCCTTACGGCGTGGGGGTTCGAGTCCCTTTATCCGCACTTTTCAGTCCTCTTTTGAGGACTTTTTTTGTGAGCGAATCTGCGCAAACAAGAGAATTTCAATCTGTATATCAACACCTTACAATCGAATTTACGATCTTTCTCCGGAGCAAAGCTGTTCCGATAAAAGCACATTTCGCGTGTGCCAAACTGTGTGCAGAAGCATTTGGGCCGATTCTCGGCACACGATTTAGGACATAATGCACTGATAAGCATTGTTTTGCTGCAAACCTTTCAGGCTTTTCAATCGTAGTATTAACAATTAAAGCAGGTTGAAATGAACAGGAAAACATTTTGTATCTCGTTCTTTTTACGACGAGTACGCACCGTCAAAGGGATGGCGCCGATTCTGGCGCGGATTACCGTAAACGGTATTTCTAAAGAAGTTTACACCCAATGCCGCACCCCGGTCGATAAATGGGATACAGCCAAAGGGCGGGCCACCGGACGCGACAAACTCGCCTACGAGGTAAATGCCTATATCGACGACTTCCGGGCAAAGGTCGTCGAAATATATCGCACACTACAAGCCGAAGGCTTCGAAGGCAACGTTCTGGAAATCAAGGAACGCCTGCAAAGTCCCGGCAACCAGGCGAAAATGTTTCTGGAAGAACTGACACTTTACTGCGAAAAGCGACAGAAAGAGGTCGGAGTGCGCATTACGCAACTTACATCCAACAAATATTACCGTCTTTGCCGCTACCTGCGTGAGTTACACCAAACAGGAGTGCAAAAAAGACGATATTCGCCTGTCGGCTGTTTCCTATGGCTATCTCGACGGCTTCAATACCTATTTACAGACCGCCCACCGTTGCCACCACAATGGCGCGATCAATATCTTGGACTGTCTGCGCAATTTCATGCTCTATTGCCTGCGAAACGAGTGGATCGAGAAAAATCCGTTTAAAAACTACAAACTGAAAGAAGTTGCCCCACCACCCAAAGAACACCTTTCCAAGAAAGAAATCGAACGGTTGATGGAAAAACCGATGCCGAACCTGCGGCTGGAAAACGTGCGGGACATTTTCGTATTCTGCTGTTATACCGGGCTGGCGTTCGCCGATGTCAAAGAGTTGAAACGCGAACACCTTACGACTGATGAACAAGGCAATATGTGGATTCGCAAGCCCCGTGAAAAGACGGCGGTAATGAGTACGATCCCACTACTAAAACAACCCAAAGCTATTTTACAAAAGTATGCGTTCGACTTGCATTGCATGGAATCCGGCAAGCTACTGCCCGTACCGAGCAATCAGAAAATGAACGCCTATATGTTCGAGATCGCCACGATCTGCGGGCTGAACAAAAAATTGACGACGCACTGCGCCCGCCACACGTTCGCGTGTCTTGCCGTGGAATACGGAATGCCTATCGACGTACTTGCGAAGATTCTGGGACACTCCAATACGAATATGACCCGTCATTATGCGAAATTCTCGAAACAGCTTATCGGTCGGGAAATGCAGAAGATCGGCCAAATATTTAGTATAATATCATAATTAATTAATGTCCTTTTGCGCTGTCGGCAAATTCTTGCAAATTCATGACATTGAAAACGTTTCCTTAAAAATTAGAGCATATTTTAGATGCACTTTCGTAGAAAATATTGTATATTTGTTAACATACTAACCAAAAACTACCAAATCATGGCACAGACAATAAAAAAACGGGTTGATGTTGTTACCCCATATTTGAGATCAATCAATAATAATATTGAAAATGATGTATCTTTCGCCGATATTTTAAACTTATTGAACGGCAAAAAATATACAAATCAAATAGGGAAACAATATGAGTTCCACTTACAACATACAGACAAACCGAATTGCCTTGTTGGCATTATTATTACTACACAAGATAAAGATTTAGCACCTAAAAAAATAAAATAACCGATGTAATTAGCCCTATTGAACTTAACCCAGAAATCGAAGGGCTAGCATATGCTAATGTGTTTTTATATGATGGTAATCTTAATGTGTTATTATATGAAGTAAATCGCAATGGTTGTTTTTTGAACAATATTATCGAAATCTATAATAACGAAACAATAGACGATGAAGATAAATATAGTTTAGAATTTCTTGCAGTAGTTCGCAAAGCAGAGTATGAACGATTTTTAAACATGTACTATATCAAAGAATTTGAATTAGATATCGCAGAACCAAGAGCAGTATTACGAGAAATTCAAGATACCGAAGATGGAATCGGAGCTGCATTGAAAAAACATCTAGAGGCCGGTATAAAAGCAAATACCGATAAAGTTACACTGCACTACACGGCAGCAGGGAAAAAGACGAATCCACAAGGCTTAAAAAGAACGCGTATTAAACGCATGATAGACGCTACGAGACAAATTCTACAAACTCCGCAACGCGGAAATGTTGAAGAGCTACGCGTAAAAGGCTATGTCGAGGATGTTGAGAATATCAAAGCACTACAGCCTATTAATCTAATTGCAGATACCTTCCGTACTCTTTATATAAATTTGCCAACAGCTATCATTCATATAAATTTACAAATAGATGATAGAAAGGTGGAAATTGAAAGAGCATATGAAAAGATAAAACCTGAATTACAACGAATATTTGAATAAAAATATGACATGGAGAAAAGCAAAAGAAACTTATGGCGGGATACTTATTGGACTGCTAACATGTTTCCTCCTATTGAGATCGAGCATAAAATATACAGATTGTCAAGGGATTGTAGATAATTTCCCAGAAATAGGAATTTTTGTTTTTGGTTTTTTATTAACAATACTAAGTCTAATAATCCAAGGGGACAGCGAAACCATAAAATGGCTAAATACACGGGTAAACCTCTATAACAGAGTGGTTCAATTCAATAAAAGGGTCGTCTTTTTATCATTAATTATGGCACTTTCCGCTTATGCGTTTACTAATAGTTATACTTTATTTTGTGAACGTATTTCTATAAATATATATATTTGTATAGGGCATATATTCACCGCAATTTTCATAGGCTTATTAAGTTGGTTTATATATGACTCCTTGCATTTTTTACATTTTTTTTATTTATTAATTATAAGAAGCAAAAAATGAAATTTGAACTAGGTGAAATATCTGATATTATTATTCATTATGTTGGGAATAGATTAAATGATGATGGATGTATTTTATCATCCCAAACAATAGAACTTGATGAAATCTTACAAAGCGTATTAAAAGAATATTTCCTAAATTCATTCAATGGCAATGAATTATTCCATTTTTTTCACAGCACAGATTTATCTCTAAATGAAACATATAGGTATGTAAAAGACATATTTACGGATAATAAATCTTTTGTTGATAAATCGAAGCATTTAGCCCAATATCTTTATGAGTGTTGTAATCATAATAAAATTAAAGCGGGAGAATTTTATGTTGTTCGATTCACTGATTGCTTAGTTAATGATCAAGCTACTGACATAATAGGATTATTCAAATCTGAAAATAAGGATATATTCTTAAATATATATACAGAGCAAAATGATCTACACATAGAAAGTTTATCAGGAATCAACACCCATAAACTTGATAAAGGTTGCCTAATATTTAATATTGAAAAAGATGAAGGATACACTTTATCAGTAGTTGATAATACAAATAAAGGGACAGAAGCACAATATTGGTTTGATAATTTTTTACACGTTCAACAACGAAAAGACGAGTATTATAATACTCACAACGTAATGGCAATGTGTAAAAATTATGTTACCAAGCATTTGCCTAACGAATTTATGATTACTAAAGCTGATCAAGCAGAGATTCTAAATGAGACAATAAAATATTTCAAAGAACAAGACAATTTTTCCTTTGATGAATTTTCACAAAAAGTAATATCCGACCCAAAAGTCGTTGAAAGTTTCAATCGATTCAAAGATGAATACGAACAGGAACGAGACATTCAAATTGAGGACGAGTTTGCGATATCTGATTCTGCCGTAAAAAAACAATCAAGAGCTTTTAAAAGCGTCATCAAACTTGATAAAAATTTTCATATTTATGTACATGGCAATAACCAATACATAAAGAAAGGTTATGACGAAACAACTGGAATGTACTATTATCAACTCTTTTTCAAAGAAGAACTCTAATTGATTTTTATTCTCGGCCACACCAATACGAACATGCCCCGTCATTACGCGAAATTCTCCGAGCAGCTTATCGGCCGGGAAATGCAGAAAATCGGCGAGATGTTGGCCGCAGCGAACTAATCTGTCCCGACAATGAAATACCGCCTTTGAACCATGCACAGTTCAAAGGCGGTATTTCGTTATTCATCGCACAGTCTTGTGTTCATTTCATCGGGCCTTTGCACCCAGCCATATTGTTTCAGCAATTTATCGTACCCGTCGAAATCCATCAGGTCAAACGATTTCACCCGCTCTCCCGCTTCCCGCCGGGCGGCTATCATCTCCAACAGTTGCCGGAATTGCCGGAACCGTCTTATCGCGTCGGCTCCCGACGGGGTTGCCCGGCCTCCCGCCCACATATCATGCCTTACGGCATAGGCGTATGCGAACACCTTGAGCGAAAGATGATCGTGGCGCGGCGTTTCCCGCAGGCGGAATATCGCGTCCGTATCGTCCGGGGTCGTCAGGTAATGATACCATCCCGGCGGCGGCTCGGACTGCCATGTGTGCACGAAGATCATCGGCAGGTGTTCCGCCCGGATCACGAAATTATTGCGCCGCAGGTAGGCGACGCTTTGCCGAATCTCCTGATAGGGATCGTAATAAGGGCCTCCGTATATTCGGTACTGCTTCCGGTCGGCCGGATAATGCAGGCTCGCATAGCCGGGATGGAGCAGTTCGTATTGCACGGGCAGCGGCACGGCCATATCCGTCAGCAGTTCGCGCAGCAGTCCGACCATCTGCGCCCCGGCATGGTGTTCTTGAAAAACGAGCAGGTCGCAACGCTCGATAAACAGCCGGAACAGCTCCGGGGCGAAAAACGCTCCGCGCACCGTTTCATCACCTCCCGACGATCCGCCGCGTCGATAATCGGGTTGCATTCGGCGGCTTTGCCGTGCGAAACGTTTTGCAGATATTCCCGCCATTGCCGGGCCGTCAGCACGACGGTGACCTCCAACCCGGAGTGCTTCGCTCGTTGTTCCAAAAGGCAGGCCGCAACCGACCGCTCGGCTTTGCCCGTCAGGGCGATCAGCACCCGGACGCGCGACATGGATTTCAGATAGTATGCGGCGAGTTGTTCGAAATACTGT
Organism: Alistipes sp. DJF_B185; assembly: GCF_964250025.1. Taxonomy (NCBI): domain Bacteria; kingdom Pseudomonadati; phylum Bacteroidota; class Bacteroidia; order Bacteroidales; family Rikenellaceae; genus Alistipes; species Alistipes sp. DJF_B185. The sequence continues at coordinate 70,965 of NZ_CAXUDY010000001.1, forward strand.
GCCGTGCGGAAACCGCAGCCGCAGCCGTACAGGATACCGAGGGTAAAGGCTGGTTCCATAGTTTGTGGTTGTCGGATTAAAAAGCGGATGCGGGACCGAAACAATCAAGTGACGCAACTTCACAGATTGAAGAATTCATTTCGGTCGCCCGCATCCGCAGAAGTAAAAAAGAAAGGACGGCCGGGCACGGGATTACTTGCGTGTTACTACCAGATTTCAGGGCCATGTCCGCCGTCCTTGTGAAGCCCCCGGCAGACACAGCAATGCCCGCCGGCCAAGGGCCGACGGATGCCAAAAACGCCTCTTTTCGATTGATTTGCCGTGACATAATACCGGGGTTGAGATTGTGTGAGTGCGCCCCGGATGGAAATAAAAAAGGGGCGCATTTGCAGCCCCTCTGTATAGGTCTTGGGAACCTTAATTCGGCAGCTGTCCTGCGCCCTTGCCTGCCCCGCCCGTAAAGGGCAGGACATAACAAGGACTGACAACTATTATACCCGAATTAAACAACCTCCGAGGAGGCTCCCAAGTTTATACAGAGGTATAAAGAGTTGTTTACCCTTTATATGTTATGTCCCTCGGCTTATGCCGAGTCGAGATAATTCCTTGAAGTTTGCATAGTAGTTGCTTGCCAGTTTGTTCCCGGACGGCTTCTGCCGCCCCTATACAACGAAACTGCTTCAAGGAATCGTGAAACAAATATACGAACAATTTCGAATCTAATACCAACGGGCCGTGTGTTTTTGGAAAAATCTTGCTAATTTTGTGGGTATGAAGAACTCCATCGACTTTCTGCCCGAACGCAAACAGCGGGATTTACACGAATTGGCCGCACTGATCCGCGACGAGGTGAAAGATGTCGTTATGATTATCCTATACGGGAGTTATGCGGCGAATACCTACGTCGAACGCGACGAACGGCGCGACTACGGCGTGCGGACAATCTACATGAGCGACTACGATCTGCTGGTCGTTACCAAGCGTCGGCTGGGAGAAAGGGAAAGCACGGTAGAGGCCCGCATAAGGGAGCGGTTTGCAGCCGGGAAGAATGACGAGAACCTGCCCCGACCCCAGATTATCAACGAAAGCATCTCCAAGCTGAACGACGCCCTGACGATGGGACGTTATTTCTACGTCGAGATCGTCGCAAAGGGAATCATGCTCTACGATTCGGGCGAATGTCAGTTAGCCACGCCCGGAGAGTTGGATTATGCAGAGATTAAGAAGATGGCGGAAGAGTATTACGGTGATAAGTTCTCCGATGGCCTTGATTTTTTTAAGGGAGCAAATTTTTACTACCAAGAGGAAAATTATCACATGACTGCTTTCATGTTGCACCAAGCAACAGAAAGTTTTCTAAAAACTATCCCGTTGGTTTATATTCTTTACGGCTATAAAGAACACGATCTGCAATTTCTGATTGAGAAATGCAAGCCCTATACGCTGGAATTGGCTAAAGTATTCCCCTGCGACACGGACGAAGAAAAACGCCTGTTCGACTTGTTGCGCCGCGCCTATCTGGAAGCCCGCTACAACAAAAAGAACTTCATCGTCACCAAAGCAGACATCGACGCTCTCGTCCCCAAGATCGAACTATTACGCGACATCGTGGAAAAGGGTTGTAGGCTACAAATTGCGTATTATTCGAGTTTACCAAACTAAGAACGATAAACACTAATCCTATGGCAAGCATACAAAAGAATACAGAAACGCCTCCAAAAGAGGAACCTACAAAATGTGGTATTATAATGCCAATATCGGATACGCCTGGTTATCCTGCTGGTCACTGGGCTGATGTTCGCCAAATCATATCGGATTCAATAGCTTCTATTGGATTATCGCCTTGTTTAGTTAGCGAGGCCAATGAAACTCAGATCATTCATAAAACAATCGTACATAACCTTTATCAAAATGAGATCATTGTATGTGATGTTAGCTCTAAAAATTCAAATGTAATGTTTGAATTAGGCATGAGATTAGCATTTGACAAACCAGTAGTAATTGTTAAAGACGATACGACTGCATATTCATTTGATACATCCCCAATAGAACATATAAATTATCCAAAGGAATTGAGACATCCTAAAATAGAGGAATTTAAGAAAGAGTTGTCTAAAAAAATTCAAGTAACTATTGAGGCTGCAAAAAAATCTTCTTATTCAACATTTTTAAAGCATTTTGCCATTGTAGATGTGGCCAAATTACCAATGTATGAAGGTACAAGTAGCCAACTTCTTTTGGAAAAAATTGATAATCTTTCATCTCAAGTAGCAGCACTTAGACGGAATCCAATAAATACACGAAGAATAGAGCCATCACCGGAAGAAGAGAAGGCGGCCAAAGATTTAATCAGAACAATGATTGATCGATTTTGTGATGAATATAGAGTCAAGGAACCCCAGATCTTAAGCAATAAAGACCTGACAATGGAATTATATGATTATGTGGAAAGGAATTCTGAAATATGTATGCTTTGTAAAAATCGAAATAATTTAGAAAAATTTGTATATGACTCATTAATTCCATTCTAAATACAATTTTTTGATTTAAAGATCAAATATAAATCTGCGTGGTTGCACAATATTACAACCTTGCAGATTTTTACTTGAATTATATTCCTCGTCCTTTTTTCCTATGTAGTTGAATGTTTTCAGGCTGTTTCACCTGCGGCCTCGGTTTTTGTTGCTGTTCCGGTTTCATCTGCGGCTTTGTGTTGGGCTTCACCTCTTGCAGCTGTTGCACGGATAATACGCACTCGGTCAGCATGTCTTTCTGTCCGGGCTTTGCTTCCACCCCGAACCGGGAGCGGTAAACCGTTCCGTCCTGCCTGCGGAACGTCTTAATCAACCCCTGCTCGGAATACAACTGTTTCTGTTCCTGCACCGTCAGCCGACAGCCTTTTATCGCCGTAACCAATTCACGTGTAAAGGCTTCATCCCTGCGGCGAACGATTATCCGCAGCATTCGGTTCTCCTGCAACTGCCGCCATTGGTCCTGCGTAAAGCGCGTACCGCAGATTTCGACCTGCTGCGGCGCGGAGGGTTTCGGCATGGCCGGGGCTGGTTGCCTTTGCTCCGGCTGTTGTGTAGCAGGTTGCAGGCGGGGTGTTTCTTCCCGTTTGACCTGCGGCGGTTGCGGCTTTTCTGCTTTCCGCGGCTTCGGCGTTGTGTCGCGTTCCTGCTCCCGCCGTCTTTCCCGCATGTATTTGATCTCCTCGTCGGCTGCTTCCCGTGCCAACGTCTCGACCCGTTCGCGGATCGTCTTCGACAATCCGGCATAGCTGAATTTGCGGTCTACCTGCGAGCCTTTGAATGTCAGTCCGTCTTTGGTGAAGGTTACGCCCTGAACCGCTTTCTTCGGGTCGTTGCCCCGGTGGACGAACTGCACGCCGATCCCCTGCCGTTTCAGTTTGGCCGACAGGTCGGCGATCCGGTCGCATTTGGGCAGGATGCGGGTTATGGCGTCGAACACCTCCTGCCGCACCTTGTCCGCTCCGTGAAGCCATTCACTCTTTATGTCCCGCTTGCCGTTGGAGAATGTCAGCCCGTATCGGCGTTTAAGCTGTTTGCAGACTTTGACGTTCCGGCGGCGTTCGTTCTTATCCGCCACAAGCGTCCGGTCGTATTTCACCCGGTTGTAGATAATATGCAGGTGGGGATGTTCCGTGTCGTTGTGTCGGGCGACGATATACTGCGTATCGGCAATGCCCATGCACTCCATGTAGGCCGCCGCCAGTTCCCGCATCCGATCGTCGGTCAGCGTCGGCGCATCGTCCCGATGGAACGAGAGCGAGATATGCCCCACGACCTTTGCGATCTCCCGGCGGGCCTTGCGCTGGAAATTGAAGTCGTCGATTATCGACCGGATGCTTTCGGTATCTACCCCGTCGCTATCCAGCAGGCGGACTTTCTCTTTCCTGAGGACATACTCGACGGCTCCGCCGAACGATTTGCCCGTTACGATTTTTCCTATCATTGCTACTCTCTTTTCAGTTTGGCAATCATCCGATTGTAAAACCGGATGATCCGGATCAGTTCCGCTTCCCGCGTTGCGGCTCCTGCGGCGTTCTGGACTTTGGCAAGTTGATTCAGGTTGTTCTTCTCGCGGGTCAGCTCGGCAATCAGGCCCAGTTCTTCGGGGCTGGCCGGGGCGATGACTTTTCCGGCAAGCACCATTTGCCGGGCGTATTCCGACAGGGTCAGCCTGCTTTTCGCTGCGCTTTGTTGCAGGGTTTGCATCTGTGCGGCCGTTACGCGGAAACGGACGGTTTCGGAGTGTTTTGCGGCGGCGGTTTTGGGCGGTCTGCCGCCCTTGTTCTTTCGGTTCTCGGCCATGTGCGAACCCGTGTTAGTTCAGCGCATGGCCGCACGTCCGACCGCTGCCGGATGACCGGGTAAAACCCGTGAAGCGGGCACGGTTGTAAACCCGCGTCGCAGACGCCCCGAATCCCAAGCCCGCGGCGACCGCAGGGAGCGGCGGGCGTTTCGGAATGCGACCCGCACCGGGAGCAGTCCGAATGGGATGGCCTCGCAGAGCAAGGTTGTTTGAAGTGGTCGCAAAAAACGTCGGAGACGGATTTTTGTGGCACGAAAACACAACCTTGCTTCCTCCCGTTTCGGGAGCGGTCGATGCCGGGGCCGAAGCCCCGGACACGGCACGCCGAAGCTGGCCCGCAAGACCCGCCGGATATAGTCGGCGGAGGCTTAGGGCGGCAAAGGCGGGACGTATCGCATCGACGCTCACGCAAAGGCGCAGGCGGACAGAGCGGGAAAGTCAGTACCCCGAAAGGCGGGAGATCGGAGAGCTGATTTCAGGGCGGGCGGCTCTTCACGACGGGCGGAAGATCGCCGGAGTGGAATGGATGGTTCGGGTAGTCATAAATGTGTCGGATTTTAAGATTTGCGGCGAAGATAATACACAATTTTCCAATCTGTTACATGCCTGATATTATTGCGCCCTGCTGCGCGGAACTGCTCCGTAGTATGGACAAAACCTCCGGATGTTTGATTTTGGCACTGATACCCCGAAACTGCGGCTGATTTTGTCCGGTTTTCGGGGTCAATTAGCACCGTTCATAACCGTTCACTCCCCGGACAGCACCAAGTCGGGACGCTGCCCTTATCTTGCCGCCAAGTTTGCAGGAGTACCGAGGAGAGAGTCCGGGGAGTTATGCCGCGGAATCCGCCCGATTCATGGGGCCAATTAGGGCGAATGAGGGAGAACGAGGGCGTAAACAGCATCAAAACAGCGGGGCGTCCCTTATATTGCCGCCGGATTTGCAATAGAGAACAAGGGCGGACGGTCTGGAACGGTCTGGAGCGGCCAAAGGCCGGGAACCGGAAAACCATTACTATATTGCCTTGCCGATAATCCAGTTGCGTCCGTTCTTGTCCGTTGTGGCAGGAGTTGCCCGAAGTAAGGATATATTGCAGATAAAAAACATTTACTAATTAAAATTAACGTATGAAGTATCTATTGATCGAAGAAAGGGCGTGGCTGGAAACGCAAGCTAACGCCGAGCAGGAAAACAAACGCATGCAGACATTAGAACGTCTGTTTTTCCCAGCGGACGGTTCGGGCTGAATCGATAATGCCGCAGTATGCCAATGGCTGAATATCTCCAAACGAACCCTGCAATATTACCGGAACAGCGGAGTTCTACCCTATACCGTGATGGGGAACAAATGCTACTACAAGTCTGAAGATGTAAAAGCAGTGCTTGACAGGGGTCTGACTAAACAAAAATAGCTATGGAAGATAGTAAGATTACATGCGACGACGTAATAACCTGCGAAACGCCGGAGTACAGGAAATTGGCCGCTACGATGCAGAACATCATGCGGATTACCGACAAGCTAATGAAGAAAGTGCGCCCCTCTCTGCTCAACGAACGGTATTTCACCACAGAACAGGTAATGGAACATTTCCATATCAGCCGAAGAGCTTTACAGAACTATCGGGATAAAGGACTAATACCATACACCTCAATAGGTGGGAATATTCTATACCCGGAAGCTAAAATCAACCAAGTAGTGGAGAAGAATTATTATAAACCGACTGTTCCGAAAACCTAATACAAAAACAACCCGGCTGTGTGGCCGGGTTGTTTTATTCAAATAGATTGCTTACCTTTGTACCGTATTGAAACGCCAGAACATAGGCAAGCAAACCAACGCTTTTCATGCAACGCCAAAGTGTGTGCAGAAGATTGATATTTAGATTATTCGACTGATATTCAGAGTACTGAAAAGATAAGCGGAGTCCCTTTATCCGCACAAAGGAGCCTTTTTCCGAGGCTCCTTTTTTGTTGCCCGTCCGGCGCAAAAGAGGAAAACCGACTGTATATCATCATTTTGCAAAAACTTCGGCCGATTCCCCGAACCGAAAACGAAAAGACCGCACGAAAATACCGGGGCTGCCCGAATTGTTCGGACAGCCCCTCTCTTCATTCATAAGTTGCGTCACTTCATCCCGACGGATGATCTTTCTTCCAGATAAAGCGTCATATACGTCAGTAACTTGTCGGCGTCTATGCAGCAGCCCGGCTCCCGTCGCCGGATACAGCGAAAAGCCTTGTCGATCGAATCCCAGAGCATCAGGCTGAATCGATTCGCCTCGGCGGGAACCATGTACTTGGTCTGTACTGTCGGAAGCCACAGCGAAAACTCGACGCTGGCCGACTGCGGAAACAGTTCCAGCAGCTCGTCCGGTTCATGACGGTAGTCGAGAAACGTGTTCTCGCACATCCCGAATTTGGGCCGGATGACCGTTTCATAGATTTTCGCGTGGGTTCTGCGATGATCGTATCGGTCGAAAAACCACTGATCGATCTTTTTGACGCTTACGACACGATAGTAACGATAGGGACTCTCGTTATCCTTTTTCATAACCGCTAAAGTTTTAAGCAGGACGACATTATCCTTATCCTATTTTACGCATTTCGGCATACGTGAGATTCACCCTATAATCCCGAAATTCGGAGCGTTTCGCCAGTCGGCAATAACGGCAACCGACGGCAAGGGGCCGCCACATCGCAAAATGCCGATAATCCCCCGTATCCGATTCGAGCACGACATTCCTCTTCCGCAAGACGATCACGCTCCATAGCGAGGAGCGGCCCTGACACCGAGAATTCGTCTCAGGAAAAAGATAGACATCCCCGCAGTTCAGTATTTCGCAAGGTCGTACAGACATGGTCGGAAAGCCGTTTTTTTCGTTTGCGCGGCAAAGGTCCGGAATCCGGGGAAGCTTTCCAAGCCGATATGGAACGCTTCCACACCAATATTCGGGACGGGCATGAAAAAGCAGTCCGATTTTGCCGCGGGCAGCCTTTTGTCTTCGGATGCAAAGGGAGAGAATATATGGGTCCGGCGGATACGATAGCCGCCGGCCGGGAACCACCCCCAGCGGCCAACCGGTCGTCAGGGAATCCCTGCCGGCCGATTGCAAAAGGGAAACCTATCCGGACGCAACGGTCCGACCGGTGAACCATGCGCCATATCGGCACGGAGCGCGACGCACTGCTGCGCCAGAAACAGCTCACGGGACAAGCCGGCTTTTTCGCCGACGAGGAGTTCAGCCCCGGCGACGCCGACGAAGAAGCGGCCGAAAACGGACCGCAACCGCCGTCTTACTCCGGAACAGCGATCCGTTCCACGGGCTGTTCCCGTTTCGGGTCCAGCGGATGGGACTGATAGGCCGTTTTCCCGAAGTCGATCCCCGCGAGGTCGATACAGCGGATCGTATTGTTGTAGGCGGTCTTGTAATAGACCCGGCGGTTGGTCAGGTCGATGGCCGAGGTCCACTGCGTGGCGCTCGGAATGTCCGGACACTCGCCTTCGGGATGTTCGATGCCGATGGGAATGTCGAAATTGTTGAGCAGGTGGAAGCATTGCTGTACGGTCTCGAACCCGGTGGCGCGCTGCGGAGCCGTGGCGCGGTAGAAGGCGGCCCTCACGAAGCGCGATGGCGGCGTGGCGTCGCCCGGAAGGCCGAGGAACCCCGAATTGCCGCCCGTAGGCCGCAGCGTTACGCCGTCCAGCCGGCGGACGGGGGCGTCGCCCGGATAGAGGTTCACGTAATTGTTCAGGTTGGTGAGCTGCCACTCGAAACCGGGGGCGTTGGTGAGCACACCGACCTCATTTTCGTAAAAATGCGGCACTCCGCCGACGATTTCCAACACGACCTGCCGTCCGGACGGTTCTCCGATGCGCCAGTGTACGACCGACGTCTTTTCCAACGCAACGATGCGCACGCCTCCGACGGCGGCTTTGACCTCATCGACGGTCGAAAATTGTGTCAGCACCCATGCCACGAATTGCAGATCGGCGAGCGTGCGGTCGTTCTGCGCCGGTTCGTAGGGTTCATACCCTCCGTATTGCGGAAAGAAGAAGAGTCCGGCCGACAGCCCCGCTTCGTTGATCCCCTCGGCGATGAACTCCTTCTGCACCACGGACAGCCCCACGACGCCGTATTTGGCCGTGAAGGTCATGCCGTCGGCTCCCAAGGGTGTGAAGGAGCGGAGCCGCTGACCGCGCGGGATGACGACGTATTCGCTCTGCAAAACGCCGCGGGCCCACTCGATGGTGCGCGACTGCACATAACTGCCGTCAGCAGCCGTGAGCGCGATGCCCGTGCAGGCGACCGCCTGAAAGGAACCGCCGCAGACAGCGGCCATACCCAGCAACAAATTCCTTGTTTTCATAATCGTCCGGTTTACGGTGAATACCTTTGCACCCGCCCCAAATTCCGTGCAAATTCCCGTCGGAGACGATATCCCGCAGCGGGCCGCCCTATGGTATGACCTTTGCACGCGGAACAAAAAAAAGAATTCGAATTATGAAACGACCTGCATACGACAAGGAAGCTCTGCGGGAAAACAAGGGCGGAATGCAAGTGGGACAGCCTTCCGCCGATCCGCAGCAGACTCAGGAAACCACGCGCACCCAGATCACGCCGGACGACATTTCCGACGACGGCCCCATCGCCCCCGCATCCGCAAACGGAACTCCCTCCCGGCAGCAGATCGAACAGGACGTCGTGGCGGTCAACCCCTCGGTAGACAGCATGGAGAGCCGGGGCTAAACCCAGAAGCCGGGCAACGCCGCAGGGCATCACCGCACACGAACAATCGGCCGGACGTCGCCGGACACAACAAAAAAACACACCGCAAAAGCGGTGTGTTTCAGTTTCCGGCCGACGGACAAGTCTCAGAAATTGCGCCCCGTGTCCCACCACAGGCGGGTGCCGCCGTGATCGGGACCTCCAAGCTCTTTCAGAAGCATTTCGTATTGTTCGGGGTCCGAGGTTTCGAGCGTCGCGGGATAGGGCAGGCGGCGGATCATCGTCTCGGTGTCGATGCTCTGGCCCTTGCTATGGTTGAAGCGCACCGGAAACAGACGCGGATAACCCGTCCGCCGCTGCTCGGCCCAAGCTTCGCAGCCTTCGGGATACATGGCGATCCACTTCTGGGTAATGATCCGTTCGAGTCCGATCTCGGCGGCCGCCAACTCGTCCCAGCGGGGCGACACGCGGCACCGGGCCGCAATATCGTTCTCCGGGGCGATCGGGTCGCGGTAATCGGCCGCGGAAGCGTTGCTTTCCAGATACTGCTCCGCACCCGACACCTGCCATTGGGCGAACGACATGGAGACGCCGGCGCGGTAGCACGTTCCGGCGTCTTCATCGGTCCATCCCCGCAGGGCGGCTTCGGCGCGCAGGAACCACACTTCGGCCGCAGACATCAGCACGACTTCGGTCGTCGGCTCGACGGTAAGCCGCGAAAAGGCGGCGTAATAGTTATGCGAAAAGGCGGTTCCCTGACGGACGCCGTGATATTGTCCTTTCAACGTAACGGAAACGGATTCCCCGCCGTCATTCGCAATAACGAGATCCTCGGCGCAGGGTTCGAAAAACTTCGCGATACGCGGATCGCCGAACCCGGTCAGCACGGACTCCATCGAGGCGTTCATGACGGCTTCGTTCCAGCTCCGGTTGATCGCGCCGAGCGGATTCGAGTAGATTCCCGAAGTCTCGACCGCCGCATTGTTCGTATTGACCTCGATCACCCCGTACGGGTCAGCGGCCGCCTTCCGGAACTCCGCGCGGGCCTTCTCCGGCGCGACTGACGCAAGACGCACGGCCAGACGCATGCGCAGGGAGTTGGCGAAGCGGAGCCATGCGGCATAGCTGCCGTCGAGCAGCAGGTCGAATTTCGCAAATTCGCCGGCCGTCGGACGCTCCGCGACATAATCCGACAAGATTTCCGAAGCTTGATCCAGATCGTCGAAGAAGCGCATGTAGACCTCCCGTTGGCCGTCGGGCACGTACTCGGCGCCCTGCGCGCCGAAACGGGTATAAATCACCGGACCGTAATAGTCGGTCACCCGCTGCATGGCCAGCACCTTGAGTATCTTCGCAATGGCATAGAAGGGCGGCATCAGCTCAGCGGCGGTCTGCTCCAGCCGGTAGATTTCGGGCATCACATAGGAGTAGGTGAACTGCCACATGGCGCTGTTCCAGCCGTCCTGCAGGTTATAGTCGGAGTTGTGGCTCCCGCCCTGCAGGGGTTTCGGGTCGTGCATGTAGCCCGAAAACATGTCCGCATTGAGATTCTGCGTGAGCTGGAAAGGCCAGTTCTTGCCCTTGCCGAAATCGTAATTGAAATAGACCCCCTGCTGGATAATGCCCAGACGGTATCCCAAGCCGTTGTTATCGGCTTCCAGCTCGCCGTCCGTAATGCCGGAGAGGTCGTCGTTTATGTCGCGGAAATTACCCGTGCACGCGCCGAGAAGCAGCGCACAAAGTCCCGCGAAAAGATATATATGCCGGCATTTCATGCTTAAAATTCCAGTTTGATGTTAAATCCCACGCTGCGCACGGTGGGCATGCCGTACACTTCGATTCCCTGATTGTCGTTGCCCGTCGAAAGGATGAGATCGGGATCGAACGGCGCGGCGTTGTAAATGAAGAAGAGGTTGCGCGCGACCAGCGACAGGGTGACGCCGCTCAGCACCCGCGTGCGGCGGACCAGCTTCTGCGGCAGCGCATAGGAGACAGCCAATTCGCGCAGCCGTATATTCGTGGCGTCGTACATGTAGTATTCCGTCACGCCGGCGCGTCCTCCGACCAGTTTGTAGAATCCCTTCACGTCGTCGATACGCCGCCCTTCGAGCGTCACGTAACCGCGGTCGCGGGCGTCGGCCGTTGCGGCCGAGACACCGTAGGAATCCATATCGGCCATGGTCTGCGACAGCAACCGGCCCCCGTAACGGCAGTCCAGCATCAGCGACAGCGACGCGCCCCTGTAAGAGAAGGTGTTGCTCCACGACAGCGCGAATACGGGATTCGCATTGCCCACCTTGACGGTATTGCCGTCGCCCGCGGTGCGGGGCAGACCGGCGTAATCGCCTTCGGTTTCGTAAACGATATTCCCGTCGGCGTCGCGCTCGAACGCCCGGCCGTAGATGTCGCCGATCGCCCCGCCCTCGACCAGTTTCATGGCGTAGGACGACGAGAAACTCGACGGACCGTAGGCATATTCGCGCAGTTCGTCGTGCAGTTTTATCACCCGGTTCCTGTTATGCGCGAAGTTCACGACCGACTGCCACGTCAGACCGCTGCCGTAAACCGGATAGGCGCTCAGCGACACCTCGACGCCCTCGTTCTCGATGTTGCCGGCATTTTCGTACCGGAAAGCATAGGCTTCGCCCGACAGGGCCGGCAGCTTGAAGAACTGGTTGTGGGTGTTGGTCTTGTAGTAAGTGGCGTTGATTCCCAGCCGGTCGCCGAAGAAACGCCATTCGAAACCCGCTTCGAGCGCATTGGTCATTTCGGGCTTGAGGTCGGTGCCCGGAGCAGCATCGGCGGCGTTGATGCCCCCGCCGGCCGTAATGTGGGCCTTCGGGTTGGTGATGAACATCGGAATGTCGTTGCCCACGCGGCTCCACGTCAGGCGCACCTTGGCGAACGACATCCATTCGGGCAGTTTGAACATCTTGCCGACGACCCACGACGCGCCGAACGAACAGTAGAAAAACCCGCTGCCCTCGTGCGAGGTGTAGGCCAGCGTCGAAGCCCAGTCGTTGCGCCCCGTGACTTCGAGGTTGAGACTCTCGGCGTATTTGACCGAAGCCGTGGCGAAGAGCGACTGTATCTGGCGGCGGGCGTCGATCTGCTCGTCGACGTAGGCCGAGCTGTTCATGACGATATTGGCCACGTTGAACACATTGGGGTAATAGAGCGACGCGGTCTTCGAATCGATGCGCAGCGAATTCACCGTGCGGTCGTTCAGGGAGGCGCCGACCGTAGCGCTGAACGTCCAGTCGGGCGTGAACCGCCTGTCAAAGAGGGCCAGCACCTCGCCGTTGAAAAGGGTCTCCGAATAACCGCTTTCGATGTAACGGCCGTTGTTCCCGGCCAGCGCCGGAGCCGTCGAGGCGTAGAACCTCTGGCGGACCTTGTCGTCGATATAGTCGACGTTGCCGCGGGCGCGGATGCGCAGCCAGCCGTTCACCTTCCAGTCGGCGGAGAGGGAGGCCATGACCCGGTTGCGCAGGCTCTTGCTGCGGATGCGGTTGGTGATCCAATAGGGATTCTGTTCGAAATCGTCGCTCGGAGCGATCCATTTCTGCACGCTGAGTTTGCGGTCCGGGTCATAGACCTCGAAATGCTCGCGGTAGGGAGTCATATCGACGCCGCGCGGAAAACGGTAAAGCCCGACCAGCGGGTTCATGTAGAATCCGCCCGGCACCGGTTTGTCCTTCACGACCTGACGCATGAAGCTGATGTTGCCGTCGAGCTTGATCCGGTCCCGGAACAGCCCGGTCGTCGCCCGCAGGTTGAAGTTATGCCGCATCAGGCGGTTCGAGCCCGTGATTCCGCGCTCGGCGGTATTGGCGTAGGAGAAGTAGGTCTGCATCTGCTCGGTGCCTGAAGAGACCGACAGCGAGTTCATCGCCGTAACGCCCGTCCGGAAAAAATCCCCGGCGTTGTCGTAAGCCTTCATCGCGGCGCGCGCACCCCAGCTTTCGACGCCGCCGCTCACCCCGTAACGGTTCTGGAAGTCCGGCAGGCGGAAAGGGCTTTGGAACGTAAGGTTCGAAGTGAAGGTCACGGGCTGCCGTTTCGCGGCGCTGCCCTTCTTGGTCGTGATCAAGATCACGCCGTTGGCGGCCTGACTGCCGTACAGCGCGGCCGCCGGGGCGCCCTTGAGGATCGAGACGCTCTCGATGTCCTCGGCATTGAGGTTCGAGATGCCGTCGCCGCCGTCGCGGTTGCCCGCATCGGCGACACCCCCGATGGCCGTATAGGCCTGCTCAGGCGAAGAGTTGAGAATCGGCATGCCGTCGACCACGTACAGCGGCTGATTGTCGCTGGCCACCGAGCGGACGCCGCGGATGCTGACCTTGGAGGAGGCGCCCGCACCCGAAGAGCTTTCGTTTACCTGCACGCCGGCCGACTTGCCCGCGAGCGAGAGAATCATGTTCGAAGACTTGACGTTCGTGAGCTGCGTTCCCTTGATCTTGTCGGCCGAATAGGTCAGGTCGGCATAGTTGCGTTCCAGTCCCAGAGCCGTCACGATCACGTCGGCGATAGCTTTCACGTCCTCCTCCAGCGTGATGTCCAACCCGGTGCGGTTTTCGGTCGGGACACTGCGGGGCACATAGCCCACGCACGAGACGTCGAGCACGGCGCCGGGAGCGACGCCGATGGAGAATTCGCCTCCGGAGAGGGTCGCCACACCGTTCGAAGTCCCGTGTTCCACGACGGTAACCCCGACAAGGGGCGTTCCCGCCTCATCGGTAACGCGGCCGCGGACCACGAACTTCCGTTGCGCGGACTGCGCCCGGACTTCGAATCCGGAGAGCAGGCACAAACAGAACGTCAAGACCAGAGTGCGGAATAAAATCCGGCAACCGGGTCCCGGTAATTTTTCAGAGTAAGACGTATAAGGCATCACATTGCAGAAACAATCCGTCACAAAAATATAAAACTTTGGCATTAAATCATAATAAATAGAACAAATCAGCCGAATCGTCGGTCAAAACAGCCCGGAACAACCTATCGGCGGCCGCTGCCGGAGACATTTCCGGAATAATGGTAGCCCGAACCGTAATCCGTATACACACCGTCTCGGAAGAAACGGTATATTTGCACCATACAAACCTGAAAAATCATGTCGGGCAAGCAAAAAAGAGGCAAAATGATAATACTGTCAAGCATCCTGCTCGCGGCGCTGGCCGCCGCATTCGTCATCGTCCGTCTGCCGAGCTTCGGGCGTCTGCCCCAAGGCGAACGGCTCGAACGCATCCGGCAGTCGCCGAACTACCGCGACGGCCGGTTCCGCAATCAAGAAGCCGGTCCGATGATGACGGGCGACAAGAGCCGTTTGCGCGGCATACTGGAATTTCTCTTCCGCAAGCGCGAGGGACTCCGTCCCCAAGATGCGGTACCGGCGATCCGCACCGACCTGCGGGCGCTCGATTCCAAAAGCAACCTGCTGGTCTGGTTCGGGCACTCGTCCTACCTGATTCAGGCCGAAGGACGCCGGACGCTCGTTGATCCGGTTTTCCGCAGCGCGGCGCCGCTCTCGCTGCTCAACCGTCCGTTCAAAGGCACCGACATCTACCGCCCCGAAGAGATGCCCGACATCGACTACCTCATCGTCACGCACGACCACTGGGATCATCTCGACTACCGCACGGTCCGCGAGCTGAAAGAGCGCATCGGCACGGTCATCTGTCCGCTGGGCGTGGGCGAGCACTTCGAGTACTGGGGCTTCGACCCGGCGAAGATCGTCGAGCTGGACTGGCACGAACAACAGACGCTCGGCGACGGATTCACCGTCCGCTGTCTCCCCTCGCGCCACTTCTCCGGCCGCGGGCGGTCGTCCAATCAGACGTTGTGGGGATCGTTCCTGCTGCAAACGCCCGCGCGGAAAATCTACATGGGCGGCGACGGCGGATACGGATGCCATTTCGCCGAGATCGGAGAAGAGTTTCCGGACATAGACCTCGCCGTTCTCGAAAACGGCCAGTACGACGAAGCGTGGAAATACATCCACACGATGCCCGACCAACTGGCCAAAGCCGCAAAAGAGCTGGGTGCAAGGCGGATCATGACCGTCCACCACTCGAAATACGCCCTTGCCAAGCACCGCTGGGACGAGCCGCTGGCGACCGAGGCGGCATTGGCCGCGGACACCGCGCAGCACCTCCTGCGGCCCGAAATCGGCGAGGTGGTTCCGCTGGAAACTCCGCAACCGGAGCGTGCGCAGGCCGACGATCCGACGGGATTATAGCGCATCGGACAGGGGCGCTCCGGCTTCAACGGGACTATCCCGGTTCCGGCCGGCTTATTCCGCCGGAAGCCCGCGACCCGCACCGAAGCAACCCGCACTGAAGCAACCTACGGCGAAGCAAAGCGCCCCGCGCCGAAACATCTTCGCCGAAGCGATCTCTGCGGAAACATCTGCGCCGAAACATCTGCGGCGGCAGTGAGGCGCCGACCTACGGCCACGGAAACCCGCATCCGACACCCGCGGAAAAAACGGCCTTTACCACGCATACTCAGGACCTGAGCGCTCCGGCTCTGGTATGCAATTTGCTCCGGAGGGAGGAAAATCCATATGCTATGAACAATTTTTCCTCACTGATCGAAAATTCGAAGCGGGCCGTACGTTACTGGTGGCTGCTCCTGATCATCGGCATCGCCCTGTTCGTCGTGGGCATTCTGATATTCGTCTACCCCACCCAGAGCTATCTGGGCATGTCGCTCGTCTTCGGCTGGCTGATGCTCTTTTCGGGCATTCTCGAAGTCGTGCTTTCGTCGGCCAACAAACACTTCATCACGGGCCGCGGCTGGATGCTGGCCGGGGGCATCATCGAAATCATCCTCGGCATCATCCTGATCTTCAACGTCGCGCTTTCGGCCGCCACGCTGCCGATTTTCCTCGGTTTCTGGCTCATGCTGCGCGGATTCAGCGCCATCGGTCTGGGCGGCGACATGAACGCCATGGAGATTCCCGGATCGGGCTGGACCGTTTTCAGC
Source organism: Alistipes sp. DJF_B185 (assembly GCF_964250025.1). NCBI lineage: Bacteria > Pseudomonadati > Bacteroidota > Bacteroidia > Bacteroidales > Rikenellaceae > Alistipes > Alistipes sp. DJF_B185. The sequence goes on from NZ_CAXUDY010000001.1 coordinate 87,015, forward strand.
GGCATCCTGCTGGTGCTCTGCTCGTTGTGGATTCTGTTCCAGCCGCTGGTATTCGGTACCACGGCCGTCGTGATCTGGGTCGGCATTTCGCTGCTCTTCGCCGGCATCGCCGCCTGTTCGCTTTCGATCCAGCTGCGGCGGGCGCACCAATGTCTCGGCAACCGCTGATATTTCCGTACGCCGTCAAGTCTGCCTCACCGTACAAGCCCCTCGCACCGAGGGGCTTTTTTTGTTCTCCGCCGCCGCACCGGGAACTCTGCCGTCCCCAAACAGCGACTGCCACACAAAAAAAAGTTCACACGGGAAGCCCCTCTAAGGAGGGGCTTCCCTTTCCCACACCACGGCACACCAACCCCTCCCGGCGGCGAAACCGATGCAACCGGAAACGGCACAAGCCATAGGAACACAAGGCCGAACGGCGGGAGCGAACCGCGCATCACGCCGGTCAGGCGTGCGCGATCTCCGTCACGGCGTGTTCGAGAAATTCCTGCAGGACAAGCGCATGATTCTCAGCCGCATTTTTCGATGCGTACAGCAGCGTAACGGTCTCATTTCCGGCGATGCGGCGGACAAACTCCCGCACGGCCTGCGAGCCGCGCAGCTCTTCGAGATACCGGCGCCGGAACTCCGGCCAGCGGGTCTGCGGATCGGCGTGGTACCATGCGCGCAGTTCGGGGCTGGGCGTGATCTCCTTGGCCCACATGTCGTAATGCAGCGCATCCTTGCGCACGCCGCGCGGCCACAGTTTATCGACCAGCACGCGGCAGCCGTCGTCCGGAGCGGCGGGTTCGTAAACGCGTTTGATTCGTATGCGTGTCATAAGTTCGCTGCCAAAGGCGTAAAAAGTTCGATCAGATTTTCTTCGGGGTCTCTCAGATGCACGACCCGCATCCCCCAGCCGGGCATGTCGGTCGGCCGGTTGACAAACTCCACGCCCCTTGCAGAGAGCGTTTCGAAGGCTTCGTCCACATTGTCGACTTCAAACGATACCATCATCTTATCCCTGCAGCCGGCCGGCAGCTCCTTGTCTGCGTTCCCGGCGACCGGCGCCATGAGGTCGGACGTAAATATCGCCAACCCCTCGATGCCTTCGGCCTCCTTGAAACTGCCGTAACAGCCTTCGATATCGAAAGCCGCCTCCAAACCGAGTTTTTCGGTATAAAACCGGAAGCACTTTTCATAGTCCCTGACCAATAATCTCACATTGCTGAATTTCATAATCGTCCAATTAAAAAAAGAGATGCGCGAACGGGCCGTAGCCCCTAAAATGAAGGGCGCCTCCCGGCGCCCTTCCCCATCAAAAATTAACCCTTAAAAATTATCCCCATTCCGAAAAACTTCCGAGAGGTAGTGGTGAAGGTAGTAAAGATCCGCATCACCCTGAATCACCTCCCGATGCAGAAGTTCTTCTTCATCGGAGATGCCGTCGTCCGAAACTTCGTTTTTGTCAATATCCTCCATAGGCATCTTGTAATTTTGCTTTGTACTAACTAAACGCCGCGCCTTTGGAAATATTGTGTGCCGGTCAGCACAAAATCATATTTTTTTCCTTGATCATCCGCCGCAGGTTGATAAGCGCATAGCGCATCCGGCCCAACGCGGTGTTTATACTCACGTCGGTCTGCTCGGCGATATCCTTGAAACTGAGACCGGCGAAATAACGCATCATCACCACCTCGCGCTGCTCGGCAGGGAGCAGTTCGACCAGAGCGCGCACGTCGCGCTCGATCTGTTCGCTGACCATGGCGTCCTCCACGTTCCGCTCGGCGAAACGCAGCGATCCCAATACATCGTATCCGGCTTCGGCTTCGGTGACGGCCTTGTTCTGCCGCTGGGCGCGGAAATAGTCGATCACCTGATTGTGCGCGATGCGCAGCACCCACGAGAGAAACTTCCCGTTGTCCGTATAGCGGCCGTCGTCGATTACACGCACGGCTTTGATAAATGTCTCTTGGAAGATATCTTCTGCAACATCGCGGTCCTTCACCATCATATTGATGTAGTCGCGCACACGGCGGCTATGGCGTTCGATGAGCTTGGATATGGCACTTTGGTCACCTGAGAGGTAGTGATTAAGCAATACCTGGTCACTTAATACTTGCACGTTCATACTCTTGTCTCCTAAATGTAGTTAAGAGTAGACTTTTCCCGATAGGCAATCCTTTTTAAGTTGTGTATGTCGATAATTTCATCGTTCGGGCTTTCGGAAACCCGGAGCTCCGGAGCCTTATCGGCGGCAAGATAAACACTTTTTTCCGAAAATCCAAATTTCTTTCTACTCCGGCGGGAATGTCCCGGCCTGTTTATTCGGATTGCAGAAACAGCAAAATCCGTGCCGGGACAGCACCGAAAGGCATTTTATTCGGAATCAGCGGTCAAGGCGAAACGGTCGAAGAGGCGGGTGAACCGGCACGCCGTTTTTCGCGGGAATCCACCCCGCCACCCGGCATCACTCCGCACGGCACGCCGCCTTGAGCGGCTCGACATGAATGGCGATCATCGTGCCTTCGCCGAACCGGGCGCGCAGGCGGCGTTCGATGTCCTCGGTCAGCTCGTGCGAGCGGCAGACGCTCATCGCGCCGTCCACGCGCACATGCACCTCGACGGCGATCGATGCGCCGATACGGCGCGTGCGCAGGTTGTGCGGCTCCCGCACTTCGGGATTCGCCGCAACGACACGCAGGATTTCCTCTTCCACATCCTCCGGAAGCGAACGTTCCAGAAGTTCGTCGAGTCCGGTGCGAATCAGGTCGAACGCGATCTTGAAAATGAAAACCGCCACGACGAGCGCCGCGATCGGGTCGGCGATGCGCCACTTATCGCCCAGAAAATAGGCGCACCCGATGCCGGCCAGCGTTCCCAGCGACGAAAGGGCGTCGCTGCGGTGATGCCATGCGTTGGCGATCATGCTCGGACTCGACACCCGGCGGCCTTCGCGCACCGTATAGCGGTAAAGAATCTCCTTGACGACGATGGAGACCGCGGCGGCCAGCAGCGCCACGGTGCCGGGACGGGGCAGCAGCCCTCCGTCCACAACGACGCGGATGGCACCGATGCTGTTCACCAGAATCCCCGTACCTACGGCAGCCAGCGCAAGGCTGATGATGATCGTGGCGAGCGTCTCGTATTTGCCGTGGCCGTAGTCGTGTCCCTCGTCCTTGGGTTTGGCCGAAATCTTGGCAAAGGCGATCACCACCACGTCGGTCGCCATGTCGGAGAACGAGTGTACGGCGTCGGCGACCATGGCGCCGCTTCGGCCCAGAATACCCGCCGCGAGTTTGATCCCGGCGAGCAGGAGATTGACCGCGAAACCGATAAAGGTCACGCGGTATATTTTCTTTTTGCGGATTTCAGCCTCACCGGACATAACGTACGTTTTTACGACAATGAACAAAAATAGTGAAATTTACGGAAACACAAGACCGGCGATCGCTTTTCCGGCCGGCTTCCCCCATCCCTAAGCGCGCCCCGCACGGCCGGCACCACCCGACACAACGGGCCGAAAAATCCCCGGCGGATATTCGCCGGGGATATTCCATATGATCGCGCGGCATCGCGCACGCCGCAGACTAATAGCTGCGGGCGAACAGCACGCGGCGGTGCGACGGCTTGCCGGAGAAGACGCATACGCCCTCCTCGTCGGGCGCGTCGATCGGAATGCAGCGGATCGTGGCCTTCGTGGCCTCCTTGATCGCCACCTCGGTCTCGACCGTGCCGTCCCAGTGCGCGAGCAGGAAGCCGCCCTTGTCGTCGAGCACCTGCTTGAACTCCTCCCACGTATCGACCTTGGTAATCATCGACTCGCGGTAGTTGAGCGCCTTCCGGTAGATGTTCTCCTGAATTTCGGTCATCAGGCCCTCGATACGCTCCACGAGTCCCTCCTGCGAAACGGTCTGTTTTTCGAGCGTGTCGCGGCGGACGAGTTCGATCGTGCCGTTTTCCATGTCACGAGGTCCCATCGCCAGACGCACCGGAACGCCCTTGAGTTCGTATTCGGCGAACTTGAAGCCCGAACGCACGTTGTCGCGGTCGTCGATCTTCACGCTGATGCCTTTGGCCTTGAGCTGCGCGGCAATGGCCTCGAAGCGCGTGCGGATCTCGGCCAGCTGGTCGTCGCCCTTGTAGATGGGAATCATCACCACCTGAATCGGCGCCAGTTTCGGCGGCAGCACCAGACCGTTGTTGTCCGAATGCGCCATGATAAGCGCGCCCATCAGACGGGTCGAAACGCCCCACGAGGTAGCCCACACGTATTCGAGCTTGCCCTCCTTGTTGACGTACTGCACGTCGAACGCCTTGGCGAAATTCTGGCCGAGGAAGTGCGACGTGCCGCTCTGCAGCGCCTTGCCGTCCTGCATCAGCGCCTCGATCGTAAGCGTATCTTCAGCTCCGGCGAAACGCTCGTTGGGCGACTTGTGGCCCACCACCACCGGCAGCGACATCCACTCTTCGGCGAACCGTTGGTAGACATGAATCATCTTTTCGGCCTCCTCGACAGCCTCCTCGCGCGTGGCGTGCGCCGTGTGGCCCTCCTGCCACAGGAATTCGGCGGTGCGCAGGAACAGGCGCGTACGCATCTCCCAGCGCACGACGTTCGCCCACTGGTTGCACAAGATCGGCAGGTCGCGGTACGACTGAATCCAATTCTTATAGGTATTCCAGATGATCGTCTCCGAGGTCGGACGCACGATCAGCTCCTCTTCGAGCTTGGCGTCGGGATCGACGACAACGCCCTTGCCTTCGGGATCGTTCTTCAGACGGTAGTGCGTCACCACGGCGCACTCCTTGGCAAAGCCCTCGACGTGGTGGGCCTCTTTCGAGAAGAACGATTTGGGGATGAACAGCGGGAAATAGGCGTTCTGATGCCCCGTATCCTTAAACATCTTGTCCAGCGCATCGTGCATCTTCTCCCAGATGGCATAGCCATAGGGTTTGATGACCATACAACCGCGTACGGCCGAATTCTCGGCCAGCCCCGCCTTCACGACCAGATCGTTGTACCACTGCGAGTAGTTCTCGTCCGACTTGGTGAGGTCCTTGAGTTCCTTTGCCATATATCTTTATTTTTGATTTTGTTTCAGCCTGCAAATATAATAAAAAAACAAAGGTCCGTCACCGCGACGGACCTTTATATTGACGAAACGGCCGCATCAGAAACGGAAGCTGAGCGTCGCGGCCAGATAGTGACGCTTCAGAGAGGTGTCGTACAGACCGCTCCACGTCTCCATGTCGCCGCCGTTTTCGGGCCTGCTGAAGAAGAGCTGGTACTGCGTCTGCTTGTTGGTGACATACTGATAGGCCAGATCCAACGTCGTGTTGCGTCCGAGGTTCACGCCGGCGCCGGCCGAGAAATAGTAGCTCTCATAGGTCGTCGGCATGCTGGTATAGGCGTCGTTTACATAGAAATCCCGCTCCTTGAGCATCGAATCGGTATAACCGCCGCCCACGCGCAGGGCCAGAATCGGCAGCGGCTTGACCTCGACGCCCGCACGGATCGAGTTCGTGCCTTGGAAATTATGCTTGAACTCCGCCTTGTAGTCCTCTTCGGAGAAGTAGTTATACTGCGGAACGTTCTTCACGCGGATCCCGTTGTACCAGTCGCGCTCGTAATCGATCGACACGATGGCGAAGGTGCCGAACGTATACGAAGCGCCGAACATCAGGCGCGCCGGCGAGGTGAAATCCCAGCTGTTGCCGCCGCTGTTGTTGGCCCGTGGCGTGGCATTTCCCACCGTAGCCACCTTGTTGTCGGCATTATTCCTGATATCCGAAAAGATATCGGCCCGATAGGAATAGTCGAGCGAATAGTAGGTCGGCGTATGGAAAGCCACGCCGACACGCAGGCCGGTCAGGGGCCGTGCGGTGAAGCCCAACTTGAAATTCACGCCGCTGCCGTTCATCTCCATCTCCTGATAGAGATTCATCACGTCGAGCTGCTCGGCGAGCGCATTGCCGCTGCCGTCGTGTCCGATGCCGTCCGTATTGAAATAGCCGTATTCCTCCTGATAGGTCACGCCCAGTTTCTTATGTACGCTTTGAATGCCGATCGACGCGCCGAAGTAGAGGATATTGTTGATATTGCCGCCCATCGAAATCGTGAACTCGTTGATCGAACCCGAATTCACCACATCCATCGAATGCAGCACCGAAGCGTTGCGGCCGATACGCTCCACCGCCCAGATCGGGTCCTTCACCGTTCCATAGTTCCCCAGCATATAGGCGTCGTAGGCCAATATGGCCGGCCAGACATTGGGATTCCACGCATCGACGGGAACCGGTCCGTTCGGGCCTCCGCCCTCGGCCTCGCGGTCGGGCCTTACACCGAAATTATTCATCTGCTGCGAAAAGATATCGGCGATCGTCGGCATCAGTCGGTCGGGCCGGTCGGGATCGTAGCGCGATTCCGACGAAAACGAGTAGCGGCTGTTGAAATCCGCGATGCGGTTCATGCCGATACCGAGCGTCAGGCTGGTCAGGGAACTTCTCGAACTCTCGAAGACGTTCAGGGCGACGCCCACGTTGGCGAATGCGAACTGCGATTTGCTGTTTCCCTTCCACGAAGCCGTTCCCGCGGTCGACGCCTTCGCCATGGGCACGAGCGGCGTGAGCGAAATCTCGTTGCGGCGGTACATGCCCAGCCCCGCCGGGTTGAGCGACATCGACGACAAGTCGGCGCCCAGCGAGGTGAAAGCCCCGCCCATACCCATCACGCGGGCCGTGCCGAAAACGTGCGTCTGCGAAAGCTGCGCCAGATCGGTAGCCCACAACATGTCGTGGTTCAGCACCGAACCGCCGAATTCGAGACCCGTATTTTGCGCCTGCAAAGGCGCCGCAGCAACGAAGGCCGCGCACAATGCCACTATTTTCATGCTTTTCATAATTCTCTCCGTTTTAGTTGCTACCGACTGCCATAACCGCGTCCTCCGCCGCCCGAACTGCCACCGCGCGAGCCGCCGCCGCTGTAACCGCCGCCGGAACTGCCGCCCCGCGAACCGCCGCTGTTGAAGCTGCTGCCGCTGCCCGAACTGCCGCGGTCGTTGTAGCTGCTGCCGCGCGAACCGCTGTTGAAGTCATTCCGCGAGCCGCTGTTGAAATCGCCCCGCGAACCGCTGTTATAGCTGTTACCGCGGTTATTGTAACTGCTGCCCCGGTTGTTGTAACTGCTGCCGCGCGAGCCGCTGCTGAACGGACTGTCGCCGTTGCGGCTGCCGTAGCTGGTGCTGTAGGAGCCGTTGCGGCCGCCGCGCGAACCGCCGGCATAACCTCCGTTGCCGTACCGCGCCCCCGAAGTGCTTCGGCCGGGAGTGTAGCTCCTGCCGCGTCCGCCGGGATTGCCGTAATAGTCGCGGGGCCTGTATCCCGCATGGTGATGTCCATGCCAGCCGCCGCCCCATCCGGGCCCCCAACCGGGTCCCCAGTAGGGATGCCATCCGGGACCCCACCACGGATCATACCAAGTGAAGCCGAAGCCCCAGTTCCAGCCGCCCCATGCGTAGCTGGGATAGCCCCACCACGAGGGCGAGTAGTTCCAGCCGAAATACCAGCCGCCGTAAGGCGTGCCGCCCCATGTTCCGAACATCGAGGTTATGTATTTGGGTTCGACCCAGACCTCGTCGCCGGAAATGATGATGTTGTAGAAAGCCGGATCATACGCCGTGGCATAGGTGAACGAACTGCCGTAGCGGAAGTTGTAGTAACTCGACGGCATCCGGTAGGTCGGCGACTCGAATCCCCTCAGACGGCGCGCATAGGCACTCTCGTACGTATCGGCCAGAATATCGTTGTAAGGGTTCGAACTCGACTCGTCGTAATAACCGTTCTCCGCAGCCAAAGCCTGCGCTTCGGCGATCTTCGCCTCCCACTCGGCGCGGCGCGCCTCGGCCTCGGCCTTGCGGGCTTCGGCAGCGGCCTGCTGCTTGCGGGCGATGGCCGTTTTATCGTGCAGAGCATACAAATCGTCGTTGGCATACCCCGACGACGCATAGTAGCTCGACGAACAGCCGGCCAATCCTGCAGACAGGATAAGGGTTCCAATTAAAATATTCAACTTTTTCATAGCGCACATGGTGTTTGCGTTAGTTCTTTTCCAATAAACGAAAACCATACCGCTTTTAGTATCGTTTTCACCATATAAACGGCCGGAGCGCAGCAATACTGCACTTGTCCGCCTGATACAAAGATAGAAATTATTTGGCAAAAGCATCAAAACGAACCGCTATAGCCGCATTTTTTCCTGCGGACTGAATTTTTTTTCGCACGAAAATGCCGAGAAATAAAAAATATGTCTATATTTGCAGTCCCAAACGAAAGGTTTTTCGTCCGGGAGATTGGAGAGATGCCGGAGTGGTCGATCGGGCCGCACTCGAAATGCGGTGTACGGGCAACTGTACCGGGGGTTCGAATCCCTCTCTCTCCGCAGAAATACAACGAATAAAATAGCAAAACCCTGCAAATCACACATTTGCAGGGTTTTGTGTATTTAGTCCACAGGCATTAAAAAGCAATGTAACGCAGGTCGGCGGTGGCCTATTCGGTGTACCTGAAAACCGGCTGAAACAGTACACCGGATTCCGCGTCACTCCGAACGGAATTCCCTGAGCAGTCCGATCCTCTCGGACATATCCGCCTCTTTCATCCTGCGGATCAGTGCGACCAGCCGCATCGAATCGACCTCCAGTCCCATCGTACGGATATAAACCGCCTTGACGCCTTTCGACTCGTAGAGACGGTCGAACCGCCAGAACCAAGCCGGCCTTATGAGCTGCGGCTTGTAGTCAGGACGATATAGGGCCGGCGGTCGAACAGCGACCCTATGCCGTACAACAGGGCGAAGCCCGCCGTTATCACGAAACACCACCCCAGAACGACGTCGCGGACATAGTACAGAACAAGTCCGCCGGCGATGCCCGCAAGCAGCCCTGCGACGGTGATACACACCGCCTTCTTCCTCGATTTATGAATTATCATCCTCATCCTCAACCAGATTTTCATTCCGAAATCGTGCAAATTTGTCTCCAAAGGCATAAAAATTGAATCTCCGGATAAGAAAAAAACCTCGCGGCATGCGCCATTGTAAGAATCCGGATGGCAAAAGAGGAGACATAAATAACAAATTGAACAGATAATTTAAAAACCGATCGAAAAATGTTGGAATATGAAATTTGGGGAAATACGGTCCAGACATGGATCGTTTCCATACTCATCGTAATAGGGGCGTTCGTCGTCGTAAAACTGCTCTCCCTGCTGGGCAGAAAGGTCATAAAGCCGTTTATCGCCCGCACGAACAACCGGGTGGACGACATCATCTACTACTCTCTCGAAGCGCCCCTCAAATTCGCCGTGATGCTGCTGGGTATCTGGATCGCCATTCACCGGCTGGTCTATCCCGACCAGTTGGTGAAGTACGTAGACAACGCCTACCGCATACTGATCATACTGGACATAACGTGGGTCCTCGCACGTCTCTCCACGACCCTGCTCCAGCAGTACTGGGGACAAAGGTCGGACGGCCATGCGGTGAAAATGATGCCGGTGGTCAGGCGGACGATTCTGGTCCTGATCTGGATCATCGGTCTGGTAACGGCCCTGAGCAACGTGGGTGTCGACATCAATGCGTTGTGGGGTACGCTGGGCATCGGCGGCATCGCCTTCGCGCTGGCCGCGCAGGACACGGTGAAGAACATCTTCGGCGCATTCACCATCTTTACGGACAAGCCTTTCGGCATCGGCGACACGATCAACGTGAACGGGCTGGAGGGAACCGTGATCGACGTGGGCATGCGCAGCACGCGGATACTGGGTTACGACCGGCGCATCACGAGCTATCCGAACTACAAGATCACGGACGCCTCCATCGTCAACATCTCCTCGGAGCCGATGCGGCGGGCCATGGTGAAGCTGGGGCTGACCTACGACACGGGAGCCGAAAAGATGAAACAGGCACTGGAGATACTGCGGGCCATCCCCGCGAAGATCAAGGACGTTTCCGGAAATCCGTCGGACGTCACGGCCTACTTCTCGGACTACACAGACTCGGCGCTGGTCGTCACGTTCTACTACTACATCGAGAAGCAGGGCGACGTCCTGAAAACGACGTCGGACGTGAATCTGGAGATCCTCGACTCCTTCGCCAAAGCGGGACTCACATTCGCCTTCCCCACACGCACGCTGCTCGTGCATCAGGACGACGCGGAAAAAGCCGGCGGCGAACCGGCAGCCGCAGACGGTACGCAAATTCAGAACTCCTAAAAAACATCCCATGACGACTCAGAAAAACCATCCAGCGGCCGGACAGCCCGATTCGTTCGACCGATATCCCGGCTATTACGGGAGCGATCTGGAACTGACATACACCCCTCAGCGTTCCGTCTTTACGCTTTGGGCGCCCACGGCCGACAAGGTCCGGCTGAACCTCTACGCTTCGGGCGAAGGCGGGGAACCGGAGGAGCGGCTGGAGATGCGGCCCTCCGACGACGGAACATGGCGCGTCGCGGCGGAGCGCGATCTGAAAGGGACTTTCTACACCTTCCAGATCGAGAAAGAGGGGAAATGGCTGGACGAAACGCCCGGCATCTGGGCCAAGGCGGTCGGCGTAAACGGCGACCGGGCGGCCGTAATCGACCTGCGCGAGACCGATCCCGAAGGCTGGGAGGCGGACCGTGCGCCCGAACTGAAAATGTATTCCGACATCATTCTCTACGAACTGCACCACCGCGACTTCAGCGTCGCCCCCGATTCCGGGATCGAAAACAAAGGCAAATTCCTCGCCCTGACCGAAACCGGCACCAAGACACCCCAAGGGGAGGCGTCGGGACTGGACCACCTCAAAGAGCTGGGCGTAACGCACATACACATCCTGCCCTCCTTCGATTACGCGACCGTGGACGAAGCCAGACTGAACGACAAGACCTACAACTGGGGATACGACCCGAAAAACTACAACGTTCCGGAAGGCAGTTACTCCACCGATCCGGCCGACCCCGCGGCACGCATCCGGGAGTTCAAGCAAATGGTGCAAAGCCTGCACCGGAACGGCATGCGCATCGTTCTCGACGTGGTCTACAACCACACGGCCTCGGTGGAGCATTCGAATTTCAACCTTACCGTCCCCGGCTACTTTTACCGCCACAACGCCGACGGCTCCTATTCCGACGCCTCCGGCTGCGGCAACGAAACGGCTTCGGAGCGCGCGATGGTGCGGCACTACATCGTCGAGTCCGTCAAGTTCTGGGCGAAGGAGTACCATATCGACGGCTTCCGGTTCGACCTGATGGGCATACACGACATCGAGACGATGAACCGCATCCGGGAGGAGCTGTCGAAAATCGACCCGACCATCTTCATCTACGGCGAGGGGTGGCTTGCGGCCGACTCTCCCCTGCCGCCGGAAAAACGGGCCGTGCGGGACCACGTCGGACAGATGGAGGGCATCGCCGTTTTCTGCGACGACTTCCGCGACGCCGTGCGGGGCAGCACGTTCGACGAACACGCCTGCGGATACGCTTCCGGAAATATCGGCGGACACTACGAACCCGTGAAATTCGGGATCGTCGGCGCCACGCAGCATCCTCAGGTGGATTACAACGGACTGCTATACAGCTCCGTGCCCTACGCGGCCGCCCCGTCCCAAGCGGTCAACTTCGTCGCCAGCCACGACGGCTACACGGTCATCGACAAACTGCGGCTCTCCGTCACGGGCAACCGTGCCGAAGAGGAGCTGCTCCCGATCGACAAACTGATACACACCATCCTGCTCACGGCGCAGGGCGTTCCCTTCATCCGCGCCGGCGAGGAGATGATGCAGGACAAGCAGGGCGAACCGAACAGCTTCCGCTCGCCCGATGCCGTCAACCAAATCGACTGGGCGCTGAAAGCCGAACACCGCGGGCTGTTCGACTACATCCGGCAACTGATCGCCCTGCGCAAAGCGCATCCGGCGTTCCGCATCCCGACGGCCGAAGGGCTGCGGCAGTGGCTCCGGTTCCTCGACACGGGCGATTCGGGCGTGATCGCCTATACTTTGGGCGAACACGCCAACGGCGATGCGTGGAAAGAGATACTGGTGGCCTACAACGGCAATCGCCATCCGGCCGAATTCCGGATTCCCGAAGCGGAGCGGATCGTGGTCTGCCGCGACGGCCGGATCGATCCCGACAGCCGCGAGCGTCTCTCCGGAGAGGTCGTCCGCATGGCCCCCTCCTCGGCGCTTATCGCATATTGCGAATAATTTCCCGGAAGTTCATCCTCCGGGGTACAAATTTTGTATTACATTGACTGTCAACCAAAATTATAAAAATTATGTATTTCTTATGGTATTTACTCATCGGCTTGGCGGCCGGATGGATCGCCAGCCTGATTTTCAAGGGCAGCGGCTCCGGATTGCTGGTCAATCTGATCGTCGGTCTGATCGGCGGCATTCTGGGCGGCTGGCTCGTTTCTTTGTTCGGATGGGTTCCGACGGGCACATGGGGAACTTTCCTCTCGTCGATCATCGGCGCCATCGTCCTGCTGTGGATCGTATCGCTGTTCACACGGCACAAACCCGCTAAAACGATGTAATTATGGAAAAGTATTCGACTAAAGAGAACGAAACCTACCGGGAGCACGCCGAAAAAGCGGTTCACAAGGTAGAAGAACACGGCCAGCAGGCCAGACACAACCTGCAGGAAAACATGCAGAAGCTGAAAGATGACGCCGAAGAGGCGGCCATCGAAGCGAAGAACGAAGCCCGAACGGGCGTTCACAAGATGGCCGGCAAAATCGAAGAGGCCGGCACGAAAGTCAAGAACGCGACCAAAGAGGGCATGACCAAAGCCGCGCACAAGGTAAAAGAGACTGCGACGCAGGCGGCGAACCGGATCAAGGAGAAAGTATGACCCGGCAGCCGCGGCAAAAGAAAAGGGAAGTCCGAAGACTTCCCTTTTCTTTTGCCGCGCCCGTCTAAGCGGGTACGAGTATGCCCGGATCGGCAGCGACTTCGTGCATGAAGTCGCACCGCACGGGTTCGCTGTGCAGCTCCTGCTCCGGATAAGGCTTGAGCAGTGCGGCGATCTGCGCATCGGACAGCGCGGGACTGAGCCAGCGGCTCTCATCGTCGGAACGAAGGATGACGGGCATCCGGCCGTTGGCGTTGTTGACGTAGCGCATCAACGGATTGGCTTCGGTAGTGATTATCGAGAATGTCGTCGTCCACGCAGCGGTCGCGCGGCAGTACCAGCGATCGAAAATCCCGGCCAACGAGAAGAGAGGACGCTCCTTCAGGGTCACGTACAAGGGGATCTTACGATGCTGTTCATGGCGCCACCCGTAGAATCCGCTCACGGGAACCAGACACCGTCTCTGACGGATCGGAACCCGGAACGAGGCGTTTTCGAAAATGGTTTCCGCACGGGCGTTGACCGTCTGGTTGCGGACCGTCACGACATCCTCCGGTCTGCGCAGCCAATAGGGAATCAGCCCCCAGCGGGAATACCGGATCTGCTCGTCCCCGGTCAGGACCGGATAGGGGAGGTGCGAAAACGCGCAGGCACGCAAGGGCGGACGGAGATTACGGATCAGATCGGCCTTCCGGCCGAAATGCCGGGCAAGCTCCTCAGGCCCGGCAGCGAGGAAAATATGATAACACATGGCATGACAGAATTACAATTCGGGCCTGCACGGCCCGTTCGAGACATAAAAACGCAGGGAGCATGACGACGGTCGCCCCCTGCGCTTTTCATACGGCAAAAACTATTTCGTAGCTTTCGTAAAGTTGCCGTCCTTATCGAAATCGAGTACCGTCTTGTCCGCGAGGGCCACCTTGTAGCCGTCGGCGGTCGTCTCCATCATGACGATCCGCTGCCCCGCATAGTTGTTGCCCGCATAGGTCTTGATCTTGGCGGGAATCACCGACATGGGAACCGAACCGTTCTTCATGATGATCTGCGAGCAATCGCCGCTGCCGCCCTCGAAGGAGACTTGGTTGCCGCTGTTGAAGTAGACGGTGTACTTGTCCCACGACGCCTCGCGGTCCATCTCCACGGCCTTCACCTTTTCGCCGGGGAAGTTCTTCTGAATGAATTCCTGCGAATTCTTCGGCAGTTTACCGAAATCCACCTTCTGGGGAGCAGCGTTCACGGCAAAAGCAAATACCGCAGCTGCGACGAGTAAAAGAATTTTTTTCATAATATAAAGAATTTAAGTGATGAATGATACCGGAATACCTGCAAATGGTATTCCATTGAGGTTGAAATTGTCCGAAAAATATTTTTCATACTGAGAATCAGTTTTTTTCAGGGGACGCCCAAGCCGCCGGCATGTCCGGATCCGGCCTGCCGGACAGCACGAACGGACTGCGGGGCCGCCTCATACGTCCGCACCCGTAAACAGTTTGAGGATATAGCCGATCAGGAAGCTGATTCCGGCGATGCCGAAACTCAGCAGGGCCATTTCGAAAAAACGCCGTCTGAAACTCTCGCACCGGACCACGGCGTAATAGTAATTGAACAGGGCGATCACGGTAAGGGCCGCCAGAAGCATGACTCCCAGCGCGGCAAGCGCACTCGAAAAGAGCAGATAGGGAAGTATCAGTATGGCGACCGTCACCAGATAGGTGACCCCGGTGCAGACCGCAGCCCGAAGCGGATGCTTCTCCCGGCCCTTTTCCGACTTGGTCGCAAGGTACTCGGAAGCCGCCATCGAAAGGGCCGCGGCAATGCCCGTGATGCCGCCCGTAAGCGCCACGAGCCGCGGCTCGTTCAGCGCCAGCGTGAATCCGGCCAACGCGCCCGTGAACTCGACCAAAGCATCATTCAACCCCAGCACGACCGAACTTATGTAGCACAATCGCATCCCGCCGGCCAGCGTCGTCAGCTCCTCCCCGTGACGTCGCTCCTCCGAAGCTATCCGCACGAACTCCTCGCGTTCGGGATAGCGCGAATAGCTTGCCGCCGTGCCTTTCTCACACTGCTCCATCTGCCGGACCACGAAAGCCCGTCCCAGCACCCTGACCATGCCCACATACCACAAAACACGTTTGGGATCGGGAGTCACCGTACGGCCCGTACGGCTTCTGAGGACCTCGCAATGCCGTCTTTCGTCCTGCATGATACGCAGCAGCGTCCGTCGGCGGACCGGATCCTTTTCCAGTCCGGCCAGCCGGCGGTAAACTTCGCACAAGGTAGTCTCGTCCCGTTGCAGGGTCAAAAGGTTTTTTGTCATCGCAGTCCCGTTTGTGTGGTTATTTCACCCGGAGCCTCCCCGGCCGGGGAGTGGCGGGCCTACACTCCGGGGTCCGCAAAAAATCTGCCGAACAGCGACCGAACCTCCGCAGGAAGAAGCTTCTACCTCAGGGTCCGAAAACCCGAAAAAAATCCATCCACCCCTTACTGCGTGTTTTGCAGGAATATCCATCCTCCCGTTTTTTCAATCCATCCAAAAGTATTTTTCATGGCATAAATGATGCACGCAACTGCATCGAAAAGGGTGCCGGACAACAAATACGAGCATATACCTTAATATAAATAGCAATAACGGTTTAACCGAGTATTAACTTAATTAATCATTCTATCAACTATGAAAAAAAAGTACTTTTTCACCGCATTCGCTGCGGCTTTGCTTTTCGCAGGATTCGCCTTTACGGCCTGTGACGACGATGACGACAACAGCGCCCCCGGCACGAAGCCGACGATCAAGTTCGAAAACGTAATCCCGACGAAGAATTACGTTCAGAGCGGCACGTTCGCCGCCGTGGCTCCCGGTGCGACGACCTCGTTCACATTCCATGCGGCCAAAGGACAGCGGCTGATGTTCGCCACGATGTATTCCTATTCCAACGACCTGTTCTTCGCCCCTGAGAATCCGGGTATCGCACTCTTCAACGATTCGGGCGTCCCCTATACCGGCGTCATAGCCAATGCCGTGAAACTCTGGGACAACGGAACCCGCGTCAACGAACAGCCCGGCCCCAGCGTCAACCATCCGGGCGTAGCTCAGGCCGGCGTAGTGAGCGAGGTGAACGGTACGGACGCGGAGGGTCACACCTACCCGGCGGCTTCGAGCCTGCTTCAGGTAAGTCTGACTTTCGACGCCGTACAGTCGCTGTTCACCTGCACGATCTCCAACATCTCTAACGGCACCTCGAACGAGACTCCGCTCTCCGGCGGCGTATTCGTCGTATCGAATATGCTCGACGGCAAGCTGGTGATGGAGAAGCCGTTCTTCAACGTCGATCAGAAATCGGGCGTGGAGCTGACCAAGCTGGCCGAAGCGGGCAACGTCGATCCCCTGAAGTCGCTCGTAGCCGATCAGACGGGAATCATCACCACGCTGCACGGCGCCATCGTAGTAGTCTACACGGGCAACACCAACCCGATCTATCAGCTGGGACAGAAAGACGCTCAGCTCGGTCTGGCGGCTCTCGCACAGCGCGGCGATCCGGGACAGCTGAAAGCTTCGCTCGAAAAAGTCCCGCAGGTGCGCAAGATCTACACGATTACGAAGACCGCCCTGCCGGGCGAGAGCATGGAATGCACCTATGAGGCCGCAGCCAACGAAAAGGTAGCGTTCGCAACGATGTTCGGCTATTCGAACGACTGGTTCTTCGCCAACGGTCCTGAGCTTAACGCACTGACCAAAGGCGACATAACGAGCAAGACCGTCCTGCTCGACGACGGTACGGCCGTAAGCCAGTATCCCGGCGCCGGCAATGCCCAGTCCGTATTCGGCGGAACGCTGATGCCCGAAGACAAGGCCATCAGCGCAGTCGGCGACACCTACCCGGTTCCCGCCGTCGACGGAATCGTCAAGATAACGATCTACTAAGGATCGTCGTGTGTGTGTTAATTGCGTCCGGAGCAGGAAACTGCTCCGGTTTTTAAACCCGTACAATCATGACAAACGACAAATCACAAGAAGGCAAGGTTACCGTTGCCGTAGAAAAAAAGACCTCCAAAATTCCCTCGATGGTCTACCTGAGTGCCGGTCTGGGCGCATTGGCGGTCTCGGCCTGCATGATGTTCCGCGGCCGTAAATCCGCAGCGCTGCTCGTCGGCCAGTGGGCCGCCCCGCTGCTGATCATGGGCCTTTACAACAAGATCGTCAAGACCGAAGGTCACGACCGCCCCGAATCCGGGACGGACAAATTAAACCGAATCATTTAAAAATCACGATTATGGACAAGACAAACCAGATGCACGGCGAAAGCCGTGAACAGCAAAACGATACGCAGAGCGCCCCGATGCAAAACGGCAATACGAACGACCTCGACAGCCGGAGCCACAACCGCGACAACAGCGGCATGCACGCAGGCGGCACCGAAGGCAGCAGCTACCGGCCACAGCCGGACAACAAGGAGCAATACGGCTCGAAGAAAGGCTCGTACTGGGAGGAGAAGGGCTCCGACCGGGAACAGAGCATCGGAAGCCGCATGAACGAGGAGAGTCTCAAGCAGAAACAATAGTCAGGCCGGCTTCCGGCATGTTCAACTTAATACAGCGAATATATGTTTTACCATTCCAAAGAACTCCAGTTCAAAGCGCGGGTGTCGAGACCCGATCCCCGCTTCGCGCGGCTGCTGCTCGAACAATTCGGCGGCGGCAACGGCGAGCTGAAAGCCGCGATGCAGTATTTCGTGCAGGCGTTCGCCTGCCACAACCCCTATCCGGACAAATACGACATGCTGATGGATATCGCCACCGAAGAGCTGGGCCACCTCGAAATCGTCGGCGCCACGATCCAGATGCTGCTCGCCGGCGTCAACGGCAACCTGAAGGATGCGGCCGAGCGCAACGACGTCTTCGGCGAAAGCATTTCGAAGGACGATTTCATCCATTCGGCCTTTTCGATCAATCCGCAGTTCGGCGTACTGACGGGCGGCGGTCCGCGTCTCACCGACAGCAACGGCGTGCCGTGGCAAGGCTCCTACGTCAATGCCAACAGCGACCTGACGGTCGATCTGCGTTCGGACATAGCCGCCGAATCGCGCGCCAAGATCGTCTACGAATACCTGATGCAGTTCACCGACGACAAAGACGTGCTGGCGACGCTCAACTTCCTGATGACACGCGAAGTGGCGCACTTCCAGCAGTTCGAAGCGGCGCTGGGGACCATCCAGCCCAACTTCCCGCCGGGAGTGCTCCAGAGCGATCCCCGCTACAGCAACATCTACTCCAATCATTCGACGGGAGAGGATGCCCGCGGCCCGTGGAACGAGGGCGAAAGCACCGGACTGGGCGAAGAGTGGCTCTATGTCGAGGACCCGCGCGAGCAGGTGCTCGAAACCGACGGACTCACGCAGCTCAAACCGCAGGGAACACCCCGCACCGAAGCTTCGGTGCGCAGTGCGGACAAGAAACTCAGCAAGGAGCGCAGCGGCGAAATCCGCAAGGCGACGCCGGAGAAGAACCTCCGGTGGTGCGAGTACGAACCGCAAGACACCAAGGCGTCCCGCCGCCAGCCGGTCGAACAGGACTAAATATCCCGTCAGCCCGCTGGGTGTGAACGCTCCGGAATTTCAGCCGGAGCGTTCTTCCTGTTTTGCATGCGCTTTGCAGCAAAATACCGCAAACATCAAATACATATATTTATGAAAAACGGAGTAATGATGCAGTATTTCGAATGGAATCTGCCCAATGACGGTAAATTGTGGACGCAGTTGAAAGAGGACGCCCGACACCTGCACGACGTCGGCGTCACCTCGGTCTGGATCCCGCCGGCCTACAAAGCCGACGAACAGCAGGACGAGGGATACGCCGTCTACGACCTCTACGATCTGGGCGAGTTCGACCAGAAAGGCACCGTCCGCACCAAGTACGGCACGCGACAAGAGCTGGAGGAGGCGATCGCGGCGCTGCACGCCAACGGGATTTCGGTCTATATCGACACGGTGATGAACCAGAAAACCGGCGCCGACTACACCGAGAAGTTCATGGCCTGCGAAGTCGATCCCGAAAACCGCGAGCAGGTGATCGGCGCCCCCGTCGAAGTCGAAGGCTGGACCGGATATACCTTTCCGGGGCGCGGCGACAAGTACTCCCCCTTCAAATGGCACTGGTACCACTTCTCCGGAACCGATCAGGTTTACGAGACCGGCAAGCGGGCCATCTACCTCATCCAAGGCGAAGGCAAGAAGTGGAGCGAAGGGGTAGACGGCGAGAACGGGAATTACGACTTCCTGATCTTCAACGACGTGGATTTCGACCATCCCGAAGTGATCGAGGAGATGAAACGCTGGGGCGCATGGATCGCCCAAACGCTCGATGCCGACGGCATGCGTCTCGATGCGCTCAAACACATCCGCAACACCTTTATCGGCGAATTCATGCACAGCGTCCGGGCTTCGCGCGGCAAGGAGTTCTACGCCGTCGGCGAATACTGGAGCGGCGATTTCGAGTCGCTGGAAGCCTACCTCGACGCCGTGGACCACCAGATCGACCTGTTCGATGCGCCGCTTCACTTCAAACTCTTCACCGCTTCGCAGCAGGGGCGCGATTTCGACCTGCGGACGCTGCTCGACGACACCCTCGTGCGGAAACATCCCACGCTCGCCGTGACGTTCGTGGACAACCACGACTCGCAGCGCGGCAGTTCGCTCGAATCGCAGGTCAAGTCGTGGTTCAAGCCGCTGGCGTACGGCCTGATCCTGCTGATGAAGGAGGGGTACCCCTGCATCTTCTACGGCGACTATTACAGCATGAAGGGCGAAGCGTCGCCCCACCGGGCCGTTCTCGACATACTGCTCGACGCACGCCGCTCGCGGGCTTTCGGCGAGCAGACCGACTACTTCGACCATCCCAACACCGTGGGGTTCACCCGCGCAGGCGACGAGCAGCATCCGGATTCGGGACTTGCGCTGCTGCTCTCCAACGGCGAAGACGGCGAAAAGGTGATGTCCGTAGGCGTAACGCATGCCAATGAGACGTGGCACGAGATCACGGGAAGCTACGACGACGAAATAGTCATCGGAGACGACGGCAAGGCCCTCTTCAGGGTACACGGAGGAAAACTGGCCGTCTGGGTCAAAAAATAATGCGTCCCCTATAGGCCGAAACAGCCGAAAGAACGGCCTGCCGGGCCGGAATGGTATACGTTTTGTATTCTTTCCGAGCAACGCCGCATATTGCGTCAACAGTGCGGCGTTACAAACTTGCTTTCGGCCGAAAGGTTTTTTCGGCACGAACGACAGCACAATGTCAAACTAAATTCTTTATCAGTCATGAAAGAGTCAACCAACAAGACCGCCGGCCGCACGCAGACCGGACAAAACAAATCGGCGACCAAGTCGTCCCGCACGACCACCTCGCACGCCAGCTCGACGAGCCGAGGAACCGCCAAAAGCCAGTCGTCCGCCACGGGCCGCGTATCGCGCAGCAACAATCCCGAAGGACACAACCAGTACACCAAAAAATCGCAGGGCAACTGCTAACGACGCAGTTCGTCTTTCGATAGAGTGTCGCAAGGGACTGTCTGACCGGGTTCAGGCAGTCCCGTCTTTTATCCGCCGACCGTCCGGCAGACCTGCAGGGGATTCACGCCGCCGGATCGTCCGGCAACAGGGCGGGCACCGATTTTGCACACACAATCAGAAACGGCTGAACGATGAAAAAGGCTTGGGCTTATATTCTTCCCACACTGCTCTGCTTCGTATTGGGAGGGCTGGTCGGATGGTGGCAGAACGACGCGATCCGCGAATGGTATCCGCATCTGGTAAAACCTGCGCTGACGCCGCCCAATGCGGCATTTCCCATCGCATGGAGCATCATCTACCTCTGCATGGGCCTCTCCGCCGGACTGGTTCTGACCTCCGTCTCGCCCTTGCGCCGGAGGGTTATGGCGCTATGGTTCGCACAGCTGGGATTCAACGTGCTGTGGAGCATCCTCTTCTTCGTATGCCGAAGCCCCCTGCTGGGAATGATCGACATCGCGCTGCTCGACATTCTCGTCGCCGCCTACATTGCGCAGAGCGGGAAAATCCGGGCCGGAGCGGCGTGGCTCTTCGTTCCGTACCTCTGCTGGATACTCTTCGCCACCTATCTCAACGCCGGCATCCTCGCGGCCAACGGCACGGAGCTTTAAGCTGCCGCACGGCCACCCGCCCGACGCGGAAAGAGGGCGCATCATCCGATCAGCAGATCCTCCAGACGGACTTTGGGGACATAGTGCGTCCCGTTTTTCCGGTAATAGGCGCGGTCGCCGTCGGAGCCGATCTCCGTCAGCTCGATCTTCTCGATGCCCTTGCCGAGTGCGAGAATCAGCAGCGGCTCCGCATCCAGTCCGAACTCCCGCCTGATCGGCTCCTTGTCGAACGCTCCGATGCAGATGCCGTTCAACCCGATTTCGACCGCCTGCAACAGCATGCTCTGGGCTGAAATGCCCAGATCGATATGGACATAGCGGTCCTCGGCGACCGTCGAGCAGATGATGATGAAAGCGTTCGGCTCGGTCCCCGGCAGGGGCAGATGAAGTTCGGGCAAAGCCCCTCCCAGCCGGATATGGGGCAATACTTTGGGAGCCTCGTCCGCCAGTACGGGCCGGAAGCGCAGCACCTGCTGATTCCGCGCCGAGGGGATTTTGGCATTCACGCCGATAATGCGCCGGAGCTGATCCCCGCGCACGACGAACCGCGCGTCGTAACCGCGATGGCTCCGGTTTTTGAGCAGCAGCCTGCCCAGCGTCGCCAACGGCCTGCGATTGCGCGGCCCCGATGCCGTCCGGGCCAGATACTCTTCCATTTTCCGTCCTAAATAGTCGTCCGCCATTTTCTTCAGAATTAATCCGGAGACAAAGATACGCAAAATCACCGGACGAAAGAGCGGCATTTATTCACTATCTTTGCAGGAATCACCACCATGACGCAACGGAAAATCATACATATCGACATGGATGCGTTCTACGCCTCCGTCGAACAGCGGGACCACCCCGAATACCGGGGCCGGCCGATCGCCGTCGGCCATGACGGCCCGCGGGGCGTCGTCGCCACGGCCAGCTACGAAGCCCGGCCCTACGGGGTGCGTTCGGCGATATCCTCCGCGCTGGCGAAACGGCTCTGTCCGAACCTGATCTTCGTGCCGGCGCGTTTCGACGTCTACAAGGAGGTGTCGCGGCAGATCCGCGCCGTCTTCCGCGACTACACCGAACTCGTCGAGCCTCTTTCGCTCGACGAGGCGTTCCTCGACGTGACGCACCTGCGCTCGGCGACCCTCGCCGCCCGCGAGATCAAAGCCCGCATCCTCGCCGAAACCGGACTGACCGCATCGGCCGGAATATCGGTCAACAAGATGCTGGCCAAGATCGCTTCGGACTACCGGAAACCCGACGGACTGTTCACGATCCCGCCCGGACAGATCGAAGAGTTCGTCGCGGCTCTTCCCATCGAGCGGTTCTTCGGCATCGGGGAGGTGACGGCCCGGAAGATGCACGGCATGGGAATCCATACGGGCGCCGACCTCAGGCTGCGGGACGAAGCGGAGCTGGTCCGCCATTTCGGCAAGGCCGGACACAGCTATTACGGCTATGCCCGCGGCATCGACGAACGCGAGGTCACGCCGAACCGCATCCGCAAATCGCTCGGCGCGGAGACGACCTTCGCCGAAGATACCGACGACCGGGAACAGCTGCGGCTGGAGCTGTCGGCCGTGCGCGAAGAGGTCTGGAACCGCCTGATGCGGCACGAATTCAAGGGAAAGACCGTCGTGCTGAAACTCAAGTTCGACAATTTCCGCCAGATAACCCGGTCGAAGACGCTTTTCGCTCCCGTCAATTCGGCCGAAACGCTCAGACAGGTGTCCGAGGAGCTGCTGGCGGCGGTCGATTTCCGCGGACGGAAGATCCGCCTGATCGGCCTTACGGTCGGCAATTCGCCCGAAGCCTGCACCGAGTGCGTGCAGCTGCGGTTCGATTTCGGGGAATCCGCCCGGAACGTTTAAACGACTTTTCGCACGACCGGCGGCAACACGGGAAGGGAAAAGACGATAATTGTTTAAAAAGAGACCGTTTATGGGGAGCGGAGCCCTTGCCCGATCATCGGGTTTTTAGTAATTTGCGCGAAATTTCGCAGGCCCCGCGCACCGGGCGGACAATCGCACGCAGACGCGTCGCCGCCTGACAAACACGGAATCAGTCACTCTGCAAATGCTGAAAAAGATACTGAAATATACGTTCCGGACGCTGCTCGTCATCCTCCTCGTCCTGATACTGGTCCCCGCCCTGCTCTACATCCCGGCCGTTCAGGATTTCGTCCGGAGCAAAGCGGTCGGCTACGCATCCCGGACGCTCGGAATGGACCTGTCGGTGGAGCGTCTGCGGCTCTCCTTCCCGCTGCGGCTGTCCGTGGACAATACGCTGCTGACCGACAAGGGCGACACGCTCCTCTCCTGCGGACACCTTTCGCTGGAGGTCGCCGTGTGGCCCCTGCTCCGCAAAGAGGTCGCCGTGCGGAGTCTCGAACTGGCAAAACTCGCGGCGCATTACGGAGATTCCACGGCAGGCATGGACCTGAAGGTCGCCGCCGGACAGTTCGCCGTGAATGACTGCCGGGTCGGCCTGCCGGCCAAAACGGTCGGCATTTCCCGCATCGCGCTGACGGACGGGGATGTATTTCTGAATACGGCGGAGAGCGCTCCCGCCGAAAAGGCGGACAGCGCCGCGGCCCTGCCGTGGCAGATCGACGTCGGGAAACTGACGGTCGCAAACCTCGTCTTCGGGATGCGGACCGCCCCCGCGGTAACCGACCTCTCCGTCCGGCTGCCGGACGGGGAGGTGGATAGCTGCCGGGTTCTGCTGGACAGCCGGCAGGTATCCGTGAAAAGCATCCTGCTGAACAGGGGCGGATACGCCTACCTGACGGCCCCGGCGGACGCCGGAGAAAAGGCTCCGGACAAGACGGCTGTTCCGGACAAGAGAACGGCCTCGAACAAAACGACGGCCCGGAGCAAAGCGGCGCCCTCCGACAAAACAGCGACTCAGGGCAAAGCGGCGCACCCCGATAAAACAGCGGCCGCCGACAACGCATCATCACCCCACGACGCAGCGGCCGACGACGGCGAAGCTCCCGCCCTGCCGTGGACCGTCCGGGTCGGCAGCATCGCACTGAACGACAACAGTCTCGAATACGGAACGCTGCACCACCGCCCCGCGGCGGGATTCGATCCGGCGTTCATCGTCCTCTCGCCGCTCGACCTGTCGGTCGATTCGATCTACAACCGGGGCGCCGACATCGCCCTTCGGATCCGCCGGCTGGCGTTCACCGAACGCAGCGGGTTGTCCGTACGGAATGCCGCCGGAGCGTTCGCAATGGACTCCACCGGCATTTCGCTCTCCGGGTTCGAACTTGCGACGCCGCTTTCCGGCGTCCGGGCCGAGGCGCACGCCGGAGCCGGAATCATGCGAATGGCGCCCGACACCCCGCTGACCGCCGACCTCTCGGCGAGCCTGAATACGGAGGAGATAAAACTGCTCTATCCGCAATTGATTCCCGCCGCGCTGGACGACCGGATCGTCCGGATCAAGCTTTCGGCGGCGGGAACGCTGGGCGACATCAAAAAGGCGGGGCTGGACATCTCGTCGCCCGGACATATCGACCTTGCGGTGAACGGCACCGCGAAAAACCTGCTCGCCCCGGAGCGGCTGGAAGCCGCGGCCCGTTTCGAAGGGGAGTTCCGCGACATGGCTTTTCTGCTGGAGATGCTGCCCGACACGGCCCTGCGGCGGCGCGTGACGATTCCCGAACGGATCACGCTCCGCGGAGCGGCGGACGCGGACCGGGGACTTTACTCGCTCGCTTCGACGCTGAACGCCGACGGCGGCCAGCTGACGCTGAACGGCCGGATCGACCCGGAAAAACAGATATACGATGCGGAAGTCCGATGCGACAGCCTTCCGCTGAACCGGTTCCTTCCGGCCGACTCGCTGGGCGCACTGGATTTCACGCTGACGGCCGGGGGCGCCGGATTCGATCCGTTATTGCCGCAGACACGGGGAAGCGTCCGGATGCGGATCGGCCGCGGGGAGTACCGGAGCCACGATTTCGGCGGAATAGAGCTGGATGCGGACCTCGAAAACCAGCACCTCTCCGGCCGTCTTTCCGACCGTGACGAAGCGCTCCGTCTGCTGCTGTCCGTTTCGGGAACGCTGACGGAGCGGGAACAGCGGATCGGCGTGTCGGGCAATGTCTTCGACTTCGATCTGGCCGACATGGGAATCACCCCGGAGCAGATCGGCGGATCGTTCGCGCTCGACGCCGACGCTTCCGCTTCGGATGCCGGCGGCATGGCCGCACGTCTCACGCTGGACAGCATCGTAATCCGCAGCAAAAACCGCACGGACCGCATCCGCCGGACAAACGTCACGTTCGGCACCGACACCACAGCCACCCGCGCCGGACTGACCTCCGGCGATCTGACGCTCTCGTTCGCCGCCCCCGAACCGCTCGATTCGCTGACCGCCGCCGCGTCCCGGAGCGCCGGGGTGCTGGCGCAGCAGATCCGCTCGCAACACGTCGATATGGATTCGCTCAAAACGGTCCTGCCCGATTTCGGACTGCGGGTCTCGGCAGGACGCGACAACATCCTCAGCAGTTTCCTGAGAACCAAAAGAATCGCTTTCAGCAACCTCGACATCGCCGGCACGAACTGCGACTCCCTGCCCGTATCGCTCCGGATGCGCGTGGAAAAACTGGCTTACGGCAGCATCGTTCTCGACACCCTGACGGCATCCGCGGTGCAGAACGGGAGCCGGCTGGAATACGCCCTCCGCGTGGCGAACGCCCCCGGAAATCTGGACAACATAGCCCTCGCGGGAGTGTACGGCCACGTCGTACGGAACACGGGAGCGGTGAATTTCTACCAAAAGAACCGCGCAGGCCGGGAAGGATTCCGCTTCGGGGTGGACGCAGCGTGGAACGACAGCCTGATCCGTGCGTCCGTAACGCCCCTCGCCCCGGTATTCGGCTCCGAGCCGTGGACGGTGAATCCCGGCAATTACCTCGTCTACCGGTTCGACGGAAACCTGAGCGCCGACCTCGCCATGACTCACGGCGACCAGCGGTTTGCGATCCATACCGTTCCGGAAACCGACTCGCTCCGCGGCATCCGGCTCGACATCGCAGGGCTGAACATCGGCGGAGCGCTGGCGATGCTCCCCTCCGCCCCGCCCGTCGGCGGCGTGCTGGGCGCCGCCGTGACCCTGAACACGGGCGCCGACTCGCTGGCCGTCCGGGGCGACGTTTCAGTCGCCGGACTCTCGTACGACAAGCAGCGCTTCGGGGACGTCGGGCTGGGCGTACGCTATGCACAAGGGCGGGAACAGCAGGCCGACGTGCGGCTCACGCTGGACGGCGCCGACGTCCTGACCGCGCGGGGCGACTACCGCAAAGAGCGGGAAAGCCCGCTCGACATCACGGCGTCGATCCCCGGATTCCCCCTGCAGCGGGCCGACGTCTTTCTGCCCGCCGACATGCTCCGTCTCTCCGGCATCCTCTCCGGGAAGCTCCACGCGGGCGGAACGCCGCAACGGCTGCAATTGAACGGCGGCCTGCAGTTCGCGCAGACGGAGGTCCGCGTGCCGATGATCGGCACTTCGTTCCGTCTCTCTTCCGACACGATCCGCATCGACGACAGCCGGGTCCTGTTCGACGACTTTGCGGTCACCGCCCCCAACAAAAGCCCGCTGACGATCGGAGGGTACGTCGATCTGACCGACTTCGGCCGCATAACGGCCGACATCGCACTGCGGGCGTCGGATTTCCAGTTCGTGAACGTGGCCCGGAAGGAGGGAACGGCCGTCTACGGGAAAGCCTATCTCGATCTGGACGCGACGGCCAAAGGCCCTCTGGACGAACTCGTCGTCCGCGGCAGCGTCGCACTGCTCAAAAACACCGACATCAACTATGTCATGCAGGATTCGCCGATGGACGTGAAGGAGCGTCCGCAGAACATCGTGACCTTCGTTTCGTTCCGCGACATGGACAACCAAAGCTTCGCCGAGGCCACCCCGACGGTGCGGATCGGCGGCATGGACATCGTCCTGAACGTCGACATCAACGACGACGTCCAAGCCGCCGTGGACCTCTCCGCCGACGGCAGCAACCGGATAGACCTGCAGGGCGGCGGCAACCTGACCTTCACGATGAATCCGCTGGGAGACGTCAGCCTGTCAGGCAAATACGTCCTTTCGGGCGGGACGGTGCGCTACAATCCGCCCGTGATCTCCCAGAAGATATTCAAGATCACGCCGGATAGCTATGTAGACTGGGTCGGAAACGTCGCCGACCCGGCCTTCAACATTACGGCGGTCGAAACCGTCCGGGCCAGCGTCTCCGCGGACGGGCAGGATTCGCGCTCGGTGAATTTCAACATCTCCATCAATATCCGCAATACGCTGAACGACCTCGAAGTCAGCTTCGGGCTGTCCGCCCCCGAAGACCTCACGATGCAGAACCAGCTCAATTCGCTGACGGCCGAACAGCGGGCCAATCAGGCGATGAACCTGCTCATCTACAACACCTACACCGGTCCGGGAACGACCGCCAAGGTCAGCACCGAGAACCCGCTCAACTCGTTCATACAGAAAGAGCTGAACCAGTGGGCACAGAACAACCTGAAGGGCGTGGACCTCAGCTTCGGCATCGACTCCTACGGCGAGGACGACCCGAACGGCCAGCGGACCGATTATTCGTACCGGCTGTCCAAAAGTCTCTTCAGCAACCGCGTGCGCGCCGTCATCGGGGGCAAGTTCAGCACCGACGCCGACCCGTCGCAGAACCTGAAGGAGAACCTGATCGACGACATTTCGCTCGAATACATGCTGACCAAACGCGACAACATGTATCTGAAGGTCTTCCGCCACACCGGCTACGAAAGCATCCTCGAAGGCGAGATCACCGAGACGGGCGTGGGCTTCGTCATCCGGAAGAAACTGCTCCGGCTGGGCGACCTGTTCAAACCGATGCGTCCCAAAGCGGAAAAGGAAAAACAAAAACGAAACGAGTCCGATGCGCGTCAGAAATAGCTGCATACTCCTCTGCGCCGCACTGCTCGCGGCGGCCTGTTCCACGACCCGGCGTCTGGGAACGGACGAAGTCCTGTACACGGGAGTTAGGAAGATCCGGATCGAACCCGATTCGGGCGTCGTGCTCTCCGCAGCGGCCGAATCGGCCGTGAAGGAGCCGCTCTCCGTGGCCCCGAACAACCCGCTTTACAGCCCCTATCTCCGCACGCCGCTGCCGATCGGCCTTTGGGTCTACAACTACCTCTACACGCCGAAGGAGAAGGGATTCAAATACTGGCTCTACAAGCGGCTGGCCAAACAGCCCGTACTGATCTCCAAGGTACAGCCCGGACTGCGGACCAAAGTCGCCGAGCAGGTGCTCGAAAACTACGGTTATTTCGGCTCCCAAGCCGAAGACTCCCTGCTCTACCGCAAGCACGGCAGAAAGGCCAAGGTCTATTATACGCTCCGCATCGCGCCGCCGTGGTACTACTCGAACATCTCCTACCCGCAGGCCGGGGGCAGCCTGCAGCCCCTGATCGACAGCATGCGGGCGACCTCCCTGCTGCGGGTCGGGGCGCAGTACAACATGGACTCGCTGACGCTCGAACGCAAGCGCATATCGCAGCTGCTGCGCAACAGGGGCTATTATTATTTCCGGCCGGAATACATGGAATACCTCGCCGACACGACCGTCGAACGGCGACGGGTCGATCTGCGGCTGAACCTCAAACCGAACGTCCCGGAGGTGGCCCTCAAACCCTACCGCGTGGGCGACATCACGGTCCGCCTCACCAACATCAAACCCGGTCCGGCCGATACGTTCCGCCTGCAGAACGTGCGGGTCATCGCCCAAAGGCCGATGAAAATACGCCCGAAGATACTCTCCCGGACGCTCTCGCTCGAACCCGGCCAGCTCTTCACCGTGGACGCTCAGAACCGCACGCAGACCGCCCTCAACAAACTGGGCATTTTCCGCTCGGTCAATCTGGGCGTCACGCCGCTCGACTCGCTGCGGGGCGCCGACACGCTGGACGTGGTCATCGACGCCCAGTTCGACTATCCGCTGGAAGCGGCGCTGGAGACCGACGTAACCTCCAAGTCGAACAGCTTCATCGGTCCGGGCATCACCTTCAAGGTCAGCAACAACAACCTCTTCCGGGGCGGCGAGGTGCTCGCCGTGAAGCTGAACGGCTCGTACGAATGGCAGACGGGCAACAAGAACTCCGGGGGCCGTTCGTCGCGGCTCAACTCCTACGAACTGGGGCTGAACGCCAACCTCAACATTCCGCGGCTGCTGCTGCCGTCGTTCGTAACGCGCAGGCTGAGATACCCCGGCAGCACGACGTTCCAGCTGGGCGTGGACCTGATGAACCGCCCCAGCTTCTTCCGGCTGATCGCCTTCAGCGGCTCGGCGGGCTACAATTTCCAGACTTCGCCCTACAGCCGCCATTCGCTGACCGTATTCAAGCTGACCTACAACAAACTGCTGCACACGACCGAAGCTTTCGACAAGACGATGGACGAGAATCCGGCGATCGCCATGAGTTTCCGCAACCAGTTCGTTCCGTCGATCAACTACACCTACACCTTCGACAAAACCTACGGCCGCACCGGCAACCGCCGTTTCTACTGGCAGAACAGCGTCACCTCGGCCGGCAACATCCTTTCGGGCGTCCTGAGCCTGTTCGGCAGCAAACAGCCGCAGCATTTGTTCGGCAACCGCTTTTCGCAGTTCGTCAAGGAGGTGAGCGAAGTGAAGTTCTACCACCGCATCGGACGCCGCAACAACTGGCTGGCCACCCGTTTTCTCGTCGGAGTGGGATACGCCTACGGCAACTCCGAAGTGATGCCCTACAGCGAACAGTTCTATATCGGCGGAGCCAACAGCATCCGGGCCTTCACGATCCGGTCGTTGGGTCCGGGCAGCTACCGCCCGCCCGCAGACGACCGCAACGGCTATCTGGACCAGACCGGCGACTTCAAGCTGGAGGCCAACGTCGAATACCGTTTCGGCATCATGGGACGGCTGAACGGGGCGGTTTTCCTCGACGCGGGCAACATCTGGCTGTTGAAAAAGGACCCCAAGCGTCCCGGCGCCGAACTCAAATGGAAAGGGCTGCTCAACGAAATCGCTCTGGGAACGGGCTTCGGACTGCGATACGACATCAGCTATCTGGTCATCCGCGCCGATCTCGGAATCGGCCTGCACACGCCCTATCCGAATCCGGACAAAACGGGCTATTACAACATCTCCAGCTTCAAGGACGGACTCGGTTTCCATTTGGCCATCGGCTATCCGTTCTAAATCGGCGACGGGGAGGATTCCCCTCCGAAAACGGCTGCGGATCGGCGCCCGGCAAAACGGCCGGGCCGCCGGAGGGGCCGAATTTATCTTTTCGGCAGCGGAAAATCGCCGATCATTGGTAAATTCTGAAAATAATTATTACCTTTGCGAACCGCAAGGAGAGGTGCAGGAGTGGTTGAACTGGCCCGCCTGGAAAGCGAGTAAACCCCTAAAGGGTTTCAGGGGTTCGAATCCCCTCCTCTCCGCCAGAGGCGTGAAACACGCAAGCCCCGCAAAACCGAAGTCCGCAGATTATTTCTGCGGACTTTTTCATTCCCGGCGCCAACACCTCCCGTTCACTCCATTTCGGTCAGATGCTTCCAGTAACGGCGGGGCATCATGCGCCGCTGCTGACGCTCGTTGATCCGCTGGGGAATCGCCAGCGCCCGGAAATAATTCTTCCAGAGCAGCTGAAACTGCCGTTCGTCCTCGGCCAGCCAACGGTCGGCGAGCTTGTCGGCGATCATGCCGCGGTCGTCTTCGAGCGTCACCCGGCGCGCCGTCCGCCCGTCGTAATAATATCCGTAATCGCGCCGCCGGTCGTAGATAAGCCACCGCTGGTCGGCGAAACGGTCCGTAAAGTAATCCAGCGACAGCGGCAGGGCGTCGTGTTCGGGAGTGGCGGCGGCAAAATAGGTGCCGTCGGCAGCCTTCTGAAGCCGGACGAACTGCCTGAGCCGCTCGCACTCGTGCGAAACTTTGAGCGCCAGCCGGTGCAGCGCCTTCATGTCGGGATCGGCCTGATCGGCCAGCACGCCTCCGCCCTCGTCGAAAACCCGGCGCATGCAGCGCAGCATCAGCAGATCGCTCCGCTCCTGCTCCCCGTGCCATGCGTAGACAAGCATCGAACGCGCCCGGACGACAAGCCTGCGTTCCAGTCCGCGCCAGACACGGGCGGCGTGCGCCGGATCGGTCGCGACCTCGTGCACGCGCTCCGTAAAAAGCGGTTCCGGCTCTCCGGGACCGATCAGCTGCTCCGGGAACGCCCGCATCGCATAGGCGTCGAACAGCGCCGAGAGCAGCCCGTCGAAAGATTTATCGTAACGAAAAACCAACATCGCATTCAGAAAAGGGTCAGCTGACCTTCATTTTTATCCGGTTTCTGCCGTTTAGGCGCAGTCAGCAGACGGCGCACCTGCTCCGGCCGCAGTTCGTTCACCCCCTGCCCCGTGGTCAGCTCGCGGCAGCGGACGAAATACTGCGCCTTCTTCATCACCACGCCGATCTGCCGCAGCGACTGCATGGTCAGCGTGCGGTAACGGCGCGAGCTGACGATCAGCCGCGCCGACTTGACCCCGACGCCCGGCACGCGCAGCAGCGCCTCGTAGTCCGCGCGGTTCACATCGACCGGAAAAAATTCGGGATGCCGCAGCGCCCACGCCAGTTTGGGGTCGATATCCAGATCGAGCCGGGGCGTCTTCTCGTCGGCGATCTCCTCGGCACGGAATCCGTAGAACCGCATCAGCCAATCGGCCTGATAAAGCCGATTTTCGCGCACGAGCGGGGCTTTGTCCAGCGCAGGCAGCCGCTTGTCGTAGGGATTCACCGGAATAAAACCCGAATAGTAGACGCGCTTCATCGTGGGACGGTCATAAAGCGACGACGAAAGCAGCAGAATGTCGCGGTCGCTCTCGTCGGTGGCACCGACGATCATCTGCGTGCTCTGCCCCGCAGGAGCGAAGCGGGGCGCATGGCGGAAACGGCCGCGCTCCTCGGCACTCTGCAGCACCCCCTGCTGGATGTAACTCATCGGGCGGTAGATGCTTTCATAGTTCTTGTCGGGAGCCAGCAGCAACAGGTTGCGTTCGGTCGGAATTTCGATATTGACGCTCATGCGGTCGGCGTAACGCCCCGCCTCGGCCACCAGTTCGGGACTGGCACCGGGAATACTTTTCAGGTGGATGTAGCCGTTGAAACGGTGCACCGTACGCAGGTCGCGCGCCACGCGGACCATCCTTTCCATGGTATAGTCGGGGTTGCGGACGACGCCCGACGAGAGAAACAGTCCTTCGATGTAGTTGCGCCGGTAGAACTCGATGGTCAGCTCGGTCAGCTCGTCCGGCGTGAAGGCGGCCCGCCGGATGTCGTTGCTGCGCCGGTTGATGCAGTAGGCGCAGTCGTAAATGCAGACGTTGGTGAGCATGATTTTCAGCAGCGAGACGCAGCGGCCGTCGGCCGTGAAAGAGTGGCATATGCCCCACCCCGCCGTGCTGCCGACACCGCCCGCGCGATGCCGGCGCGTAACGCCGCTCGACGCGCACGAGACGTCGTATTTGGCCGATTCGGCCAGCACCTTGAGTTTTTCGAGCACGGTCTCTTTCATGGCGGCAAGTTATCGTTTTTTTCCATAAAACCGCTTCCTCCGGCCGATATTTTTTCGGGCTTTTCCGCACCCCGCTGTATGCGTGGACAATAGAGCGGAAGCACCCCGGACGAAGTCCGTGCGACAAAAAAAGGAGCCAAGCTCCCTTCGTACATATCCGCGCCGCACTCAATCCGGCGCACCGCGTCCGGCCGCGCTCCGCTACCGGATAAAATGCGTCCACTGCCGCTCCTCGGCTTCGGGCGCCAGCGCCGGACCGACGCCCGCCTTCAGCAGGCGGGCCATGTTGCGGGCCAGCACGCGCATCGTCTGCAGCCCTTCGGCGTCCTCGCGGGCTTCGCCCGGCAGACGTCCGTGAACGCTGTTCCAATACTGCGACGGAACGACCGGCATGTTCATAATCGTAAAGTATTTGTTCAGCCGGTCGAACGTCGCGCTCGCCCCGCCCCGGCGGCATACGGCGACTGCTGCGCCGGGCTTGTAGGCGAGATATTTCCCGCAGGAATAGAACACACGGTCGAGCAGGGCGCAGAGCGACCCGTTGGGACCGGCATAGTAGACCGGCGAGCCGACGACGATTCCGTCGGCATCGGCGAGTTTCTCCCGCACCGTCGTATAGAGCGCGTCCGAAAAGACGCAATGCCCCAGCTCGGCGCATTTTCCGCAGGCGATACATCCCTGCACGGCCTTGGTCCCGATATGGACGATCTCGGCCTGCACGCCCTCCGACTCCAAGGTCCGTGCGACCTCGGAAAGGGCTATAAAAGTGTTTCCCTCGCGATGGGGGCTTCCGTTTATCAGCAGTACTTTCATCGTAAAAGAGTTTTCGCAAAGATATATTTTTTTAGCGATACGCCGCACATTCCGCGCCGGAGAACTCCGCACCGCCCCCGCGACCGGAAATACGGACACAAAAAAAGGGGATTCTTTCGAATCTCCTTCACTCTCATGCCTGACAAGAACTATTTGTTGCAGCACTCGCCCTCGGCTTTCTCGGCGCAGTCTTTGGTCGAATCGCACTTCTCGGCGCAGCAAGCCTCCGTCGAGTCGCACTTCTCGGTGCACTCCGTGCAGGCAGCGGCTTCGGTCGTAGCGGCAGCGGCGGCAGCTTCGCCTTCGGCAGCCTTTTTGTTCGAATTACCGCAGCAGCTTACCATTGCGACGGCAGCCATAACGACGACAAAAGAGAAAATCTTTTTCATAACGTCAAATGTTTAATTATTAGTTTTTCTGTAACGCCGCAAAGTTAGATATTAGCAGGATAAATGCAAATAAAAAACTAAAAAATTTTCGAAAAGGGAAGTTTTTCAGTTCAAAAGGTCGGCAATGGAGAGGGTTTCGTTCTTGACGAAAGCCTTGGGGAAAGCAGACGACACCCTGCCCTTGAGAATGATGGCCTCTTCCGTGGTGAGGCAGTCCCCGACCGCGACCTTGAAGTAGGGATTCTCATAGACCATGTAAACCTTGATTCCCGGATAGTTCTCTTCGAAAAGCTGCTTGGCGGCGATGGCCCCGGCACGGGCGTCCTGACCGTTGTCGAAGAAGATGCAGACCCGGTAACCGGGGAAACGCAGGCGGGCGCCCGCCCGCGAAGCTTCATTCACGGCCCGCGCCGCATCCCCGCACTCCGTGACGGCGACCTTTGCCGTGCCGAATGCGGCGTCCGACGCCACGGGAGCGGCCAGCCGTTCCTTGAACGCATCCAACGACTGCGCGCGCAGGGGCGTGTAAGCCGCGGCGGCAAAAAGAATCAGCAGGATGGTCAGCGATCTGCGCATTACTCTTCCAGATAGTTTTTCACGTCGTTCAACGACAGCCCAAAGATATTCAAAAATTCCGACAACGGCATCATCTCCCGCGAAATTTTTACGCGCGCGGGACCGCCGCGCCCCTCGACGGCGAACGAGACGCCGATCTTCGAAATATCGTCCTCCCGGATCTTCTTGGTCATCACATGGAGCGCCATCGGGTCGGAAGTCCGGATCCGCCACAGCGTCGTGACGCTCGCCGTCGCACGACGGGGCGCCTCGGCCGGCTCGCGCAGAGCGACCTTCGTCACGACTCCTCCCGCATAGTAAACGGTGAGCGACGCCTTCTCCAGTTTCAACTTGTGCCCCGTGCCGTTCTTTACGCGCAATACGATCTCGGCCCCCGACAACCCCTGCCGCCGGGCCTTCTCGACCGCTTCGAGCCGGATGTTTCGCTGCGCCTTCTCGGCCATCCGGCGGCAGGAGCCCAACGGCAATACGACCCCCAGCAGCAGTATGCAGAACAGCATGCGCCCCAAAGTCCGGCCGCAGCCCGAAACGCCACCCGCAGCCCCGGACCGGCGACAAAGCGGACTCCCCGACGCGCCCCCGCCCGCCGCAGCGGAACAGGAACGGGCCTGACCCGCCGAAGCGTCCTCTTCCGAAGAGCGAATCCGGCGGCAGAAGCGGTTATCCGAGGGCGCACTGCCCGGTCGTATGCGTTTTGCGTTCATCGTCACTTTTGTCCGGTGTAAATCTGCGCGATCCCGAAACTCTGGCTCCGGGCGCGGCACTCCCTGAACCCCGCGCGCTCCATCATCGCCATGAACTCCTTCGGCGCCGGAAACTCCCCGACCGACGCCGGGAGGTATTCGTAAGCCCGCTTGTCCTTCGACACCATGCCGCCGATGCGGGGCAGTATCTTATAGGTATAGAATTCGTACAACGCCCTGAACAGCCGGTTGCGGGGCCGCGAGAACTCCAGTACAACGACCTTGCCGCCCGGCTTTATCGTGCGGGCCATTTCGCGCAGCCCCGCATCCAGATCCCCGAAGTTGCGCACGCCGAAAGCCACCGTCGCCACATCCACCGATGCGTCGGCCACATGCAGGTGTTCGGCGTCCCCCGCGTCGAGCACGACGCGCCCGTCGAGCCCCCGCGCCGTCACCTTGCGGCGCGCCACGTCGAGCATCCCCTCCGAAAGATCCACGCCCAGCACCTGCACGCCGCGGATGCGGCGCGCCATCTCGATCGCCAGATCGCCCGTGCCGGTCGCTACGTCAAGTATCCGGTGCGGACGGCAGCGGCGCACGATGCGCACCACACGGCGGCGCCAGATGCGGTCGATGCTCATCGAGAGCGTATGGTTCAGCAGGTCGTACTTCGGCGCGATGTTGTCGAACATCTCGCGGACCTCCTCTTTCTTGGTCTGTTCGGTATTGTACGGTTTCATTCGTATCGGATCGATTCGTCGGGTTTTACGGTAGATACTATGCAGGCCGGCACCACGAGCAGCGCGACGATCGCCGCCACGACGCCGGCGTTGAGCGCCAGCCACCAGCCCCACCCCAGCGCGACGGGCACTTCGGAGAGCAGGTAGCCCTCGGAGCTGAGTTTCACGACATGGAAATATTTCTGCACGAGACACACGGCCAGCCCCGCGGCGTTGCCCCATGCCAGTCCGCGCAGCGTGACGAACGCCGCCCGCCAAAGAAACACCTCCCGCAGCGTAGCGTTGCGCATGCCGAACGCCTTCAGCAGGCCGATCATCCGCGTACGTTCCAGCACGAGGATCAGCAGCGCCGAAGTCATGTTGAAAAACGCCACCACGAGCATGATGCCGATAATCACCGCGGCATTCACGTCATGGGCCTTCAGCCAGTCGAAAATATTGGGATAAAGCTCCGTCACGCTACTCACGGCGAGGTTCGCCGTATCGTCGGCATCGTCGTAGAGCAGGGTCCGTCCGAGCCTGCGGGCGAAATCGTCGGCTCCGGCCAAGTCCGAGGTGAAAATCTCGTAGCCCGATATCTCGCCGTCCGACCAGTCCGCCAGCCGCTGCACGTTGCGCAGGTCGGTCATGATCACCGCGTCGTCCATTTCGTCCATTCCCGACGAGTAGATTCCCGCCACCTTGAAACGGTCGCGCCGGGGCCTGTCTCCGGTCTCGACGAAGAGCATTTCGACCTTGTCGCCCACGCCGAGCATCAGTTTCTCGGCCATGCCGCGCGACAGCAGTATATCTTTCGTACGCACCGAATCGCCCACACGGGGCAGCTCGCCCTCCACCAGCCACTGGCCGAACGACGACCAGTCGTAATCCCCGTCCACGCCCTTGAGCATCACCCCCTGCACGGCATCCGCCGTACGGACGATACCGCCCTTGACGGCATAGGGGGCCAGCGACACGAATCCTTCGGTGGTGCGGATCAGCTCCTCGGCGCGGGCACTGCGGCGCACGGGGTCCGAATCGAGCGTCCCCACGCCCCGCACGCCGTTCACCACGGCATGTCCCGAAAAGGCGGCCACCTTGCGGGACACCTCCTGCTTGAAGCCCATGATCACGGCCATCGCCAGCAGCATCACCGCGACGCTCAACGCCACGGAAATCACGGCGATACGCTCCATCACACCGGGTTTGTTCTCCGGGGTGCGCTGCGCCGTCCGGCGGGCGATGAAAAAGGCGAGATTCACGGCTGCTTAATTTGCTGGAAAATTTATGCAAAGTAACACAATAATTTCGTATTTTTGCCCATCATAAACCCACTTTATGAAAAAACAGGCACTGATCACGGGAGCCACATCGGGCATCGGACGCGCCACGGCGCTCCGGCTCGCGGCCGAAGGATACGACATAACGGCGACGGGACGCCGCGCCGAACGGCTCGAAACGCTCCGCCGCGAAATCGAAGCGGCGGGCGGTCGTTGCACCGCGCTCGTCTTCGACGTGCGCAGCGAAGCGGAGGTCCGCAAATTCCTGAGCCCCCTCGAACGGGTGGACCTGCTCATCAACAACGCCGGACTGGCGGCCGGGCTGGAACACATCGACCAAGGCGACACGGCCGACTGGGACGCCATGATCGACACCAACGTCAAGGGACTGCTCTACGTCACGCGGGTCGTCACGCCCAAAATGGTCGCCGCGGGCGGCGGCCACGTGTTCAACATCGGCTCGATCGCCGGCACCGAAGCCTACGAAAACGGCGCGGTCTACTGCGCCTCAAAACACGCCGTGCACGCCATTTCGCAGTCCATGCGCGCCGACCTGCTGTCAAGCGGAATCAAGGTGACGGAGATCCGCCCCGGCATGGTCGAGACCGAATTTTCCGAGGTGCGCTTCCACGGCGACAAGGAGCGCGCCGACCGGGTTTACGACGGCGTCACCCCGCTTACGGGCGACGACATCGCCGAAGCGATCGCATGGGCCGCACAATTACCGGCCCATATGAACGTTAATGAAATGGTACTGATGCCCTCCCAGCAGGCGGGCGCTTACTACACATACAGAAAAAACCGTTAGACTATGACACACATGCTTTTGACCCTGCTTCAGTCGGGATATTACGCGGATTCGGGTTCTCAGGGAATCCACTACTCCGCAGCCATGATCGGAATGTACATACTGATCATCGTGATCGGCATCGCCGGTTACGCCGTGCAGGCGCGCCTGCAGTCGGTGTTCCGCAAATACTCCAAAGTCCAGTTCCCCGGCGGGCTGACGGGCGCCGAGGTGGCCGAAAAGATGCTGCGCGACAACCACATCCACAACGTCAAGGTGACGCATGTCAGCGGACACCTGACCGACCACTTCAACCCGCAGACGATGACCGTCAACCTGAGCGACAGCGTCTACTCTTCGACCAGCGTCGCCGCGGCCGCCGTCGCCGCCCACGAGTGCGGGCACGCCGTGCAGCACGCACAAGGCTACGCGCCGCTGACGCTCCGCTCGCAGCTGGTGCCCGTCGTGCAGTTCTCCTCGACGGCCGCCACATGGGTCATCATCCTCGGACTGGTGCTCATGACCACCACACAGAACGCCCTGCTGTGCTGGATCGGCGTAGGCATGATCGCCATGTCGGCGATCTTCTCGCTGGTCACGCTTCCCGTGGAGTACAACGCCTCGGCCCGCGCGCTGGAGTGGCTGCAGGTCAGCCGCACGATGCAGGGAGCGCAGCTCGCTCAGGCGAAAGAGGCGCTGGGCTGGGCCGCACGCACCTATCTCGTAGCCGCACTGAGCGCCGTCGCGTCGGTTCTCTACTGGGTCTTCGTAATCCTCGGACGGCGCGACTGATTCCCGGATGAACACCCCCGAAAAAGACTGCATCCACCGGGGATGGATCGCGGCGCTGGCGCTGATCGCAGTGCTGACGGCCGTCAGTTTCATCCCCCCTCAGAGTCTGGGCGGCGTAAAACTCCGCCGGGCCAATATTCTCTCGGACCTCGTGGCGTTCGATGACGCGGTCGCCGCGGCCGAGGAGCCTGCGCTCTTCGACGAGGAGGATTTCCACGTCGATATGGAGCAGGTCGCCGAACGGATCGAAGCGGAGCGGATCGAAGCCGATTCCGCACCGCGCCCCGTACAGATCACCTTCGAATGGACGCTCGCCCCGGACAGCGTCCGGCGCATGCCGGTCGTTCCCGACAGCGCCCGGCTGAACCCGACGCTGGTGGAGATCGAGGATTTCGGCACGCCCGATTCGAGCCGTCTGCGGGCTTTCTACGACACGCTGCTCTGCGCCCGGCGTCCGGTGCGCATCGCCGTGCTGGGCGACTCGTTCATCGAAGGCGACATCCTCACGGCCGACCTGCGTGAAAGGCTCCAGCAGGCTTACGGCGGCGGAGGCGCGGGCTTCGCGCCGATGGCCTCGCCCCTGACGGCGTTCCGCCGCACGATCAAAACCCAGTCGAAAGGCTGGACCTCCTACAACATCATGCAGCGCAAGGCCGCGCCGCAGAACCTGCGCGAGAACTTCTACGTTTCGGGCTGGGTCTGCCAGCCTGCGGCCGGAGCTTCGACCCGCTGGGAAAACAGCGACTACCGCAAGCGGCTCGACAGCTGCACCGCGGCGCGGGTCTTCTTCATCAGCCCCGGCGAAAGCCGCGTGGAGCTGACGCTCAACGACTCGCTGCGCCGTGAATTCACGGTCGAAGGCGCCCCGAACATACGCCAGATCGCCGTCACGGCTCCCCACGTCCGCTCGCTCTCGTTCAAGGTGCTCTCCGGCAACGAGGGATTCATCGGCTACGGCGCAGTGTTCGAAGCCGACGGCGTGGTGGTGGACAACTACTCGGTGCGCAGCAACAACGGGCAGGCGATGTTCTGGACCAACCCGTCGGTCAATGCGCAGATGAACGACCTGCTGGGGTACGACCTCGTGATCCTGCAATACGGACTCAACATCATGCAGACGGGCGTGAGCAACTACACCAACTACGCCGGCCAGATCGAGAAGATGGTGGCTTACGTCCGCCAGTGCTTCCCGACCGCCGCCGTGCTGGTGCTGGGCGTCAGCGACCGTTCGGTGAAGACCGACGCCGGTTTCGAACCGATGGACGCCATTCCCCACATGCTCGGCTACCAGCGGGGCGCCGCCGAAAACACCGGAGCGGCCTTCTGGCCCACCTGCGACGCCATGCGTTCGCTGGGCGGCATGGAGCAGTTCGTCGCCAACGGCTGGGCCGGCAAGGACTTCACGCACATCAACTACGCCGGCGGCCGGCGCGTGGCGTGGTCGCTCTTCGACGCCCTCAACGCCGGGGCGTTCCGGGCCTATACGGAAGCGGAAGCCGCACGCATCCGCCGGCAGGCCGAGCAGGCCGTGCTCGACAGCCTGCGGCGCCGGCGGATCGAACGCGACCTGATCCCCGGCATTCCGCCGGAAACCCTCAACGCACCGCTGAAATGACACTCCCCGCATTGGACGGCATCCCGGAAAAGCTGCAGGCGCTGCTCACCTACGACGCCTCGTCGCCGCTGATCTTCAGCAGCGGGCTGTTCCTGTTTCTGTTCGCCGGATTCATGCTCGTCTACAGCATGTTCCGCCGCGCCCCGATGGCCCGGATCGTCTACGTCATCCTCTTTTCGCTCTACTTCTACTACAAGTCGAGCGGCATCTACTTCCTGCTGCTGATCTTCGCCGCGACGAGCGACTACTGGATCGCCAAGGGCATCCATGCCGCCCGCTCGACGCGGGCAAAGCGGTGGCTCGTGGTGCTGAGCGTGGCGGTCAACCTCGGCATGCTGGCCTACTTCAAGTACACCAACTTCCTGATCGACATCGCCAACCAGATGTTCGGGCAGGGATTCATGCAGTTCCAGAACATCTTCCTGCCCGTCGGCATCTCGTTCTTCGTCTTCCAGTCGATGAGCTATACCATAGACATTTACCGCGGTCAGCTCAAGCCGCTCGACAACTGGTGCGACTACCTGTTCTACCTCTCGTTCTTCCCGCAGCTGGTGGCCGGGCCGATCGTCCGCGCAAGGGACTTCATCCCGCAAATCCGGCAGAACCCCATCGTCGTGACGCGCGAAATGTTCGGCACGGGCGTCTTCCTGATCCTGACGGGTCTGTTCAAGAAGGCGATCATTTCGGACTACATCTCGCTCAACTTCGTCGACCGCATCTTCGACGAGCCGCTGCTCTATTCGGGCTTCGAATGTCTGGCGGGCATCTACGGCTACGCCCTGCAAATCTACTGCGACTTCTCAGGCTATTCGGACATGGCCATCGGCATCGCCCTGCTGCTGGGATTCCGGTTCCCCAAGAACTTCGACGCCCCCTACAAGTCGGCCACCATCACCGAATTCTGGCGGCGGTGGCATATCTCGCTCTCCACATGGCTGCGCGACTACCTCTACATTTCGCTGGGCGGCAACCGCAAAGGCAAACTGCGCACCTACGGCAACCTGCTCATCACGATGCTGCTGGGCGGACTGTGGCACGGCGCCGCCGTCCGCTTCATCCTCTGGGGCGCGCTGCACGGCGCGGCGCTGGCGCTGCACAAGCTCTGGATGGCGGTCGTGCCGGGCGCCAAGGCCACGGGCGACCGGATGCACTGGTGGAGCCGCGCGGCCGGCATCTTCTTCACGTTCAACCTCGTCTGTCTGGGGTGGCTGATGTTCCGCGCCGAGTCGATGCAGACCGTCGAGCTGATGCTTCACCAGATTTTCTACAACTTCAACGCCGCGATGATCCCGCAGGTCGTCTCCGGCTATGCGGGCGCCTTCGCCCTGATCGCCGCAGGCTTCCTGCTCCACCTGATGCCCGGACGCGCGGACCGCTTCGCGCAGCGGCTGGTGTCGCACGCGCCGCTGGTCCTGCAGATCGTCATGGCGGCGGCGATGATCTGGTGCGTGATGCAGGTCAAGTCGAGCGACATACAACCGTTCATCTACTTTCAGTTTTAAACTGCGTATGACGGCCGCCTTGCATCCCGGCATGTTCCTCCCACGGCCGCCGGCCGTGTCTGCAAGTCCGGCCCCGCTCCCCGGAGAGGCTTCCGGCAATGCGCCCAAAACGGCTTGCGACCATTTACGACAAATCCATTGACCCATGTATACCTTCGACCACGACCTTTTCTCGGCCCTCAATTTCGACGGCGGCACCGCTATGGACCGCGTGATGCTCACCGTTTCGGGCACCGCCATGTGGCTCCCGCTCTACGCCCTGATCCTCTGGCTGGTATGGCGGCGCAGCGGCTGGCGCGGCATGCTGATCTTCACGGCGCTGATGCTGGCGGCGATCGGACTCGCGGACATGGTGTCGGGCATCTTCAAGAGCAACGGAGTGCTGGGCGGTCTGCTCCCTGATTTCGAACCGCGCCCGCGCCCGATGTTCACCCCCTCGCTCGAAGGGCTGGACATCACGCCCGATTCGCTGCGCGTCATGCGCCGCGAAGCAGTCCTCCGCCACTGGGTGGTCCACGTCCCGCCCGAAGCCGTCAGCGGCATGTACGGCACCGTCTCGGCGCACGCCGCGACCATCGTCGCGCTGGCCGTACTCGCCTGCGGGGCGATCCGCCGCCGCTGGTTCACGGGGCTGATGGTCGTCTGCTCGGTGGTGATCTGCTACTCGCGCATCTACCTCGGCAAACACTTCCCGATGGACCTCGTATGGGGCACGCTGGTCGGCGCCGCGCTCGGATACGCCGCACTGCGGGCCTACCGCCGCCTGATCCGCCGGGATTCCGCCGCCGGCTGACGCATCCCGGACGACAACCCTCCGGAAGACAGGTCCCGGACGACGCTTCCCAATGCCCCCGGACAACTCGCCCGGACGACACATCCCCGGACAATACGGAGAGCCGCAAAAAAATACGGCTCCTTTTTATTCCATACCGCGCCCGGTTCGTATTTCGGCAGAATTTATTAACTTTGCACGGTTAACAGTCAAAACATTCAAAAACATACGATATGAGCATCGAACTCAGTGAACAGGAACAGC
Source organism: Alistipes sp. DJF_B185 (assembly GCF_964250025.1). Lineage (NCBI taxonomy): Bacteria > Pseudomonadati > Bacteroidota > Bacteroidia > Bacteroidales > Rikenellaceae > Alistipes > Alistipes sp. DJF_B185. The sequence goes on from NZ_CAXUDY010000001.1 coordinate 129,837, forward strand.
TCCGGAGACAGTCGCTCGCAGCCCTGCGCGAGCTGGGCATCGACCCCTACCCCGCCGCCCGTTACGAAGTGACGGCCACGGCGCGGGAGATCGCCGAAAACTTCGACGAGACCAAGGGCAACTACGGGGACGTCCGCATCGCAGGCCGCATCATGACGCGCCGCATCATGGGCAGCGCTTCGTTCTTCGAATTGCAGGACCATACGGGCCGCATTCAGGTCTACATCCGCCGCGACGACATCTGCCCCGAAGGCGATCCCACGCTGTATAACACGGTGTTCAAGAAACTGCTCGACATCGGCGACTTCATCGGCGTCGAAGGCTTCGCGTTCCATACCAATACGGGCGAGCTGTCGGTGCACTGCCGCAAGTTCACGGTGCTCTCGAAGTCGATCCGCCCGCTGCCCGTGGTCAAGGAGAAGGACGGCCAGACGTTCGACGCCTTCACCGATCCCGAAGTCCGCTACCGCCAGCGTTACGTCGATCTGGCGGTCAATCCGCAGGTACGCGAGGTCTTTGTCAAGCGCGCCAAAATCATCTCGACCATGCGCGAGTTCTTCAACTCGAAAGGCTACGTCGAGGTCGAAACCCCGATTCTCCAGCCTATTCCGGGCGGCGCCGCGGCGCGTCCGTTCATCACGCACCACAATGCGCTCGACATCGACCAGTACCTGCGCATCGCCAGCGAGCTGTACCTCAAGAAACTGATCGTCGGCGGATTCGACGGCGTCTACGAGTTCGGCAAGAACTTCCGCAACGAAGGCATGGACCGCACGCACAACCCCGAATTCACCGTCATGGAGATTTACGTGGCCTACAAGGACTACCTCTGGATGATGGAATTCACCGAGCAGATGCTCGAAAAAGTCGCCGTGGCCGTAAACGGCACGACGGAGCTGACGCTCGACGGCAAGCAGATTTCGTTCAAAGCGCCGTTCCGCCGCTTGTCGATGACCGACGCCATCCGCGAAAAGACCGGCTACGACATCACCGGCCAGAGCGAGGAGCAGCTGCGCGAAGCCTGCAAGCGTCTGAACGTCGAGACCGACGCGACGATGGGCAAGGGCAAGCTGATCGACGCCATCTTCGGCCAGTACTGCGAGGAGGAGCTTGTCCAGCCGACCTTCGTCACGGACTACCCGATCGAAATGTCGCCCCTGTGCAAGCGTCACCGCTCGAACCCCGAACTGACGGAGCGTTTCGAGCTGTTCGTTAACGGCAAGGAGCTTTGCAACGCCTACTCCGAGCTGAACGACCCGATCGACCAGCTGGAGCGCTTCCAAGAGCAACTCCAGCTGAGCGAAAAGGGCGACGACGAAGCGATGTTCATCGACATGGACTTCGTGCGCGCACTGGAATACGGCATGCCGTCGTGTTCGGGCATGGGCATCGGCATCGACCGTCTGACGATGTTCATGACCGATCAGGCTTCGATTCAGGACGTGCTGTTCTTCCCGCAGATGCGCCCCGAAAAGAAAGCCGTGAGCGATCCGGTGGAGAAATACACCGAGATCGGCGTTCCCGAAGAGTGGGTGCCCGTGATCCAGAAAATGGGCTACATCACGGTCGAAGCGCTGAAAAAGCTCGCTCCGGGCAAGTTTTTCAACGACTTGTGCGGCTTCAACAAGAAAAACAAACTCGGCCTGAAGGCTCCCTCGATCGAAGAGGTCAAAAAATGGTGCGAGGAATAATTCCGCTTGGAAAATTTATTTTACTTATAAAAACAAACCGAATATGAGAAAGAAAATTGTTGCCGGCAACTGGAAGATGAACACGCTTCCCGCCGAAGGTGTAGAACTGGCCAAGAACATCGTCGCAGGCCGCGGCGAAGTATGCTCGTGCGTTAATTTCATCGTATGCCCTCCGTTTACGCACCTCTCGACGGTTGCCGAAGCGCTCAAGGGTTCGGACGTCGCACTCGGCGCGCAGAACTGCGCAGCCGAAGCCAAAGGCGCCTACACGGGCGAGATCGCCGCTTCGATGATCGCGGCGCTGGGCTGCAAGTACGTGATCCTCGGCCACTCGGAGCGCCGCCAGTACTACGGCGAGACTTCCGAGACGCTCAACAAGAAGATGGCGCAGGCTTACGCAAACGGCCTGACGCCGATCTACTGCGTGGGCGAGAACCTCGAAGAGCGTGAAGCCGGCAAGCACTTCGACGTGGTGAAGGCGCAGATCGAAGAGGTCGTCTACAACCTCACCGCCGAGCAGTACAAGGAGCTCGTGATCGCATACGAACCCGTTTGGGCCATCGGCACGGGCAAGACCGCAACGGCCGAGCAGGCGCAGGAGATCCACGCCTACATCCGCAAGGTGCTGGCCGAGAAGTTCGGCGCAGCAGCCGAAGAGACGGCGATCCTGTACGGCGGTTCGTGCAAGCCCTCGAACGCGGCGGAAATCTTCGCAAAGGAGGACGTGGACGGCGGTCTGATCGGCGGCGCAGCCCTCAAGGCGGAGGACTTCCTCGGCATCGGCAAAGGCTTTGCGAAATAAGCGGCCCCGACCGCAAACAAAAAGCTCTTCCAGTAATGGAAGAGCTTTTTTCATATCGTCCCGGAGCGTCCCGCCCCGAAACGGCGCAGGCTATTTCGCGGCCGGATCGGGCAGGTTCTCCATCACGTTCCGGTAGAAGTCGCGCACGTCGTTCCAGCGGTAGTAAGGCGCCAGATCGCTTGCGACGGGAATCCGCACCTCGCGTTCGTTGTAGAGGAATTTCACCAGCACGTCGTCCGCAGCTTTCTTACGGTAGAAAACCAGCTGGATATTGGCCGCCATCGGCGTAATCCTGTACAAGGGCCACGCTTGGGCGATCTTTTCGGGATCGCTCTCCACGACGTCGCACCCCTCGAACTGCAGCAGCGACACGAACGTCATCAGGTTGCCGTCGTGGCCGAACCGCAGGTCGGCCGAAACCGCGCCGCCCTCCACGGCCCGGTCGGCGCGCGTGAGGAAATCCTCCAGCAGCGCCTTGGCATAATACTGCGGAAAACGCCTGTTGAGCGGCGAAGGGCCGCGGATCACGTAATACTTATAGTTGTCGTACACGTTCAGCCCGTAAAGCTCGTCGGTGGTAAAGAGGTCGTAAAACGAAATCCCCAGACCGACGTTCTGCATGTCGGCGGCGAAATAGAAAAGGCCCTTCATCAGCTTCTGCGCGTCGATCGTCCGCACGAACTCCCCGTCGGCGAACAGCTCCGACATCAGCCGGCCGGGACGCACGAACCGATCCCCGATCCGCTCGTACTCCTCCTGCCAACCGCCCTTGTCGATGAAGTCGAGGTACTCCCGGCTGAGCGTCGGATTGGTCGGCTTGCTGTAGAAATTGAGGTAGCGCGTCGTCCTGCGGCCCGCCGTGCGCGACACCTCCAGACGGGGATTAAGCTCCTTGAGCCGCTCGCAGAAAGCCGCCATGCTCAGCACGCACCGCACCACGAGGGTCGCCTGCGCATCGACGACCGCGCCGGAGCGGAATACTTCGGGGAAATTGCGGTACATGCGCGCGGCGATCTCCCGGTGCTGCTCGGCGCCGAGGGGCGAAAGATCGCCGCCCCGGTCGATGCCGTCGTCGTAGACGCGCTTCACCCGGCCGTAGACCTCGCGTCCCCGCTCGGTAAACGCATTCGCGGCGTCGGCGGCCCGGAAAACGGCCATCACCTCGTCGTATTCGCTGTCGTGCAGCAGCCAGCGCGAACCGTGCCGGCCGTAGTGACTGATATAAAACGGCTTATAACCCTTCGGCGCAGGCGTCAGCACGGGATTGTCGTAGGTGTAGACATAATATACGCCGCCGGACTTGCCGGGATTTGCAGCTATTTCGTCCCGGAGGTTCTGTCCCGAAGCGGCCAGCGCCGCGAGGGAGCAGAGAACGGCCGCGAATAGTTTTGTAAATCTCATCTGTTTTTCGTTCGGTTACTGAATGATAAAATCGGACATCAGAAAGTAGTGGTCGCTGGGGTACAGACCATCGACCTTGTCGCGGAGAATCTCCGCCGCAACGGGTTGCAGGTTGCCGCGCACGAAGATAAAGTCGATGCGGCGCGCGTTCTTTTTTCGGTAATCCGGGCCTTTGAACCCATGATAGGTGAAGCCCGCTTCGCCGGGACCGTGTACGGCCTCGTACGCCTCCTGCCACCCGGCGTCGCGCAGGCACGCGACGGGTGCATTTTCGATTCCCGAATTGAAATCGCCGCAGATGATCTGCGGGAAGCCGTCGGCATACTGCGCGCACTCCCCGACGATCATCTTCATCTGCTCGCGCCGCGCATCGTCCGACTTGTGGTCGAGGTGGATGTCCAGCACGCGGAACTCCGCACCGCTCTTCCGGTCGCGCAGGCGCACCCAGTTGCAGTGACGGGCGCGCATCGTGTTCCACGAACAGCTGCCCGCGGCAAGCGGAGTTTCCGACAGCCAGTAGCAGCCCGACGAGACGAACTCGTAGCGCTTTTTGCTGAAGAAAATCACGTTCTTGCCGATAAAGTGATAACCCTCGGTATAGGGGTCCATCTCCGGACCTGCGAATCCGTAAGCGACATAATCCGAGAATTTCTCCTTGAAATAGTTATACGAATCGTAAATCACCTCCTGCATGCAGATCACATCGGGTCTGTACATGCGGATCGCCTTCAGGCAGGCGTCGCGGCGGTCCTCCCAGCGGCGTCCTGCGGTATCATCTTCGGGCAGTCCCGTGATGCGGACGTTGCAGGTCATGACGCGTGTGGTCCGCTGCCCGGACGCCGGACGCGCCGCAATTGCGGAGACCGCCGTAACGCAGGCCGCAAGACAGCCTGCCAGACACAGCATAAAGCTCTTCTTCATCGGTTCAAGTCTTAAAAGCAAGCGCTGCAGCGGGCGGAATCCGGCCCGCCGCAGGCTTACCCGGTTTAAACATTATCTAACCAAACCGTATCAACGAAGGTATGCACCGGTCTGGCGCAGTTCTTCCCGCACCTTCTCCACATCGACCGCCGAGGGGCGTACGCCCTCTTCGAGCGCGATGCGCGCCGCACGTCCGGCGGCTTCGCCCAGCGCCATGCAGGTGGACATCACGCGCGTCGAAGCCATCGCTTCGTGGTTCATCGACGAGCAGCGGCCCGCAACCAGCAGGTTCTCGACCGCGGCCGGCACGAGCGAACGGTAGGGAATGTCGTAGCAGTCCTCGCACCAGTGGAGCGTGCAGTCGCCGCCCGTGGCGTGGTGGATATCCACCGGATAGCTGGCCACGGCGACCGCGTCGTCGAAGCGGCGGCAGGCGAGGATATCTTCGGCCGTCAGGATGTATTTTCCGACGATCACGCGGCTTTCGCGGATGCCCATGAAGGGAGCCACCTTCTCGCGCCATGCGTTCTCGAAGCCGGGAACGAAGTTCTTCAGGTAGCGTTCCAGTTCATAAATCTGCTTGCGGCCCTCCACCTCGCCGTGCGTATAGCTTTCCGGCTTGGTCGAATCGACGCCGCTCACGCGCGACATGTTCACCCAGATTTCGTCGTCCTTGATGCCGGTAATGAGGATCGTACGCGCCACGGGAATCTTATACCCCGCCTCTTCGGCCTTGCGGATCTGGTTGCGCAGGCCGACGGTGATGAATTTTCCGGTCCGGAACTGCTCGGCGGGCATGGTGTCCATGTCGAAGACATCGGGCTGGCTGACCAGCGCATCGCGCAGCTTCTGCACATCGACGCCCTTCATGCAGAACATCAGCGTCGGAGGCTGCATGCCGCCGTCGGCATCGCCCTTGCGGCACTCGACGCCCGCACGGCAGGCCACGTCGCCGTCGCCCGTACAGTCGATGACCGTCTTGGCGAGGATCGCCTCGCGTCCCGCCTTGCTCTCGATGACGACGCCTTCGACGGCATCGCCGTTTTTAACGACGTCCGCGCAGAATACGTACAACAGCACTTCGACGCCGACCTCCTGCAGCATCTCCAGCGCCACGGTCTTCGCCTCTTCGGGGTCGATGATCGTCAGGCTCACATGGAGCTTGCAGGGACGGTGTTCGCCGGCGGCGCCCCGCGCACGCAGGCGGTCGATGAAGAGCTGGGGCAGTCCTTTGATAATCTGGTTGCCCTTGCGTCCGAGGTAGCCCAGAATCGGCAGACCGATGGTCAGGTTGCCGCCCAGATAGCCGCGGCTTTCGATCAGCATGACGCGCAGGCCCTTGCCTGCCGCCGCACGTGCGGCCATGATGCCCGCAGGGCCGCCGCCCACGACGAGCACGTCCACCTCGGCGCGAACCGGAATCTCCCGCTGGGGTTCCGTAATCGTTGTTTTCTGATTTGCCATATTTGCAATGTTTTAGGTTTATTTTACGGTTTTCGGAGTTTCGTGGCGTACCATGCGCCACAGGATAACGGCCGTTACGAGGTGCATCACGCCCATGACGGCGAACAGCACGTTGCCCATCGTCACCAGCAGCGAACCGATGAAAATGTTGAACACCGCGCCGCCCACGGCTCCCGCGCCGGCCGTGATGCCGACCACGCTGGCGACGTTCTTCACGGGGAATGCCTCGGCGATGACCACGCAGATCGTGTAGAGCCAGCTCAGGCACATGATCGCGATCAGGCTGAAGATCGCCACCACAAGTCCGATGCGCGCATCGAACGACACGGCCTGCCACTCGCTCACATAGGGCGTGAGGATGCACAGCGGCGCCACGAAGGCCATGAGGATCATCATCGTCTTGCGGGCCTTCAGCACCGGCATGCCGCGGCGCACGAGCCAGTCGGACCAGACCGAGGTGAGGATGCCGCCGACGGCGCCGAACAGGAACGGCAGTCCGCCGATATACTGAATCATGTCGAGCGTAGCCTGCTGCGAGAGCCCCTGCGCTTCGCCCATGCTGCGCAGGTATCCCGGCAGCCAGAAGCAGCAGAAATACCAGACGGGGTCGCTGATCAGACGGATCAGCAGCACGCCCCAGAGCGAGCGCGTCGTCCACAGCTCGCCCCACGTGAAGGCCCGCTGCTGTTCGCCGTTGTTCCGCGCGACTTCGTCCTTGTCGGGGGCCATCGTGACGGCCAGCACCTCCTGCGGCGGATTCTTATAGATCAACGCCCATGCCACGGCGATCACCAGACCTACCAGACCGGCCACGATGAAGACGTCGTGCCACGGCAGGAACCGGGCCATCCACGCGATGACCAGCGGCGCGATGACCGTTCCCAGCGAACCGCCCGCCGTACAGAGACTGTTGGCCGTGGCGCGGTGGCGTTTCTCGAACCAGAGCGTGACGGCCACGATCTGTCCGGCGAAGATCGTCGGCTCGGCCAGTCCGAGGATGCCGCGGCAGATGGTGAATTCGACGACGTTGGTCGAAAGGCCGCCGCCGATGCAGGCCAACGACCATGCGACGATACCACCCAGCATCACCTTCTTCGACCCGAAGCGGTCCACCAGAATGCCCGATATGGGATACATGATGGCGTAACAGATCAGGAATACGTTGACGATCCACGCGTACTGGAGGTCTTCGATGCCGAAATGGGTCAGGATTTCGGGTTTGAGGATCGACAGCAGCTGGCGGTCGAGGTAGTTGCAGATGATTGCGACGAAAATCGTCGCCACAATATACCAACGACGCTTGTTCGGGTTTTGAAGTAAATTCATTCGGGTTTCTTTTGTCTTATCGGTTTATAAAAAGGTTCTCGGTGAAAGCGCCCAAGGCGCGGTAACGCTCATAGCGGAGCGCCAATATGCCGGACTTCGCGGCGTCGGGCGTGTAAACACGGGCGACGGACGGACAGAGCGCCCGCTGCGCCGCACCGACCGACGGGTAGAGTCCCGCGGCGGCAGCCGCATGGACCACGGCGCCGAGCGCGCAGGAGTGCGCGCTGCCGGAGACTTCGATCGCCATGCCCGTCACATCGGCGAGCAGCTGCATGACAAAGGGGGATTTCTGCGAAATGCCGCCGATGCCCACCAGCCGTCCGATCTCCACACCGTTCTCCGCCAGATGGTCGAGTATGGCCTTCGTCGCGAAAACCGTCGCCTCGGCAAAGGCGTAATAAAGCTCCGGTGCGGTCGCCGAGAGGTTCAGCCCCACGACCGAACCGGTCAGCCGGTTGCAGGGATAGGGCGAACGGCGGCCGTTCAGATAATCGGTCGCCAGCGGCGCATCGGCCCGCAGGGGCAGCTGCGCGGCGGCTTCGGCCAGTTTGGCCAGCAACCGCTCTTCGGTCTGCGCGGCCAGCGCGCGGAGCGTCTCGTTCTCAGGGTCGGCCGGCAGCAGCACTTCGCGCAACGGCCAGCAGAGCAGGCGCTTGAACCACGCGTACACGTCGCCGAAGGCCGACATGCCCGCTTCGAATCCGACCATGCCGGGAAGTATCGAGCCGTCCACCTGACCGAAAATGCCTTCGACCATCCGGTCGCCCATCTTTTCGGGCGGCATGACGGCCATGTAGCAGGCCGACGTGCCCAGATTCAGCACCACGGTCCCGTGACAGATGCCCGCGCCGACGGCGCCCGAATGGCAATCGACATTCCCCACTCCGATGACCACCTGCTCCGACAGCCCCAGTTTCGCCGCCCATTCGGGGCTGAGCGTACCTGCAGGAGTGTCACAGCCGTACGTCCTGACGGGCAGACGCCGCAGGATGGGCAGCAGGACGGGGTCGAGTCCGGCGAAGAACTCTTCGGGCGGATAGCCGCCCCACTCTTCGGCCCACATCACCTTCGACCCGGCGACGCAAAGCCCCGACCGCAAATCCTCCATAGCGCGGCAGCCGGTCAGCACGGCCGGAATCCAGTCGCACAGCTCGACGACGGCCCACGCATCGCGGCGCAGCCGTTCGGAACCCCGCAGCAGGTGCAGGACCTTCGACCAGAAACACTCCGACGAATAGTGGTTGCCCGAACGGCGGGCGTAATTGATTTCACCGCGGGCGCAGAGGGCGGTGATCTCCTCCGACTCCCGCTGCGCCGTGTGGTCCTTCCACAAAACGAACATCGCATCGGGATTCTCCTCATAACCCACCGTCAGCGATAGCGGCGTGCAGGTGCGATCGACCAGACACGGCGTGCTGGCGGTCGTATCCACGGCGATGGCGCGTATCGCCTCCGGCGCAGGACACTGCGCAATGACCTGCCGCAGCACCTGCTCCAGCCCCTCCAGATAATCCAGCGGGTGCTGGCGGAACTGCGACTTCGCAGTATCGCAGTACAATCCCCGGCCCCAGCGGGAGTAATTACAAACGGCGACGGCGATCTCTTCGCCGGACTCTGCATCGGCCAGCAGCGCCCGCACCGAGTCGGTGCCGTAGTCTATTCCAATAACGTACAGGTGTTCCATTATAGCTTATTTTCAGTGCAAATCGTCGCTAAACGAAAGGTAAAAGAGAGCAAAATCCCTTACTTGACTTTGCGAATATATTAAAATATTGCTACAAAAAGAAAATTTTCAACAAGAAATTTTGCAAATACAAAAAAATAAATATAAATTCACCCCTGAAAAAGATAAGAAAAACAAACAAAAGCAAATAATGACTAACTTTACAGCGCAGACCTTCTCGCCGGCTCACCGGAAAAACGGGCGTTCCGTTTTCCGGGCGGCATATCCGGCGGACCGGGTATTTCGCTGTAATCCGGGCAGTTTCTCCGACTCCGGCACGGCAGAATCCTCCGTTATCCCTTTCCCGACGTACTCTTCATATACCTATATTTTATATAAAGAACGGAAATCGGTCCGAATAAGTATCGGCCCCGGAATTTCCGCATGATCCGGCGCCGGATTTTCTTTCGGACTTTTCTTTTTTCGAAAGAGCATCTTACAACAACGAAAAGAAACTTCATCCATAATTCAGACAACAAAGAGAAAACACCCGCATACACAACCAAGACAAACGACCTCACATTATGAAACCTGAATTTCCGGCCTTTTCGGGCCAATAAACCCGGATTCCTTCCGACGGACAGGCGCACCGACCCGCGTCTGCCCCGCGGTGTTTTATCCCAAGACCAAAGACCTTAAAATTTTACTAATTTTACCAACTATGAAAAAACAGCTACGCACCTTAACAAAACTGTTGGCAGCGGTCATCGCATGCTGCCTGAGTGTGGCCGTGCACGCCCAGACGACAGTCCGCGGAACAGTCACCGACGCGGACGGCATGCCTCTCGTAGGAGCTACCGTGATCGTCATTACAGGCACTCAGCCGGGGGGGGGTACCACGACCGACGCAAACGGCAAGTTCGCTATTGCGGCGGCTCCCGGCCAGCGGCTCTCCGTTTCCTACATCGGCTACAAGGAGACTTCGGTCGAAGTAACCACCAAGACCGATTACGACATCCGGCTCGAAAGCGACAATGCGCAGATCGACGAAGTCATCGTCGTGGGCTACGGCACCCAGAAAAAGGTGAACGTGACGGGTTCGGTGGCCACCATCGACTCGAAGGCGTTCGACAAACGCCCGATCGTCTCGACCTCGGCCGCCCTGCAGGGCATGGCTCCGGGCGTCACCGTCACCACGCAGTCGGGCGCACCGGGCGATGACGGCGGCGCGATCCGCATCCGCGGCATCAACTCCTTCGGCGGCAGCTCGACCTCGCCGCTGGTGCTCATCGACGGCATCGAAGGCAGTCTGGACAGCGTCGATCCCAACCTGATCGAATCCATCTCCATCCTCAAGGACGCCGCGTCCTCCTCCATCTACGGTTCGCGCGCCGCCAACGGCGTGATCCTCGTAACCACCAAGCGCGGTTCGAAGGAGCGGTTCTCCATCACCTACAAGGGCTATGTGGGCTGGCAGTCGCCGACCGACCTGCCCGACATGGTCAATGCGCTCGAATTCCGCGAGCTGACACGCGCCATGTACCTCAACGACGGCGTGGACCTCAACGGCGAAAAGCCGGGCAGCACCCCCATTCCCGATTACAACGACGAGGATATGGCGCTATACCGCAAAAACTGGGGCAAGGACCCGGATCTTTATCCCAATACGGACTGGCAGGACGCCGTGCTGACCGGTTCGGGCTTCACCCACAGCCACAATGTTTCGCTCAGCGTGGGCAGCGAGCGCGTACGCATGCTCACCACGCTGGGATACGTGGATCAGGAAGGCATCATCAAAAATGCGGACTTCCAGCGTTACACGTTCCGCAACAACGCCGACGTCAAGTTCAACGACAAAATGTCGATGAAACTCGACCTTTCGTTCTCGAACGACGACCGCAAGGCCTCGCCCTATCAGAGCACGATCTTCAACTACATGAACACCCGTCCGGCCGACATTCCCAACCAATTTTCGACCGGTCTTTACAACGGTCTGGGAATGCAGGGCATGAACCCCGTAGCCCTGATGCTTTACGGCGGCAGCAACAACACCAACACCATACGGCTTTCGGGAGCCATCACGCTGACCTACGAGCCTGCAAAATGGCTCTCCCTGCAGGGCATGCTGGCGCCGCGCTACACGACCACCAACCGCCACAACTGGAAGAAGCCCGTTACGACCTATCAGGACTACAAAGGCACCTCCACGCTGACCTCCGCGTCCTATGCCACCCTCACCGAATCGGGTTCGCGCGCTTTCTACGGCAACTACAACTTTCTGGCAACGCTCAAGCACAACTTCAGCGGCCACGACCTGAAACTGATTCTCGGCGCCGAGCGCAACACGTACGACTATAAATACCTGATGGCCTACCGTCAAGTCTTCAATTACAACTACGACCAGATCGACGTAGGCGAAATCGACAACATGGACAACTCCGGCCGCCGTTACGAGTGGGCCATACAGTCCTACTTCGGCCGTCTGAACTACAACTACAAGGAGCGCTACCTGCTGGAGGCCAACCTGCGTATCGACGGATCGTCGCGCTTCAACAAATCGAACCGCTGGGGTTACTTCCCCTCGGTATCGGGTGCATGGCGTATCTCCGAGGAGCCGTTCATGCAGGATGTCAAACACATAATCGACGGATTGAAACTCCGCGCATCGTACGGTACGCTCGGCAACCAGAACCTTGCCGGCGGCGACGCAGCCAGCTACTATCCCACCACGCAGAACCTCGCGATGGGACAAATCTCGATGAACGACAATATCTACTCGCTCGTCACCCTCAACACGCTGGCCAACCCCGACATTAAATGGGAAACCACCACGATGCTCGACGTCGGCGTGGATTTCTCGCTTTTCAACAAGCTCAACATCACGGCCGACTGGTACCGCAAGGAGACCAAGGACATTCTGATGAAACTCGACATGCCCCTCGGCATCGGTCTCAACGCTCCCTACCAGAATGCGGGTAAGGTCCGCAACACAGGCTGGGAGGTAAGCGTAGGTTACAACAACCAGTGGCGCGACTTCTCGTTCGGCGTGCAGGCCAACCTGTCCGACGTCAAGAACGAAATCCTCGACATGCGCGGCAAGACCTCGACCAGCGGCGTGCTGCGCAATCAGGAGGGTTATTCCATCGGCAGCATCTATGCGCTGAAAAGCCTCGGCATCATCCGCACGCAGGAGGAGGCCGACTGGGTCAACGCCAACTGTCCGCAGTTCAAGGAAACCGTCCAGATCGGCGACATCCGCTATGCCGACATCGACGGCAACAACTCGATCGACGAGAACGACAAAGACATCGTCGGCAGCACGATCCCCCGCTACACCTACAGCCTGAACCTGAACTTCGGCTGGAAAGGGCTGCGTCTGGGTCTGCTGTTCCAAGGCGTCGGCAAAACGGACGGTTATCTGAACACCTATTACGTAATGCCCAGCAACCAAGGCGGTACGTTCCGCAAGGAGCACCTCGACTGGGCGAGCGCAGAGAATCCCAACGGCAAGACTCCGCGTCTGACGAGTGCGAACAAAAACAACTGGTACGACTCGTCGTTCTGGATGAAAAGCGCCGCTTACCTCCGTCTGAAGAACATCCAGCTGGGCTACGAACTGCCCAAGTCGTGGATGCACCGGATCGGTCTCAATTCGGCCTATCTTTACGTCAATGCGCAGAACCTCTTCACGGTCACCAACTTCTGGGACGGCTACGACCCTGAGGTGGGTTACGGAGGCGATTCGAGCGGCGACTTCGACGTCGTGAAACTCGGCTCGGCGAACAACTATCCGCAGGTAAAGATCGTTACGGTCGGACTCGAACTCAAATTTTAACGCATTACAACCATGAAAAACAAAATAATCACCGCCATAGCGCTCTGCAGTCTCTTCATCACGGGCTGCTCGCTCGACAAAGCATATCTCAACGGTCCGAATGCGTCCACGTTCCCGGCTACGAAATCGGAGGTGGAAGCGGGCGTCTTCGCGACCTACAAGGGCCTTACCCTGATCGACGCATCCTCGACGCCGTTCCCCGGCATTCAGGACAATGCTTCCGACATCGGCGCATCGCGTATCAACGCCGCCAACTACAACTACCAGCAGCAGTCGAAACTCCCGCCTTCGAACGCATGGGTGACTAAGGTCTACACCCAAATCTACAAAACCGCAGCCCGCGCCAATCTCGTACTGGACGGCATCGACAACGTCCGCGAGCTGATGAGCGAGCAGGAGTACAATATGTATAAAGCCGAGCTGCTGCTCGTCCGCTCCTTCCTCTACGACTGGGGCTGCCAGCTTTACGGCGACATCCCCTACATCGACCACACCCTGAAATTGGGCGACACCTACACGCGCACGCCGAAAGAGGAGGTGATTTCACGGATTCTCAACGAAGATCTTGCGGACGAAATGCTCGACTTTCTGCCGATCCGCCACAACAAGAACAGCTACGGATCGGCACGTCTGGGACGCGCAGGCGCCTACGGACTCAAAGCCCGCATCTGTCTGAACTGGAAATATTACGAAGAGGCGGCCTATTATGCCGACAAAGCGCTGAAGCTGGCCGAAGAGGGCGGATATTCCCTTCAGGCATACGACATCCGCTACTGCGGCGAAGACCACACGAAGGGCGAACCCACTCCCTCCAACCTGTTCGGCATCAACGGTCACAAGAACAGCGACGAATGGATTTGGGCCTTGCAGTACAATACGGCAATCTCCAGCAACCAGCACAATGCCGGCTATTATGCGGCGCCGCGTATCGCAGGCGGCTGCTCCTACTTCAGCCCGACGCAGGCTTTCCTCGACGCCATCCAGTGCACGGACGGCAAGTCGATCGTGGAATCGCCCCTGTTCGATTACCAGAATCCGTGGAAGAACCGCGACCCGCGTCTCGATCTCTTCTGCGTACGTCCGGGTTCCCGCGTACTGGGCATGCAGTTCGAGACCAATCCTTCCGCCCAGACCATCAAGAACTACAATGACAAAGAAGAAGGCGTAGACGTCGCAAACTCGGAAGCCTACGGCAGCAAATCGGAATACGGCGCCAACGGTTCGAAAGGCCCGTGCGGTTATTTGTGGCGCAAATACCTCGACATTCAGGAGTACAAATACAACAATGCATTCGGCACCAGTTCGGTATGCGTGCTGAGCTATCCGCTGATGCGTCTGGCCGAGCTTTATCTGATCCGCGCCGAAGCCAACATCGAGTGGAACGGCGGTGACCTCAGCGTCGCCAAAGCCGACATCGAAACGATCCGCAGCCGCGCACACATGCCCGGTCTCGGTGAAAATCTCAGCCGCGACGGCCTGCGTTCGGCGCTGCGCTACGAGCGTATGGTCGAACTCTGCAACGAGGGTTTCCGCTGGTTCGACATCCGCCGCTGGGATATGGCCGAATCGGTCATCTCCGGGACGCTCTACGCACCGGCTCTCGACGGTTCGGTATCGAACGCCGTACCGACGATCGACTCCGACTGGCACGTAACCTACAACGGCCAGACGTTCGACGGCAAGGATATGAACCTGCGCAGATTCATCACGATGTCCTACGACCCGATGAAAGACGCCCTGTGGCCCATTCCGGAGGACGAGCGCATCGCCAATCCGCTGATAACCCAGAACCCCGGTTATGCCGGTCATTCAATCGAGGAATAACAATAAAAACAAACACACCATGATACAACGGCTATACAGACTGCTGCTTCTCTTCTGCTCGATCGCGGTTTTCGCGGCCTGCTCGGACAGCGACGGCAATGACAATAACGGCGGAAACGGCGGAGAGATCGTTCCCGACGGCGGCGACACCTACGGATATGTCACGGACGCAAACGGCAACCCCGTTCCGGGGGTTGTCGTCAGCGACGGCTTCACCTGCACGCAGACCGACGCCGAGGGCCAGTATGTGCTGACCCGCAACGCGGAATCGGGCTTCGTCTTCTACTCCCTGCCTTCGGGCTACAAGGTCAACATGCACAAGACCTACAAACTGCCCAAGTTCTTCACCAAACTCAAACCGGAAACCGCCCGCTACGACTTCACGCTGACGGCGCTGGACGCTCCCGAAACCCGGTTCGACCTGATCTGCATCGGCGACCCCCAGATCAACGAGGCGGCGCACGCCGTCCGGTTCAAGCGCGAAGCGGCCAAGGACATCCGGGAGTATTCCGCCTCGGCCGACATTCCGTGCTACGCCATCCACCTCGGCGACTTGGTGAACAACAAATGGGCGCTCTACAGCAACATGGTGGTGGCCCTGCAGCCCGAACAGACGGGAATCCCCGTATTCTCGACCATCGGCAACCACGACCACGAATTCCCGACGGCCAACGAGAAGGAGGCCCGCGCGAAATACGAAAGCTTCTTCGGTCCGGTGGACTATTCGTTCAATCGCGGCGACGTGCATATCGTATCGATGGACAACATCATCCACGAATGTCAGGAGAGCGCGGGTTACACCGGCG
Organism: Alistipes sp. DJF_B185; assembly: GCF_964250025.1. Lineage (NCBI taxonomy): Bacteria > Pseudomonadati > Bacteroidota > Bacteroidia > Bacteroidales > Rikenellaceae > Alistipes > Alistipes sp. DJF_B185. Next base: position 145,570 of record NZ_CAXUDY010000001.1, read on the forward strand.
GTTTCAGCGCCGAGCAATACGAATGGCTGAAGCAGGACCTGAGCTATGTTCCGAAGGATAAAATGGTGATCCTGTGCGTTCACATTCCCTTCCGCAACAGCAATTACGCCAACTACGACGAAGTGCTGGAGCTGCTCTCGCAGTACAAATACGCAACGATCATGTCGGCCCACACCCACTCGAACATCAACCACATCCACACCAAGAACGGCAAGGAGATCTTCGAGCACATCACGGGCACCTCCTGCGGCGCATGGTGGCGCTCGACCGTCTGCACCGAAGGCACGCCCATCGGCTTCGGCATCTACCGCATCGACGGGGCCGCGATGAAGGAGTGGACCTACAAATCGGTGCAGCACGACGAAGAGTTCCAGATCCGGCTCTACCGCGGTTCCGACAAATTCACCGGCGGCGGCGACGCTTCGTACTACTTCTCGAAGAAAAACGCCGGCCAGATCGTCGCGAACATCTGGAACTGGGACCCCGCTTGGACCGTCAATGTCTATGAAAACGGCGCGAAAACCGGCACCATGACCCAGTATTCGGACAAGGACGCATGGACGGTGGCCTACCACATCGGCATCCTGAACAACAGCAGCAGCTACAACAAGTCCACGGATCACATGTTCTATTACACGCTGACGAATCCCGCTGCGGACGTAAAGGTCGAGGCGATCGACCGCTTCGGCAACAAATACGAACAGACGGTCTTCACCGACCCCGATTCGCATCCCGGCATATATCATCTGGATTATTAAAAACAGACTAAGAACCGAACCTATATGAAAAAGTTATTATTATTCCCCTGCCTGCTTCTGGCGCTCGGCCTGAGTTCGTGCGAATCGTCGGACGACGAAATCATGAGCATCGAACTGGTCAGCCCCAAAAAACTTGCGGTTACGACCGAGTTGGCGACCGCCTCTTTCAAATGGGATGCCGTCACAAAAGCGGAAGGCTATGCCTATGCTTTGGACAACTCCACCGAATACACGACCGTCGACGCTGCGACTACGACACTGAAACTGACCCGACTTTCGCGCGGTTCGCATACGTTCCGCATCTATGCCGTCGGCAATCAGGGACACACGACCGACTCGGCCGAACGGACCATCGATTTCGACATCGACCCGATGCTTCCGACTCCGGCGCCGTCATGCACCAGAGGCGAAGCCGCAGACGAGGTCGTCGTCACATGGCAAGCCGTCAAAGGCGCCATCGGCTATGCCTACAAATTCAACGACGAGACGCAATGGACCGAAGTCGGAGCCGACGTATTGAAAATCACCAAGAGCGGATTCGATCCGGAAGCGAAAAACACCTTTACCATATACGCCAAGGGCCAACTGCCCGATTCGGAGGATTCGGAGGAGCTTACGCTTCCGTTCCAGCTGATCGACACTTCGGAGGGCGTATGGGCAAGGACTTCCGACGGAAGCCTGTACGAACTCAAAGAGTCGGAATCCGGCATCTATACCGCTGCGATCACCTGCAAGGCCTCGGACGACATCACCATCCTGATTGAGAACACGCCTTACGGGTTCACCGCTTACAGCGGCAACGGCGGCATCGGAACCGTAAACAGCGTTTATGCGACCGTCCCGTTCTACACCTACCCGGCAGCCGTATACTACGTGCGGGAAAGTCTCGGACAAATGACGGCCAAGACCGAAGATGCTGATATAAATAAATTCTGGGTCAATGTTTCGGGATCGACCTGCAAAATAGACGTCGAGATCGACTGCACCAACGCCGACAAGACTCCGCGCTATCGTCTGAAACTCGTCGAGAACGAAGATCCGTCGATCGTTCTGGAACAGTATTTCGATCTGATGGTATACGGAGGCGACTGGATCCAGACGGGGAAAGTGGCAAGCAGCGGCAGAAAACTGGCATCCACGAGTCCTGCGGCCATCAACGGCACCGAACCTGCCACGGCTACTGCAAGTTACACGACGTTCGGCATAAACATCAGTTCCGACAAGGATGCGGCACCGGCCTATCTCGCAAACCGGGGACTGACGGATTGGGGCATCAAATACTGTTATGAGTTTCCGGGATATGTCCGTCTCTCCAATTCGGCTTCGGGTTCGAATATGTATTACGGAGTGCTGACCACGCCCAAACTGTCAAAACTGACCGCGGCATCGACCGTCACCGTCACATTCGACGCCGTCCGGTTTGCATCGGAACACGACATTCCCGTCAAAGTACTGAATGCCGGAACAATCGCTTCGGCACAAGTGGTCGTCGAAGGCAGCGGTTCGGCCGCGTCGATCGCTCCGGAAAGCGGCGGCAAGTCGATCAATATCACATCGGCGCACTGCCCCAAACACGGAAACGAGGCCTTGAAGAAATGGTCCAATTTCTCGATAACCATCGAAGGCGCGACGGCGGAAACCCAGATATGCTGGGATACGACAGGTGCAGGATCTACCAGCGCCAACGGCCGTATCTGTCTGGACAACATCGTTGTCAGGAAAAACTAAACGAACACTTTCACACGATCCGGCGGGCGGAGGGACAATCCCCCGCCCGCCGATCGTTTACAATCAACCTCCTGCAAAATGAAAAAAACGCGGATACTTCCGCTGCTGGCCGCCGCGCTCCTCTGCAACTGCGGAGGCTCCGACGACAAGGGTCCGGAAACGGGCGACGGCAAAATCACCGTCGTCGAACCGATGACGGCGTTGGGCGCCCCGAACGACGACATCTCCCGGCTGCAGCTCAAACCGGGCAAACTGATTACACTCAAACAGGTCAACACGACCAACTGCAAACGCGCCGCAGCGGCCGGCATGTGCATCGACATCATGGCACAGGACGCCACCGTCTTCGCCGAAGGAATGACCGACGCGAAACTCGACGCACTGTTTTCCGAGGCGGGAGCGGCAATCGGCTCCGCCGCCGCAAACCTGTGGGGCGTCCATCTGCCCTACCGGACATACGACATCTCGGCAACCGACGAAACGGCCCGCACCACGGCCGTAGCGAAACTCAAAGCAGTGATAACCAGCGCCATGAAACACATGTCACCCAAGCATTTCGTAATTCACCCCTCCACCGGCACGATACTCACCACCGGAAGCGACTTCGCGGCACGCAAGGTCCAGAGCCGGAAATCGCTCAGGGAATTACAGACCCACATCGCGTCCTGCAATTCGACGTACGGCCTGCACACGATTCTCTGCGTGGAAAACTGTCCCCGAAGCGTCGCCTACGATGCCGAAACGATGCTCGCCCTGCTCAGCGGCGAGGGGCTGGAGCAGGTGCGCGTCTGCCTCGATACGGGCCACGCCCTGATTCCGCTGAACGGGTCGTATATCAATCCGACCAGAAACGGCGACGCCGTCGCCATACTCCGAAAGCTCGGCACACGCCTCGGCACGCTGCACATCCAGCAGAATCGCGGCGCCGAAGGGCAATCCGGCACGCTGGACAAGCACCTGCAGCCTTACGACGGAGGACTGATCGACTGGGGAGAGTTCTATTACGAACTGCTGAAAAACAACCGTTACCGCGGCTGTTTCCTCTACGAAGTCTCCTTCACGGACACCTACGACGGTACGACGGCCACGATCGAATCCGCCAAAGCGAATTACACGGGCCTCGTCTATCCGGCCTTCACCCATAGGCTGAACCGCCAATAGGCCCCGGCAGCCGGACGACGGACGGACAAGGGACAAGAGAATGTCTCCGAACCGGCAAAGTTTCCGCCCGCCGGCAGGAGTAACGGACAAACCATCCGCCGCACTCCTCCCGCACGACAACGAATCTTTCCGCCGAACGACAAATCCTTTCACACAAACGACAAATCCTTCGCATAAACGACAGATTCACCCGCACAAACGACAAAAATCCGGACACCCATCGGGGTATCCGGATTTTCCGATCGTTTTCCGATTAAACGGAAAACTACATTTTCTTGCCCACGTTGGTCTTCTTAGCAACCTTCGGAGCGGCAACCTTGGCAGCTTTGGGAGCGGCCGGTTTCGCAGCCTTCGGAGCTGCGGCCTTCTTGGGTGCGGCTTTCTTGGCTTCGCCCTCGACAACGGTAGCCTCCTCGACGGCATCGGTCTTCTTCGCTGCGGGTTTGCGCGAACGACGCGTCTTGGGTTTAGCCTCGGCTGCGGCTGCGGGAGCGATGCCCAGCGTGTAAGCATCGTTGAAATCGACGAACTCGATGATGCACATGTCGGCAGCGTCGCCCAGACGGAAACCGGTCTTCAGGATGCGGGTGTAACCGCCCGGACGATCGGCGATCTTCGGCGCGATGGTGCGGAACAACTCGGTTACGGCCTCTTTCTGCTTGAGGTACGAGAAAACGATACGGCGCGAGTGCGTCGTGTCGTCCTTCGACTTGGTCACCAGCGGTTCGATGAACTGGCGAACGGCCTTGGCTTTGGCAACGGTGGTCTCGATACGCTTGTGCAGGATGAGCGACGAAGCCATATTCGACATCAACGCTTTACGGTGTCCCGCCTGACGGCCAAGGTGGTTAAAATTCTTATTGTGTCTCATAATTAATCTTTGTCAAGTTTGTAGATTGATACGTCCATACCGAACTTAAGGTTGAGCGAGGTCAGCAACTCGTCAAGCTCCGTCAAAGACTTCTTGCCGAAGTTGCGGAACTTCAGCAGGTCGTTGCGGTTGAGCTTCACGAGGTCCCCCACGGTGTCCACGTCGGCGGCTTTCAGACAGTTCAGGGCGCGGACGCTCAGGTCCTGATCCGAGAGCTTGGTCTTCAGCAGCTGGCGCATGTGGAGTACGTCCTCATCGAACTCTTCGGCACCGTTCGTGTCTTCCATGTTGACGGTGATCTTCTCGTCGGAGAAGAGCATGAAGTGCTGGATGAGAATCTTCGCGGCCTCTTTCAGAGCCTCCTTGGGGTGAATCGACCCGTCGGTAGTAATTTCCAAATTCAATTTCTCGTAGTCGGTCTTCTGCTCGACACGATAGTTTTCGATGGAATACTTCACGTTCTTGATCGGGGTGAAGATCGAGTCGATCGGAAGCGTTCCGAACTCGCACTCGGCGGGAGTATTCTCCTCGGCGGGTACGTAGCCGCGGCCCTTGCCGATGGTCAGCGTCATCTGCATCTTCGTGCCGGGCGCGAGGTGGCAGATCACCAGATCGGGGTTCAACACCTTGAAGAACGAGAGGTAATTCGAGATATATCCGGCAGTCAGCTCCGTCACACCCGCAACGTTAATGGAGACCTTCTCGGCATCCTGATTATCGACTGTGCGGATAAAACGAACCTGCTTCAGATTGAGGATGATTTTCAACATATCCTCCATCACGCCGGGGATAGCGGCAAACTCGTGGTCGACACCGGCTACCTTGACAGTCGTGATTGCGTAACCCTCCAGCGAAGAGAGCAGAATACGACGCAAAGCGTTACCGACAGTCATACCGAATCCGGGCTCCAGCGGCCGGAACTCGAACTTTCCGAACGATGAAGTGGATTCAAGCATAATAACCTTTTCAGGTTTCTGGAATGCTAATATTGCCATAATATATTTGAATTTGTTTGATTACTACTTCGAGTACAACTCGACGATGAGCTGCTCCTTGATGTTTTCAGGGATCTCCTCGCGCTCAGGCTTCTGCAGGAACTTGCCGCTCATCGAGGCGTTATCCCACTCAAGCCAAGCGTAGCGGCTCTTCGAACCGCCGGCCAGAGATGCCGAAATCACTTCCAGACTCTTCGACTTCTCGCGAACCGACACGACGTCACCCGCACGCAGCGAGTACGAAGGAATGTTCACGACGTTGCCGTTCACACAAATATGGCAGTGCGAAACGAGCTGGCGGGCAGCTGCACGCGTCGGGGCGATACCCAAGCGGTAAACAACGTTGTCCAGACGGCATTCGAGCAGCTTCAGCAGGTTCTCGCCCGTGATGCCGCCCATACGGGCCGCCTGATCGTACGTGCGTGCGAACTGCTTCTCCAGCAGACCGTACGTATACTTGGCTTTCTGTTTTTCGCTCAACTGCGTGCCGTACTCCGACACTTTCTTGCGCTTACGCGCCAGACCGTGCTGTCCGGGAGGAAAGTTGCGCTTTTCGAGCACCTTGTCCGCACCGTAAATAGCTTCGCCGAACTTTCTGGCGATCTTCGATTTTGGTCCTATGTATTTTCCCATTGTTTTGACTTTTTTAAAACCTTAGAAATATTCCTTACCCCGACGCAGATTATACGCGGCGGCGGTTAGGAGCACGGCAACCGTTGTGCGGCAGCGGAGTTACGTCGATGATCTCCATCACCTCGATACCTGCGCCGTGAATGGTGCGCACGGCCGACTCACGACCGGCACCCGGTCCCTTGACATACACTTTCACCTTGCGCAGGCCCATGTCGTAAGCGACCTTCGCGCAGTCGGCCGAAGCGGTCTGTGCGGCATACGGAGTATTCTTCTTCGAACCACGGAAACCCATCTTACCGGCCGAAGACCAACTGATGACGTCACCCACCTCGTTGGTGATGGTGATGATCACGTTGTTGAAAGTGGAGTGTACGTAAGCGTTACCCACGGCACCGACCTTAACAACCTTTTTCTTAACTGTTCCAGTTTTCTTTGCCATAATTCTCTAAAGATTACTTTGTTGCCTTTTTCTTGTTTGCGACAGTCTTCTTGCGTCCCTTGCGGGTGCGGGCGTTGTTCTTGGTCGACTGACCGCGAACGGGAAGACCCAGACGGTGACGGATGCCGCGGTAGCAGCCGATATCCATCAGACGCTTGATGTTGAGCTGGACGGCCGAGCGGCATTCGCCTTCGACTTTGATGCCCATGTCGGCAATCGTCGAACGGATTGCGCCGACCTGGTCGTCCGACCAGTCCTGTACTTTGAGGTCGTAGCTGATGCCAGCGACTTCGAGAATCTTGCGAGCCGTCGAACGACCGATACCGTAGATATAGGTCAAGCCGATCTCGCCTCTCTTATTTTTTGGTAAATCTACACCGACTATACGTGCCATATAAATTCTTTTTCTTCTTTAATAAACCGTTTAAACATTACCCTTGGCGCATTTTAAACTTGGGATTCTTCTTGCAAATGACGTAGAGTTTCCCCTTACGCTTCACAATCTTGCAATCCTCGCTTCTCTTCTTGATGGATGCTTTTACTTTCATGATTTTCAAGCAATCTAATGTTATTTGTACCGGAAAGATATACGTCCCTTCGTCAAATCGTAGGGCGTCATCTCCACTTTAACTTTATCTCCGGGAAGGATTTTGATGTAGTGCATACGCATCTTCCCTGAGATATGGGCGGTGAGCACGTGTCCGTTGTCCAGCTCGACGCGGAACATCGCGTTGGACAGGGCCTCGATGATCGTGCCGTCCCTTTCAATAGCAGCCTGTTTAGCCATAGAGTCTTACTTGTTAATTGCCTGTTCGATGATACTAAAGTCCGTCAGCACGTCGGGACCGTCTTTACGGACCGCGACGGCGAACTCGTAGTGCGCCGCGGGTTTGTGGTCGCGCGTGCGGACTGTCCAGCCATCCCTTTCGAAAACCACCGCTTTGGTCCCCATGTTTATCATGGGTTCGATACAGATGACCATTCCCTCCTTGAGGAGCGGTCCTCTGCCGCGGGCGCCGTAGTTCGGAACACCGGGGTCTTCGTGCATCTTGCGACCCAAACCGTGTCCCTCCAACTCCCGCACCACGCCGTAACCGAAGCTTTCGGCATACTCCTGCACGGCTGCCGACACGTCGCCTACGCGGTTGCCGGCTTTAGCCTGCGCCGTACCTTTATAAAGAGCCTCTTTGGTGACCTCCATAAGCTGCCGTACTTCCTCGGCAACCTCTCCGACGGCGAACGTATACGCCGAATCACCAACAAACCCCTTCATAAACGTACCGCAATCGACCGAAACGATGTCGCCCTCCTTGAGGACGCATTTCGAGGATGGGATACCGTGAACTACCTGTTCGTTTACCGATACACACAACGAAGCGGGAAATCCCTGATATCCGAGGAAGGCGGGAACTGCTCCGTGCGCGCGGATGAAATCCTCGGCAATCGAGTCCAAAAACTTGGTGGTGACACCCGGACGGATGTGGCGTCCCACCTCCGCCAGTGTCTTCGACACCAGTATATTGTTCTCGCGGAGCAGCTCTATCTCCTCGTCTGTCTTTATATATATCATTCTTCGCTAAGAACTCTTCGGAAAACTCCTAATGACGACCCTGAATACGTCCGGTCTTCATCAGACCATCGTAGTGGCGCATCAGCAGGTAGCTCTCGATCTGCTTCAGAGTGTCGAGCACCACGCCGACCATAATCAGCAGCGACGTACCTCCGTAGAAGTAGGCGAACGCCTGCTGTATGCCCAAGAACTTCATCGCCAGAGCGGGCAGAATCGCCACGATGGCAAGGAAGAACGAACCGGGGAGCGTGATACGCGTCATGATGGTGTCGATGTAGTTCACGGTCTGCTTACCCGGTTTCACACCCGGAATAAAGCCGCCGTTTCGCTTCATGTCATCGGCCATCATTTGAGGATTGATGATAATCGCGGTGTAGAAGTAGGTGAACGCGATTACCAGCACTGCAAGCGTGAAGTTGTACCAGAAGCCGGTCATCGAGCTGAAAGCAGCCGCGAAAGCCGTCCCGGAGAACAGCGCCGGAATAAACATCAGAGCCTGCGCGAAGATGATAGGCATCACATTCGCGGCATTCATCTTCAGCGGAATGTACTGACGTACGCCGCCGTACTGTTTGTTACCGACGATACGCTTTGCATACTGTACAGGGACCTTGCGGACAGCCTGCACGAGGGCGATCGTCGCCATGAAGACGAGGAACAGGAGCACCAGTTCGAGGATAAGCATGATGGCGCTGCCGCTGGCGGTCTGGAAGCGCGCATTGACCTCGGCCAACAGCGCATGGGGCAGACGTGCCACGATGCCGATCATGATTATCAGCGAGATACCGTTACCGATACCCTTGTCCGTGATCTTCTCGCCGAGCCACATGATGAACATGGTACCCGCGATCAGGATCGTCGTCGCATAGGCAACGAAGCCGAACGAGTTGCCGTAAACGAATGCAGTGGGGACCTGATGATACAGGTTGGCGATATACGCCGGACCCTGCAGGATCAGCACGCCGATCGTCAGAAAGCGCGTCCACTGGTTCATCTTGCGGCGGCCGCTCTCACCTTCCTTCTGCATTTTCTGGAAATACGGGATCATCATACCCATGAGCTGGATGATGATGGAGGCGGTGATGTACGGCATGACTCCGAGCGCAAGAATCGCGGCGTTGCCGAATGCGCCGCCGGAGAATACGTTCAACAGACCCAGCAGTCCGTTGCCCTCCAGCTGGCTGGCGTAAGCCGACCCCTCGCCCAAGGCGTTGGGGTTGATGCCCGGAATCACTACGAAACTACCCAAGCGGTAGACCAGCAGCAGCCCGATCGTGTAGATCACACGTTTGCGCAGCTCCTCGATCTTGTAGATATTCTTGAGCGTTTCAACCAATTTCTTGTTGGTCGCCAAAAGAGCGATTACCACTAAAAAGACGACGCCAACAACGAGATACTGATTCATAATTTTCGGTTTCTAAGGGTTCCTAGAGTTTTTCGACGCTGCCGCCCGCGGCCGTGATGGCCGCTTCGGCGCTCTTCGAGAATGCGTGAGCCTTTACGCTCAGCGCCTTGGTAACAGCGCCGTTACCGAGGATCTTCACCTTGTCCTTCGACGAGATGAAACCTGCGGCGATAAGCGTGTCTACCGTGATCTCGGCGAGCGACTTCTTGGCGGCCAGCTCCTCGATGGTCGAGAGGTTGATCGCCTTGAATTCAACGCGCTTCAGGTTGGTGAAACCGAACTTGGGGAGACGACGCTGGAGCGGCATCTGACCGCCTTCGAAGCCCAGCTTACGCGAGTAACCCGAACGCGACTGCGCACCCTTGTGACCACGCGTGGCCGTGCCACCGTGACCCGAACCGGCACCGCGACCGATACGTTTGTCGTGGTGCGTTGAACCCTTTGCAGGTTTGAGATTATTGAGTTCCATCGTAAAATTACTTCTTAGCTGTTAAACTTATTCTGCTGCTGCCTCCGTAGCCTCGGCTTTCTTAGCCTTGGGCGCTGCAGCCTTCTTGACGGCTACCTCTTCCACTTTGACGAGGTGCTTCACACGCTCGATCATGCCTTTGATGATCGCCGAGTCGTCGTGCTCGACGCTCGCGTTGATCCTCTTCAGTCCCAGCGCGTCGAGGTTTTTGCACTGACGCTCGGTTGCGCCGATGCGGCTTTTGACTTGGGTGATTTTCAATCTTGCCATTTGTCTCTACGAAATTAACCGTTAAACACCTTGTCCATCGAGATACCGCGCAGGCGGGCGATGCTGTGCGCATCGCGCAGCTCGCAGAGAGCGCCGATGGTAGCCTTCACCAAGTTGTGGGGGTTCGACGAACCTTTACTCTTGGCGAGCACGTTCTTCACGCCCACCGACTCCAGCACGGCACGCATGGCGCCGCCGGCGATGATACCCGTACCGGGAGCGGCCGGGCGGATCATGACGAGCGAACCGCCGAAACGGAGCTCCTGCTTGTGGGGAATCGTACCGTTGATAACGGGGATCTTCACAAGATTCTTCTTTGCGTCCTCCACGCCTTTGGCGATGGCCGACTGAACCTCCGAAGCCTTGCCCAGACCGTAGCCTACGACGCCGTCCTCGTTACCGACGACGACAATGGCCGAGAAACTGAATGTACGACCTCCCTTGGTTACCTTGGTAACACGCTGAATGCTTACGAGTCTGTCCTTAAGCTCGAGATCGCTAGTGCGTACTTTCTTTATGTTGGTATTTGACATAATCGCTTAGAATTTAAGACCGCCTTCGCGTGCTGCTTCGGCCAGCTGTTTAACTCTTCCGTGATACAGGTAGCCGTTGCGGTCGAACGCTACGGACGAAATGCCTTTGGCGGCAGCGCGCTCGGCAGCCAGTTTGCCCACGAGGGCGGCTACTTCGCACTTGTTCTTGCCGGCGGCGGCTTCCGCCACCTCTTTGTCCAGCGAGGATGCCGCAGCCATGGTCACACCTGCAAGGTCATCAATAAACTGCACGTAGATCTGCTTGTTGCTACGATATACAGTCATGCGAGGCTGTTCGGCGGTTCCGCTCACGATCTTGCGGATACGCATCTTGATCCTCTCTCTTCTTTCTATCTTGTTCAATGACATAACTCTAGACTATTTACTATTTAGCACCTGCTGATTTGCCGGCCTTGCGACGCAACTGCTCGCCGACGAACTTGATACCCTTGCCCTTGTACGGCTCCGGCTTGCGCAGCGAACGGATCTTGGCGGCGACTTGGCCGATGAGCTGCTTGTCCATGCTCTTCAGCGTTACGATCGGGTTGCCCTTCTTCTCCGTCACGGCGGTAGCGGTCACCTCCTTGGGAAGCATGAAATGCGTGTCGTGCGAGTAACCGAGACTCATTTCGAGAATCTGGCCCTTGACTTCGGCTTTGAAACCGACGCCCACGAGTTCCTGTTTGATTTCGTAGCCCTTCGATACGCCGACGACCATGTTGTTGATCAGCGCGCGGTAGAGACCGTGCAGCGAACGGTGGCGGGGCTGGTTGGTAGGACGCGATACGAGCACGGCGGGAACTTCGTTTCCGGTGTGGATGTCCTTGTGCGTGCCGACCTCTACCTTGATGTCCGAGTCCACTTTCTGACTCAGCGTCCCGAGTGGCCCTTTCACGCTTACCACATTGTCGGCCGAAACCTCTACGGTAACGCCGGCGGGCAGGTTTACAGGTAATTTACCAATTCTTGACATTGTTGTTCTTGTTTAAAAATTTCCGTTAGTAGATGTAGCACAGCACCTCGCCGCCCACGTTTTCCTTACGGGCCTTGGCGTCGGTCATGATGCCTTTCGAAGTCGAGAGCACGGCGATGCCCAGACCGTTCAGCACGCGGGGCATGTCGGCCACCGACACATACTGGCGCAGACCCGGACGGCTCACGCGCTTGAGGTCCTTGATGGCGTTGCCCTTGGTGGCAGCGTCCCATTTAAGGGCGATTTTGATCGACGGATGACCTTTCTCGTCGGTGTCGAATTTGTAAGCGAGGATGTAGCCCTGCTCGTAAAGAATCTTAGTGATTTCCTGCTTAATTTTTGAGCCAGGAGCTTCAACCACCTTGTGGTTGGCTTTCACTGCGTTTCTAATTCTGGTCAGAAAGTCCGCAATAGGATCAGTCATAACGAATAGAAGTTAAAAATTAATGAATTAGTTAATTATTTGGTCCTCAGCGCCTTGAATCTTTCAACAGACTCGCCGCCGCTTCGGATGTTTTTCGTTTTGCGCCTCACGTTCAGCGCTTTTGCGCTCTCCGACAGGCCTTTCGGCATGGGGATAAAGCGCGCAAATATACATATTATTTCTCAAAAAACCAAGTTACGAGCCTATTTTCAGCGTTTTAAGTGCCGATGCCGGAATACGGACAATGTTAGCACTGAGGTGTTGCTAACATGACCCGTACAAAAATTCCCATCGACAACCGTCCGCCTTTCAGGAGAAGATTCCGTCCGACGACGCTGCGGCGGCTTTCCGCCCGCCCGTCACGCCACATCCGCGTCCACACGCGCCACCCCGTCATTCAACGGGTTACGCCGTGCCGTACGCATTTTGCGCGGTCTCTCTCCGGCCCCTCGGTCCGAGAAATTTGTAACCAAATGCCTAACCCCTCGATTTCCGCCCCGCCGCCGAGAAGTTACCGCTTGCGGCGGCACTTTCCTCGACATTGCGACGTAACTACTCGGGTTCTGCACCCATATAAGCCCCGATCTCTGCGGTATCGGACTGCGGCACGCTTCATCGGCCTGCGCACAATCGCCGGGTTCACGCTCCGCATTCCGGGTTTCCCCCTCCTGCAAAGCCCCTCTCCGACGCCGGGCCGTCTCAGCGACAGCCGTCCGTCCACGGGCTTGCGCCCTCAAAATCCGGACTCGTATCCGGGATTTCTCCTTCAGATGAGCTTAACCGGCAAACCTTGTCCCTCCCTTCGGACGAACTTAGCCTACCTTAGAGCCTTCATAGCCCTACTCCCCTCCCCCTTCGGATTGCCTCCCGGCAGAAAATGAATTTTCGGATACCGGATATGATCCGGCATCCGAAAATATTACCAGCTTGCTTTCGTAACGCCGGGGATCAGACCCTTCGAAGCCATCTCGCGGAACTGGATACGGCTGATGCCGAACAGGCGGATATAGCCCTTGGGACGGCCCGTGATCTTGCAGCGGTTGTGCTGGCGGATCGGATTCGAGTTGCGGGGCAGCTTCGAAAGCGCAACCCAAGCCTCCTCGTGGTCGATCTCACCGCTCTTCAACTTGGCAGCAATCTCCTCGCGCTTGTGTGCATAGCGGTTTGCGAGTTTCACGCGTTTTACCTCGCGTGCCTTCATTGACTCTTTTGCCATAGCTTATTGATTCTTTTTAGCGTTTTTGAAAGGAAGGCCGAATTCGCGGAGCAGCGCGTAAGCCTCCTCGTCGGTCTTGGCCGTGGTAACGAACGTAATCTCCATACCGAAGATCTTGGTGATCTTGTCGATGTCGATCTCCGGGAAGATAATCTGCTCGGTGATGCCGAGGGTGTAGTTGCCCTGACCGTCGAACTTCTCGTTGATACCCTTGAAGTCGCGGATGCGGGGCAGAGCCACGGCGATCAGACGCTCCAAGAACTCGTACATCTTCGTATCGCGCAGCGTCACGCGCACGCCGATGGGCATGCCCTTACGCAGCTTGAAGTTGGAGATGTCCTTGCGCGAACGCGTCTGCACGGCTTTCTGGCCCGTGATCTGCGTCAGCTCGGCCTCGGCCACGTCGATAAGCTTCTTATCGGCTACAGCCTGTCCCATACCCTGATTGATAACGATCTTCGTGAGCTTCGGGCACTGCATGACGCTCGAATAACCGAACTCCTTCATAAGGGCGGGTTCGATCCGCTCCTTATATTGTGTCTTGAGTGTAGGTACGTATGCCATTATTTGATCTCCTCCCCTGACTTTTTAGCGTAACGGACTAATTTACCTTTTGCATTGAGCTTACGACCGACCTTCGTGGGTTTACCGCTTTTGGGGTCGAGCACCTGCAAGTTCGAGATGTGGATCGCCGCTTCTTTCTCGACGATGCCGCCTTGGGGATTCTGCGCGTTGGGTTTGGTAGCCTTCTTGCAGAGGTTCACGCCTTCGACGATGGCACGCTGCTTCGTAACCTCGACCTTCAGGACTTTGCCCTGCTGGCCTTTGTTGTCACCGGCAATGACTTGGACCATATCCCCTTTCTTAATATGTAATTTCACTGACATATCCGAAATTGTTTTTATGATTACAATACTTCGGGTGCGAGGGAGATAATCTTCATATACTGGTCGCGCAGCTCACGAGCTACGGGGCCGAATATACGAGTACCGCGCATTTCACCCTGGTTGTTAAGCAGCACCACGGCGTTGTCGTCGAAACGAATGTACGAACCGTTGGCGCGTCTGATTTCCTTGGTCGTTCTTACGACAACCGCTTTCGACACGGCGCCCTTCTTGACGTCGCCCGAAGGAGTCGCGCTCTTGACAGCCACCACAATCTTATCACCGATAGATGCGTAGCGGCGCTTGGTGCCGCCGAGCACCCGGATGCAGAGGACTTCCTTCGCACCGCTGTTATCAGCTACTATGAGTCTACTTTCCTGCTGTACCATAATTACTTAGCTCTTTCAATGATTTGTACTAATCTCCAACGCTTCGTCTTGCTCAGCGGGCGGGTTTCCATGATGCGCACGGTATCGCCCTCCTTGCAGGTCTCGTCGAGGCTCTCAGCGACGAACTTCGTCGTCTTGTTGACGAACTTACCGTAAATGGGATGCTTCACTTTGCGTGCGACCGCAACCACAATGGTCTTTTCCATTTTGTTGCTGACAACCACCCCAATACGCTCTTTTCTAAGATTTCTTTCCATAGTTATTCCTTATTAGGCGTTCTTTTGACGCAGGATTGTCAGCATGCGAGCTATATCTCTGCGATTTTTCTTAATGATAGAAGGGTTCTCGACGGGAGACACCGCGTGCTGCACCTTCAGCTTCGCCAGCTGCGCCTTTTCGGTCTCGATGCGCTCCTGCAGGTCCTTGATCGAAATATCCTTGATTTCTGCACTTTTCATCTTGTCGTCTCGTTAGATTGTGGTTTCGACGTAGTCACGCCGTACGATAAACTTGGTGGTAATAGGCAGTTTCTGGGCACCCAGACGCAGGGCCTCCTGCGCGATTTCCAAGGGCACGCCTTCCGCCTCGAAGAGAATACGTCCGGGAGTAACGGGCGCCACGAATCCTTCGGGATTACCCTTACCCTTACCCATACGCACCTCGGCGGGTTTCTTCGTGATGGGTTTATCGGGGAAGATGCGGATCCAGAGCTGACCTTCACGCTTCATGTAACGGGTGATGGCCTGACGGGCCGCCTCTATCTGACGACCTGTGATCCAAGTCGATTCAAGTGCCTTGATTGCGAACGATCCGTATGCAAGTTGGTTACCTCTCTGAGCGATACCTTTCATACGACCCTTCTGCATTCTTCTAAATTTGGTCTTTTTCGGCTGTAACATTGTTGTTTTGCTTTAAAAAGGTCCGACTTACTTATTGTTGTTGTTGCGACGACGGTCACCACCGCGGTCGCCACGGTCGCCGCGTCCTCCGCGACGGTCTCCGCGGCCGCGACGGTCTCCGCGATCACCGCGCTCGCCACGGTCCCCCGAAGGAGCCTGCGCCGATGCGCCTGCAATCTCGAACAGGTCACGCTTGCCGTACACGATGCCTTGGCAGATCCAAACCTTCACACCCAGAATACCCACTTTCGTGAGCGCCTCGGTCAGGCAGAAATCCACGTCGGCACGGAACGTATGCAGCGGAATACGCCCCTCCTTGATGGTTTCGCTGCGGGCCATCTCGGCACCGCCTACACGGCCGGAAACCTGAATCTTGATACCCTCGGCGCCCATGCGCATGGTCGATGCCACGGCCGTCTTCACGGCGCGGCGGAACGATACGCGGCCCTCCAGCTGGCGGGCGATGTTCTGGCCTACGATGACGGCATCCACCTCAGGACGCTTTACCTCGAAGATATTGATCTGAATCTCCTTGCCGGTGAGCTTCTTCAGCTCTTCCTTGAGCTTGTCGACCTCCTGACCGCCCTTGCCGATGATGATGCCCGGACGGGCGGTGGAAATGGTTACCGTAACCAGTTTCAGCGTGCGCTCGATGATGATCTTCGAGATGCTTGCCTTGGCCAGACGGACATTCAGGTATTTGCGGATCTTGGCGTCCTCGACCAGCTTCTCGGAGAAGTCTTTGCCGCCGAACCAGTTGGAATCCCAACCGCGGATGATACCAAGACGATTTGCTATCGGATTAACTTTCTGTCCCATCTGATTACTTGTTTTCTACGGTTACCATTTTATCAACTACGATCGTCACGTGATTCGAACGTTTGCGAATGCGGTGAGCGCGGCCCTGAGGCGCTGCCTGAATACGCTTCAGCATGCGGCCTCCGTCTACGAATACCTCTTTCACGCACAGCTTGGTGTCTTCCAGACGTTCGTTTTCGTTCTTGGCTTCCCAGTTGGCGATAGCCGACTTGAGCAGTTTCTCCATACGGATCGACGCCTCCTTCTTCGAAAAACGAAGGATGCCCAATGCCTTGTTGATCTCGACGCCGCGGATGATGTCGGCCACGAGGCGCATCTTGCGGGGAGAGGTCGGGCAATCACGCAGAACAGCGATTGCTTTCTGCTTCTTCTCAGCCTTGATTTTCTCGGCTTTTATTGCTTTTCTTGCACCCATTTTCTACCTATTTTTTCTTGTTACCTGCGTGACCGCGGAAGTTACGGGTGGGAGCAAACTCACCGAGCTTGTGTCCTACCATATTCTCTGTTACATACACCGGAATAAACTTGTTTCCGTTGTGGACAGCGATCGTCTGACCTACGAAGTCAGGCGAGATCATACTTGCACGCGACCAAGTTTTGATGACCGACTTTTTGTTACCTTCGGCCTGAGCGACGACTTTCGCTTCGAGCTTGGGGTCGATAAACGGTCCTTTTTTTAATGAACGGCTCATTATGTACTCTTATTTAATTATTTTTTCTTCTTGGAAATAATAAACTTCGAGGTCGTCTTCTTGGGATTACGCGTCTTGTAACCCTTGGCCAAGAGACCCTTGCGCGAACGGGGGTGACCACCCGACGCACGGCCTTCGCCACCACCCATCGGGTGATCGACGGGGTTCATCACCACGCCGCGGTTGCGCGGACGACGGCCGAGCCAACGCTCACGACCAGCCTTACCGGAGCTTTCGAGGCTGTGGTCGATGTTCGACACGACACCCACGGTAGCGCGGCAAGTTACGAGTACCATACGAGTCTCGCCCGAAGGCAGCTTGATGATGGCGAATTTGCCCTCACGAGCCAGCAGCTGGGCGTAAGAACCGGCGGAGCGAGCCATCGCGGCTCCCTGACCGGGGTAGAGTTCGATATTGTGGATGACCGTACCCAGCGGAATCTCGCTCAGGAAGAGCGTGTTTCCGACTTCGGGAGCGACGCCTGCGCCGCTTACCACGGTCTGCCCCACTTGGAGTCCGTTCGGTGCGATGATGTAGCTCTTCTCACCGTCGGCATATACCAGAAGTGCAATACGTGCGGTACGATTGGGATCGTACTCGATAGTTTTTACAGTCGCAGCGATGCCGTCCTTGGTGCGTTTGAAGTCGATGTTACGATACATCTGCTTGTTACCGCCGCCGATATAGCGGACCGTCATCTTACCGGAATTGTTGCGTCCGCCCGAATTCTTCTGGGGGCTGAGCAACGATTTCTCAGGCTTATTCGTCGTGATTTCGTCGAACGTACCGATGATCTTATGTCTTGTACCCGGAGTAACGGGTTTGAATTTTTTTACTGCCATCTTCGTTAGATATTACTGTAAAAATCTATCTTATCTCCGTCCTTCAAGGTGACGATAGCCTTCTTGAAGTTGTTAGCGCGACCCTCCAGAAGCCCGGCTTTGGTAAAGCGGCTCTTGAGTTTGCCCATGTAGTTCACGGTGTTCACATTTGTCACGACGACGTTGTACATCTGCTCTACGGCATTGCGAATCTGCAGCTTGTTAGCCCTCACGTCAACGATAAAACCGTAGCGATTCAACTTTTCGCCCTGAATCGTCATTTTTTCGGTCAAAACCGGCTTAATAATAATTTCCATTGTGTGTCTTGCGTTTTTAAGCTAACATCGTATTCAAAACATTCTCGGCACCTTCCACCATCACGATCGCCGATGCGTTCATCACGTCGTAGGTGCAGACGTTCTGAGCCAGCACGGGCTGTACGTAAGGCAGGTTGCGGCACGAAAGCTGAAGATTGGCGTTGGACTCCGGGAGAACCAGCAGCACTTTCTTGTCTGCAACTTTCAGTGCGTCGGCCAAAGCCACGACAGCCTTGGTCTTGGGAGCATCCAGCGAGAGGGTTTCCACAACGCTGATCGCACCTGCCTGAGCCTTGTAGGTCAAAGCGCTGCGACGAGCGAGCTGCTTGAGCTTCTTGTTGAGCTTGAAGCTGTAATCGCGGGGCTGGGGACCGAAGATACGGCCGCCGCCCGGAAACAGCGGAGACTTGATGCTGCCGCAACGGGCGCCGCCGGTGCCTTTCTGACGCTTGAGCTTGCGCGTCGAGCCGGCGACTTCGTTGCGCTGCTTCGACTTGTGCGTGCCCTGACGCTGATCAGCAAGATACTGCTTCACGTCGAGGTAGATAGCGTGGTCATTAGCCTCCACGCCGAAGACGGCGTCCGAAAGAACTACCTTACGACCCGTTTCTTTTCCTTGTGTGTTTAAAACAGCTAATTCCATACTACTTCTCAATTGTTAAATAAGCACCCTTTGCTCCCGGAATCGAACCTTTCACGAGAATAAGGTTGCTCTCAGGAATAACTTTCAATACGCGCAGGTTCAAAACCTTGACCTGCTCACCGCCCATCTGGCCGGGCAAGCGCTTGCCCTTGAAGACGCGCGAGGGATAGGACGATGCGCCCAGCGAACCGGGTTTGCGCTGACGGTTGTGCTGACCGTGGGTCTGTCCGCCCACGCCGCCGAAACCGTGACGCTTCACAACGCCTTGGAAGCCTTTACCTTTCGATATCCCGGTCACGTCCACCCAGTCCTCTTCCGAGAAGAGTTCCACGGTAAGCGTGTCGCCGAGATTCACTTCGGGCATACCCTTGAATTCAGCCATTTTGCGCTTAGGGGTAGTGCCGGCTTTCTTGAAGTGTCCTAACAAACTGCTGCTGGTGTGCTTTTCACTTTTCTCGTCATAGGCAATCTGTACCGCTTCGTAGGTGTCCTTCTCCACGGTCTTGATTTGCGTAACAACGCACGGACCAGCCTCAATGACAGTGCATGGTATATTCTTACCCTCGGCACTGTAAACGGAAGTCATTCCGATTTTCTTTCCAATAAGTCCTGACATTTGTTGTCGATTGTTTGTTATAAATAAAGTGATCTTTCGTTGCTATACTCAACAGGTACAAGCCTTCCGTTATCACACCTTGATTTCGACCTCCACACCTGAGGGAAGCTCCAGTTTCATCAGCGCGTCGATCGTTTTGGGCGTCGACGAATAGATGTCGAGGATGCGCTTGAAGGTGCAGAGCTGGAACTGCTCGCGGGCTTTCTTGTTGACGAAAGTCGAGCGGTTCACCGTGAAAATCTGCTTGTGCGTGGGAAGGGGCACAGGACCGCTCACAACGGCGCCCGTGCTCTTCACAGTCTTCACAATCTTCTCGGCCGATTTGTCCACGAGATTGTGATCGAATGACTTTAACTTGATTCTAATCTTCTGGTTCATATGTTTTCTTATTCTATATCCTTACGTTTACCACTCGCTTTCTCGATGATCTCCTTGGCCAAGTTGGCAGGAACCTCCTCGAAGTGCGAGAACTCCATGGACGAAGTGGCGCGGCCCGACGAAATGGTACGGAGCACGGTCACATAGCCGAACATTTCCGACAGGGGAACCTTGGCCTTCACGACGCGAGCCGTGCCCTTGGACTCCATGCCGGTGATCTGTCCGCGGCGCTTGTTCAGGTCGCCGATGATATCCCCCATGCTCTCCTCAGGGGTCACGACCTCCACGGACATGATGGGCTCCAGAATCACCGACCCGGCCTTGGGAGCAGCTGCGCGGTAACCGTTACGGGCAGCGATCTCGAACGAGAGCTGGTCGGAGTCTACCGGGTGGAACGAACCGTCCTTGAGGGTAACCTTCATCGAGTCCATCTTGTAGCCGGCCAGAGCGCCGTTGTCCATCGCCGAAGCAAAACCTTTCTGAACAGAAGGAATGAACTCCTTGGGAATATTACCGCCCTTGACCTCATCCACGAACGTGAGTCCGATCTGACCTTCGTCGGCGGGACCGATCTCGAAGATGATGTCGGCGAACTTACCGCGACCGCCGGTCTGCTTCTTGAAGACCTCGCGGTGCTGAACCGTCTTGGTGAGCGCCTCCTTGTAGTTGACCTGAGGAGCGCCTTGGTTGATCTCCACACCGAACTCGCGGCGCAGACGGTCTACGATGATATCGAGGTGCAGCTCGCCCATACCGCTAATGACGGTCTGTCCCGAATCCTCGTCGGTATGCACCGTGAAGGTGGGGTCTTCCTCGGCCAGCTTACCCAGCGCGATGCCGAGTTTGTCGAGGTCCTTCTGGGTCTTAGGCTCGACCGCCAGACCGATCACCGGTTCGGGGAAGGTCATCTGCTCCAGAACGATCGGTGCGTTCTCGGCGCAGAGCGTGTCGCCCGTGCGAATCTCCTTGAAACCTACGGCAGCGCAGATATCGCCGGCGCCGACGGTCTCCATCGGATTCTGCTTGTTGGCGTGCATCTGGTAGATACGGCTGATACGCTCGCGCTTGCCGCTGCGGGTATCCAGCACATAGGAACCTGCGTCCAGTTTACCGGAGTAAACGCGCACGAAAGCCAGACGGCCTACGAACGGGTCGGTAGCGATCTTGAACGCCAGACCGCAGAACGGATCGTCCTCGGAGGCGTTACGCGTCTCTTCCTTCTCGGTTTTGGGGTTGATACCCGTCACTGCGGGCACGTCGAGCGGCGAAGGCAGGAAAGCCATCACGTAGTCGAGCAGTTTCTGAACGCCCTTGTTGTGGAACGACGAACCGCAGAGCATCGGCACGACCTGCATCGAGATCGTGGCCTTGCGGATAGCTGCGAGCAGCTCCTCGGCCGTGATCGAATCCGGATCCTCGAAGAATTTCTCCATCAGGGCGTCGTCGGTCGCCGCAACCTCTTCGATGAGCTTGGCGCGCCATTCGGCAGCCTCGGCCTTCATCGATTCGGGAATCTCCTTCAGCTCGAAGTTGTCGCGCACGGTCTTGTCGTCGTAGTAGTAGATCGCATTATTATATATAAGGTCTACCAGACCCTCGAACTTGTCCTCGGCGCCGATGGGAAGAACGACCGGCAGGGCCGTCGCACCGAAGTGCTCTTTGATCTGCGCGCACACGGCCAAGAAGTCGGCGCCCGTGCGGTCCATCTTGTTGACATAACCCAGACGGGGGACGTTGTACTTGTCGGCCTGACGCCATACGGTCTCCGACTGGGGCTCGACGCCGCCCACGGCGCAGAACGTCGCAACGGCGCCGTCCAGCACGCGCAGCGAACGCTCCACCTCGACGGTGAAGTCCACGTGTCCCGGAGTGTCGATCAGGTTGATCTGATACTGATTGCCCTTGTAGTTCCAGAATGCGGTCGTTGCGGCCGAGGTGATCGTGATACCGCGCTCCTGCTCCTGAACCATCCAGTCCATAACGGCAGCGCCTTCGTGCGTCTCGCCGATCTTGTGGGTTTTGCCCGTGTAAAAAAGGATACGCTCCGACGTGGTGGTCTTACCGGCATCGATGTGAGCCATGATGCCGATATTGCGAGTGTAATTTAAATCTCTGGTTGCCATCTGTCAGTCTCCTTTTTTAGAATCTAAAGTGTGCGAATGCCTTGTTGGCCTCGGCCATGCGGTGCATCTCCTCCTTGCGTTTGAAGGCGGCGCCCTGCTGGTTGAAGGCATCCATTATCTCTGCTGAGAGTCGATCTGCCATCGTCTTGCCGGCGCGCTTGCGGGAATAGAGGACAAGGTTTTTCATGGAAATAGAAATCTTGCGCTCCGGACGAACCTCCATCGGAACTTGGAACGTCGCACCGCCGATACGCTTCGATTTCACTTCGACTTGGGGTGTGATGTTCTCAAGGGCCTGTTTCCAGATTTCCAACGGAGATTTATCAGCATCCTTCATCTTCTTGCCCACCAGCTCCAACGCATCGTAGAAAATGGTGTAGGCAATACTCTTCTTACCATCCAGCATAAGGTTGTTCACGAAACGGGTCACGGACACGTCTCCGAACTTCGGATCCGGAAGTAGAATTCGCTTTTTTGGCTTAGCTTTTCTCATTGTTTATTCGAAAATTGTCTAAAATTAATGTTTCTTGTGATTATTTACCGGCCTTGGGGCGTTTTGCACCGTACTTCGAGCGACGCTGACGACGGCCGTCCACGCCTGCCGAGTCGAGCGCGCCGCGCACGAGGTGATAACGTACACCGGGGAGGTCCTTCACACGACCGCCGCGGACAAGCACGATGGAGTGCTCCTGCAAGTTGTGGCCTTCTCCGGGGATATAGGCGTTGACCTCCTTGCCGTTGGTCAATCTTACACGTGCTACCTTACGCATAGCCGAGTTAGGCTTTTTCGGGGTCGTGGTGTACACGCGGGTACATACGCCTCGGCGCTGGGGACACGCGGCGAGTGCCGGAGATTTGCTCTTATCCTCCATGCGAACTCGACCGTTTCTCACTAACTGTTGAATAGTTGGCATTTCTTAAACTGTCCTTTTAATTGTTAAAAAATCTATCTCCATTGTCCAAAATGGACTGCAAAGGTACGCATTTTTTCGGAATTACAATATATATGAGCATCTTTTTTCGCTGTTTTCCTGCATTTCAGCCGTTTTGCAATTCTTTTTGCTGATATAAATATAAAGCATATAACTTTTTACTTATACACAAATCAACAACCGGCTATTTATCATCGGCTTACATCCGTTCCGGGCGTAGGCATGCACCGACCGGGGCATCGCGGCCATCCGGCCGATTTCGCTATATTTGCAAAAATTCCGAACGAAGCATGAAACGACTCCTCACGACTTTTGCGTTCGCACTGGCGGCGCTCTGCATTTCGGCCTGCGACAGCCGCCGCCAGCCCCTTTTCACGGCCAATCCGCTCGGCGCGGGACCGGTCCTGCTCACCGTGTCCGCCGCGCAGATCCCGGCGTCGCATCCGGGGCTTTACGACACATTCACAACCGACCGGACTCCCGCAGGAGAGACCGTGCTGCGCTTCACGCTGGCCGGGGAGCCGGTCATGGAGGCGCGGGCGTACGGCGACGAAATCGAATCGATCGAAATTTTCGGACCGGGAGTCGGATCAACGGACGGCATCGCGCCGGGAACGGACGTAAAACACCTTTTCGAAAACGGCGGCATCTCCCAGACCGACAACGACGGACGGCTCGTCATCACCCTCAACGGCATGACATACAGAGTTTCGGGACTCGGCGAAGAAGGCCGGAAAAAGCTCGGAAAAGCACACGCCGACGGCGTCACCCCGCGCATCTCGCCGCAGGATTTCGACCCCGGCGCCAAAGTGACGAGCATCCTGATCAATTAACCGCCCGCAAGAGACCGCCGCGGCGCGTCGGCGACACTCTGCGCCGGCACGACGCCGGCGCAGCAAGACAGCAGCCCACCCCAGCTCCACGCTGCGGAAGAGCAGCAGAGCAGCGCGACAGCGGTACAGCACGACACCGCCGCGACACGGCAACGCCCGTCCGCGTCCGGCAAAACGGCTGCGGAAATCCGCATCCGCCGCCGCACCCGGAGACGCTCCCCGCAGGAGCGCCTTTTTTCACACCCTTTTGCACCCTGTAAAACATTTTTTCCTATCTTTGCGGGAAATCCGCAACAAAGCGACAAATCAGAACCGAGCTATATCATGGAGTACAATTTCAAGGAGATCGAGTCCAAGTGGCAGCGCCGCTGGCAGGAGGATAAAACCTACAAGGTCGAGACCGATCCGTCGCGGCCCAAATTCTATGTGCTGGACATGTTCCCCTATCCGTCGGGCGCCGGCCTGCATGTGGGCCATCCGCTGGGCTACATCGCCTCGGACATCTACTCGCGCTACAAGCGCCAGAAGGGCTTCAACGTCCTGCATCCGATGGGCTACGACGCCTTCGGCCTTCCGGCCGAACAGTACGCCATCCAGACGGGCCAGCATCCGGCCGTCACCACCGAGCAGAACATCGCCCGCTACCGCGAGCAATTGGACAAAATCGGCTTCTCGTTCGACTGGGACCGCGAAGTCCGCACCTGCGATCCGGGCTACTACAAATGGACGCAGTGGGCGTTCCTCAAAATGTTCGGCTCCTACTACTGCAACGACAGGCAGCAGGCCCGCCCGATCGAGGAGCTGACCGCGGCCTTCGAGCGGAACGGCACCGAAGGGCTGAACGTCGCCTGCACGCAGGAACTGCACTTCACGGCCGAAGAGTGGCGCGCCATGTCGGAGGCAGAGAAGGAGCAGACACTGCAGAACTACCGCCTTGCGTTCCGCGCGGACACGATGGTAAACTGGTGTGCGAAACTGGGAACCGTGCTGGCCAACGACGAAGTGCACGACGGACTTTCGGTCCGCGGCGGCTATCCGGTCGAGCAGAAGCGCATGAAGCAGTGGCTTCTGCGCGTGACGGCCTATGCCCAGCGCATGCTCGACGGACTGGACAAACTCGCATGGAGCGACTCCCTGAAGGAGATCCAGCGCAACTGGATCGGCCGCTCCGAAGGCGCTCAGGTCTTCTTCGACATCAAGGATTCGGACCGGAAACTCGAAATATTCACCACCCGCCCCGACACGATCTTCGGCGTCACCTTCATGGTCATCGCCCCCGAACACGAGTGGGTCGACAGCCTGACGACGCCCAAAAACCGGGCCGCCGTCGAGGAGTACATCTGTCAGGCCAAGAAGCGTTCGGAACGCGAACGCATCGCCGAGACGAAACGTGTAAGCGGCGTGTCTACAGGCTCTTACGCCGTCAATCCCTTCACCGGCAAAGCCATTCCGATCTACATTTCGGACTACGTGCTGGCAGGCTACGGCACGGGCGCCATCATGGCCGTTCCGGCGCACGACTCGCGCGACTACGCCTTCGCCCGCCACTTCGGGCTGGAGATCGTTCCGGTAGTCGAGGGCGGCGACATTTCACAGGAGTCGTACGACGCCAAATCGGGCAAAGTAATCAACTCGGATTTCCTCAACGGCAAGGATGTAAAAGAGGCGATCGGTCTCATGTTCGACGAAATCGAGCGGCGCGGATTGGGCCGCAAGCGCATCAACTACCGCCTGCGCGACGCCATCTTCTCGCGCCAGCGCTATTGGGGCGAGCCGTTCCCGATCTACTACAAGAACGACATCGCCTGCCCGCTCGCCGAGGACAAACTGCCGCTCGAACTGCCTCCCGTCGCCGACTTCGGCCCCACGGAGCAGGGCGAACCGCCGCTGGCCCGCGTCAAGGAGTGGGCGACGCCGGAAGGCTGGCCCTACGAACTTTCGACCATGCCCGGATTCGCCGGATCGTCGGCCTACTACCTCCGCTACATGGACCCGCACAACGATCAGGCGCTCGTCGGCCGGGAAGCCGACGAATACTGGCGCAGCGTGGACCTCTACGTCGGCGGCATCGAGCACGCCACGGGACACCTCATGTACTCGCGCTTCTGGAACATGTTCCTCTACGACCTCGGCGTGGTATGCGAGGAGGAGCCGTTCCGTAAACTCGTCAATCAGGGCATGATTCAGGGCCGTTCGAACTTCGTGTACCGCATCGTCGGCACCAACAAGTTCGTCTCGCTGGGTCTCAAGGAGCAGTACCGGACGCAGGCGCTCTACGTGGACGTGAACATCGTCCGCAACGACATCCTCGACATCGACGCTTTCCGCGCGTGGATGCCCGAATACAAGGACGCCGAATTCATCCTCGAAGACGGCAAATACGTCTGCGGCTGGGCCATCGAGAAAATGTCCAAATCGTTCTACAACGTCGTGAACCCCGACTACATCGTCGAAAACTACGGCGCGGACACGCTGCGCATGTACGAGATGTTCCTCGGCCCGCTCGAACAGTCCAAGCCGTGGGACACCAACGGCATCGACGGCGTCTACAAGTTCCTGCGCCGTTTCTGGCGGCTGTTCTACGACCGCGACGGCAGGCTGATCGTCACCGACGAGAAAGCCGACGAAAAGGAGCTGCGCACGCTGCACAAGACGATCAAGAAGGTCAGCGAGGACATCGAGAACTTCTCGTTCAACACTTCGGTCTCGGCATTCATGATCTGTCTCAACGAACTGGGCGAGTGCAACAAGCGCGAGATCATCGAGCCGCTGACCGTGCTGCTCGCCCCCTTCGCGCCCCATATCGCCGAGGAGCTTTGGGCGGCGCTGGGACACACCACCTCGGTCTGCACGGCCGACTATCCGGTCTACGACGAGAAGCACCTCGCGCAGAGCGCATTCGAATACCCGGTTTCGATCAACGGCAAACTCCGCTTCAAGAAAGAGTACGCCACGTCGCTGACGCCCGCCCAGATGCAGACCGACGTCGTGACGCTGCCCGAAGCGCAGAAATGGCTCGAAGGCAAAACCCCGAAAAAGGTCATCGTCGTGCCGGGCAAGATCATCAATATCGTCATCTGATCCGCACCAAAACGACACGTCCATGAAACGAATCGCAACGACTTTGACAGCACTTCTGCTTATGGCAGGCACCGCAACGGCACAAGACTACGGACAGGCCCGCACGCTGAAAATCTGGGACAACAAGACCGCACCCCACGGCAACGGCATCGCCACGCCCGAACGCGAACCCGAAAAGAACCGCCTCACCGACGTTTCGGAAGCGGTGCTCTACATCTTCCCGGCCGCTCCGGAGAAAGCCACGGGGCAGGCCGTCGTAATCTGCCCCGGCGGCGGTTACGTAAAGCTGTGCATAGATTACGAAGGCTATGAAATGGCCCAGTGGTTCGCCGAACACGGCATCACGGCCGCCGTGCTCAAATACCGCATGCCCAACGGCCACCCCGAAGTGCCGCTGGAGGACGTCGAGCAGGCCCTTCGCATCATGATGGGACTCGAAGCGGGAGCCACGGGCTTCACGGCGGACAAGGTCGGCATCGTGGGCAGCTCGGCAGGCGGTCATCTCGCCGCCTCGGCTTCGACGCTCGCCCGCACCAAACCCGCCTTCTCGATCCTCTTCTACCCGGTCATCACGGCCGAAAAAGGCAAGGCGCACCAAGGGTCGTTCAACGCCCTGCTGGGCGACAAGCGCAGTGCGGAGACCGACACATGGTACTCGCTCCAGAACCGCGTGAGCAGCGAAACCCCGCCCACCCTGCTGCTGCTTTCGGACGACGACCGCGTCGTCCCGCCCGTAAACAGCACGCTCTACTACAACGCACTCAAAGACAACGGCGTCAAGGCCTCTATGCACATCTACCCGACGGGCGGCCACGGCTGGGGCATCCGCAAGAATTTCAAATACCGGGAGCAGTGGCAGCAGACCGTGCTCGACTGGCTGCAGGGAATCGACAAATAGCCGCTGCACGACCGGCAACAGCAAAGGGCGGGACTTGTAAATAACAAGTCCCGCCCTTTGCTGTTTTCGACAGCCGGCCGCTATACGGAATCCACAATTCCATGCCCATCCTTCACTGCAATCACCAGATATTACAGTGAATTCTACTCTCTACACTGATGACTTTCTGCTTGCATATATGCGCATCTTCCGCAGCATAGCCGATGGCAAGAAAGCAGGTGAACTCATATCCGTCAGGAGCGCCGACCATCCGCTTGACATATTCCGGCTCATTACCGATCGGTATACGAAACGCGCAGGCCAGTCCTTCCGCCGTCGCTGCCAGCAGAATATTTTCCACAGCCGCCCACGCTGAAGCGAAATAGTTGAGCGAACTTTGATCTGCAGGGCGGCACAGCGGACAATCTTTCTGACGGAAAAACGGCAAAACAAGGCAACCGCTCTGCATAAGCATCCGCTGTTGCTTGGGCAACGCATCAACGAACATGGCATACTCGTCCCGATCCATCGTATTCCCGGCAACTTCGAGTCCCGTCTGCTGAATATTCCGCGTATTCTCTGAAACCGGCGAGATAATCCGCCCGATCCTTTCTTGCCCCCGCACCACCACAAACTCGAACTGTCGCAGGTGATCGTTGGTCGGCGCCTTAAACGCGGCCCCCAATATCCTTTTCAACACTTCATCATCGACCTTCCTGTCCGAAAAATCGCGGACGGTTCTTCTTTTCTCCAGTACCTGATAAAATTCCATCGTGATATAATCAATAATGTTTAATTTATTTAACCGTTGCAAAGTTAGGTCCTGACATTGTTATATATTTGCGCAATTGTATCGAATAATTGTCGTATATTTGCATTCGAGCCATTAAAAAATCCATGCAGGAAAAAACAATCACTCCTTATGAGTTGCCCGACGTGAAGAACCACTCCTTCTTCTTCGTAGATGCCCGCATCAATCCCGACATCGAAGCCAAACTGCACCGCCACGACGCATGGGAGTTATATTACGTCATCCAAGGATGCGGACAGCGGATGACGGGCGACACTCTGCAGCCATTTTCGGCAGGCGACGTGGCGTTAATACCGCCCTCCATGCTTCATCGCTGGGAATTCGCACCCGACTCGACAGACAAGGACGGACATATCCGTTACCTGATGGTCGCCTTCAGCCACACTTTCGTGGAACGGTGCATGGAGACATTCCCCGAAATGCGAAACAGCCTTGACGGAATAGAATTTCCCGTCAATGCCCTGAACTTCGGCCCGGAAAGCTCCCGCATCATCCGCCAAATGCTTATACAGATGAATGGAACGAACGAATTGGGACGCCTTTGCGAAATGCTCCGACTGCTTTCTGTTGTATTCACTTCGTCCGACACGACCTTTGCAGGCAGGCCCATACGCATCGAACACGACGTAAGGCGCATGCAGCATATCTGCACCTACGTAATGCGCCATTACACCCACACGATCTCCTTAAACGACATCGCCGCAGAAGTGTGCATGAACCGCTCGGCATTCTGCTCCTTTTTCAAACGCTGCAAAGGCATAACCTTTCTGGCATATTTGACCGCATACCGCATCGACACGGCATGCGAGATGCTCAAGACCACACCGCTGTCAATCGCCGAGATCTGTTATGCCGTCGGATTCAACGACATTCCGCATTTCAACCGCCTTTTCAAAAAGGCAAAACAATTGTCTCCGAGAGCGTACAGAGCACGATTCTCCGAACCTGCCTTCAATAAACTCCAGGGATGACATTCCGCCCCAACCTCATCCGGCTTCTTCCCGCCCTTTGTTTTTCGCTGACGGCCCCGTTAAAACCTTCTTGCACTCACCTGCTCTTTCTTTCAGTTTTATTTCTTACCTTTGCCGGAAATAAAACTCCTGCCCGGACAGACTGCGCCCCGCAGAATTCAAACGGATTTGACACTACGCGCTCGGCCGGTGCTGTTCTTTTACAGTCAAAATAAAGCAATATATGGCAGACAACACCATTTTGAGCCGTCTCGACGGCCTGAAACTGAAATACGAGGAGACGGGACAGAAACTCACCGACCCCGAAGTCATCGCCGACGTCAAGCAGTTCGTACAGCTCAACAAGGAGTACAAGGAGCTGGAACCGATCATCGAGACCTCGGAACGTTACCGCACGGCTCTGGCTAACCTCGCCGAAGCCAAGGACATCCTCGCCAACGACAAGGACGAGGAGATGCGCGAAATGGCGCGCGGAGAGATCACCGAGCTGGAACCCGCCATCGAGCAGATGGAGGAGCAGATCAAGCTGCTGCTGATCCCCAAGGACCCGCAGGACTCGAAGAACGCCATCATGGAGATCCGCGGCGGCACGGGCGGCGACGAAGCGGCCATTTTCGCCGGCGACCTGCTGCGCATGTATACCAAATACATCGAGTCGAAGGGCTGGCGCTACGAAATGACCTCGTTCTCGGACGGCGCCGCGGGCGGCTACAAGGAGGTCGTGCTCAAAGTTACGGGTCAGAACGTCTACGGCACGCTCAAATACGAATCGGGCGTGCACCGCGTGCAACGCGTGCCCCAAACCGAGACGCAGGGCCGCGTCCATACCTCGGCGGCGTCGGTGGCCGTGCTGCCCGAAGCCGAGGAGTTCGACGTCGAGATTTCGATGAACGACATCCGCAAGGACATCTTCTGCGCGTCCGGCCCCGGCGGCCAGTCGGTCAATACGACCTATTCGGCCATCCGCCTGACGCACATCCCGACGGGCATCGTCGTGCAGTGTCAGGACCAGAAATCCCAGCTGAAGAACTTCGACAAGGCGTTCGAGGAGCTGCGTACGCGCGTCTTCAACCTCGAATACTCGAAGTACCTCGACGAAATCGCCTCGAAGCGCAAGACGATGGTCTCGACGGGCGACCGTTCGGCCAAAATCCGCACCTACAACTATCCGCAGGGCCGCATCACCGACCACCGCATCAACTACACGATCTACAACCTCTCCGCCTTCATGGACGGCGACATTCAGGACGTGATCGACCACCTGATCGTAGCCGAGAACGCCGAGCGTCTGAAGGAGAGCGAACTCTAATCCGCCCAAGGCACGCCCCCATGCGCATGCCCGAAAACTTCGACGCGGAGGTTTACGCCGTCGTGGCGGAAATTCCCGCCGGCAGAGTCGTCAGCTACAAGCAGATCGCCCGGCTGATCGGCATGCCCGATCATGCCCGCCGCGTGGGTCGCGCGCTCGCCGAAGCTCCGGCGGGTCTGCCCTGCCACCGGGTCGTCAACAGCGCAGGCTGCACCGTCCCCGGATGGACGCGGCAGCGGGAACTGCTCGAAGCCGAGGGCGTACGCTTCAAGGCCAACGGCTGCGCCGACCTCGCCCGCTGCGGATGGGAGGAGATCCGGTAACGCCGCTCTGCAGCTGCCGCGGAATCCGCAAACGCCCGGTCCCAAAGCCGTGTCGGTTCAACGCCGCCCCGAACCAAAGCCACGCCGGACAAAAAACACCCGGTCAAAAGCCGCCCCCGGCCCAAAACCACGCCGGACAAAAAGCCGCATCGTTGTTCCGCCCCTGCCGCTGGGTTCGGAACCATCAGCCAGTCCCAAAGACGCCCGGCAAGAGCGGCTCTGCGAAGTCCCCTCCGCAAGACGCACAATTAAAGTCAGCCCGGCAAGACGCGCTGTCAAGGACAGCCCGAAAAGGCACCCGGCCCGGCAAAAGACACCCGACAAATGCGCCGGCAAAGACCGGCCCGCGAAAACCGACCCGCGAAAACCGGCCCGAAAGACCCGCTCCGCACGCAACACCCGGAAAGACCGCCCTGCAAACCGTCCTGCGGACCGAAAATCGCGGGAAAATTTGGCGTTCCGCAGCAAAACCGTTATCTTCGCACATACCGAACGACGCCTGCGGCCGGGCAATATTCCCGCCCCAGCGACCGTTTATCGGGAAAAGCACCGCATGAAAAGATACTTTCTGTTTATATCGGCACTCCTCGCCGCAACGCTTCCCGTTGCGGCGCAGCAGCCTTTATATATAGTCAACGGCGTCGAAACCGAGCAGATCGCGTCGATCCCGCCCGACGACATCGAGAACGTCGAGATGCTCCCGGCCGACGAGGAGACCATCGCCCGCTACGGCGACAAAGCCGCAAACGGGGTGATGCTCGTCACGCTCCGCTACGACCAGTCCGCCGTTTTCACCGCCGACTCCACCTTCAGCGGCTACATCGCCCGGCAGGTGAAGTGGGGCGACGACGAACCGGCCGCCCGCATCGTCCTGCGTTACACCGTAACGCCCGAAGGCGACACGGTCGTGGCTCAGGAACTCGAATCGACCGACAGCCGTCTCAAACGCCGCGTGCTCAAAGCCGTCGCCGAAGCGCCCCGCTGGACGCCGGCCCGCAAAAACGGCACGCCCGTCGAGAGCGAAGGCATCCTGCACATCCAGCTTCCCGAAGGCAAGCTGATGCCGCGTCAGGTAGAACTGGTCTGGCGCTAACCCATGCAGACGCACTCACATATCACCCTTTCCCAATTGCAGCGGCTCGTGAAGGAGACCCTCCACGAGCGTTTCGCCCTGCCCGTATGGGTCAGCGCCGAAATCTCCGAAATAAAGGTCAATTACTCAGGCCACTGCTACCTAGAACTGGTCGAAAAAGGGGGCGACAACGGCGTTCCGCTGGCCCAGTCGCGCGCCGTGATCTGGCGCACGGCCTATCCCCGCATCGCAGGATACTTCGAAGCCGAAACCGGCCAGCGGCTCGCCGCCGGAATCAAGATTCTGGCCAAAGTCGCCGTCAATTACCACGAACTCTACGGATTTTCGCTCCAGATCACCGACATCGACCCCACCTACACGCTGGGCGACATGGAACGGCAGCGGCAGATAACCATCGCCCAGCTTCAGCAAGAGGGCGTCTGGGACATGAACCGCGAAGCGCCGATGCCCGTCGTGGTGCAGCGCGTGGCGGTCGTATCGAGCGCCAACGCCGCAGGTTATCAGGACTTCCGCAAGGAGCTGGCCAAAAGTCCCTACCGTTTCGACGTAACGCTGTTCGACGCCTTCATGCAGGGCGCGGCGGCCGAAGAGTCGATCGTCGCGGCGTTATGCGCCGTCGCAGAGCGGATGGACGAATTCGACGCCGTGGTCCTCATCCGCGGCGGCGGCTCGGCCAGCGACCTCAACTGTTTCAACGCCTACCGGCTCTGCGCCCACGTGGCGCAGTTCCCGCTGCCGATCCTGACCGGCATCGGCCACGACAAGGACACCAGCGTCGCCGACATGGTGGCCCACACGGCGCTCAAAACCCCGACAGCCGTAGCCGGATGGCTCGTCGAACGGATGACGCAGGCCGAGGGGTGGCTCGACTACGCGGCCCTGCAACTGCACGATGCCACGAAAGCCGCCATGCATGCCTCCGAGGTGCGGCTGGAACGGCTCACGGGCGACCTGCGCCAGATGAGCGGCGACCTGCTCACGCGGCAGCGGCTCCGCGCGGAACACCTTTCGGCCCTGCTGCCGGAAGCGGTGCGCAATTTCCTCGCACGGCAGGCCACACGGCTCGGCAACGCCGCGGAACTGATCGCCGGCCGCTCTCCGGAACGTATCCTCCGGCTGGGCTTCGCCGTCGTCCGCACGGGCGGCAAAGCCGTGGTGTCGGCCCGCGACGTCCGCAAAGGCGACGCCCTCGAAATCGAAGTCGCCGACGGCACGATCCACGGCGCCGTGCAACGCAGCGAGCCGAAATAAAACCGCACCAGCCCGCCCCGTTCCGGAACCCCAAAACGGCGGCAGTAAACACGCAACGACAAAAAACAGATATGGCAAAAAAAGAGATGACATACGCCGAAGCGATGGCCCAGATCGAGAAGATCCTCGCCCGCTTCCGCAACGAAGAGATGGACGTGGACAGCCTCGCCGCCGAGGTCAAACGCGCCACGGAGCTGATCGCCGGCTGCAAATCGCGGTTGCGCAAGGCCGAAGAGGAGGTTTCCAAAATACTGGAATCGTGATGACCGGAAAAATCGTCATCCGGGAAACCGTCCCCGCCGACCTCGCGGCGATCGTCGAAGTGCATAAAAAGGGCTTCGGCTACGACAAGGAGGCCGGGCTGACCGCCGAGCTGCTGTCCGATCCGACTGCCGAACCGACCGTCTCGCTGCTCGCGCTGCGCGACGGGGAAGCCGTCGGCCACATCCTGTTCACCCGATGCCGCATCGCCGGAGCGGAAGTGCAGCAGCCGTTGTTCTACATCCTCGCACCGCTCGCCGTCGTTCCCTCCTGCCAGAAGCAGGGCGTCGGCGGACTGCTGATCGCCGAGGGGCTGCAGCTGCTGCGGGAGCGGGGCGCGAAACTCGTCTTCGTACTCGGACACAAGGAGTACTACCCGCGCCACGGCTTCATTCCCGGAGCGGAAAAACTGGGATTTCCGGCCCCTTATCCGATTCTGGAAAAACATGCGGACTACTGGATGGCGCAGGCGTTGACCGACGACGGATTTTCAGGTCCCAAAGGCCGGGTCGTATGCGCCGACGCCCTGAACCGCCCCGAACACTGGCGGGAATAAAACCTCACCTGCAATGAAAAAACTTATCAAATGGATGCTCAACCACGTGCCGCGGCCGCTCCTTCAGCGCGTCGCCGGCTGGGCCGTTCCCGCCGCGGGCCTGTTCTACAAAGGCCGGGGTGTCGAATGTCCGGTCTGCGGGTCCAGATACCGCAGATTCATGCCCTACGGCTATGTCCAATCACGGGCCAACGCGCTCTGTCCCAAATGCCTGTCGCTGGAACGCCACCGCCTGCTGTGGCTCTACCTCACGCGTGAGACCGACCTGCTGACGAGTTTTCCCCGCACGCTCCACATCGCGCCCGAAGTCTGCATCATGCGCCACCTGAAACCCCATTTCAAGGGGCATCCGGGACAGTACGTCACCGCCGACCTCGAAAGCCCGCTGGCCGACCTGCACTTCGACGTGCAACAGATTCCGCTGGCCGACGATTCGGTCGACGTGATCCTCTGCAACCACCTGCTCGAACACGTCGCCGACGACCGCAGGGCGCTGCACGAACTCTACCGCATCCTCAAACCCGGCGGCTGGGGCATCCTGCTCTCGCCCGTGGAACCGAACTACGAACAGACCTACGAGGACGACTCGATCACCGATCCCGAAGAGCGGACACGCATCTTCGGACAATACGACCACCGCCGCATCTACGGCGCGGACTACACAGACCGGCTGCGCGAAGCGGGCTTCGAGGCCGCGGACATCGACTACGCCGCGACCTTCTCCGAGGCCGAACGCCGGCTTTACGCCCTGCCGAAAGACCATATTTACGTCGTCTACAAGCATTGAGGCAAACCGGCATGCGCTCCCTCCGAGTCAGCACAAAAACGCCCCGTAACTCAGGTTTCGGGGCGTTTTCCCCCTACTGCCCGTATCAACTCAGTACAGAAAAAACACGATTCCCGTAAAATGGGCCGCCACGGCCAGATTGATCAGCAGGTGCCAGACCATGTGGTGGTAGCGGAATCCCTGCCGGGCATAAAACCACGCGCCGAGCGTATAGAGCACGCCGCCCGCGGCGATCAGCGCCAGCAGCGGCGTCGACGCCTGCCGCACGAAAAGCGGCATGAAAAATACGATCGTCCACCCCATGACCAGATAGATCGTCAGGCTGAGGGCGGGAATCGTCTTGCGCGAAAGCGACTTGTAGAAGATGCCGAACAGCACCATCACCCACTGCAGGATCGTGATGAAGACGCCCTGCCACCCTCCGATCACCGACAGCGCGATCGGCGTGTAGCTTCCGGCGATGGCGACGTAGATGAAAATATGGTCGAGGATATGGAACACGGCCTTGTGTTTCGAGGCCGGATTCATCGAATGGTAGAGCGTCGAAGCGAGAAACATCAGGAAGATCGAGATCACGAAAATGCTCACCGACACCGACGCCAGAATGCGGTCGGGGTCGTGCGCGTAGGCCCACACGGCCGCAAAGGGAAGCGCCACGAGCGCCAGCAGCGACATCACGCCGTGCGTGACCGTATTGGCGACCTCCTCCCCCACGGTCGGGACATAAGCATCCTTTTTCTTCGTCATAATCGGGTGTATTGGTCCGATGTGCCAAATTTATGAATTTTTTTCATATCTTTGTCGTCAAGGTTATGCGGTTAGGGAAAAATGGACTTTTCACGTTACGAAAAACTCCGCACGCTCGTGCGCGCGAACTTCTCGGAGCAGACTCAGGCACTCGTGGACGAGGCGCTGGTCTACGCCGACGGGAAGCTTGCGTCCCTGACCCGCTATGACGGCAGCCCCCTGCTGACGCATGCCGCGGCCGTGGCCGGAATCGTGATCTCCGAAGTGGGACTCGGACGCAACTCCACCATCTCGGCCATCCTGCACGACGTGGTGCGTCTGGCCCACAAACAGCTCCCGGCCGAAGAGTTCCTCGCCCTGACCGCCGACATCCGCAGCCGCTTCGGCGAGCAGGTCGTCGGCATCACGATCGGGATGTGCAACATCTCAGAACTGAAACTGAAGGTCGCCAAGGAGCAGGCCGAGAATTTCCGCGACCTGCTCGTCTCCTACTCCGAAGACCCCCGCGTCATCCTCATCAAGCTGGCCGACCGGCTCGAAGTGATGCGCTCGCTGGAGATCTTCCCGCACGAGAAGTGGCGCAAGAAGAGCTGGGAAAGCATGAACCTCTACGCCCAGATCGCCCACAAGCTGGGTCTCTACAGTCTCAAAAGCGAGCTGGAGGACATCGCGCTGAAATACCTCGAACCGAAGGACTACGAACACATCGTCACCAAGCTCGAAGAGAGCGCCGACGAACGCAAAGCCTTCATCGCACGGTTTCTGGTCCCCATCGAGGAGCGTCTGCACAAACTCGGCATCAAATACCACATCAAGAGCCGCACGAAGTCGATCTTCTCGATCTGGACCAAGATGCACAAACAGCACGTGCCGTTCGAGGGCGTTTACGACATCTTCGCCATCCGCATCATCATCGACTGCCCGAAAGAGCAGGAGAAGCCGCAGTGCTGGACGGCCTATTCGGTCGTGACGGACTTCTATACGCCCAACCCCAACCGCATGCGCGACTGGATTTCGATCCCGAAGTCCAACGGCTACGAATCGCTGCACACCACCGTATCGGCCGAAGGCCGCTGGGTCGAGGTGCAGATCCGCACCGAGCGCATGGACGCCGTGGCCGAACGCGGCATCGCGGCGCACTGGCGCTACAAGGGGGTGAATCAGGGCGCGCAGACCAGCGAAGTCTGGCTGGGTCGCCTGCGCGAACTGCTCGAAGACACCACCCACTCGCTGGCGCAGCGTTTCGATGCCAAACCCGCTTCGGGCGAGATCTTCGTCTTCACGCCCAACGGCGACCTGCGCAAGCTGCCCGAAGGGGCCTCGCTCTTGGACTTCGCATTCGACATCCACACCAGTCTGGGTTCGACGTGCGTCGGCGGCAAGGTCAACAACCGGGCCGTGTCGATCCGCGAGCAGCTGCGCAACGGCGACATCGTCGAGATCCTCACCCAGAAGAACCAGACGCCCAAATCCGACTGGCTCAACTTCGTGGTCACGTCGAAGGCCCGCAACAAGATCAAATCGTTCCTGCGCGAGGAGCAGGCCAAGCATACCCGCATGGGGCGCGAGGAGCTGGAACGCAAGCTCAAGAACTGGAAATTCCCGCTCACGATCGACGAGGCTGTAGCCTATCTGGTCAAATACTTCAAAGTCCGCACAGGCACCGAAATCTACGCCCTGATCGCCACGCAGAAGGTCGATCTGGGGACCATCAAGGAGATCCTCACGCGCCATATTTCGGGCGAAGCCGACGAGCAGCGGCGCGCCGCTGCGGCCGAAGCCGAACGCAACAAGGTCCACACCGCCAAGGAGAGTCCCGCGGCGCAGGACGCGCTGGTCATCGACGACGACATCTCGAAAATCCAGTACAAGCTGGCCAAATGCTGCAACCCGATCAAGGGCGACGAGGTGTTCGGCTTCGTGACGATCAATTCGGGCATCACGATCCACCGCTGCGACTGCCCCAACGCCAAGCGCATGCGCGAGAATTACCCCTACCGCGTCATCGACGCCCGCTGGCGTTCGACGGCCGAAGGCGCGTTCCGCGTCTCGCTGCGCATCGTCGCCGCCGACACGACCGGCATGGCCAACCACATCACCGAAGTCATCAGCCGCGACCTGAAACTCAACATCCGCTCGATCAACTTCGCCTCGCTGGCCAACGGCTGCATCGCGGGCACGGTGAGCGTCGAGGTGCCCGGCGCGGGCGTGGTCGATACGCTCATCCATTCGATCATGCGCATCAAGGGCGTTCAGCGCGCCTTCCGCATCAACAACTGATTCACACACAATTTTACCCACATAACTAAGTAAATGGATAACAACTCTATCAGCGTCTTATTTGCCGACTCGTCGCACGCCCACTACGCCCAGCGTATCTGCGACCTGATCTACGAGTCGGCATTGCAGCGTGGCACGGGCATCGCCAAACGTTCGCCCGAATACATCGCCGCAAAAATGACCGGTGGCAAGGCCGTCGTGGCGCTGGACGGTGAGAAACTAATCGGTTTCAGCTACATCGAGTGCTGGGGTCACGGCGATTTCGTCGCCACCTCAGGACTTATCGTCGATCCGGAGTACCGCCATATGGGACTCGCGGAGCGTATCAAACGACGAACCTTCGAGCTGGCCCGACGACGATTTCCGTACGCCAAGTTATTCAGTATTACTACGTCGCTGCCCGTGATGAAGCTCAATTCGCGCATGGGCTACGTGCCGGTGACCTTCTCGGAGCTTACCGAGGACGAAGAGTTCTGGCGGGGTTGTCAGGGATGCTGCAATTACGACATCCTGCAGCGCAACAACCGGCGCATGTGTCTCTGTACGGGCATGCTGTACGATCCGGCGAAGGAGCCTCCGCAGTCGCAGTCGCGCTGGGCGCCCTACGTCATGTTCTTCAAGAACAAATTCAAGAAACTGTTTCACCTGAAGTAAATAAAACCGATATAAAATGGAAAAGAAGAAAGTAGTTCTGGCGTTCAGCGGCGGTCTGGACACCTCGTTTTGCGTAAAATACCTTTCGGAGGAGAAAGGCTACGACGTTTACACGGCCATCGCCAACACGGGCGGCTTCTCCAAGGAGGAGCTTGCGAACATCGAGAAACGCGCCGTGGAGCTGGGCGCCGTGCGGCACGCCACGCTCGACATCGAGCAGGAGTACTACGAAAAGAGCATCAAATACATGGTCTTCGGCGACATCCTGCGCAACGGCACCTACCCGATTTCGGTCAGCTCGGAGCGCATCTTCCAAGCCATCGCCATCATCGAATACGCCAAGTCGATCGGCGCCGACTGCGTGGCCCACGGCTCGACCGGCGCCGGCAACGATCAGGTGCGCTTCGACCTGACGTTTCAGGTGCTCGCCCCCGAAATCGAAATCATCACCCCGACGCGCGACATGACCCTGACGCGCGAATACGAAATCGACTACCTCAAGAAGCACGGCTTCGAAGCCGACTTCAAGAAGATGGAGTACTCGATCAACAAGGGGCTTTGGGGCACGTCGATCGGCGGCAAGGAGACGCTCCATTCCGAGCAGACGCTGCCCGAAGAGGCCTATCCGAGCCAGATCACCGCATCGGGCGAGGAGCGGCTGAAAATCACCTTCGAGCAGGGCGAAATCGCCGCCGTGAACGGCAGGCCCTACGCCGACAAGGTCGAGGCCATCCGCGCCGTGGAGGCCGTCGGCTCGAAGTTCGGCATCGGCCGCGACATGCACATCGGCGACACGATCATCGGCATCAAGGGCCGCGTAGGCTTCGAAGCCGCCGCCCCGATCCTCATCATCGCCGCGCACAGGATGCTCGAAAAGCACACCCAGACCAAGTGGCAGATCTACTGGAAGGAGCAGGTCGCCAACTGGTACGGCATGTTCCTCCACGAGGCGCAGTACCTCGAACCGGTGATGCGCGACATCGAAGCCATGCTCGTCTCGTCGCAGCGCAACGTCACGGGCACCGTCGAACTGATCCTGCGCCCCTACAGCTACACGCTCGTGGGCGTCGATTCGACCTACGACCTGATGAAGACCGACTTCGGCGAATACGGCGAGGTGAACAAGGCGTGGACGGCCGACGACGTGAAGGGCTTCACGAAGATCCTCGGCAACCAGATCAAAATCTACCATAACGTCCAGAAACGCAACGAGAAATGATACGCGCAGGCATCATCGGAGGCGCCGGCTACACCGCCGGCGAACTGATCCGCCTCTTGGTAAACCATCCGCAGGTCCGGCTCGCCTTCGTCCACAGCACCAGCAATGCGGGCAACCGCATCGCCGACGTGCACGGCGGACTGGAGGGCGACACCGAACTGCGCTTCGCCGACACCTGCGACCTCGCGTCGATCGACGTCCTGTTCCTCTGTTCGGCGCACGGCGAGAGCCGCAAATGGCTCGAAGCGAACGACGTTCCCGCCGGCGTGAAGATCATCGACCTCGCACAGGACTTCCGCGACGAGAGCGACGGCTTCGTCTACGGACTTCCGGAGCTGAACCGCGACCGCATCCGCACGGCGGAGCGCGTCGCCAATCCGGGTTGTTTCGCCACGGCGATCCAGCTGGCGCTGCTGCCCCTCGCGGCGGCGGGCCTGCTGACGGGCGAGGTGCACGTGACGGCCGTCACGGGTTCGACGGGCGCGGGCGTCAAACCCTCGGCCACGACCCACTTCAGCTGGCGGACGGACAACATTTCGGTCTACAAAGCCTTCACGCACCAGCACCTGATCGAAATCGGACGCAACCTGCGACGCCTGCAGCCCGGCTTCGGCAAAGCCGTCAATTTCGTGCCGATGCGCGGCGATTTCGCCCGCGGCATCCTCGCCAGCGTCTACACCGACTGCCCGCTCGACGAGACGGCGGCCCGCAGGCTGTACGAGGATTTCTACGCCCCGGCCCTCTTCACGCACGTCGCCGCCGGCAGCGTCGATCTCAAACAGGTCGTCAATACCGACAAGGCCCTGCTGAGCGTGGCCAAATACGACGGCAAACTGCACGTCGTGTCGGTCATCGACAACCTGCTGAAAGGCGCGTCGGGACAGGCCGTGCAGAACATGAACCTTATGTTCGGACTGGACGAGGGCGAAGGACTTCGGCTCAAAGCGTCCGCTTTTTAGAAACAACGAAATCGCTTTCCGGGATTCGCTTTCCGCCGCATGCGGCGGACCAAGCCCCTGCCTGAGGCGGGGGTTTGGGGGGGGGTGGATCAGACTTGCATACACGGCGGCACGCCGTGATTACCGCAATCGGAAGCAAGATGCCAAACAATTTTTGCCATGACACTATTCAACGTATACTCCCTCTACCCCGTCGAGCCGGTGCGCGGCAAAGGCTGCTTCGTCTACAACGCCGCAGGCACCGAGTACCTCGACCTTTACGGCGGACACGCCGTCATCTCGATCGGCCACGCCCAGCCCGACTACGTGAAGGCGATCTCGGAGCAGGCCGCCCGGCTGGGATTCTACTCCAATTCGGTCGAAAACTCGCTTCAGACCGCGCTGGCCGAAAAACTTGGCCGCGCATCGGGTTACGGCGACTACAGCCTTTTCCTCTGCAATTCGGGCGCCGAGGCCAACGAAAACGCACTCAAGCTGGCGTCGTTCCAGACGGGCCGCGCCAAAGTGCTGGCCTTCTCCAAAGCCTTCCACGGCCGCACGTCGGGCGCCGTCGCCGCGACGGACAACCCCTCCATCCGTTCGCCGTTCAACGGGACGCCCAACGTGGAATTCACCCCGCTGAACGACCTCGAAGCGGCCCGCGCCAAGCTCGCGACGCGCGAATTCGCCGCCGTCATCATCGAGGGCATTCAGGGCGTTTCGGGCATCCACTGCCCCACGGACGAATTCCTGCGCGGCCTGCGCGCAGCCGCTACCGAAACGGGCACCCAGCTCGTGCTGGACGAAATCCAGTCGGGCTACGGCCGCACGGGACGCTTCTTCGCCCACCAGTGGGCCGGCATCCGTCCCGACCTGATCACCATGGCCAAGGGCATGGGCAACGGCTTCCCGATCGGCGGCGTGCTGATCGCGCCCCACTTCGAGGCGCGCCCCGGACTGCTCGGCACCACCTTCGGCGGCAGCCACCTCGCCTGCGCGGCGGCCATCGCCGTGCTGGATGTCATGGAGCGCGAGAAGCTGGTCGAGAACGCCGCCGACACGGGCGAATACCTGCTCGGCGAACTGCGTAAGGCCGACGGACCGAAAGAGATCCGCGGCCGCGGCCTGATGATCGGCATCGAGATCGACGGTTCGGGCGCGGAATTCCGCAAAAAACTCCTTTTCGGAAAACACGTCTTCACGGGCGGCGCAGGCGCTTCGACCGTGCGGCTGCTGCCCGCGCTCTGCCTGACGCGCGAATTGGCCGACCGCTTCCTCGACGCATTCGACGCAACGCTCCGCGGGAAATAAAATCCCGGACGCGATACGACAAGTCCTCTCTGCGGAGGAAAGTCAGGAGAGGGCAGACTCCAACGCAGCGCACCGCCGCGAACAAAAGCCCTCCGGAAGCAAGCGACAGACAAAACAAGATAAAACGAAAACGATATGCATAAATTCACCTGTGCGGCAGATATCGGCGACCTGCACATCGCCGTCGCCGAAGCGCTCGAAATCAAGCGCGACCGTTACCAGTTCACCGGACTGGGCCGCAACAAGACCCTGCTGATGCTCTTTTTCAATTCGAGTCTCCGCACGCGCCTCTCGACGCAGAAGGCCGCGATGAACCTCGGCATGAACGTCATGGTGCTCGACGTCAATCAGGGAGCATGGAAACTCGAAACCGAACGCGGCGTGGTGATGGACGGCGACAAGGCCGAACACCTGCTCGAAGCCATTCCCGTCATGGGGTCCTACTGCGACGTGATCGGCGTGCGGTCGTTCGCCAAGTTCAACAACAAGGCCGAAGACTACGAGGAGCGGGTGCTGGAGCAGTTCATCCGCCATTCGGGCCGCCCCGTCTTCTCGATGGAGGCCGCCACGCGCCACCCGCTGCAAAGCTTCGCCGACCTGATCACGATCGAAGAGTACAAGACCAAGGAGCGTCCCAAGGTGGTCATGACGTGGGCCCCGCACCCCAATGCACTGCCGCAGGCCGTGCCCAACTCGTTCGCCGAGTGGATGAACGCCGCGGATTACGACTTCGTCATCACCCACCCCGAAGGATACGAGCTTGCGCCGCAGTTCGTCGGCCGCGCGCGCGTCGAATACGACCAGCGCAAGGCGCTCGAAGGAGCCGACTTCGTCTATGCCAAGAACTGGGCGGCCTACGCCGATCCCAACTACGGCAAGGTCCTCTGCCGCGACCGCGCATGGACCGTCGACGCCGAAAAGATGGCGCTTACGGACAACGCATTCTTCATGCACTGCCTGCCCGTGCGGCGCAACATGATCGTCACCGACGAGGTGATCGAGTCGCCGCGCAGTCTGGTGATCCCCGAAGCCGCCAACCGCGAAATCTCGGCGCAGGTCGTACTCAAAAGATTGCTGGAGGGACTCGGATAATGGAGAAAATCACGGTAGTAAAAATCGGCGGCAACGTCATCGACGACCCCGCCGTCCTGAAACGCTTCATCGCGGACTTCGCCGCGATGCCCGGCCCGAAAATACTGGTCCACGGTGGCGGCAAGGTCGCCACGCGGCTCGCCGAACGGCTCGAACTG
This sequence comes from Alistipes sp. DJF_B185, assembly GCF_964250025.1. Taxonomy (NCBI): domain Bacteria; kingdom Pseudomonadati; phylum Bacteroidota; class Bacteroidia; order Bacteroidales; family Rikenellaceae; genus Alistipes; species Alistipes sp. DJF_B185. Next base: position 189,080 of record NZ_CAXUDY010000001.1, read on the forward strand.
AAGGTGCAGATGGTCGACGGCCGCCGCATCACCGACAAGGGCACCTTGGACGTGGTGACGATGGTCTACGCGGGTCTGGTCAACAAACAGCTCGTGGCCTCACTGCAGGCCGAAGGGTGCAACGCGCTCGGCATGTCGGGTGCCGACGGCAACGCCGTCACGGCCCGCCGCCGCGCCCCCCAGCCGATCGACTACGGCTTCGTGGGCGACATCGAGAAGGTCGATTCCCGGCTGCTCGGACGCCTGCTCGAAGCGGGCGTCACCCCGGTCTTCTGCGCCATCATGCACGACGGACAGGGCACGCTGCTCAACTGCAACGCCGACAGCGTGGCTTCGGCCATAGCCCTCGGCGCGGCGCAGATAGCCCCCGCGGAGCTGGTCTTCTGTTTCGAGAAGAGCGGCGTGCTGCGCGACCCCGACGACGAGACGACCCTCATCCGCGAGATCACGGCCGAATCGTACGCCGCGCTCAAAGCCGAAGGCGTCGTCAGCAAAGGCATGATCCCCAAGATCGAGAACGCCCTCAAGGCCGTCGCAAACGGCGTTCGGAGCGTCACGATCAAACATTCCGACAACCTGTCGAACGACACGGGAACAGTCATCAGATAACCCCCGGTTTCGGCAGTCCGCCCGGACCGCCGGAGCCAAAAAACAGGAAGAGCATGGATGCAAAAACGACGGAAGCGGTCGAACTGCTCAGGAGACTCATCGCAACGCCTTCGACTTCGCGCGACGAAAGCCGCACGGCCGACCTGCTGTTCGCCTTTCTTGAGGAGCGCGGCGCGGCGCCCGAACGGCTGCACAACAACGTCTTCGCCCGCTCCGCGGACTTCGACCCGGCGCGCCCCACCCTCCTGCTGAACTCGCACCACGACACGGTGCGCCCGGCGGCCTCCTATACGCGCGACCCGTTCGCACCGACCGCCGAAGGCGACCGTTTGTACGGTCTTGGCAGCAACGACGCCGGAGCTTCGGTCGTGTCGCTCGCCCGGACGTTCCTGACCTTCCGTGAACAGTCTCTGCCCTTCAACCTCCTGCTGGCCCTTTCGGCCGAGGAGGAGTGCATGGGCGAACACGGCATGCGCGCCCTGCTGCCGCAGCTGGGAACGATCGACATGGCGCTCGTCGGCGAACCGACGGGCATGCAGGCCGCCGTCGGCGAGCGGGGGCTGGTAGTCCTCGACTGCGAAGCCCGCGGCAAAAGCGGCCATGCGGCGCGCAACGAGGGTATAAATGCGCTCTATATCGCACTCGACGACATCGCGCGGCTCCGCAGCTTCCGCTTCGACCGCGTATCCGAACTGCTGGGACCGATCGGCATCGCCGTCACGCAGATCGCGGCCGGCACCCAGCACAACGTCGTGCCCGACTCGTGCCGCTTCGTCGTCGATCTGCGCACGACCGACGCCTACACCAACGAGGAGACGGTCGAAATCCTGCGCGGGACACTGCGCTCCCAAGCCGTGCCCCGCTCGACACGCATCCGCGCCTCGGCGCTCGACGCCGCACACCCGCTCGCACGCGCTGCGCAGGCCGCCAGACGCCGGAGCTACGTCTCCCCCACCACGTCGGACATGGCCCTGATGCCCTTTCCGTCGCTCAAAATGGGTCCGGGAGAGTCGTCGCGCTCCCACACGGCCGACGAATACGTTCTTATGTCGGAGATCGGGGAGGGAATCGGGATTTACGAAGAATTCATCCGGCAACTCGCCGGAATCCTCTGACGCCGCCCCGCGCGGCAGGCGGCCGAATCCCCGCCGCGAAAGACACCCGCCCCGTGCGGAAGACAGATTTGCAAACGCGGCGCACCGCCGCAAACCACCGGCCGCCGGCAATACGGAGCCGGCACGAAATGAGAAACGAATACACACACGCTATGGCAACCAAACTTTGGGACAAGGGCTTCGAGCCCGACAAGATGATCGAGGAATATACCGTCGGCGACGACCGCGAACTGGACATGCGGCTGGCGAAATACGACGTCGAAGGGTCGCTGGCCCACATCGCCATGCTCGAAAAGATCGGGCTGTTGACCTCCGCCGAACTGGAGGAGCTGACCGCCGGACTGAAAGAGATCGCCGCCGAGATCGAAGCCGGACGCTTCGCGATCGAGCCGGACACCGAGGACGTCCACTCGCAGGTGGAGCTGATGCTCACGCGGCGGCTGGGCGACGCGGGCAAGAAGATCCATTCGGGCCGCTCGCGCAACGATCAGGTGCTGGTGGACCTCAAACTTTTCCTGCGCGACGAACTGCGCCAGACAGCCGACGCCGTAAAAACGCTGTTCGACCGGCTGCAAGGCCTGAGCGAACAATACAAGGAGGTGCTGATGCCGGGGTACACCCACCTGCAGATCGCCATGCCCTCGTCGTTCGGACTCTGGTTCGGCGCCTATGCCGAGACGCTCGTAGACGACATGCGGCTGGTTGCCGCCGCATGGCATATCGCCAACCAGAACCCGCTCGGCTCGGCCGCCGGATACGGCTCGTCGTTCCCGCTCGACCGCACGATGACCACCCGTCTGATGGGCTTCGAAACGCTCCACTACAACGTCGTGGCGGCGCAGATGAGCCGCGGCAAGAGCGAACGCGCCGCGGCCAGCGCCATCGCGGCCATCGCCGCCACCGTAGGCCGCCTTGCGATGGACGTATGTCTCTTCATGAGCCAGAATTTCGGCTTCGTGTCGCTGCCCGACAACCTCACCACGGGATCGAGCATCATGCCCCACAAGAAAAACCCCGATGTCTTCGAGATCATGCGCGGCCGCTGCAACCGCCTGCAGTCGGTGCCGAACGAAATCGCCCTGCTCACGGCCAACCTTCCGATCGGCTACCACCGCGACATGCAGCTGCTGAAGGATATCCTCTTCCCGGCGACGACCGAAATCAAACGCACCCTCTCGATGTGCGACTTCATGCTCGCGCACCTGAAAGTCAACGCCGGCATCCTCGACGACCCGAAATACGACTACCTCTTCACGGTCGAAGACGTGAACCGGCTCGTGCTCGAAGGCGTTCCCTTCCGCGAAGCCTACAAACAGGTCGGCATGGCCGTACAGCACGGCCAGTACCGCCCCACGCGCGAGGTGCGCCACACCCACGAAGGCAGCATCGGCAATCTCTGCACCTCCGAAATCCGCCGGAAAATGGAGCGCGTGATGGCCGAATTCGAATAACCGGAACCGCCGCAACAAAAAAAGGATGCCCCGAAAAGGCAAACTTTTTTTGTTTGATAATTGATTGATAACCAGTAGTTAGTTTCGCTTAAAAAAGCTAATCTCTACTTATAAGCATACATAGAGGGTTTCAATAACCAACTGATACTGAAGACAAAAGTATATAAAAAAGTCGGATTGTAAAACACTGGAAAAGAACCTTCTTTTATCAATCAAGGAAATCAAAAAGTGTATAGAGCAAAGTGGCGCATGTATGGTATAGATAATTCCGTACATGCGCCACTTTCTTAATCATCTGATTTGCATTGATTTACATTAATTGTTATTATATACTATCATTTGGTACTGATAAGCATTGATTTTGCTTGTGGGGTGTATTATTGTCCACCTAAAAAAATCAAGAATATCTCCTTGAAACGGGTTTGACGAGCAGGTCGATGTGCTCGTGTTCAAGGATATGTTCCATAGCCTTGTATATGGGCATCTTTTCGATACCGGCAATCTTCAGGGCTTCCATCTTGATGGTATTCTCGATGAGCAACAGGTAGTCTTCCTCCTTCAGCTCAACATATTTCTGTGACTGTGATTTTAATTTTGCCATATTGATGTTGTTATTTGTTTCCGAAGTCGGCAGGAATCTCACCCCACAGGCGGTTGTCCCAGTGCAGCACTTCGATGTCCTTGATTCTTGCCTCCATCACTTTGAGGAATATCTCCGCTTTCTGCAATGCCGGGCATCTGCGTGAAGAGGCTGTCTGTTTGTTACGATACCACGTGATGGCTGTAATGCTGTCCGAGTAGATTGTTCGCGGACTTTCCGGATGTTCCATGACATATCTGACCGCCTCGACAATGCCGAGAAACTCCCCGATATTGTTCGTCCAGTTACCGATAGCTTTGGAAAAGAGTTCTTTTCCTGAAGAGAGGTCGACAGCCCGGAAGCGTGTCAACCTCTCTTTTGCAGAATGGGCACCGTCGGTCGCAATACCCACGACCGGTTTTTCTTTCATTGAATTCCTCCCTGATGTCTGTCTCCCGTATAGATGAACCCGTCGGATTCCATACGTCGTACCAGAGCACGCGCCTGATTCAGATAGTCGGTGATGACACCTTCCTTGTACTTGATATCCTTGCGTCCCTTGAGGATTTCCAGCACACCGTCTATTGTGCGGCTCATTACGCTCTTGCCGTCTTTCGGGTCGAAGAAAATCTTTTTGTTGCCGAACGTCACAGTTACTTGATACAATGTCTTCGGGACGATCACTGTTTCCACATGCGCCTGAAATAACACGGGGGTAGCGGCAACGACTACATACCCGTTGGCTTTGTGCATGGGTTTCAACTCTACCGAGTATAGTATGTTTGGCTCGAGAGTTCCTTTCAGGTCTTCCGAAAGGACACAAATCTGCTTGCCGAATCTTGAGTCTTCACGGACTCCCATCAATTTACGTGTCTTGGAATGGCGCGAAACGAACCCTATCAGTTCGCCCGTCTCTTCCGATCTCGCAAACTTCAGTTGCGATTTTTCCGATGTCATATTACTGTTCTTTCATATTCAATCTATTGCTTTCAATTGACAATCTGTTTTCAATGGGTCACTTTTCCATACAAATATATGCCAATTTTTCACGCCAACAAAACGTTTTAGTTATTAATTTTCAGATGGTTATGTGTAATATATATAGAGAAAAGGCTGCATTCAGTACAGCCTTTCCTCCTCTGTAAAATGACTGAAACGCTCGTCAGTATCAGAAGTTTGCAGTAGATAACGGCATTTCCAATAACGGTAAATCCGCCTTCCGTTGGGTATACAGTGATTTATATCGTCAGCATTCAGATATTGGTTCCCTTGTTCCGTACCGTGGTGCATCCATGTAGCGCACCCGGGCAGGTCCGGGTTGTTCCGGACATAGAAGTCCATTTTCTCTTTACCGGCGACAAAGATATTGTGTATCCGTACGTCCTTATCGATAGGAAACCGGTAGGCGTACAACGCGAAGTCACAGATGTCGGTTTCCAGCAGGTTGCCGCCAAAGTGTTCGGGAGCTTTCCGTTTCAGGTTCTCGAACCCCTCCAAAATACCCGGCCTGTCGCATATCTCGGCAAACCTTTCATCCGTTACCGGCGCAGCCGTCGCATAAACCACCCGAAAACCATTATCCGTACTGTCCAGTACCATGACATGCGCGACTATCCCCGGTGATTTGTTGATACTTTCGTCAATGCTGTCCGAGTCCGTGGTCAGACAGCATTTCAGCGTTCCGATGATTAATACCGCTACCACCAACAGTGTCCAAGGACCTATTGCTGCCGCTATCAATATCAATTCATCGGCCCGTTTCCGTATTTGTTTCATTGATTTTGAGAATGTGGCGGCCGGATACCCCCCGGACCTCGGACACGCATACCTTGCATCCTGCATCCAGCAACCGGTTTCTACATTCTTCCAAGGCGGCGTCGGAAATCCTGATGGCAGGTATACCTGCCGCCGTCATCTTGAACCGGGGCACTTCCGTGATCCGGGTAATCGTTTCGGCATCATCAAAATACGCCTCGAATGAATCTCCGACATGGAAAAGGATGATGGTTTCCACGCCATGCCTTTCCTTCATGCCGCCGTAACAGCGGCGAATAATCTCTTCCTTTTTCATATCAAATAGATATATTAGGTTTGATGTCAGCCAAACATGAAAGTGCCTGTAATCCGTTCAACTGCCGGGCTTTCGTCCGAAATACATATACAGACTTTCTTCATCTGACAAATATACAATAAATTACGGAACGACCCATGTCTATTGCATGAAACTATCCTTTCATCTTCACCTCCCTTCTTTCAAATTGTTCGCGGATGATTTCAACGAGTTGTCCGATGCTGTCGATTTTGTGACTCTTACCGCAGGCTTTGCCATGGAACAATGGCGTGAAGTACAGGTTAAAATCCTCATCGATGGAAAAACCTCCCACGAGGACGATACCCGCCTTGATACGGTAATACTCGCCGTACATGGCGTAATCATCCGTAGTTTTGGTGAACCCGTACTCCGGCAACAAGTCCGGCAAAGTGTCCAGGATCGGCCGGATAACATCCTTGAGAAAATTCGGGGTCTCAACTTCCTTTTTCCGTTTCCGACCTTTTCTGCCGGTTCCGTTATCGTCTTGCAGGTAATGGGCATCGAAACGATCCTGATACCTTTCTGTCAGTTCCTTAATATCCATATCCTTTATACATTTAATTGTTTTCCTCAAGCCACTCTTCCAGTGTCATGGAGGCCTCGAAACCGTATTCGTCAATCTGTACATAGCCGTCCTTTTCCGTGATAAACTCTTTCCTGGTCAGGATGGTTCCGCCATGATTTACCATCACCGTCGGTTCGATGGTCGCCAGACGGTCCCCGTCATCCGACTCCCGGATATCGTATGCGTACAGTCCCTCCGGAACGGCATTCCGGTCAATCCGCATATCCGTAAACAATGCAGGCGTGTCATTGATGGTCATAGACTCAAAGGTCTCGTTGCCAATGTTTTCTTTTGTAATCATATTTATTGATTCAAATAGTTTATTATTCCTGCTTGGGAAGTTCAATGGCTCTTACCCAATTGTTCCGGTCATCAAAACATTCATCATTGATGTTGGCCGTAAATTCCAGCGGTGTCATCTTCTCAACCCGCGTTGCGGGGTTATTTTCGTAATCAACGATGATTTTCCCGGCCGGAACGTCACGTTCAAATTCGTCCAGCGGGAAAGAGAATATCCATATTTCCCGGTCTTTATCTTCCCCAAGAAACGCCTTGAGGTTGTCTGTATAAGCCTGGCATTTGTCCCACGAGGTTTCCACGAATGAAATGATTTCCTCTTCCGGTTTGCCGGTACGGTCTTTCAGGAATGCAACGGCATTCCCTTTCCAGATATCCTGCTCGACACAGAGTTCCAGATAACGTTCCCAGACTGTCACCAGCCAGTCCATGTTAATCTCATGCAGGTGGCGGCAGGTGAAACGCTCCCGGCTTTCCGCGTTGTAAAGCGTGCAGCTTCCGTCCGTGCGTATCTCCTCCAACCGGTACATGGTGTATACCGGTATCCCGTGGCCATACCCGTCTTCCCCTTCCTCCTCGACATATACCGTATGGGGCAACATATTTTCCGGCATTTTCGGTATCGCACACAGGTTGGCTATAACTTCCTGTTCCAACGCTTTTTGTTTCTCCTGTATTCTCATTGTCTATCCATCTTTTAGTATGATTTTACCTTCTTGAAATAATCTCTGTTTGTAACGACGGTGGTTGCGTATATTTTCGGTATGTTTCTTCCGGTCATATTTATACAAGCCTTTTGCCTTGTTCTCTCTCAGCAGTTCCTTGTTCCGCTCTTCGCTTTCTGGGTTCACAATGAAGGTTATCAGCCTGCGGCTGACACCGTATTCCCGGGCAAGCTGGCGCTGGCTGACAGCTTCTGTCATGTAACGGTGGAAAATTTCAGCCTTCTGAAAAGGAGTGAGCTTCTGCCTGCGGTCATATTGTGTCCCGCTGATGATTATTCCCGAGCTTTTGTATGGCATGGTGAAGTCTGTTTTTCGTTTGTGGTCCATGAATGGTAGATGCGTTGTTTGCCATCTAAGGAGAGTAGAAACCAGCGGCTATAAATCCGTTCCAGCGTTTCGGTGTCGTGCCCGTATATCGGTCCCAGTTCGTTTGCAAACATCGCCGCTACCTTCAGCCTCCTGGTATCGGACAGCTTCTCCCACCAGCGGCAAATGGTCTTGTACTGCTTCACGTCCGTTACAAGGTCCGGAACCGGAGCGGAGGAGATATATTCCGCCTCTTTGCCGCACGGTGCCTGCCAGAACCCCTGTTCGCAAAGAGCGCGTTGCTCGTCACAAACCCGTTCTGCAAAGGATTTGAGTGCCATTTGGAATATCTTTCTTTCCAGTTCCTTACGTTCCATGGACAGTTCATGCACACCCACGTTCAGCCCGTGCTTATTGCGTTCATCCGGGGAAAGCTTGTTGCTCAAGGCTTTCCTGACCAGTTCCAGCCGTTCTTTCAGAGGGCCGTATTCGTTGTTATCTAAATACCGGTTAAACAGTTCCTGTTCGTTTCCGGGCAGTATGAATATATTTTCCATCATGCATCATTTAAGTTATCGGATGTGAATAGGATATATCGCAGTGGATAGCGGGTGTCGGGGTGCGGAAATAGCCACGAGATCCCGTGCCGTCAAGGGGCGCAGAAAAACGGCATCGAACTCCTGAGTATCGTCTTCACGGATATCTCGGACTTCAATGATCCATGTGCCTTCATAGCGGCACCAGGCAATCACCTCCAAAATCATTTCCTTTCTGTAGTCAGCCGGTCCGTCCCCGAAACTTTCACGTATCCGCTTAATTGCATCGTCTGTCAGCCGGACAAATTCCCCTTTGCGGAACGGAGCTTCCGGCGTAACGGCAGGAGTCAGCATCTGCCAGTCTTCATGTCCGTCCAGGTCTTCCACAGCCATTGCGTAGGCTTTGTATTCAGCTTCGGTCTCGAAATGTCGGGTTATCACATATCCCCCGGATTCGGCCGTGCTCTCCACCGACGAGATATCCCCGGTTTTCCTGTATATGCTTACAGTATCCTTACCGAGTAGAACTTTTACTGTTATCATTATTGCAGATGGTGTGGTTTTATTATAAATGGAACTCCACGTCTTCCTCCTCGAACTCCGTGTCGTGGTCCTCGTTGTACCCCTCGACGGTCGAACCAGGGACATAGGTCTCTCCGCCAATCCCATAACGTCCGGCATCGAGCAGTTTCCGAAGGGTTTCGGTGTCCCCGTTTAGAATCCTTTCGATGTCCTCCCGGCTGCCCCGGACGCTAATTCCGAGACGTAGCCAGAGATTTTCCTCTCTCGAGGTGTCCGCCTCTTCCGACCGGTGGCGTATGATATGATAATCACTCCATCCGTCGGCATCGTTTACCCCGGCGATGTAGGCATTGTACTCCGCCTCAGTCTCGAACTCTTTCTCGTCCACGACGCCCCCGTTATCCGCCAGCCATTCTTCAGAAGGCAGTTCATTGTTCTCTTCATATTCCCGTACGGCGTCCTCGCCGAAAATCGTTGTTATCTTTATCATGTGTCTTTGGGTTTTGAATATTTGTTATTTAATGGTTATCAAACTCGTTTGCCCGAACCGGTTTGATTCGGTTCGCAGACAGCCACCCGGTTTCCGGCGCGTATCAGTTTGGGGAGATACACGTCCAGGTCACGAAAAGAAAACCGCAGTTCCTTGACGCCTTTCCCTTGCCCGTCGACGCGTTCGGCGGTGGCAATGCCCAAAATGCCGGAAGCGGCGATGGCATCATCCTCATACAATTCACAAGATTCCCCGTTTCGGAAAATGTACAGGGCATCCGGGTGCGCCGCTTTCATCTCGCGGTATTTTCCCATCATGTCGGAAACTCCCGGGACATTTCCGTTCCCCGTTACATTCCGGGTCTTCAGTAGGTTCCTCGTGGCGTCGATGTCGATGAAATTCGTCCAGCCGGCTTTATGAAGTTCGACAGCAGCTTCCCGCAGGGATACCTTCCCGTTCTCGACCTCCTCTTTCAGGGATTCGAGAATGTTCTTGATTTTATAATCATTCATCATATTTTTTATTCTTTGGTTACATTGTTACTTGTTCCGACGGTATTCCGGTCAAGGGGAAAGCACCCGTGGCCTCCGGTAACCCGTCGATACACTGCCCGTCGTCAGGATTTCCCCGACAGGTAATGCCCGATGGACTTGTAACGGTTAGGAATGTTCGCGTTCTCGTTGAAACCGTTCAGGCAGTGGAGCAAGGCATCTTCGAGCGTGACATAACGACGGTCGAAAGTTTGGATATTATCCAGACAATAAGCATTTACAGCGTATTTGAAAGGCGCGTACATCCTTTCGTTCTCCCGCTTTAAAATGACAAACCAGTCGAAATGGAGTTTCAAGCGGAAACCGTCGCTCTCGCCGACTTTCATCAGCCGCTCTTTGTCGAGAAGCCGCCGCACGAGTGTGGCGTCGAGCTGACGGGTATACTCCCTGTACGCCTTGATACGGGCCGTGTAAGCCGCGGCATATTGTTCGATGTCCGTTTCTTTCAGCCGATGTTCCGCCGGGTAAAAGTCCAGCACCTCTTTCGTCGTGACGGGAATTTTCAGGTCGTCCACCCCGATCTCGTAGGTCTTGTTTTCCAACACGTCGTGGAACTCGAACCCTTGAATTCCCATGAGGGTAAATTCTCGCGTCGGGTCAGGGAGCGCAAGTGATTTGAGCTCTTCGAGGTCGCGGCACACGGCCACGACCGGATACTTCTCGACCACGTCTGACGGGCCTCCGATGCGGATATACGCCTTTTCACACCCGTCGTAATCACCATGCCGGACAATGTCGCAGCAGGTGTAGTTGGGGGCGGCACGATGCCGCGCCGTATATTCCGTCCAAAGCTTGTCCAGCCCGGCTTTTACTTCGTCAGGGTCGGTCAGGGCAACGTTGCCGCACTGGCTGCACCGGCCGTCCGACAAGGCGTTGCGGGTAAATTCGAGGAACTGTCTGGTGTTCGGGTCGATGACGGCGGTACATTTCACTCCAGTGCCGCCGCAGATACTGCATACGATTGACATAAGTTTTTTGATTTGTGTATTTATTCGTACAATCTTTCTTTTTGACGCTTTTTCAAGGTCATCCGGAGATATTGCATCAGTTTCCCGCAGGGACACAGGGCATGTTCCCGTTGGCGGGCATAACTCAGGTCCCCGTTGGAGAGAACCATGCCTTCAGCATTGAGACAGAGGTCGCCGTAAACGTAGTTCTCCTCCGTAAGATAAATCCCATGAACAGGGTTCGGAAACCCCTCCGTGCTGCGGCCTTCCCGGAAAAGGAAGATACGCTCGGCCTGTCCCCGGACTCCGAAAAAGGGATACGGGGAAAGTGCCGCGAGCGTGGCGGCATGCTCTGCCGGATCATGGAAGCGGTCGTCGCTCATTTCGAGCATGTGGCCGGAGTCCTGTTCCTTTTCCTCCTGGTACTCGTACAGTGCGGCGCAGGCTTCTATGAATTCCTCCGAACGGGATGTGGCAGAGCCGTTGGTTACGATATAAAAGTCATTGACAGTAATACCGTAGGCGCGTACCCGTTCGAGGATATGGCGGATGGCCCGGACGTTAAGCGACGGCTCGCCGCCCGTGATGTTGAAATGGTGAATATGCCTGACATGCCGCAGCAGGTTGCTTATATGTTTCAAAGGGATATCCACGGATTCGGCATCTCCCCGCATGCAATGGGTACAGCGCATGTTGCAACGTCGGGTAATCTCGATGCAGAGATTCTTGATATATAGTTCTCTCATATTCGATGTAGTTCGGCTTAGGTTTCATCCGGGATTTCCTTTCCCGTGTAAGGATTATACAGCGGTGTGTTGCCAACTGCCTCGGCGTCAATAGCGAAACTGCCACGGCCTACGTCGTAGAAGAGTTCCAGCTTTAGTGGCGTTGAAGCGATGACTTTCTCAGCCTCGGCTTGTGACAGGCCTGAATACATCAGGCATTTGACACGACACCGGAACATTTCCGGATTGGTTTCCGGCGTGGTAACTACATCAACGACCTCGCACACTTCATCCGTGATGGCGAAGCGGTCGGGATTGGGTGTGCCGTTCCTTCTAGAGCCGTCCGATGCGGCATGTCCGGTGATTGAATGGTTCCGCACCTTTTCGGCGGGATAGGTCTTATCGCCTTTGGCGAAATACGACTTGCCGGAGGCGACACAGGCATGATAGATTACGTCGTGGACCTTTCGTCCGTTGTCAAGTATAATTGTATAGACCGTTCCCTCCTGCAAGACAGGAACGGCATTCGGTTTATGAGACATAAGATTTGTTTTTAGCTGTTTATGAATTTCGGTCTTGCACGCCGCATGATGTGTAGGTCATCGTAACCGATGGCTCTCAGTTCGGAAAGCGGGTTGCGGTACTCCTTTTCATGGGCTGGCCGTGTCATGGCGATCACGCCCGCATAGTCGGCTGCGCCATGCTGGCCGACATGCATGTAGGAGGTTATTTCACCCCGCCGTCCGCTCCACGGTATGTCCGGGAACAGGGCGATGACCTGTCCGTCGGGATAGCGTCTAAAGACCACCTTCGTCATTTTTCCCGCAGATTTCCGTGTCGATTTCATAGTCCCCGTAATTTTTGAATTCATAGTCCACTTCGCTGATAATTTCGTCAACCTCTTCGTCCGTTATTTCATCAGCCTTCGGGTTGTCGATATCGAGCCGTACGGTCAGGTAAATGGTTCTTGTTGCCATAATATCATACATTTTTTAGTGTAACAAAGCCGGCTTATGACGGACCGACGGTATATTTCTCTATCAGCCGCTTCCGGTACGCCTTGTCTTTTCCGGCGGCAAGGCTTGCCAGTTTGCGGATATTCCGGTTGGCTTTTTCCGCGACCTGCTCCACTGTCGGTCCGGGAGTCATGAAATCACGGCATCCGGCACCGCAATACCGCTGCTTCCCCTTGACCGTCCTGCCACAGGCCGGACACCGGCGCTTGCCGTCACGCTCCAGCACTTCCAGAATATTGGCATGAATGCCTTTCCACCATTCAATACGGTCTATGTCATAATCGTAGACGGTTATCGTGTTCCCGAAACTGCGGGCTTCGACCTCAACGGCAATGCCCTCATTTTCAAGGTAAACCTTCAATACCGGGTCTTCGTGAGGCTCACAGTGCCTGTCATACCAGATGATATAGGTGGGATCGTCCAGTTCGTCAGGCTCTCCCAGACAGAGTTCCGTAAGGCCGTTGTTCACGAGAATGTTGCGGATGGCGTCTTGTAAATCTTTGATACAGTCCATTGATATTTCGTTTTATGGTTGTTCCTCATTCGTCAGTTCATCTCCGAAGCGTGGCCGACGAACTGGAAGATATCGGCGTATTGTTCGCTGTAGATATAGAATCCGTCCCGTTTTTCCCCGGTCTCCGCATCTATTCCGTCAGCAAGGAGATATTCCCCGTCATCCGTCAGGTAGACATCGGTAAGCTTGATACGGGGCGTGTCGTGCTTCCCGTACAAGGTTGTCGTGACGGGGAAGTTGTTGTCATCGAGTTCCTCCTCTTCTGTAAGGCCGAGTGATACGCGGCCATATTGTGCCAGGAACTCCAGCATGAATTTCAGCATGGCTTGCTCGGCCTCGTGCAGCCGTCCGTCGATAAAGGCGTACTGGGTGGCGAACAGATGCAGCTTGTCGGCGCTCATTTTGTCCGGGGCTTTGCCCGGCTCCGCATTGTCTTTCTGTATTTTATCCATATCTGTCATATTGTTGGTTTCATGTTTCCAGCGGGGTGAAGGAGACGGTCAGTATCACTTTCTCGTCACCCAGGTTGAACACTTTCAGGCAGTCGTTACTGATAGTCCTTTTCAGGATGTCTCCCCGGTATCGGGAATTGCGTACCTTGAAGGTAAAATCATCAATGAACGAGCTGATGCAATGAAGCACGTGGTCGAATTCTTCCTTACCATACCGTTCCATTTCAGGGAAGATGCCTTTCAGATGCGCCCGCAGGCTCAATATGTAGTTCGGGGTCTTGCCCGTGATTTTTCCCGAGTATGTGATTTTGTATTTCCTGTCCATGATATGCCGTTCCATTTAATCGTTACTGTCATACCAGCCCTCGATCTCATCGAAATAGCCGTTCGAGTCCCATTCTTCCAGCAAGGTGGTCGGGTACGTCCATTCAAGGCTGTAAAACAGATCCTGGCACACCTCTTCATTACCCTTGCACAGGGCGAGCAGTGAGTTATGCGTGAAACAGCCGTCACTGCTCTCCGACACACGCCAGTCCTCACGGTCTTCTGCCGCGTATTCAGGTACATAGCACACTTCATCGGGGCGGTTGAGAAAGGCATCCTCGTTCTTGTAGATGTTTCCTTCCCCTCCGTATTCCAGTTCATAGAACACACCTTCCGGCGTTTCTATCCTGTTGCCAATCTCTATCATAGCGTTACCGTTTCGTGGGTATATATAATCACCATCCGGGAGGAGAGCACCTTGTCGCGTACCGTGGGGTTGGCGATTGCCCAATCGGAATGGAAATGCATGTCCGGAATGGATGCGGTGTCCACAATATCGCCCCCGTTTTCCAGATGGAGATAATCCGGCTGATACAGGTCGCAAAGGAATTTGCCGTCCGTATCGCTGATGGCGTATATCTTGCCGTCGAGTGCGGCCGTCATCTCCTCCTCGCTGCGGTAGACCAACAGGTATTTACAGCCGGTCTTCATCTCTTCCGCAATCCGCTTATGCAGTTCTTCAGGAGATAATTCACGCAGTCTTGACACGACCGCCCCGATACTTTCCACGGCATCGTAGCTGTCCAAGACATCATGGCAGGTCGTTTCAAACTCCTCTTTCGGACGACCCGCAAAATTGATGGTACGGACTTCCTGCCCGTGCCCGCCGAGCAGGTAAAAGGGCGTACCGTTCCATTGTTCCTTTCTGACAGAGAGCGGCCGGGAGCATTCCCGTGTCTGCCGGTTCACAACGGCATACAGTTCCAGACTTTCCCCGCATTCCATACGCAGGATATGCCGGGCGAACTCCGTAAATGTCATGATTTTGATTCCTTCCCCGTTCGCCGTGAAGAAATCCTGTCTTGTCTGTTTCATAAATCCGTTTTTTTAAGAGTAGGTAATCGTTTTGTATAAGGGGTGGAATACTCACCTCGTTTTGAAAAAAAAGACCGCCGCAGCCGTAGCCGCGACGGCCCGTCATCATTATGGCATGTGATGAACAGGTTCTATTTTCGTTATTCGGCCTCGTAGTACGGTACGCCGTGCCTTACCACTGCTTTTTCCATTTCTTCCCACCAGATTTCACTATGGCGGTCATTGTCAAAATCTATGGGCTTTCTTTTACCGAGCCGCAGCCGGTCCCGTGTCTCCATTTCCGTTTCGTACACAATCTGTTCCATTTCTTCGTCCGTAACATGGTAGGTATCGAACGGCTCCGGCAGAGATTCCAACTCCCTGCGTGACAGCTCGGATTGCCCGCAGGTGAAAACCTTGTCATAGAAAGCGTCATCTTTCGGCGGCAGTTCGGGTTCCTGTTCCGGCAGCACATCCAAATAATCCGACTCGTACAGGTAGTTTTCGTCGCGCCCCTTCGTCTGCCGGTTGTTCTTGAACTCTTCCAGATCACTTTCCGTCAGGCGGAATTCCTTCTTCTTACGCCGCAGGTACTCCATCATGTTTTCGAGGGAGGAGAACGGGGCTATGAGCTCCATGGAAGAACGGTTGTGCCAGGCATCGCTCCGGTACAGCAGGTAGACCTGCGGGCGGTTCCGAGCCGCCTCCTTACGGTATTCGCCGAACTCATACAGGGCGTTGTCGAAACTTCCGAATGCCAGCCGGACTTTGTCTTCGACGGATATGGACTCCCGGCATTCCTCGAAACGGCGTTGCACGTATCCGATGAAATCCACGTCTTCCAGAGTCTCCATGACCGTGCTGTCATCAGTCGAGAGCGCGATGTCAGCTCCTGCGAAATTGTCGGCTGACAGCACGTGTTTCTCTTCATTGTATTCGTCTTCCGCCCTGCAGACGGCCAGACCGGGCGTTTCTGCCTCGATCTCCACGACCTTACGGAGCGTCTCTTCGATAGCTATCCGGTATTTTTTCATTGTATGATGTTTATTTGTTTCAGTTCACGTTTGTAGTTTCTCAATGACGGCTTGTGCCCTTTCTCCCTTACGATCTGGCGCATCTGTGCAAAGGTGTATGCCTTCTCCATGTCCAGGCCGTAGTCCGTGGCGAATGCCGTCATTCCGATATAGCAGAAGCCGAACTTCCGGTGCAGCATGTCGGCCGTATAAGGAGTCATGTCTTCCGCCAAGGTTACGGGGACAGCCATTCCCCGGATCTTGAACTTCAAGCCCTCGATAAGGGTCCCGCAGTTGTCGCTGTGGTAGGTCAGGTCCCTGCGGCGGGCGCAGTAACCGATGGTCTCACCCATGAAGGTGTTGCGGAAGATTTCCGTACGGTTCAGGTCCTTCAACTTCTCGACACCGTAATAGCAGACCGCCTGTACGGCTTTCAACGCTTTGTCCACACGGGGTTTGACAAAGCGGGGGTCGTTTTCCGCCACGATCTTTTCCAGCCACGTGCGGTGGAAGGTTCCGACAGGCACGTCGAACACCTTCTCCGGCGTGCAGTATTTTGAATCCGACCGCGTCATCATCAGATGTGCCGAGGACGGCTCGTATTGTTCTTTCAGGTAAAAGGCCAGACAGGTATTGCCGACTTTGCAGTAAGTATAGTCGTCACGGCTGTTTTTCAGCGACAGCATCGTGGTTTCCCCGCCGTAGAACTTCTCGGGCAGTCCGGTCTGTCGGCAGAACTCCGTGAGGAAATGTCCGGGGATGGCATGTGCATAACTGCGCTCCTGGTAGCACTCCTTCGCCATTTGCGGAGTGATGAACCGTTTGGCAAAGTCACAGATATGGTAATGACCGTAATCATACGCCGCCTGCGTGTTCGCGGAGCTCTGGAACTTTTTGGGCATCTGGCGGAACCAGCGGAAACTCGTCCCGTGCTCCATGCAGTAGTCGACAAATTCCCGCGTCCATACATTTTCAGGAAATTCGGGACAGTTGCCGTTTCTTCGGATGAATGCCTTGCACACTTCCACCGTGAGCAGGGATTGTTCAGTTTCCTCGTCGATATAGCAGTTCGTCTCCCGTTTGCTGTTATCGATGGCAATGACCAGTCTTTCCGGTGTCTTGAACCGCTTCGGCAACTCCCCGAACATGTAAGGGTGTTTCTCCATCAGCCGGTCCGCCAGCATGTCGTCCAGATATACCGACAACGGCTTGAAAAACTGGGGGTCTGTGATGAAGTTTTTTCCTTCGGTCGAACAGACAGCCGCATGGAGAATCTCATAGGAATAGAACCGGGCGGGAACAAGCGAGAGGTCATGTTCCGCCATCTTGCGGTAGTATGCCGCAGTCTTGAAACGGGACGGCACGACGGCATCGGTAACCGTGCTCAATATTTTCATCCCGTCGAGCATCCCGTAATAGAACTCTTGAGTCTTTACCTCAACGGGGACATATCCGAGGATAAGCCCCGTTTTCATGACGGCGTCTGTCCTGCTGTCCGTGTAATACGGGTCGTAAATATAGCTGCGCAAGGCCAGGTATGCCAGTTGCGCATCCCAAAGGCGTTCAGGTATGAAGGCGAGAATGTCGAAATCCCCGCGTCCGTTTCGGATGACCGCTTCTGCCATTTCTCGGGTAACCATTGCTTCGGGAACGGCCGTGATATTCTTCGGTTTTTTGCGCATGGCGTAGTCACAGACTGCTCCCGAACGGTACGCCTCCGGAATATTGCGCAGCTCGAAGCTGTGCCAGCTCTCCGTGCTGCCCGCGATGATTCGTTCTATACGTCCGGGTGTGAGGAAACGTCCCGGAATATGGCTCAGCACCTCTATTTCCTTGCTTTCGACGGCTGCTTCCACGATCTCTTCCGTGAACAGGTGTTCCGGCAGCCATTCTATGGCCGATACGATGTTATTGTGCCGCATACAGTTTCTTTTTAAGGTTGGACGAACGGACGATTCTCACAAGGCGGCACCCCCGGTAGACATAGAGTATCCTGGATTCCCGTTCGGCGAGTTCCTCAAGTCCCTGCCAGTGCTGCGGTGTATTTATCTTTTCGAGTCGGACATGGTTGTTCACATATACCGTGATCGGTTTCATGCTGTCATGGGAGGGCGTATCTTCGACGAAGAGCGGCTGTTCACAGTATTCTCCCTTGTCCATGACATGCCATCTGCCGTTATCGAACAGGAGGCACGTGTCCTCCATGCGGCCGAAAATGTCTGCGTTGTCCGCGATGCGTGATGCGGATTGCCGCGGTGTTTCCCGTCCGTCACGGATCTTTGAAAAACAGTGGACGGTATCGCCGGTTCCTGTCCATTTTCCATAGGGTGACGGTCCCAGTTTTTGTATGTCGCCCAGCGACAGCAGGGCATCTACCCGTCTGTCATTGGGATAGAACACCCGGAGTTTCCTCACAAGGTCTTTTGAAAGCGTCTCATGGAGCGCCTTGATGTGCCGGACACTGCCGTCCGGCAACAGTTTTCCGATTTGTATGCTCATAATAGTGCTATCTCTTGTTGTTGAAGTATAGCCGGGTCGTCCTTCTTTCGATTGACAGTCCGGCTTGAAAATTATGATTTACAGAAGTCTTCGGACTGGTATCCGGCCATGTCCGGTACGGAACCGCGTGTCATTCCGTCCTGTCGTCTTCCCGTCTTTTCATTTTCAGTTCCCTGCCGGTTGCCGTGCGGCAGAGCGGCAGTTTCCCGGAAGCGGTTTGCTTGCATCCCTCGACGAGCCGTCCTTCAGACACCATTTTCCCGTACATTTCCCTGATATAACGGTATGCCGGGGAGGTGTTCGAATAAACGGACTTCCCACGGAGTGTCTTGACACGCAGCTTTTCGACGAGTATTTCCAGCACCTGCTCCCGGCTCTTGTACAGGTTCCGGCGCTTGGTGCGGAAGGCGTCGAGAAAGACACCCCCGATAGTCATGTCATGAGTCTTGTGGTAATACGCGAGTTCTTCCTCCTCCGTCAGGTCGAGAATCTCGCCGTAAGTGTCAGTACGTAGGTACCGGAAGGTCGTTCCTTGTGCCAGAATCTTCTCGATAAGCTCCATGTGCTCTTTAAGAACAGGGCCCGATAACGATTGGGGATGACAGTACAGGCATGTCTTTCCGAGATACACCTCGGGACAACCGTCTTTGTATTTGTTTTCCTTGATGCTGAACCCTGTTTCCGTGAAAAGGCGCTTTACCTCGTCGAAGAAGCGTCCGGCTTTCTCTTCCGGCATGCGACCGCCGTCATAGCCGGACTCGACGCGGAAGTATGTGTCGATATATATCGGTGTGTCCATTTACAGTTCTGATTTTGATATGTTATATAAAGCATAGCCCGGAACCTCCCGCTCGGGTTCCGGGCATCGTTGAAAATATTCTCATAGACGTATGGAATCGAACACTTTGTCGATGTCCTCCTGCGCCAGCCCGATGTAGCGCCGGGTGGTTTCCAGGTTGGAATGGCGGAATATCTGGTTGAGCAGGATCAGGCCCTCGGCCGAGCGTCCCATCAGCTCGTAGACATAGCGCCCGAAAGTCTTGCGGAAGGTATGTGTGGAGAATGCCCTGATCGGCAGCCTGTACCTTACCTTGAATACCTTGAGCAGCCTGTTGATGTATTCCAGCGAGTAAGGTTTCCCGGTACGCGGGCTGAGAAAGATGTACTGTTCGGGGGCGGGTTGTCCGAGCATCTCGTACAGGAAACGGTTCTTCTCCTGCACGTCCCTGTTGAACTTGATCAGGCGGTTTTTCTTTGTTTTCTGCTCGATGCGGGTCATGGTGCTTTTTCCTAAGATGTCTTTCCAGCGCAGGGTCCTCACGTCGGAGGCCCTGCATGCCGTGCAGAACGACAGCCAGCAGTAGGTCTCCCACAGGTACTCGCCGTCCTTCTCAAGCCCGCGGACCAGCCTGTTATATTCCGCTATGGGCAGGTAGTCGGCTGTCGTCAGTTGTCCCTTGATTCTTGTCACGTGGCAGCCTTTTAAGATTCCGGCAACCCTTCCGAGAGCATCAGCTCGGCCAGCGCCCCGTTCTGGGGAATCATGGCCGGAATGTCCGTACGTCCGGGCTTGTAGATTTCGGTTGCCACGTTATAGATATCCCACGCCGTGAGCGTCTTCTTCTCTTCGGTGAGTTTGAGCAGGTCCTCGGTGAAGATGGAAATCTGGGACTGGTTCAGGGGATAGGTCTCCACCTTGGACGAAAGACGCTTGTCGGAACTGTCATGCGATACGCGCAATGCTGTCAGCAATCCGATGTAGGCGTACATCTCCACCGGGGTAATTACTTTCGCTTTCAGGCGGCGGATGCGTTCCCTGTCCTCGTTCATCTGTACCTCGAAGTTCGAGAGCCACTCGTCTACACGACCGAAAAGCTCTTCGGTGGTGACTTTGTCTTTCCCGTAGTTCGACACACTGCGTTCGGGGGAGAGGATGCACTGGTTGTGGCACACCCTGACGCACGGGCCGATGGCCGCCTGGATGCCGTCCTGATGGAAGGCGATGACAAGCGTCGTGGTCAGCTCGTCCGTTTCCCATTCCTTAATGCGGATGGTCGTATAAACGCGGCGCAGGATATGCGCCTCGACGGCCATCGCCCCGTACTTTTGTTCCACCTGGGGCAGGACGACCACGCCGGGCTGTGCCTTGTTCTTGTTCTGGGCGGCGAAGATTTCCTCCACCTCGTAATTCAGGTTGTGTTTCTGGCAGATGTCCGCCATGCGCTCTATCACCTCGTAATGGTAGATTCCCTTGAGCGGGTTGCCATAGATGTCATTTTCCTTGTGTGTGCGCCGGAGCGTGTCGAGCGTCATCACCTCGACGTTGTTGTTCTGGAAATCGAACTGCACGGGGGCGGCCGTTGTTGCTAATGCTGTTGCCATAATGATTGATATTAAAAAAGTTATACAATAAGAAAGGCGGTGAACCGTTGTCCATCGCCTTTCCGGAATTCATTTTGCGGTTTCAGGCAGGTAACGCCTGCATATCAGGTCCGTGATACTCGGGTAATACACGTTGCCATAAGTTCCGTATGGTCCGAAACGGGCAAGGAAGCGGAAGTAAAAATCTACCGGACGCCGGTAGCTCGTCTGTATTTTGGTTTTCAGCAGGCGGTAGGCGTACTCGTCAGAATTTTCCACCTTGACCTTGCGTCCGTTGAAATAATAGTTTCCCTCCTTATCTGAAGAAAACGATACCTCTTCCTTTGCCGGACGCTCGCCGGCAACGACCCTGAAGAAGTCCTCCAGGGAGCGGCAATCCTGGTATTCTACCGGAATCGTGTCGCCCTCTCGCAGTTTCACGTCCAGTTTGTCAAGCAGTGTCTTGATGGCGGGCGTGTAGATATTTTCGGATTGGAAGCATCTTGTATCCCGCCAGTATTTCTCGAAAAGAGAGCCGGTTTCAAGGAGTAGGAACAGGGTTTCACGCGCTGTCTGCGGTTTATCGGCCAGATATGGAATATACTCGGTCACCAGTATGGAAAGTGAAAGATACTCCTCCGGTTGCAGTTCGCTCTTCTGGTGCAGGTTACAGTGCCTCTCGAGCAGGGAGTCGATGTCGGCTTCCCGCAAGCTTTCGTCCGTCCATACCAGGCAACCTTCTTTCTTGCAGGCGGGACATTTATCCGCTCCATACGGCAGGAGCATCACCTTGCCGCAATCGGAACAGGTGACCAGGTCGCCTCGTTCCGTATAAACATCTACCGTTTCCATTCTCAATCCTCCGCGTAAGGCCATTCAAGGCAGCAGTCATTGCATACGGCCACGCCCTCGTCACTCAGAATGTCAATATCTGTGCCCCCACATTCGGGGCATACCGGTACCTTTTTCTTGTCCATTCGTCGCTCTGCCGCTTCTTCCGTCAGAAGCAGCGGCACCCAGTATGCCGATGTGCCGAAATCCCGTATCCCGTTTTCATCCTGTATGGGTTCACAACCTTTCGTTCCCATGTATTTCTGGGAGTCCGGCCAACACACGGCACGGTAACACTTGTCCCGTTCGGGAGATTTGCCGGTATGGCGTATATAGTCTTCCTCGGGCACGTAAAGCGCCCCGTTCTCCCCGCTTCCCCATGCCGGATAACCGGTTCCTTCTTCCTCGAAAGGAGCACTTTCCTCGGGAAATTCCACGAGTGCATATAACTTGTCATCCCATGCCAGGGAACACTCGCCGCAGTGGAACCGACTTTCGTGAATATCATAACGGATATTTTCCGAATTGCATTTCGGACAGATAATGTCTTTTGTTTTTACTTTCGGGAAACTCAGGATTTCTCCGGCAATGATTTCCATGCTGGGCCAGAACAACTGTTCGCAGTAATCGTCGGCCATCTTTTCCGCCAGATTCTGCATGTCGTCATCGCTGATCTTTTCCACATCGAAACCTTGTCCTTCCAGGTCATCGCGGTGGACGGACGTGATAGGGAAATACCCGGCGTTCAGCTCCCGGATAAATTGTCTTTCCTCTTCTGTCGGTTCGGGTAAGTTGTTGAAATATTCCCTGAGCCGTTGATAAAGTTCTCTTACCATAATTATATTCCTGTTTTTAATCTAATATCCACCAGTCGAGGACCAGTAGTTCCGGTCCATGATTTTTTCAAGTTCGAGGTCGGAACGTTCTTTCCAGAGGTCGAAGTCATCAAGCAGCTCCGTTCCGTCCTCCAGAGAAAGCACAGTATCCTCATTGTCAAACAGATAGTCTTGTATGTCATATCCGGACGGATAACGGTTTTCCCGGATGATTTCTTCTGCAATTTCCTTGTCCATTCGGTTGCCATTTTTTCAGTTCGCCGGTATTGTAACCGGATTCATTTGTTTTGTCTTTTCCTTGTAAAACCTGTCGATGGCAAGGAAGTAGTCCTCCGCATCCCAATCAGTGCCCGCATGCTCAGTCTCGAATTCTTCCGCCCACTGGACGATCTCGGCATTGACGGCACGGGAGTCCCTGTCCTCCCACAGGTTGTCCGCCCCGGCATTGTAGGCAAGGTCCACGACAGCCTCCTGCAACTTGTTGTAGCCGTTACACTCTCTACCGTTGGAACGCAGCCATAAGTCCACGTCGACGGCATCCTCTTCCGTCGTCCCATTGTGCAGGCACAGGCACTGCCCGTTGCCGTTATGGCATACGAGGACCGGCCGTTTGGTGTCGGGGCATATCCGTACCAGCAGCTCATTGGCGGCAAGTGTTTCCGTATCATGCCCATTGAGCATTGCAGGAAGCGCCTGGCTGACCAGACTCAGGATTTCCTGTTCCTCCTTTGTCCCGGACGGCTTGGAAGCCAACAGGTTCTGTATGCGTTTAAGAAGATTGTAAATCATAATCAGCAGTCATTATGTTCTTTCCAGATTTTACGTTTCTCGTCATAGCCCTTGTTTTCCCACCATTCATTGCAGGTTTCGGCAAACCCCTGATGGTTGTCTCCGGCCGGACACTTGTCCTGACGGCAACCCGTGATCTGTTCCATTTGATTTGCGTCCAACGAGTTCCACCATTCCTCCATGCGTTCTTTGAACTCTTTTAAAGTACAGAATGGCTGATGGTCCTCGCATTCGTCGCACCAGTTATCATAGCGGTCTATACCCGTGGTACCGATGAATGTACGGGCATTCGGATCCACCCATGCCTGGGTCTGTATATTGTCTGAACCGCACCCCTCGCATACGACAATCTCGTCGTCATTGACATCAGCGGAGATGAACCCGTGTTCTTCCAGCCAGTGGGCAATCTCAAGCAATCCCTCGGTCTGTACCTGTCCGATGGGCTCATCGAAATCCTCGCCGGCTTCGCCGTTGAGCGTGCAGAGCAGTTTGCCGTTCCCGTCGATGAAAAGTTCATAAACGGTCGCACTTTCATAACCGCCGTATCCGTAAAAAGCGGAATTGTGGACCACCACTATCGGGGAGGTTTCATACTCCGCTGATTCCGCCTCCCGGTAATGTACGCCGCAGTTGCGGTAGAACGTGCCGATGATGTTGTTCTCCTTCTTCACGGCGTCGCGGATTTTCTCCATAAGTGATCTTCTGATGGAGATGATACTGAGGTGCGCATAATCCTTACGGAGACGTCTGTACACTTCCTGCTCGAAGTTGCCTCGAACAGAGTCGAAAGGGGATACGCCGGCGTTCTCCCGGATATATTTGTCCTCGTTAAAGTTGTAGCGCCGGCAGACAATATTCTTGACGCGGCGGAATTCCTCTCCGGCAAATTTGAGGATACTGTTCTCGCCTAGCGAAGTCGGAAAATAGCAGCGGGGCATGTGCACTGTCATTTCACGGTAAAGTGTGTCATCGTCTTCCGGAAAGGTTCTGTCTGTTTCCGGCTTTGTAGGTTTTTCCTGTTCCATGTTGCTTGTTTTTTATCTGTAGTTGAACAATTTCCGGTTTGCCGCCCGTTGCATGGCGGTCACCATATTCTTATGTCATAATCTTTAAAATAGTATTCCAACTCTTTTAATCCTTCCAAAGAGTGCAGCTCGTTCTTTCCGGTCACTTCGATGTCGACGGATACTGCATTTTCATCTTTGATGTTTACTTTGGCATTGTCAAACACGCATCTTACATATTCTGCAATGCATGAGGCAGGCAGGTCGTTTTTTACAATATTAAGTACCATATTATTTATTGTTCATTAAATGTTTGCTACGTCCATAAACCGGGCACCGCTTGCGGTATCTGCATTCGCCCCGGGCCGCGTCGGTATGCGCCCGGTGCCATTCATCCCAGCTCTTCACTCCATTGTCTGTAAGGAATATGATCAGTTGCATGCAGCAGAAACCGCGTTCCTCACGTTTCCGGTCATGAAGGTTGGCCAGCCCGTTATCTTTAGGTTTCATACAGGTTTGATGTTACGGCAGGTTTGCTCGAAACGCCTTCATGGCATATCATTAAAACCATGAGACATGCACATAGGCATCGCTTTGGTCACTGCCGTTGATTAGACAATCAAGTACTTCGATAAACTTTTCCCGGTCCATCCCGGCCTTTGCCAGGCAGGAATAAAATTCTTCGGCATTCTGCCGGAAGGTTTCATCCTGTTCTGAGATATGTTTTCTTAGCTGCTGCAGACCCGAACGGGCTATTTCGAAGTCATCGGTATAGGCGTCTTCTGCGGAGTTATCAACTTCGAACATTGTCAGGATATCATAAAAGATATCCTGACCGCCCCCGCCATACATACCCGGATATTTGTATTCGATTTGCCAAACTCTGGCTACATGTAGTTTCTGGCCATTATCTTTTCATTTTTCGGATTTGTTGTCTTATGCAGTGCAGCATCAATTCGATACCACGGATGCTTTCCTCATTCTCTTTCAGTTTGTAATAGTAGGCGTTCGCTTCGTCGTAGTCTTCCCGTGCCTTGCGCAATCTGCATTCCTTGGCGTCACGGACCTGTTCATGGGACAGGTCGTAACCGATGAACTCGTCCATGAAACAGGAAACCGTACGCCCGTAATAGTGGTCCGTGCGGGTTTCCACCGCAGTACGGATGATGTCGTCGCACCGCCTTCCGAGTGTCCGGAGTACGTCGCTGATATGCCGGTCATGGTACTCGTAACCGAAGAAACGGGTATACCACTCGTGTTCCTGCCGGTTTGTCTTCCCCGCGTAATACTCGTACCATTGGGCGTCGCACTTGGTGTGCCTCTGGGTAACCTTGAATATGGCATACTCTTCACCGATCCATGTAAAACGTGAGAGTATCTCACTCGCTTCTTCCTCATAGTAGCTATCCCGCCAATTCAATTCTTCGGTCTGGCTGAGCGGGAGGAATGACTGTTTGGTGATCCACTGCCCGAAACCTTTGTGCGTGACATGCGGAAGCACTTTCACGACCTTGCTCCATGCCTCGTTGCAGGCTTCATCCAGTGAAGGGAAACTTTCAGGAAAGCGTTCCCTGTCCGTTCCGTCTCGCAACACCTCGTTCCAATCTTTGTCGCAGACAATGAGGGTGAGGTCCTCCCTCACATGGCAGTCGCGTTCGCAATAGCCGTAGGGAGCATCGCAGAGCGTGTACCACTCCTTCGGTCCATAACCGTCGTCACGTCCCAGATAGCGTTTGGGCTTACCCTTCTCTGTCTGCACCTCCCACACTTCCGTGCAGTTTCCACGGTCGATATGGTGCAGGCGTACCCTGATTTCCTTGTTATCTCGTTTTTCTTCCATGTCGTTCATTTTTAGTATGGCCTGTCTTTTTCTTTTCGAGAATCCGGTAGATTTCTTCAAGGTCATGCTCATTGTCTATCGGTTGCCCGTATTCCGTATCCACGATGACCACCCTGGCATTGGCCAGGTGACATCCTGCTATCGTCTTGTCATAGCCGCTCCATTCAGGATTGATTTCTGTTACCGTGTCAAATTCAAGTCCGTATGATGTCTTCATTGTATTTCCAGTTATTATGCGTATTTTTCTATTTTATGCTACCGCTTTGTTCTGCCCGTCGATAATATGCCTGCATTCGGCTTCCAGTTCTTTCATACATTCCGTACCATAGAATCCCCAACAACTGTCCAGTTCATTGTCATCGTCACTTTCCGGCATGATGCGATACCCGAAAACTTCCCCGGTATAGTAGTTGTCAAGGGTACTGATTTCGTCTTGCAGGTATCCCTCGATCCGCTTCCTGCGTTTCGCGGTGATGTTCTTCCACCCGTATTCCCGGCGCACCTTGTCCAACGGTACCGCGATGATTCCGAAAAATCCGGAATCCCACGGGCAGCTGAACGGCGAGGTGGATATTGTAATGCCGCCATGGTCGTAGAGGTAGACCGGCAGGGCGATATATTCCTTCAGGAACGATTCCCGGAAATTTCCGATATGCCCTTCAAAAACCTTGTCGATATCGAAGTGGTCATCAAACTCCTTCTCCGGGCGGTAGCGACGATGTGCCGTATAAAGCGTACCGAGATTGTCATATGCTTCACGCGGGCTTCGGGCGTCATCATCATAATAGATGTTGATGCGGTACCCGTTATATTTGATTTGATTATATAGATTCATTTGCCTGGGTATTATGTCTTGTTACAAAGTCTTACAAATTGTTCCGTAATCTCGTCCCGCTCGAACTCGTCGCAGTTCAGGTCGAAGAATATACCCGAAGCCGCGAGCATGTCACGGGCTTCCCCGTAGGTAAGGTCGTTCCTGTGCCTGTATCTGTCCACCATGTCCCGATGTTCGGCTTCCGCCCGGTCGTGCAGCCTCATTTTATACAGCCTGTACCATGCGGGGAACTGTTCCTTGGAAACCATATTTTCCAGCTGCAAGTCCCGGTATCTTCCCGGTGCCAGCAGGATGTGGCTGTCAATGTAGGACTTCGCCTCGGCTATGATTCCCTCCCTGGTGAAGGGACGGTGGGAGCGTGCCGTGAAATGCACCCATCCACCATGCAACGGGTGTTCGATTTCAATCTGCACACCCTGCCTCCTGACATGTACCACGATATAGGCGGTCTGGCCGGGGAACATATCGTCCTTGAGGCTCACTCCCCGGCAGGCCGGCGGGTCAACATGGATGTAGTGGTCCTGCCTTGCGCCCCCGAGGAACCTTTCAAGCTGCCGCATCGACTGGCGGTAGATGAATGTCCCCACGCGGCACTGGCCTCGGCGGATGTCGCCGTAATAGTACTTTCTTGCCCTTGCTCCGGTAATGCGGGACTCGTCCGATGCCTCGAAATAGCTCCGGTAGGTATCGTCCGTACGGCAGAAATCATATATTTCCTGAAAAGTCCTTGTTTTCATTTGTTACTCCTTTTTATGTATTGTCTTCTTCCGGCGGGGGAAATTCCCCCGTCCTGTAAAATATCTCTCCGAGACGGTCAGCCTGTTCCGCCAGACCTCTCTTCCGGACAGCCGACACGGCATCGCGTGCGGCCTTTTCGTACATGCCCAGCAGTACCGCCTCGGGCAGGCGTTTCGTCCGCCACACCTCCTGTGCGGTGGCGAGCATCTCCACCTCGCAGCCCAGATGGCTGGCCGTGAGGATAATGACGGCATTGCCGATGAAGTTCGGTACGCGTTCTTCCTGTTGTTCTCCTTTCATTGTTCCGTGCCTTTAATCCGTTTCGAACTCGTCTTCATAGACCTCGATCTCCTTCCTGCTCTCGCAGATGCGTACCAGCCAGGTGTATTGGAGCCGTTCCAACAGTTCTATACGGCGATAGCCCTTGTAGGGCACTTTCAGCGTTGCAATGTCTCCCGGTTTCATGTCAGGCGGGTATTTCAAACTGGACATGGAAATGGAATTCGCTTATCAGGCTGCAAATCTGCGGTACTGATTTAGGATCCTCCCCGTAAAGGTAGAAGATGGTCCGGCAACGTGTCAGGCATCGGATACCCTGTTTTCGTAACCGGTACAGCAGGTAGGCCCTGCGTCGTAGTTGTTTCTTGCTCATCGTATAAAGGATTATGTCGTTTTGATTAGAATAGCGGTGTGGTCGTCAAACAGGGGCATCTCTTTACGTTTTCGATGTAATGCCTCCATTGAAAGATGCTCATCTTGTGTTAACAGGGATGAGCATCATTTCAATGGAGGGAGTACTAATTTATTCTGACCCGCCACACCGCGCCGCCTACCGGGCGGATGGTGATGACGGCCTATTTCTTACGCCATGCCGCCATCTTCTTTTTGATGTTGATATTGTTGTCCGCCAGCATTTTTTTCAGGACTGCCAGCAACCGCCAGCCTTCTCCGTTTTTATACTCTTCCGCCTTGGCTGACAGGAACGTCAGTGACTGGTACTTGTCCAGACGCCGACCCCGGTCATTGACAGCCGTGCAACCGTGGAAACGAATCAGGTTCTGCATGGTAAAGAACGCCCCGGCTCCCTTATAGGCATCCATCCATGCCTTGCTTTGAGGAGTGCCCCATGGCAGCCGGATACGACGGTCATTGAACTGTCTGACCGCGTTGTAAAGCTGTGTGGCGTCCAACGCGTGCCTGATGTGGGTTATCGCGATGGAAAGCGGGTAGTACAGTTTGGATTGCAGGTCCTCCACGAAAATATTACGGCCGTGTATACGCTTGTAGGGAACTCCCTTGCATTTTCTTGTTTCCAGGTTGCCCACGTGTTTTTTCAGCGCGTTGACATAGTCGCTCGCGATGGCCAAAACCACATCACGGTTGAACCAGCGGTTTCTCTCGGCAAAACCCGTGATGTCCTTGTGTTCCATCTTCATCTGGGCGTGCAGCTCGTTCAAGAGCATTTTCCACTGGTAATCATAGCCTTTCCGGTGAATCATCTCGGTCACCCCTGCCGGCTCTTTTTCACGGTAATGCGTGTATGACATCATATGGAACATTTGTGCCATGACCCACCGGCGGAAGAGTCGGTTGTTGGGAACGGTACCCTGTGCCATGATGCTGCCGAATATCGGGTCGTTGTCATCCAGGATGGTAAGTTTCCCGTCTTTGTTGGAGGCGATATACTCGCCGCCCTCGGCTCCCTGCATGGCGAACAGGCAGCTCACGTCCACACCGGCACCGCGGAGTGCCTCGATACGCTCCCGCGCCCCTTTGGGAAGTCCGGCAGGAGAATTATGGCCGGCCACCACCGGATAGACGGTGCCCAAATCCGAATTCTTGCCGATAACGGTGCCCGTGGCGGCAAATTCCTTGTCCGCGATGGCGAATTCCGTGCCGCATCCGGGGCACAGGACTTTTGTTTCTTGTTTCTTTCTACTCATTGTGAATTTGTTAATAATTGATTACTTCCGGGTTCCACCCATTTTCTGAGTATCACCAGGTCCTTGTCTTTTTCGCTTTGCCAGAACCATTTGCCCATCGTTTCGGGATTCCATGTGAACCCGCCTATAATCCGGCAGAGGATATAGAATTCCAGCTCGAATTGCGCGGTATCCCGGTGTTGCCCGTACAGCATGTCCCCGTCCTCGAGGTCACTTTCGGGCAATGCCATGAAATACCGGCGGGACTTGCTCTGGCTGCGCTCCGATGGTATCGAATGTTTATAGCGGCGGTACAGCTCCTCCACATCCGTGAAAAAATCCCCGCAGCCGTACTCCGGCAACCACGGAGCGCCATCATACCTGCCGTTCCGTATCATGTGTCTCCCGTTTACTTTTAAACTTCTGGACTGGAAATCAATCCGGAAATTTGCGCCGTTCTCTATGGCGGTGACGGTTTCTCGGTAAATATCTTCCATTTTCTCACCTGTTTACAATTAATGGCACTCAAACCCCTGGCGCGTATCTTTATAGTCCTGATAAATACAGTAGGACTTCGGTCCTGAACCAGGTAGTTGCCTGGCTCAGGACCAAGCTTGAATACTGTATCTTGAATTTGGGTCCCTCGTGCATATGCGGTCGCGCTACCTTCTGTTCAGGGGACTCATCCGGACGGCACATCCCTTTAAAAACCTGATACGGGCCGCGAGTACAGCTGGAACCTGTGTCATCTGTCGTGTTAGCAGGAGATAACACAGGCTCCAGCCGTGTGAATTGCGGCTCTGTTGAAATCCCGGCCTTGCCCCCTTTGCCCTGTGCTGTTCTTTTTGCGGTTCCCGGAATGCCGGCACGTTCCTTTACAGGTCCGATGTCTGCTGTGGCGGAAGCCGGAATGGCGCCGTCGTATAACGTTAGGGATACGACGGCGCGAGACGGGCTTATCGGGGACAGCAGGCTGAATCCATTCCCCCGAACCGCACGTTCCCGTGCTGGAAAAGACTGAAAGTTCTCATAATACCGGCACATGGCTTTATGCTTCCGATGTATCCCGCGTATGGGTCTTCTGCGGAGTCCGAAGGCGACGGTCAGCCGCCTTCAGACTCGGAAAGAAGACGTTGGTACGCGGGATGCCCAAACCTATTCCTTGAACTTTCCCGGTGTGCTCCGGTAACGGGTACGGGACAGACGGCACATGACTTTAATTTCCCGATACATTACAGGCGCAGCCAGAATCGAGATGGGATTAACCGGGTGTTAGACCGGTTAATCTCGATATGGATTCTGGTTATAAGCCTGTAACGTTGAATAGCCTGCCCGTCCACCCGTTCTGCCGTGTGCCCGGCGTAACTTATAGCGATGCCACCAGCGTGTTGTACACCGCCCGGCTGGTCAGAAGGGCGTTACGCATGCAGCCGACAGTCAGGTAACCCGGTATGTCCCGGTCTGTTTTATCGCGGTTGGCCTTCACGTTGCGTCCCCGTCCCCGGACGATGCAGCCATCCGGTTTGGTTCGGACATATCCCAGACCGCCGATCTTGCACCTGCCCGTCTGAACGGCTCTAAAGCAGTCCATCACGAACTTGTTCAGCTCGTTGAGGTCACTCTTCACATTACAGACCGGCAATACCTGTATCGCCCAGCTGAACTCGCCCTTGTACAGGTAACGGTTCACGGCGTCCACGGCTTTTGCCAGTGTCGTGTCCCGGCAGCGGATTGTCCGCCGCTCGATCTCGTGCTGGAAGGTCTTGATGCGTGATGACGAGAGCGAGACCATGCCGCCCTTGATACTGAATCCTAAGAACTTGAACCAGACATCGGCTGCCAGGTATTCCACTTTCTTGGGATTTAGCTTCATGGATTTATCTTCCAGGCGTTTTTGGAGTGTGTCCATCGCTTTTTCATAATCCTTGCCGATAAAAAGCATATCGTCGGAATACCGGACGTAGTAGCCGTTCATTTGTGACAGTTCCCTGTCTAGGTCGTAGAGCAGTACATCCGCCAGCCAGCTAGCCACAGCACAACCCTGTTTCAAGGATTGATACTTGCTTTGCAACCGGTTATCTTCATCGAAATAGAGGTCCGAGTGGTAATATTTCCTAAGTACGTCTATCAGGGCAGACTGGCCGTGTTTGGCCTCCACCTTGTCGAACGCCTCGTCGATGAACCGTATCGGAACACTGTCGAAGTATTTGGAAAGGTCGGACTTCCAGCCCAGACAGCCGCTATTGCCGGTTTCTGTCATCCGGT
Organism: Alistipes sp. DJF_B185; assembly: GCF_964250025.1. Taxonomy (NCBI): domain Bacteria; kingdom Pseudomonadati; phylum Bacteroidota; class Bacteroidia; order Bacteroidales; family Rikenellaceae; genus Alistipes; species Alistipes sp. DJF_B185. The sequence continues at coordinate 220,844 of NZ_CAXUDY010000001.1, forward strand.
GGCTGACTTCCGTAACTACCTTGCCGCACCCTATACCGGTCTGGTAGGACTTGCACGAAGAGTGCAGCATCTCCGGCATCAACTCGAAGAGCAGGTCGTTGGCGATACCCAGTACTACGCGGTCCATCGGCTCGTTTACGTACACTGTGCGGAACTCACCGTTGTCCTTGGGTATCTGCGCCGTGTGGGGAGGGGAAATCTCGTACTTTCCCCGGCGCATGGCATAGGCCATCGCCATACGGGTATGCTCGTCGGTCAGCCGAATAAGTTGGTCTTTCCTAATGTCTTTCAGCACGCCTTTCTCAATGGCCTTCGTCCACTGGCCTATGTCGAAGAACATTTGCAATATCTTGTCTTCATTCATAGCACTCAAAACTTTTTTGGGAAAGGATAAAATTCAGTATGTCCATGCCGGATTCTACGTCACATTCCTGCTCGTACTCCTCGCCCGTGTAGTAACTGTAACCCATGATGAAGATTTTCCCGTCTTTCCGGAGCGACGCGTTCGTGATGACCAGTTCCACGGGGTCACGGTCCACAACATGGAGATAGGTCGAGGATTGTTCACCGTTGTCATCAAGGCTGCCGCCACACTCGGAAAGCAGCTCCACGGACAGGGCGTAACATTTTTCATTCAGGGCTTTCTCCGCCACGTGATGGTTGTTCATCTCTTCCGTAAGTGTTCGGATGCGGTCACCGCGTCTCTGCTCGGGAACCGGTTCGAAAGCGGTTTCGAACATCCAGACAGGCATCCATTTATGGAAGACGGCGGGTCCCAAGCGGCATATGTAAACTTCATCGTTCTCTTTCTCCGTCTCCGGGATATCCATTCCCGAGGCTCGTGCTGCCGCTACGCTCATGCGCTCGAAACCGCCGAGGCAGGAAGGTGCCGACTTCAAACGGTAGGGACGGATGTTTCCTACAGGGACACCCATTGACATAAGTAGCATCCCCTTAAAAGTGTCGGTAACGGGAGTGGTTTGCTGTTTGTTCATTCTTTTATTCATTTTCTGGTCTTTGTACATACATTATGATTTCTCACGCATCCTCCGCAAGGGCTACAAGCCGCTCTTCCGGCAGCAGGAACTCCTCGTCCGTGAAGTAATAGCAGATTTTCCGGTCCACGGCCTCCGCCTCGTCCGATATGGGTGCGCCGTCTTTGCCGACCAGCACGTCTTGCAGACCCGTTACAGAGACTAGGGTTTTGTATTCCCCGCCCGTTCCACGGAACAGCGTCAGTTCCCTGACAAAATATTCCCTGTCATTCCATGTGATAATCTCAAACATTTCCTCCACTTCCGGGAACAGCCGGCACAGGACCGGAAACAGTTTGCAGGCATCGCTCCGGAGCATCAGGAAGACACATTCCATCAGGCATAGTCCGGCATCTTTGAGCATGGGCAGCAATACGTCCGTGCCTGCTCCGTTTGCCTCTGCCACTATCAGGGCTTTCCAGTATCCTTCCTGGAATGAGTCCGTCCAAGGGATGAGTTCGGCTGCCCTGACGGAATAGGAAACCGCGATTTCTTCCGGATTGTCCTCGTCCGTGGAAATCAGTCCTATTTTCGTGTCATCTTCGACAGGCTCCTTTACCGGCAGGCAGACTTTCATTTTCCGGAACGTGTCCGTGTCCTCGTCCGCCCAGTTGACAAAGCCGCCGAATCTTATAAAATCATATCTGCTCATTTGTCATTATTGTTTATTGTTATTTACCTTACAATTCTTCCGGTTCTCCATCGTTGATACTCCGGTAGAAACGGTCTCCGTCCGCCCACTTCTTGGCGGTGATAGCCAGCTCGAAAGCTTCCTCTATGGAAAGGCCGTCGGCGGGAAGGGCATCAAGGAGTTCTCCCATGCATACGTCATTCTCGCGATACTCTTTCTGCACCTTTCCGAGTGTCATTCTGCCCTTGTCCGTCTTTTTACGCCACAAAAGCATCTGTTGTATCCAATTTTTCATGCGATTCTTTTATTAAAGGAAATCCTTGGCATAACTGCGGGCTTCATTGAAAGTGTTGAAGCCGATTCCACTCATGCAAGAGATTGCCCAGTATCTTAATTTCCTGCTTTCGGCACGGGCAAGATAGATTTGCCCGATACAAATCCCGTCTTTGAGAATGTCATGCCGCTTGTCTTTTGTAATCCGTACCATGTTCCGACATTCACTTGTCCATTTTCCAAAATCCGTAATCGGACCCGTCACCGAGATGAGCACCGAAATAGTACCCCTCCGGTGAGTAACTATCGAGCGTGTCGAACAGCGATTCCAGCAATCCCGCCGCGTCATCGCTGTTCCACCAGTCTGCTTCTTTGTCCTCCATGGCATGGGCGGGGATGGCATTCATCACCTGCACGTACTCCGGTGTGTCACGGATAACGTCCAAGAACGCCGGAATCAGGTCCTGCGTGCGCATCGTGCCGTGGGAGATACTCTCTCCCGGCACGGCATGGAGGCGGTTTTGTGTCCTCTCGTCTATGAACATGGCATTTAGATAAAGGGCAGACGGGTATCTTCCAGCATGGAGGCCAGCATTTGACACATCTCGTATGAAGCACGGTTGCGGTCGTCAATGCAGCGTGAATCACGCCCTGCCATAGCGGTAATGGAAGCCTTTACCGTTCTGAAGAATGTCTGTTCCAGTGTCTTGTGGAAATAAGGAAGAGCCTGGGCGAAACGTTCGGACTTGAATCCCAAATCGTTCATGGCGTATTCCAGCTGTTTGGCCGCCTTGTACTCGCGGCTGTTCTCCAGGCTTTCCGGAATATCACCGAACTGTGCGGTCCGGAGCTGGCGTTCCAGTTCGATGACGGCCACCGAAAGCAACAGCTTGATGGCTTCCGGGTTGCCGATACCGTGTTTCTGCCCGTCAGCGGTATGGAACTCGATCAGGTTTACACTGTTATTCTCTTGTAATTCTTTGTAGCATGCGAGGGTCTTGCTGAGCGCTTTTGCTTTCTCTTTATCCATAATTTTATCTGATTTGATTGTTATTGCACACAAGTACGTCCCCAACGATGAAGTCTTTCGACGCCGGGTGATGAGCACGGAATATCCTGCTCGCTTCAAGATTGAGGGACAGAGGGATAAATTTGCCTTCCTCGTTGACGACCATTGTCGTGCTCCCGTCCAGTTCCACCAGTTCGATGTAGCCGCCGACAATCGCCTGCATCTCCTCCAGCGTGAAGTCTGAGCCATTGGCTGGCTGCACGGGTTGGCGTGTTCCGTCCGTTTTGATGATTTCTGTCATAGTTGCTTTGAAATTTTAAGATTCATGACTCGCCAGTATATCCAAAATCTGTTGCAAAGGGAATTTTTCAGTCCAGAATCGCTCGTCGGTATGTTTGCCGTACGCCCGGTATCTGGCTTCCCCGTTTGCAAATACCGCCAAGATATGGCTGACCAGCACATTGTCCGGCGGAACCAACCTTTCCAGTTCCGTTTCGGTCAGTTCCACGAAGCACCAGTTATTGTCTTCCGGCAAGTCCTCGCTGCCCAGTATCCCGTCCTCGTCCGGCTGGTAAAAACCAACCGATATGTCATAAAAGTTCAAAGACTGGAAACTGATGTCATCCTTGAATGGCTTGACGGCTTCCAGCCTGCCGGACTGTGTCTGTCTCCACTCTTTTGACAGGTACACGATTGCAAAGTCGCAGCAATCCCATGCACTGTCAGTTCCTGCCTTGAGCAGGAGGTATGGGGTAGGTTCATTTGAGATTTTCATCGTATTTCCCTCCTTTTATGCCACGCGTGATACCGTTTCACGGTGCGTAGCTGGTTAATGATATGGCCAAAAAGCTTGCGTGAATAGATGCGGTAATGGAACACAGCCGAATACTCGCATACATTGCCGTGAAAGTCCACGTGGGAGCGGTCATCCGCAAAGTCGAACAAGTCGCCCTGGATTTCCAGCGTGTATTTGTTCTTCCGTAGCCAGTCAAAAAACTCGAAGATGTCCTTCTTTTGGGAGTAGAAAGTACAGTATTCGTAGCGGTTTCCGCGCAGGTTCCTCAGCAATGCCGCCATCTCGTTCCGTTCCCGGCGGTCGCCAAATTCGGATCCCGTCCGAGTGGCGAGGTTCTTCAGGAAATATATTTTACCTCCATACTCGAAATAGTACGGTATGTAGGTGACCGTCTTTTTGTACCAATTGACATATTTGACAAAGGAAGCCTTCTTGACGATGGCGGGATGCAGGTTTACTTTCTCCATGTGTTCCCGAATCTGGCGGTAGATTTCCACATTGGAAAGACGTACGGGACGTTCCGCCCGGAAATACCTGCCGTCCGACTCGAAACAGAGCGCGTACAGGTTTCGGTAATACGGTTCCCCGACAAAGAACCAGTCGCTCTGCATGCGGGCCGGAGGCAGGCATTCCAGCAGTTCGTAATAACGTTCCTCCGTAATTTCATGGAAGGGCTTGCAAAGTGCCCGGGTATAACGCTTCACAAGCAGTGTCATGCGTACCGGTGATACAGCGACCAGGTACGGGTTCTTCTCCCTTTCGCGCAGTGCTTCCAGCGTCTCGCCGCCGTAGTCGCTGTGCATGTCATCCGACATCGACGTGAGGCATGTCCCGTCGAAATAACGTGAATCGATGATGTATCTCATGGGCACTGGATTAAATGGTTATTTTCAACACCTGACCGGCGGCATATTCGGCATTGCGGGTGAGCTGGCGCTGCCATGCCTGGTTGCGTGGCGCCCACTTGAAAGCGTTACGCTTCAAGGTCGTACGCATATCGGTATCGGGTATTTTGTCGAAGAGGATTTGCAGGCGGTCTTCTTCGAAGTTGTAGACCACCTTGCCGCCATCGAACGGAATCTCACGATTTTCACGGCTTGCCCGTTCCTGCTGCTTTTCCCGCACCTTGCGGACGAGTTCGGGATACTTGAAGATTGAATGGCGTGCCGTGACGACAGGTTTCTTGACTTTGTCGTTCCACTCTCGCAGACGAGCGACGGCACGGTCGATGATTTCCACGTTGCCATGGTTGACATAGGTGGAGAGTCGCCCGGCGAGGTTGCTGACGAAGAGAGCCCGGCTATAGCCTCGTGCCGTACCCGTATCGATACCGTGAATGGTCGAGGCGGCATCGTCGATAAAGGCTTTGACCTTCTGCCACTCCTCCTCGAGACGCTGTTCTTCGGGCTTGGCCGCTTCGGTAGCCTTGCGAATCGCTTCGAGTGCACGTTCTCGCCATTCCCGGAACGCCGTGACGCTCTTGGCGTGGCTGTTGCAGGCCTTTTCGTTGCGGCCCGTGTTGAAGCGTGCAGGTCCCGTAATCATCGCGCTGGCACAACGGCTGTTGGCGGCGATCATGGCAGAGAAATAGCGTTTGTAGTTTTCCATGTAACGTTCCCGCTGCTGCTCGGGCATCGACTGCAAATCCTCGTGCAGTTCCTTTTCGTGCGAGGCGATGTCTGACTCACCCCGCTCGTCGGGTGAGAAGGAGGTGAGGTTGTAGGAGCTGCACGCCTGCTTGAAATATTCTTCCAGATAGCCCGGGTGCGCCACTTCCACAACTTCCCAGTCCTTGAAGTCCGCCGGGGCGAGGATTTCTTCCTTGCCCGGATTCCCTACAAGATGGGAATAGCTGCAATACCCGTGTCTCTTTCCCCTGAAAAGAAACGCTACCGGTTCGCTTTCCGGGGCATCCACACGCCGCACCATGGTCACACGATGGGCATTTTCCTTTGTCAATAATGTTGTTTCCATACCTTTCTTCTTGATTTCGTTATTTGATTGTTTCCGATTTTTATTGTTGCTTCATCCGGGCGGCATGGTCCATTACAGAGGCGAACCCCACCTCGATACCTATCTGGTATCCGCCCTTGATGGTCGATTCCAGCTCCGCCTCGCTTTCGATCAGGGATTCCGAATCATCGGCATAAAGCCTGTACAGGGAGAATACGTCTGCCTCCCATAGCTTCCGGGCATTTTCCGCCGATACAAGCAGCCACACGAAACCGTCCTCACGGGTTACCTTGACGGCGGCTTCGCTATGGCTCAGAGTCCGCCACTCCTTGATGTCCAGTGCCACCCTCCACACGATATACATCAGCGCATCGTGGCGGCTTTTAATATCAGGGGAATCGCACAGGCGGCTGGCCACATCTTTGAGTGTCCGGAAAGAGTCCGCCATGAACTGCTCCACGACATACGGCTTTTCGGCAATGGCGGAACAGGCATCGTCCGCCCTGCCTGATTCCGGAACGGTCTGAATATCCTCCTCTTCAAGGAAGATTTCACGGTGCAGGTAGTCCAAGTAGTAATATGATTTCATTCCGCTTATTCTTTGGGGGTGAAAGTGATTCTCGTGTGCCCGTCATAACCGAAGGACGGTTTCAGGCCGAAGGCTTCGGCATCACTGCTGATGCAGCAGATGTCCCAAATCTCCAACCCTCCGGCGCAGGTTATGACGGTATTGTTTTCAGATATTTGCGGCGACTTGTCTTTCAATGCAGCCCCGCCGCAGATGCCGCGTAGAATAACACCACGCTGGTGGGTAGTAAGTTCTTTCGTTTCCATAGACCTAATCTTTTGCTTTTACACCGAACATGTTCTCCATTGTACTGGCGAGGGCTTCCTTGAAACCGTCGCTTACGCCCCAGTATTCAAGTAACCCGTTGCCGATGACCTGCATCTGTTTGTCGGTGGGCATATCGCCATCATACCCGTATTCCTTGAGCAGGGCACGGCTGATGATGACACCTTTTATCTCGTTGATTCTATGTTCCTCTCCCATAGCCGTTAATACATCTTTACCCGCAGACCAGATATCTGCTTTCTCGTTATTTCTGTCATTTTCTTTATCCGTTTATAAAAGCATAGGGGCATTCCGCCCCCATAGTTGTTATTAATTCATATTATTTTGCATGATTTTTTCCGGAACACCTATCCGGCATAGATGTACTTGAGCTTGGGCACTCCGTTCTGGAGCACGGTGAAGGCGTTTTCTTCCACCTGCACGTCCTTTGCCTTTGGCCACCATAGCCACGAGAGTTTCCCGTCGGGTTTGAGGAATGCCACGGCATTACCCTGCACTTTCCCGACCTCACGCACGCCGAGGTCTTTTCCGCCCTCGAACAGCCGGACACACCGCCACTTCGAGCCAAGCGTCATTTTCCGTTTCACGTCTGCTAATGTTTTCATACTCATTGCGTTTTTATTATTGCATATAAATTCTGCATTTCCGGTTGCACCGTCTCAGGCTGTCCGCCGAGAGCGGATAACTGCGGTTCAAATGGTCGGGAAACCCTTCTCGGAACATCAGCTCCGCCGTAGCGTACTCCTTGCACCATTTCCGCCGACGTCTCCCACGGGCAGGTCTCGTTTCCGGCATCCGCCTTTTCGGAGATTTCGGCACACGCCATTTCCCACCGACAAACACCGCTTCATATTCCCGTTGTAACACGCCGCTGCAATACGCCGCCACGCTGACAGCGGGCACACTTCCGAGCTGTCCCGTCGCGGCAAGGCTGTCAAGCGTATCGGTGGCAGCCTTGAAACTGGCAAAGCACCCGTAACTGCGGGTGCGCTTTGCGTCAAACACTTCTATCATATTTATTCGTTTTATTATTGGCACATCCGTTCTCCGCTTCCCCGCACAGGATAACAGCGGAAGCACGGCAGGCGGTTCCGCAGAACGCCAGACCGTGCTTAACCGTGTTATATACAAGGTAGGCACAACGCCTCACGGCGCAAGGAAGTCATATCGGAGGGAATTTTAGAAAAGTGCGGGCATTTCAGGGTGCAATCCTGACACAGTGTATATCAATGCCCGAAAAAGCGCGCACGCCCCGCAGTTTCCGCAGCACGTGTGCGCGTCATGTCACTCGCCATCGTCCCCGCTGTCAATTCCTGCGGTGATGTTGCATATCTCCTGCAATGCCGATTCTATCTGCACAAGGTCGTCGATGTCGAACTTCACGGCATCGCAGTCCTTCTCCCACACTTGGCGGGCTATGAAGACGGCATCATGCAGCGACCGCTCGGACTCTTCCAGAGCGGTCTTCAGGTCGTCCACGGTGTACTCCCCGTCCTGCGGCGGAGGTACAGTCCCGGCACCGTTTTTTGCCGGGAAATTCTTTTCGCCTATCACGTTACAGTTGCTTTCGCCCGAAATGAAAAGCGCGTATCCGTGGCATACGTCACAAGAACACGCGCTTACGACGGCAGATACGAAAAGGGCAGGCAGTCCCACACGTTCAGCGGGCTGCCTGCCGTCCTTTTGCCTTTTTCGGGCAGGTTTCAGTTACTCCGTTGCCCTTATGCCGCCTTTTTGCTTTCGTCGGCAACCGTTCCGGCAGGCTGTTCCGCCACCTTTTCAGCCTTGCCGGTCTTGGTCGTTTTCTCGGTTGGCTTTTCGAGGCTGGCGAGGTTCGGGGCGAAATCCATGGCGTTGCGGATAGCCTTTGCAGCGGCATGGATTGTCTTTTGGAAATCACGGTTTGACTTCTCGAGGTCTACTTTGGTCGGCACAAGACCGATACGCGCCCAAACGCTGTCGGTAAGGTCGTACTTCTTGATACGATTTCCCGACTTCTCGCAGATGATGATTTCCGCAGGGGTTGTGGCACGGAATTTCGAGCGTATGCCGTCGGCATCGGCACGCAGTTTCTTTTCCTCCGCAATGGTGTGCCACATAGTTGCGACCATGTTTTTAATCACACGGAAAATCTCGTTGTCCGACTTGTCGGCAGGCTCAAAGTCCGCACCGAAAAAGTGCTGTGCCGTCTGCACGAGTTCACCGTCCTTGTTGGTAGAGTTGTAAACCAACATGATACCTGCAAACGAACCGATGTTTGCATACTGTTCCTTGTTCAATTTAGAAGTTGCCATAATGATAAAATTTTAGAAACACTGCGCAAAATCACGCATTGCGGGCACTCGGGGAGTCGAACCCCGAACTTTGCACCATAGCGCAAAGTGTGGCATTTCCTGCCACGCGCCCAAAAATTTGCCGTGCATTTCACCCTGCACGGCAAAATTTTTCGTAACTTTGTCGCACTTAAAACGTACCCCATAGCAGAGCTATCCAAATGAGCGCATTTTCGGCATATCGTATCTTTGCACGAGTTCTACTCATCGTGTCGTGGCTCTGCGCTGCTTTACTCCAATTTCGGCAAGACGCTTCTCTGGCACGTTCCGGATCTTTTCCAATCCGGCAGCTAACAGTAAGGCGGTGGGCGGCTGGTGATTATGGGCATAACATTGGCAATGCTCTTTTCTCAAGCTCCGTGCGGACTGTTTTTCCGCTACCGTGCATTTTATCTCCGTGCGCACAAGGGCGCAATTATGGCATTATTCTTGCACGTCCTTTTCAGTGGCGGTATTCTCAATACTCCCAGCGACTTGCAAAAGTCTTGACGTATTTCCGGCACTCGGAATAAATACGATTTATCCCGTTCCATAAATTTCCCTACTTTCGTAGGTTGGCAATACTGGTATTATTGCCCCGTGCGAAGCGTGGTTATTTAACGCACTCTTTAAGCGTACCTAAACGCACACGGTGTTGTTTCGGGTGTTACCCTTTGACGGCTCAACAACTCACTTTCGTGTAAACGCCGTTTTTGTTTCTCGCTCTCGGCGGTCTTTGCTTTTCTGTTTTTTAATTCTGTTTTTTACTATCTATTTTTTTATTCGTTTTTCTCCGTACTTGTTTGCCGTTTGTTTGGCTTTCGAGTACATGACTATTATAAAACCGTTTTTCAGAACTGCAAAACTTTTTGAGAAAAAAAATTTGGAACGTTCCAAAAACAGCCTTTTTGCGAATATGGAACGCACGCGCGCGAAGTGAATTTGTAAATAGTTGAATATTAATAAAATAGAAAAAATGATTTTCTTTGAAAAAAATTTTTCCTTTGCAAAAATCAAAAAAGCCCCGTTTCAACGTATGTATAAAATCAAAATCAGTTTTGTCTATTGATTATCAGATTATTAGCTGCTTAAAATGGATAAAATAGGACTGAAAAGATTTTTTTACTTTCAATTTGTAAGCAAAGATAATGTAAAAGACGTTTTTAGGCTTACTTTATACAAAAGTAAACCTAATAAATTATTGATATTCAATGGTGTAATAAAAATAAAAAGATTGGGGAGGGTGTACCCTCGGGTGCGGATTCGGTCTCTGTCCTCGGGCCGTTTTTTCAAGTCCGGTTTTCCAAAACGGCTCAAAATGCGGCTTTCGGATTGAAACTGTAAGCAGGTATCAAAAAATATACAGTAAAGTACTTGTATTTATCATGGTTGCTTAAGGTGCTGGTGTTCACCATGTCCCATATTTTTGAAATATTCTCATTTGTGGATGCCTGTCCTTTCAATTTTCACGGGTGTACAGACTTTCTGCACGATTTCCGGGTTCCGGCTTGAAGCTGTTTTTTAGATACGCTGAAAACGTATCAAAAAATATATAGAGACACGTCGGTATATTGACTGTTCTTAACCGGATTGGACGACGGAAAAGGAGGATGTGTATTCCTGTCATTCAGTATGTTCGGATATGCTTTTCACAATCGGACAATCTTGTAATGTTTTGTTCCTTAATCATATAGAATATACAGAACGAAGCTATCCACATGGATTCCGACTTATTTGTACGGTTTTTGTGACTTTATACAGGAAACCGTGGAAATGCAGAAGAAATGGGGTTCAGTTACCTGCCTTTTTGGTGAATTATACGTATATTTGCCGTATTGTATCCACTTATGTATGAAGTATGGCATTTTGCTGTTACAGGAAATATCTGGATAAAGAATCGAAAGAATGGAATCATATCATAAGAAGAAAATCGGGAGTATTCCGAAAGACAGCACGGGTGGGTCGTCCATTCGCAAGGGAATGGTCGTCTTCAACGGTGGGACATCGGAAACCGGACTTGTGGGAGATGTCACGGGTAATTGCGTGTCGGTTCCGGTAAGGATGACTGCGGGCAAAGAACTCGTTACCGATGACGCGGTCATGTTTCTGAATGATTGCCGGGAAGCGAGCGCAGAGCAAAAGATTGCCCTCCAACGCCTGCTGAACGAAGGCCATCTTGCATGGGACAAGCGCCGGGGTGTATGTTCGGAATCTCTCTATGCTCCCAAAGACGGACAGTTGGTAAAACTCAGTATCCTGGATGAGCATGTAATACTGGGGGCTTTCAAGGAAATCGACGCAAAAGGACGTGTTGTGCTGTATTGCCTGCTGGACGAAGACGGGAGCCTGCGCTATTCCCTGCATGAAACAGTCGGGTACGCGGTGAATCTCCAGATACTGCCTATCGGAACCAGTGGCCGTAGCAGGCTTTCCGATGCTCTACGCCAGAAAGGGCTTGCATGGAACGGACGGCTGAAGGAACTCGAACGGCTGGCAACACGTGTCAGACGCGGTGACAAGTACTATTACCTGAATGACATACTGGAAATCCGTGAATGCAGGGACAACAACAGGCCGGCGGACAGGAAACGGTTGGAATGCGGGAACTATTTCATGGAGCGGAGGGATGCCGAACTGGTACGTGACTGCGTGCGCTCTGTCGTAAGGCTGAACCGCGACAAGGATGCCAGACGGTAAGAGGGTGACGGTATAAGGTATTCGTTCTGTTTCTCTCTCTTGTATCTGGGGAGGAAGTGGTCCTTTAATCCTCATCTTATCCGTTTTCAACACTTTCCGATTCAAAAAAACAAAAAAACAGACGGCGTGCCGTCTGTCATGATTTGTTTCTTTTTTGGTATCTTTTTTCTTTGCGTCAAAGAAAAAAGTACATCTTTCTTCTTTCTTCTTGTATAATACTACTTATAGTATTGTTGCTACATTTGTAACACCCCTCCTGTCAGATACACGGTACATTTGTACCACATTGAGGGGAAAGATGTGGCGAATTTCGCGTCTTTCCACCCAAATTCCACTATCGGGAGCATGAATCGCAAGCCGATGTTGCCGCTTCGGAAAATTGCAGTCGCCTTTTGCAGGGCAGCATTGCAAGAACGAAAACGGTCTGATTTTCACGTGCAGGAAAATAACCGCAAAAAGAGATCCGATAAAACATCTATATATGAAAAATATCCCCTATATTTGCATAAAATTTACATATAACTGCGATATAATATGATTATTCAGTTCACAGTCGAAAATTTCCTTTCGTTCAAGGAGCCGGCGACCTTGTCTTTGGCTGCTTCCGCGCTGAAAGAAAAACAGACCCGGTCCGATGAGATTGTTTTTGAGCTTGAAGGTACGAACCTCTCTTTGCTGAAGAGTGCGGTCATCTACGGGGCCAATGCCAGCGGGAAATCGAATCTAGTCAAAGCGCTCGATTTCTTCAAATGGTTTGTCATCAATTCCTCCAAAGGCGTGCAGTCCGGCGAAAGCATACGGGTGGAAAGTTTCCGTCTCAACCGGAGGACGGAACAGGAGCCCAGTTATTTTGAGGCGGTCTTTGCCGACGAAACGGTCCAATACCGCTATGGGTTTGAAGTCGATGAAAAACGTGTACACCGGGAGTGGCTTTATCAAAAGGGCAACAAGCGCAAGGCAAAGGAGGTGGAACTGTTCCTGCGTGACGGCGATGAGTATGAACTGCATCCCAAATTTTCGGTCGGCAAAGAGGTTGTCGCCAAAAAAATGGTGCGCGACAATGCGCTGCTTCTTTCCGTGGCAGCACAGTTCAACGAAAGCGTCTCGGTGGAAATCATGGGATGGTTGGCCAACACCACGATTGTTCTTGGCAGCAGCGACGAGCGGATTTGGGAAATGGCGATAGCCCAGATCGATGATCCGTCCATGAAAAGGCGTATTGTGGAGTTTGCCCGGTTTGCAGACTTCGGAATCGACGACATACGCAAGGTTGACAATACAGTCATCAGTTCACACCAGCAATATGACGAGGAGGGCAACGCCACGAAGACGGTCACTTTCCCGTTCCGCGTAAACGAGTCGGAGGGTACGATCAAATACTTCTCGCTGGCTTATCCTATAATCGACGCGTTGGATCATGGCAAAAGGCTGGTTGTCGACGAGTTCGACTCGAAAATGCACCCTCTGTTGACCAGTCGCATCATCGGGCTGTTCAATTCCAGAGTGACAAATCCCAGGAATGCACAGTTGATTTTCACGACACATGACACCAACCTGCTTAATGCAAGCCTGTTCCGCAGGGATCAGATCTGGTTTACACAGAAAGATTCGTTTGGAGCCTCGGAACTCTATTCGTTGGCGGAATACAAGGTTCGCAACAGTGCACCTTTCGAAAAGGAGTACCTGATGGGGAAATATGGCGGTATCCCTGTCATCGGCCAGTTTGAACGGTTATTTGACCTGAGGGAGGAAGAATATGGCAGCACGGACGAACAAGCGTGATCCACGCGCGGCACGGACACTCAGGCGTATCAGTTTTGTCCGTGAGGTCAAACAATCCTTCCTGATCATCTGCGAGGGGGTAAATACGGAACCGGATTATTTCAATGCGTTTCGCCTGACCTCCGCCAATATTAAAGCGGTAGGCCAGGGACTCAATACGGTAGGTCTTGTCCAAAAGGCTTTACGGATGAAAGAAGAAGAGCGGAAGAAAGGACGCGAGTATGACCAGTGCTGGGTGGTATTTGACAAGGATGACTTTCCCGATCGGGATTTCAACCGGGCTATCGGTATGGCGGAAGCCGGTGGCATGAGGGTGGCATACAGCAACCAGGCTTTCGAGTATTGGTTCTTGCTGCACTATAACCTGGTACAAGGCCCGATGCACAGAAATCAATATGAAACAAAGCTATCCGGCTTGTTGGGCTTCTCCTACAACAAGGAAGCCGGTACAGGCGGTCGTGTTTTCAGGGAGCTGGGCGGTAAACAGGCTCAGGCCATCACGAACGCAAAAGCCGTATTGCGCCGAATGGAGGGAATACCGCCGGCACAAGCGGAATCTTCGACAACGGTGCATCTTCTTGTGGAAGAACTGAATAAGTATATTTAGCATATTCTGTCGTTTGCCCGGATAATATTGTACCCGGCTACCACCTCCTTCCGGTTTTATCGGATTTTATGTCGCAAAAACACAAAAACAGACGGCAAATCACAACGATGCCGTCTGTTTTTATTCATTTACGTTCCGTGGACAGATACGCTCAAACTTTTCGGTGTCTCTCTTTCCATTGGCTGACCTCTTCGTCAGAGACGGATGCCACGGTCCTTTTTTCCACATCGAACATCCGATGACAGAATGCCCTGGTAGAAAAAGGATTTCCAAGTTCCGCCAATATCCCTACAAGCCGGTTGTAGGAATCCATGTGCCACAGGTAATCGTACATCCCGCTGACCGGCACCCGTTCAAGCAATCCCATACGCGTTGTCTTTTCCACGCACTTGTCGAAAATCCGCGAACCCATCTCCATGTTCTCCATGTAGTACCGCTTGCTGCGCAAGGTGTCGTAACCTTTTTCACGCAGGCGTGTACGGTCTGCCATGTACAGCATGAAGATGACCTCTTCCGGGGTGAACGCGCCGACCAGCCCGGTGAAGCATTTCATAAACGGTATCACGTGTTGCCTTTTGTCGTCATTCCCTTTCATGTCCGTTTTCGCGTTCGTTCGTCCGTAATGTTTCCGCTTCCCCGTCATCCTTAATCGACGGATTGACATAGAACTGGCATATCCTGCCGTTTATCATCGGTTTATACACGGCGTATCCCAGTTTTTTGGCGTAACGCCCCACGGATACGCGGTTGGCGAACTTGCCGGTATGTTCCGTCAGGTGTTCCGACATCTCCCCGACGGTCATTCTGCTTTTCAGTTTCATATCATTCGCGTTTAAATGTTTTCCTGATAAAGGATAGCCGCGACTAATACGAACTGTTTGCAAATGGTATGAATTAATAAGAGGCGGTTCCATGAAATCGGCAAAGGAGGAATCAACCGGTTATACTGATACTTCATTCATGAAACCGTCCCTCATCTATTTTCCCATTATCCGGACAATCTCCCGTATCGTGTCGAAGTTCCGCTCGTCCAGCCATTCTTTGGCCACGTTCCACGAGAGCGACATTCCGAACTTCAGGTTCTCCATGGTGATGGTATGGTGCGACAACCTGCCTTCAGTGGGCTTGAGCCCTGCCGCGTGCAGTTCACACAGTCCGTCCTGAAAGAACGTGCACCCGCCTGCTTCCTGTTTCGCCTGTACCATCGGCACGATATACGGGATTTTTCCCAACAGCAGGCCTACCGCCCACCGAGTGGGTGCAAGACGCTCCCTGTATCCGGCTTTCAGCAACCGGAGGATGTCTTCCGGCGTACCGAGGCACGGTATCCGGCATTGCTGCCTGCACAGACGGCAACGGCACTCTACCGGCCGTCTTCCTGTCTTGCGGATGATCCGCTGTAATGCCGTTTCCATCGCTATGCACCCGGTGGGCAGTATTCAGGGTTCCTCTTGCGCCACAGTTCTATGATACACTCCCGTCCGGCCTGTGTCCATCGTTTGGTGGATCCGAAAGTATATACCTTGCCCCGGCTGTTCTCCCACGTGTAAGGCACATCGCATTGCCAGGCCCGGCAGGAAGGAAAGACCACCCATTGCCGCTTCTCGTACTTGCAGATGCCCTCTTCGGCAAGGAACTGGTGCAACTGTCGCGGCGATATGCCGAGTTCGTCAGCGATGCGCGTGCTCTTGAACCAGTCCCTGTTCTCGATAAACTCCTCGTAGAATACGATTTTCGGCAGGGATTCACTCACCACCTTCCGCAGTTCCAGAATCAGTCTCGTCGCCGATTCCATATCCTGCGGCATGGGACAATCCATACAGGGCAGACCGGGTGCCGCCACCCTGGGGCGTTCGCGTACGATTGTCTTCCCTCGTTTCACGGAGAGTTTGCCGATAGCCTCGCCCAACCATTCCGCCAAAGACAGGTCAGGGGCGATCCATCTGGCCAACGGTATGACAAGCGGTGATTCCAACCAGGTCGCACCGTGCCCCCGCCCCCGTGTGGTGAAGACTTGCGACTCGTATTTCCCGGTATGTCCGTTGCCGGCCATTTCCCTGCGGAGCATATCCGTGGAAGCGATGCGTAGCCATTCAGACGGGATTTTCCCGAAGTGCATCGTGATCTGCGTGGCGTTGACCATCAGCTTGTCGCCGACACGCCGGAACGTGACGGGGAACCCTTCCTCGAAGTGCATGACGATGTCGTCCTGCGGGACGGCGTGCAGCTCCCCGGCTTCCAGTTCCAGAAGCTTGTTGCCCCACACTTCCAATTCATCAAGCAGGTCACGGGGTATAATAGTCTCCTTGCGTACCAGTTGTAAAAGCCGACGCATATCGATGGGACGGAAACCCCACTGTTCCCTGCCGTTTTTCCGGAAACTGATTTTCAATGCCGTCGGGCAAACACGGGCGATGGCGCCGTTTTCAAGCAGTTCGTCCCGCTTGAGTATATCGCATATATCCACGGCGCAGATATGGAGCTGGCCGTTATGGTTCCGGGAAACCCTTATGTTCCAGTCCCGGAACGGAACATTCCTATTTTCCCTCATAGGTATTTCCTCCTTTCTTTTGGTTATCAGACTTACGTTTGTTTTCAAGCAAGGCTCTCTTATGTGCCATCTTGCGCACCGGATAGTACGTGCGTTTCTCGCCGCAAAGGGCGTCATAATCTTTCAGCATCAGTGTGCCGAGGTCGGCCAGCTCGATTTCCACATCCGGATGCAGATGCCTGAAATAGAGTCCGCCGCTGCATACATACTTGCCCGTGCAACAGAATGAGATAGCCTGCAAGTTGCCTTTTGTCAATTCCGCCGCGCTGTGCAGCGAGCGCGTGACCGCTACAAGAACCTGTGCCCCGTTGAAGATGAGCACCATCTTGGGTCGTTTAAATGTGCTGCGTCTCATGTTGTTCTAAAATTTGCGTTAATTCCTCCTTTGTAAATCTAAGACCGGCAGCCTGTACCAGCCAAGTGTCTGAAACCGTAAATCCACCGGACAGCAGTTCGTCCACGCGCTCCAGAAGGTAGACACCGAACGCGGGATCGATGTAAACGACAAATAATAGAGCCAGACATTCATCAATTAACAGGTGTCCCGACGCCTCGTCACGGATGATCATCTTTTCCCTGTCTATTCCGTAGGCGTCTGCCAACGCCGTTGCCCAGTGATGGAAAGCGACACGGAAATCACGGACATTATGCCGGCGTGCATCTCCTTTGGCCTGGATGAAGCGTGTCGCGTCGAAATAGACCGGTCCGTCTTCCCGTAACGTTCCGAAAAGCAGATCGGGGAACTCCCTGTACCGGATTATCCGGCAGGGAATCTTTTCTTCTTTCATGTTCTCTTTTTCATTGTTCTTGGATTTGTATCTAACGTGGTGCAAAGATATATCTTTTTAATATGAAATACACTATAAATATATACATAAATTACACTTTTAATAAATTGTTAATTACTGATAATAAGATATTTACAACGCAAATAAAACCGAAATATCTATATATTTAAGTTGCATATTTCGGTTTGTAAATCAAGCATTAAGAGTCCCGTTCTCCATATATTCTTTTAGCCGTAAAAACCTCTCTTGAGGATTGTCTCTACTCTTTGAACAAGAAACAAAAAAATTATGGCTACATCGGACAAATCATTTAACGGGGAACTCTTGGAGAGTATTTTTAAGACCTCCAAAAAGACAATTCAGGAGTATGTTCGCGAAATCGAGCGCAACAACCGCTACCGTTCATGTCGTCAGGATACCGGTTCGGGATATATTCTCGATGACCGCGCCCGGCTCATTGACCTGTATGAAGCCTGCCTGCAACAGGACGCTCATATACGTTCCGTTGTCGAGACACTGGAAAGCCAGATTCTCGGCGACCGCTATATGCTTGCCCGTGTAAACGAAAAGGGAAAATACATCAAGGACGTGGCGAACTCCCTGAAGATACAGGGTTCGCAGTTCGACAAGATAATCAAGGGCATAGTGGAATCCAAACTCTACGGGTACACCCTGCTTGAAATCATGCCGCATACTGACCCCAGAACGGGCAGGCTGGCGGAAGTCAACATCATCGAACGGCGTAATGTGTTACCGGACCAGAAAACGGTACTGAAGCGGCAGGGACTGTGGGAGCCGCATTGGGATTTACATGACCCGGCATATTACCGTTGTTATGTACTGGTAAACTCCGGCGACTTGGGACTTTTTTCCGCCACGACCCCTTTGATACTGGCCAAGAAATTCACGGTGGCCAACTATGTGAACTTTTCCCATACTTACGGACAGCCGATTATCCACGGAAAGACGGTCAGCGAGAGCAACGCCGACCGCAAGAGGCTGGCTAACGAGATAGCCAACGCGGCACAGAACAAGGTGGTGGTTACCGGCATTGAGGACGAGGTCGATATCAAGACATTCACCATGTCCAACTCGGAAAAGATATATACCGGGCTTATCGAGTTTGTGAACAAGGAAGTTGCCAACCTCGTGCTCGGCTCCGAGTCGATGGCCGGAGGGATGCAGTCGTACGTGGGTTCCACGAAAGCACACCAGGACATTTTCCGCGACCGTATCGAAGTCTACCGTCGGTATATCGAAAACATCATGAACGAGGAGATAATCCCCCGCCTGGTGGCTATCGGGTATATCCCCGGAGGATTGGAGTTCCGGTATTCGAACCGGATAGAGATGAGCAACGAGGACCGCATCAAGCTCTATTCGCTGATCACGGACAAATATGAAGTGGCGGCCGATGAGATCGAGAAAGAGTTCGGTATCAATGTGGGCCGGCAGCTCAATGTTATCCCGGGATTAGGTTTCGGAGCCGAAGGCGGCTCATCCGGTCTCAGCCACAACGACCGGGGCATCATGTCGGACGAGGAGTATTTCCGGCGTTACGGACGCCCCCGGGGGGCGAAGGTCGGAAATTTTCTGCGGGGAGCGGAATAGAAGCCCGTCTTCCGCTCCCGGACAACGCTCCGTTCAGAGCTGTCAGGGCATCTGCAACCACGGAATCCGATACGGAAAAGGAGTATCGTGTCATTTTCGATGCATTCCGCAGGCTGATCCTCTATTGGGAGAACAGCGCGGAACGTCTCGACATTATAGAGGACATCATCACCCTGCGTGCCTCTTTCCTCATAGACCGTGCGCTGACAGGTCTGCGAATCGACATGGACCGGGCATTGGAGATACTGAAAAATCACAACTCCTTTACAACAGAGAGGGAACGGCAGCAGCGTGACATCCTGATTGCAGCCATAGACAACCTGGTGGATTTTGCCGCGGCAGAGGAGTATTCCATGCTCGGGGAACTGCCCGAGACAGCGGATGAACAGGACATGGAAGCACACGAAAAGATATGCCGCAGGTATAACCTCGTCCATGCGGAGGAAGAGAACAACCAGGTATTCTTCGCGGCCTCGATGGCCGCATGGTGGATGGCGGTGGATATGGATACCGTGCTTACCTACATGACACAAGGCGATGAACGGGTACGTGCCTGGCATCTTTCATTGGAAGGGATTTCCTTCCGCAAATCCGAGTTTCCTCCGGAACTGATACCGCCGATCGAATGGGGATGCCGCTGCTTTCTGGTCGCGGAGGGGTTCGCCGCTGTCCGGGCGGCTTTGCCGGATAAGGGAGACTATCTGGAAAAGGTGGATCCGGTCTTCCGGGAGAGCCTGGCAACCGGCGGGCGTATCTTTTCCGATGCGCACCGCTATTTCTCCGTCCCGCTTCCGGGTTACATGAATGATATTGTGAAACGCATTAAAGGAAAGTTCGCCTATGCCCAAGATAACGCTTGATGAGTTTTGCAGCCACTGGGTAAGCAGGACCAGTACGCGCGTCATGGCCAGCCGGCTAGAGTTCAACGTATTCGACTTCGCAACTGCTGCCGGTGACTATACCAGGCAGCAGTTCCTGTCCTCATTCGCTTCGGGGGGATTCAACGGTAGCAAATGGGCGCCTCGTACCTCCAAATGGGGAAAGAGGTTCACCCATCCTCTCATGAACGATACGGGGACTCTGGCCCGGAGCATACAGTCGGAAGCCGGCCGGACAGACATAGTGGGACGGCGTTCGGACCGTACGCGCATCTTCCGGAAAGGCGCCAGGTATTGCATGTGGACTACGGAAAAGAGCTTTCCAGTCAAGGGCAAGCGGGGACGCAGCAAGGAGCGTTACGGGCATTATGCCGCCATACACAATACCGATCCGAAGTTCGGGCTGTACACGGTAAACCAGTATTCCACGCGCCGTCCCGTACACCGGCAGTTCATCGGATTCTCACCGAAAACGGACGACTATATCGCCGTCCATTTCATAGATATGATTTTTAAAGGATTTCCACACCAGCCGCTATGATAAAAGACAAACACCCCGCACCACAGCCCGCACAACCGTCGGCACCGGCGGAGAGCCTGCCTGAAGAAGTTTCCGCGAACCCTTTCGTGGAGATATACCGGGCCGTTAAGCGGGCTGTCCTGACCCTGCGGGAGAATCCGGACGACCCGTTGTCGCCGCCCCTGTTCAAAACCGTCGCTATCGACAACGGCCAGTTCGCCCGCATTGTTCGTGACGATAACACGGAGTATGAGACTGTGTTCCCTGCCGTGTTCATCCACTTTATCAACGTGAGGTACCTGGTACAGCAACAGCGTATCGGTGAGGGACGCGCCACCATGCGCGTGCGGTTTATCCTGAATACGCTCAACAATGCGGACGAAGACAAGGAATGCGAGGCGTTTCTGGTCTTCCAGCGGCTCAATGTAGCCATACAGGATGCCAAGAACCATGAGCCGGCGCTGAGCGAGCGGTGCAACCTGACCTATTTCGACATGCCGCTTTCAACCAATATGTTGCAGGCGTACTGGATAGACTACGAGGTATGGTTCAGGGAATCTTCCGCGTGGAAATACAGGGACTGGGTAAAAAGGTATGTGGTCATGCCCCCGTTCACCCAACACAGCGATGCGCCGCAACATGACAGCGGCGGACACGGCTTCCATCCGCGTCCGGAACATGACGAAGTATCTGGTTTTTCGGATACCGGATCGAAAAATTGAAATCCATGCAGGAGATTTATCCGCACTGCGTATAAACAGACATGAATCAGCAGATAATACAAGACTCATGATACATTTTCTGTACTTGCTGAATTTAGAATGTTCAGCATGCCGGTCTTGATACAAATAGTTGCAACCGGTCTGTAATTTGAACAATCTATTATACTGTAAAGATAATCGCATTTCCATAAATGGATGGATTCTCATATTTCCACTTCCATAAATAGCAGTGCAAAACCTTTTCTTTTCCCACCGCCTACTCTTGTTCAAATAACCCTTGCATATGGATATGAACACACTTCAATATGTCGTCGGAGAGGCGAAGGCAGGCCAGCCGGCTGTTATCCGTTTCTTCGGTCGCGTGACGGAAGAGACGACCTCACGTTTCAATGACGAGTTCGACTTTTTGGAAAATATCATCCGTCCCTCCTGTATCCGTGTGTTGATCAACTCGGAGGGCGGCAGTGTCCTTTACGGCATGTCCACCTATTCCACCATCGCCAATGCCACGGTGGATACGGAATGTATCATCGAAGGGGTCGCGGCATCGATGGCCTCCATCATCTGGGCGGCGGGCAAGCGTTCTCTCATGCGTGATTATGCCATACTGATGATTCATAACCCGATGTTGCCGGACGATGACGGAGGGGAACCGTCGGACATGGTAACGGCTTTTACCAAACAGATCGAGACGATTTACCGGAAACGGTTCGGCCTGAAAGCGGAGCATGTGCGGGCCATCATGGACGGACAGGCAGGAAAGGACGGGACCTATTTCGACGCACAGGCTGCCGTCAAGGCCGGCATCATACCTGCGGAGCATGTCATCCATACCTCGAAGCAGCTTTGCCGTAAAGTGCATGACGAGATAGAAGGATTGACCGATACGGCCGCCATCCAGGAACTGATGAGCCGTGTCAGCGCGGGAAATAAACCTTTCAAAGGCATTGAACCTACTCTTACAGAAACGGAAAACGATATGGCAAACGAAAACAAGACACAAGGCTTTGAGTACGGGGCGATTGCAGCCTCGCTGGGCATGAAGGACGGTGAGGTCAAGGACGTGATGGCACGTATCTCTGAACTGGCCGCGATGGAACCCAAATACAGAGAAATACAGAAATCACTGAGCGACGCGCAGACCGTCATCGCCGGAAAAGACGCCTCCATCCGGAACTTGCAGACAGACCTGGCCGCAGCGACGGCACGCCTTTCCGCCTACGAGCAGAAAGAGAAGGACGAGCAGGCTTCCCGTATCGAGACATTGGTGGAGAATGCCATTGCAGAAGGCAAGATTGACCGTGAGGCGAAAACGCAGTGGGTGGAGATGGCCGGTTCCAACTTCGAGTTGGCGGAAAGCACGCTGGCTTCCATTCCCGCGCGGGAGAAAATCTCGAAGGAAATCGCCGATGACCCTGCCAACATCCAGGCCACGGCGGAAGCGACAAAGACCGCCGAACAGCTGATGGCCGAGAAGGTGGCGGAAGTGGTCGGTGCGGATTTCAAGTTCCGAAAGCTCTGACAGACTATCCGCGGGCGTCCGCCCGATTTTAACTGACATGCCGGAGACCGCAGTGTCTCGCGCGGAAACAGCAGGTATCCGCCAGTCGGCCGAGTTTCATTCTTCAACGGAAAACTTAAAACGACAATGGCTGATACAGTAAACTTTCTTCAAAACGGGTATAGCGGCGAAGTACTTGAGGACTTGCTGACCTATACCGTGCAGGGCAATGATACAGTCCGCGAGGGACTGATTCATATCAAGACGGGCATCCAGCACCGCTATACGCTTCCTGCCATCAAGCTGGGCAACATTATCCAGGACAACGTGCCGACCCCACAACCCATCCACGGAGCCAAGGGCGATGACGGCACGAACGAGTACCAGTTCACCGAACGCCATCTTGAGCCGTCCGATTTTATGGTCTATCTCGAGTTTAACCCGAGGGACTACGAGAAGTACTGGCGTTTCGCGCAGCCGGAAGGCAATCTCGTGTTCCGCGAGCTCGACCCGAAAATCCAGGCGACGATGCTCCGTCTCCTTATGGACAAGAAAAACGAGTATATCGGAAACGCCATCTGGACTTCCGCCCGCGGAGGAGAGACGGTGGCCAAGATTACCGCACCGGAAGGCTGCACGAAAATCGGAGCCAACAAGGAGAAATATTTTGACGGGGTCATCAAACGGATCCTCGACAATGTGAACTCCTCCGATGCCGAGGTGGTTGCCGGAGGGCAGTGCATCATTTCGGGAACGACCGAGCTGACGGACGGGGCCGCGGTGGAGGCGGCGCTCTATGCGATGTGGAGGAAATGTCCGAAGCAGATCCGAAAGAAGACATCTCTGACCTTTGTGGTCGGATGGGACGCCTGGGACGCGTATGACCAATATATCTCGGACAAGCAGGTCAAGTATTCCGAGAATACCGAGGTCAACCGCTATCGCTTCAAGGGCAAGCGCATCGTCCCGGTCGTGGGAATCCCCGAACACACGATGGTGCTCGGCGAGTTCTCCACCGGCATGGACTCCAACCTGTGGATGGGGGTGGATTACGCGAACGACACGGACATCCTGAAAATCGACCGTCTGCAGGCCAACTCCGAGCTGTTCTTTTTCCAGATGCGCATGAAAATGGACGTGAACATCGTCCGCCCGGCGGAGATCGTGGTCCATACCGCCTACAAGAAGAGCGAATAACACACCTTTCTTCATTCTCAATATCCACCCGGGGAGCGGAGGCAAGGCCCCGTTCCCCATTTTCATTCTACTGTTATGGCAAAGAAAATCAACACGGAGGAAACTCCGCAGACAGACAACAATAATATTCCTGCACCGGAGGCTCAGGCGGTGCCCGTTCCGGAAACGGCATCGGAAAACCTCGGGACAGGCGGCGAGACTGAAGACAGGCTGCCGGCCAAGACCGCGGGGAAAGGGAATGCAGGGTCGGAGGAGACGACAGAGCCTCACATCCTGTCCCTGTTGAAAAAGTTCCCGGCATATCCGTCGCTGTACATCGACACGCACGGAGGAACCTATGCGCCGGACACGGCGGCCGCCATCAGGGGCAAGGCCGTACTCTACAGGAATCCTTTCTACAACGAACTTAAAAAGAAATCATAATGGCACTCGGTAATGTATTTATCAAGGATGTGGACGGCAATATTCCTTACGATACCGGCTCGTCGGGCGAGAAGGTGACGGGACTGCTGTTCGACGTGTCCCTCCAGCCGACGCTTTTCACGGAGGGGTATGGTAAAACCAATGAGACCAGGCTCAAGCCTGGCGATGTCTGCTACATCACCTCGTTCAAGTCCGCCGTGAACGACTTCGGTATCATCGAACGTGTGGAGGCAACCGACGAGGAGGAGATGAATGTCAATTTCCTGCACGGCATCCCGGCATACCATATCCGTGAATTTTTCCGCATGTCCGGCAATCCGGGCGGTTCAGGAAAACTCTACGTGATGTTCGCGGACTGTTCGGCGAACTGGGATGCGCTGGAAATCATGCAGCGTGCTGCCGGGGGTATGATCAACCAGATAGGCATATGGACGGAACAGCCGCTGTGGAAAGCGAACGGCGCATCGGAACAATACAACCTCAATCTGGTAAAGGGGCTCAACGACGTGGCCGTGGGGCTTGCGGAGCAGAACCAGCCGCTCTCGCTCATCCTTTCCGCCAATCCTTCCAATACGGGGGCGGATACGACTGAGGGGCGTCAGATTGACCTGAATAAAATACCTTCATGCATCTGTGAATCAAGCCGTATCAGCTGTATATTCGGCCAGGCGCATCACGAAAAGATCTCCACGATGCAGATGTGCAACAGGAACCATACGCCCGTGGGATTTTTGGGAGCGGTTATGGGAGCCATAGCAAAGGCCAACGTGCACGAATCCATCGCATGGGTCAAGCAGTTCAATCTCTTCGCGGACGATTTCCAGGAAATAGAGTTGGGGTTCGGGGACATCAACCTCGACGAGGCAGAGGAGAACTTCCTCAGCCTGAACCGGTACGAGTCACTCTCCCCGTCACTGCTGGACGAACTCGACGATAAGGGGTATATTTTTCCCATCAAGTATGCCGGCCGCGAGAACGGGATCTACATCTCGAAAGACCAGACATGCTCACATGGGGATTTCCGTACCATTGCCCGGAACCGCACCATCAACAAGAGCCGCCGTGCCGTGCGTGCAGCCCTGCTGCCGTATGTGAACTCACCGCTGATGGTCAATCCTTCAACCGGGTTCCTCGCCCCGTCGAAGATTACAGCTTTCAAGACACTCATCGGGGATATACTGGCCAAGATGCAGGCGGCGCAGGAAATTTCAGGATACGCCGTCACTATCGACCCGAACCAGAACGTGTTGGTGGACGACACGCTGCGCATCTCCTATGTCCTTGTCCCGGTGGGCGTGGCCGTGAAGATTTATGTAGAGGAAGGACTGTCATTAACCGCAAATAAGACATAGCATATGGCAATAATCAACAATGTAGCATACTCGTGGTCGATGATAACCCTGTCATCGACCGCCCTGGGAATCGATGAAGGTTCCACGACCCTTGAAGGCGTGTCGGCCATCAAATGGTCGAAGAAGCGCAAGGTCGAAAGTAACTACGGCATGGGAGGACGGCCGGTGTCGAGGGGGTTCGGGAACATTACCTATACGGCGAGCATCACGATGGACTATGCCACGCAACAGCTGTTGCGTTCGGTGTACGGCTCGCTGCTCGAAATCGGCGAGTTCGACCTGATTATCAGCTTTGCCAACCCGATGGCCGGCGAGGACTGGACAACGACGACCGTAACGCTCAAAGGTTGCATCTTCACGGAGGATTGTCTCGAGTCACAGCAGGATGATACCAATATCACCCATGAATTCGATCTCAACCCGTTCGATATCCAAATCGGCTCGGGTGATACAATCTAAGCTGTCATGGATGTAACTTTCGAGGGGAAATCTTCTACCGGAAAGAACGAATGGCTCACGCCTCCCTGCCTGCTTCGGAGGCTGGGGCCGTTCGATTTGGATCCGTGTTCGCCCGTAAACCGCCCATGGGATACGGCGCGACATCACTATACCATTGAGGATGACGGCCTGCAACAACCCTGGTTCGGACGTGTGTTCTGCAATCCTCCCTATGACACTGCACTGATTGTCCGGTTTATCCGCAGGTGTGTCGAACACAGGAATGCCGTCGCGCTCACTTTTGCCCGCACGGACACGCGCCTGTTCCACGAACTGATATTCCCAAACGCCGATTCAATACTCTTTATCAAGGGACGGCTCAGTTTTTACCATGTTACGGGGGAACAGGGTGGTACGGCCGGAGCGCCGTCATGCCTGATCGCCTTCAACAAAGAAAATACCGCGGTTCTGGAAACATGCGGTATCGACGGGAAGTTGGTGAAGCCACGACTTCAATAGTCAACCATAAATTTGTTACATAATAACCCGTCTGTTTGCCGGATATTGACCTTGGCTGACAGACGGGATTTATGTATGGCAGACTTAAATCGAAATATGCGCTTCCTTATCGAATGACGTATGCTCGTTACTGAACACATAGCCCAACTGGTTGCATATGCACCGGGTGTTTCCGATGACCTTATTGATATTGCGGTGCGAGTGGCCATATATCCAGTATTCAATCGGGCTGTCTGCAATGAAACCGCCAAGCTCCACGGTAAATGCCCCATTGAGCGGACTGCCCTTGAACTCCGGCGCCATCAGTTCGAATGACGGTACATGATGAGTGGCGACAATGAGATGTCTGGCAGTACTTTGTTTTACGCTCTGTTCCAGAAAACGGAAACAGCGCGAATGTTCGTCATTGAACCTTGTCCAGTCCAGCGGTTCGCTGCCGTAACGCATCCTGCGGAAATCTGTGATGGCTGCCTCAGTTTCATAGGCATCCTGCAACAGGATATGTGACCACAGTGTGGTAGCGATCAATTCTATATCGTTACCCAATGGGATAACGGCATTATAGTGGCAGGTGATGTTTTCCCTGATTTTGAGCGACCAGCCGTTATACAGCTTGTCTATGTCGAACATCTTGTAAAACTCGTGGTTTCCGGGAACCACGATGACCCGGCTGTAATTTCCGGAAGCCCAGTCCCAGAACGGATGTCTGGAGTAGTTCTCATCTCCGATATATCCTATATCTCCGGCAAGGACAAGCACTTCTCCGGCAACAGCCAGCGGGTTGTGCTTCAAAAAACTGCTGTTCTCCCGAAACTCGAGATGCAGGTCGGATGCGTATTGGATTCTCATTGTTGTGTTATGAAATTGGCTTCAAGTTGTTCCAATAACTGTTCTCCGGAAATGCTTTTAAGTCCTGCCGATTTGAAAAAATCAGAGTTTGGCACTTCTTCTTTGACAGCCAGGCAAAACCTGTCAACATCTTGTTTAAGCGAATCAGGAACTTCGTAGGTGTCGGCAGGAGCAAGCATGGCAACCAGCCGGAATACATCTTTCTTGTGCTTGACGATATGTTTGCTGTCCACTTGTTCTCCATTGTTTTTCCGCTCGGTCATTTCTAAATAGGCCCTGCATTTCAGACAGATAAGACTTTCAATGTTCGCAATATGTACGCCCTCCTCCAACGTGCTGTGTTCAATGGTATAATTATAATAGTCATCATCCATCAAAATGGCTGACAGACTTGACAGGTCATCATCAACCGGAATGGGGGTAATGTGGGCATCGTCCGGGAATTTGACAACCCCGATATTTCGTGAAAAGAGTTCTATCTGATACGGGAAATCCGGATTTCCCGGTTCCTTGAACCTGTAATATTCATGCCTGCATTCCCCGTTCCCGGTTCCCTTATTCCTTTGTCTGTACCCTGCGGTTTTTACAAACTCCCAGAATTTTGCAGCAAAATCCGAAGACAGCGCCTCCACAATCAGTATAATGTCTATGTCCTTGGTCGCCCTTGGAGTTTGTGCATATATTTCTTCATGCATTTCACAGGCAGTACCACCTATGATGACATAGTTTCCTTCATATCCGGTGAAAAACTCCCTGAATTTATCAATTCCTCTTACCATATCATATTATTTATCATAGTTTCCAATTCTATTTGAATGCGTTCATCATCCATATCCTTCATGGCCAGAAATAAAGACAATTTGTCTACAATGCCGTTTTTTGAGAAAAAACATGGATTGTAACGCCATATCTCTATGCGGGTCTCGCCATATTCCTTGTCTGTCCGGATTTGCAACCGTCGAGCTTCTTCTTTTGCAATGGCATAAGTGTCATTTTTTTCCTTGTTCAGCATTGAATATTCCGACAAGGCATTTACTCCACTAATACAAAATACTTCATCAGGCAGACTATCGGTATATACAATCCGCTCGATGGGGTTCGCCAGGAACGGCAACATCCTGTCCCATAATTCACGCTTTTTGAACTGAAATATCATACTCTTTGTCTTGCCGCCGGATAAAGCGATAACTTCTTTATCTTTCAGCCATCTGACCGCCCGGTTTACATTGGCATACGACACGTTGAAAAGATCTGCAATATCATAAGTTCCTTTCCCTTCGAGAGACTTTACTTCAAGATGATAAAGGATTATGCATTGGGCAATTGCAGGAATCTGCGTTTCTTCACCGCCCCCGATATTATTTTTATGCGGTTTCAAATCTATCAACAAATCCGGTATGAACATTTGCTTTTGCGGTATGATGAAATTTACACGATGTCTGACAAGACGCCGTACATTATAGGCCGCCACTGTACGCAATACAAATATTACCGGGCATTGGGCTTTTCGCTCAACCAGTTCTTTTTGTTTCCGCATCTGCCCCGGAGTATATGCAGAACTGTCTGCACTATACAGAAGAACTACGTCATGCCCCAACAAGTTAGCCGTACAAAATGTATAACCGGCAGTAATATTGGCTGGGAATGTATGCAAGACATCCTTTTCGACCGGCCTGATGTCCGCCCTCAAATCAAGCAATTCAGCGATGTACCGGCTTGTCACATCTATAAAATCATCTATTTTGCACATAATCATTTATGTTTGAGAATATGCAAAATTAACGATTATATACTATATATCAAAGAAATATATGAAATATATTCAGCGAAATTTCCTTTAAAGACTGATCTGGGAATATCAGGAGCAAAGAAGTTTTTTGTATAACATATGGATTACAAGTGAATAAGAACCGTGTCTTCAACCTTTCCACGATTCTTTGTCCTACTCTTTCGGTGAATCAAAACAAATTCGATATGGACGAAAAAATGCTTTCATTGGAACAGGAGATCAAGATCAAGGAAAAAGCCCTCAAACTGAAAGAGGAGAAGAAACTCCGCAAGATTTGTCCGATGGTCGTTTTCGGAGACACCGCAAACGGCGAGAAAGAGATTTATGTGGCCTACATGTCCGAACCGAGCTTTCCGCAGTTCAGCAAATTCATGGCCGCTTCCAAAAAGGACGAGGTAATCGCCATGCGCACGTTGGCCCGCGACTGCTTCGTGGACGGAGATAAGGAACTCGTGGACGACGAGTCGCTCTTCCTGTTCGGTCTGATGGGACAGCTTTCCGAGCTGATCACCACCCGCCAGAGTGTCCTGGTAAACTTATAAGCCGGTGGGTAGTGACCGACGAGCAGCGCATCCGCCAGCGGATGATCTATGTCCGCCACTACTTTCCCGGCGTCAACCTCGACACGATTTCCGACGAGGAGTTCGCGATGCTTTCCGAAGAGGCGTTGTGGCTGCACGAGCAGATGCTCATCAGCCGTATGCCCGTTCCGATGTCATTGCCGGAGAGGACTCCTTGACCTGCCGCCGTAAGCTTCCGGTTTGCGGCGGCCTTCGTTTCATAATCTCCGCCCTTGCGGAAAGACTATTCTTTTAACGCAGTACCCATTACCATGGCTCAGGAACAGAACTATCAGGTCAACTACTCCATCAACGTGGATGCCTCTCAGGGCACCAAGCAGGTTATCGCCTTCGGTGAGGCGGTAGGCAAGCTGGTACAGGCGAAAGCGTCCCTGACTCCGGCCGTCACGAACATCAAGAATATGATGGACGAGATAGACCGCGTGTTCCGCACCAAGAACGGCAAGAAACGTAATTTCGATTACCGCCTGACCATCGATACGAAAAAAAGCGAAGAGAAGCTGGAACGTATCAAGGGGTTACTCACGGATATTTCCACGCTTTCCAAAGGCATCAGCCTGACCATCAATGCCGGTCAGGCTTTGGACAGCAAGAAAATCAAGGCCAACGCCAAAAGCCTTTACGAGAAAAAGGCTGCCGAGATGCGCAAAGCGGAGATCGAAAAGAATGCCGCCTCGTCCGTTGGCACGATGGCAGACGCGCAGAAACGCATTACCAAAGCCATCGGGAAAATCAACTCCGCCCTGGTTTCCATGGAACGTGACCGGGAACTGCAAATCAAGACCGGGACGGCGGAAAACAGGTTGCAGCAGATACTTTCCCTATTGGGTCGTATCAAAAGTGCTTCTGTCATTTCTTTCAACATGCAGGGAGGCATACCATCCGAAGGACTCACACCTTCCGTTCCGGTGCCATATGCTCCGCAGGCCTTCGTAATGCCCGAAAAGGCCCGGCAAAAACTGATGGAACGGCTTTATGCAGGACAGCAGCTGCATCGCCAGAAACTGGTCCACGCGGAGGAGCTCTTTACCGCAGACCAGCGCCGTAAGGCGGCTCTGGCAGAAACCGCCGCGGCGGAAAAGCGGCGTGCCGATGAAGCGCGGGCTAAAGAACGGGAGTGCAAGAATGCCGCCCGTGCTGCGGAGAAAATACGCCGGCAGGCAGAACAGGCACGCCGTAAGGCAGAAACGGAACGTATAAAGGCCGAGCAGGCTGCAAGACGGCAGGAACAGCGCAATGCGATGCAGTCCGTCAGGCTCATGCAGCGGGAACATACTGCAGCCGGTACGCTCTACCGCAGTAAACGCCGTGCCGCCATCAACCGTATCCAGTATTCGAAAGCGCCGTCACTCAGGAACCTCCCGTTCGCTTCGATGCTCAATGCCTATATGGGTTACAGCCTGATCCGTTCGGAACTGACGAAGGCCATCGACTATTCCAACATCATGGAATCGGCACATTCCATCCTCCGTGTGGCGGACAGCGACCTCAAGACATTCGAGACCCGTTTTGACAGTATGGCCCGTCATGTCCGTAAAATCGGCATCGACACGAAATACACAGCCGTGGAGATTGCCGGTGCCGTCAAATACCTGTCGATGGCGGGCATGAATATCGAGACAATCAACAAGTCCATCCGCCCGATCACGAACCTGGCACTTATCGGTGACAACGACGTGTCGTATATCGCCGACCTGGCCACGAACATCATGGCCGGTTATGATATCCATAACGACAGCATGGACAGCGTGGCGGACATTATCTCCTCCACCATTTCCCGCTCGAATGTGAATATCGTGGAGATGGCGGAGTCATACAAGATGGCTGCCGGTTACCTGCGTATGGCGGGCGTGGACTTCACGGAAAGCAGTGCCGCCATCGGTCTTTTGGGCAATATGGGTCTGAAGGGAACGCTGGCGGGAACCTCGTTGCGTGCTCTTTCCACACGTTTTGCCAAACCTACCAAGGAGGCACAGGAAGTTCTGGACCGCCTGGGCATCCGGTTCACGGAAATGCGCGACATCGAGGGGGTGCAGGTCGAGAAACTCCGTCCTATAGCGGACATTTTCGAGGAATTGAACAAGAAGGGCGCGTCGATGGCGGATGTCCAGGCAATCTTCGGGAAAATTGGCGGTAACGCGGCGATGATGTTCCTGAAGAACTACGACAAACTACGAGAACTGACTTCATATAACCGGGGGTCCCAGGGCGTTTCCTCAGAACTGGCATTGGTAAAGCAGAATACGACCAAGGGATTGTGGGCGCAGGTGACCTCCCAGCTGACCGAAGGGTTCATGCAGGCATACGAGGTGTTGGAACCCTCTATCCGCACTGTGCTCCGCACTTTTCTGGCAAAGTTCAAGGCTCCGGAATTTACCCGTGGCCTGGTGTCCATCGGGAATGCCTTGTTGGACATCTTCACCGTGATCGGCAATATCGGCGCATGGGTGACCCGCAATTTCCATTGGATAGAACCGCTTGTCTTTACAGGCGTTGTCGCGACCCGGCTGTTCAAGGTGGCGGGAGCCCTGACGAATATCGGCATCGCCATGGGGTTTATCGGCAAACAGTCTGCGGCCACGACATCAATCAGTGCCGTGCAGGGGCTGCTGGGGGCGGGTGGTATCGGTAAGGTTTCGTTTGCCCAGAAGCGGGCCATCGTGTCGGCCATGCAGTCCGCAGGCGTGGCGGGACGGGGAGCGATGAACCGCGCCTTGATGGCCGGGGGCGGTGTCATCGGAGCCAAAGGAGTCCTGCAGTCGCTGTTTGCCACACAGGTGGCTACCGGCAGCGGACTGACCGGTGCTGCCGCCTCGTTGAGTGCCATCAGTACAGGCGCGGTTGCCGCCACGGCAGGTATAGCCGCATTGGTCGGGACTTTGGGATGGGTGGCTTACAAGACCTGGAAGATAAAGGAGGCGAAGGATGCCGTACTGGAAGAGATCGAATCGAACCGCAAGTACCGTTATCCGTCCATAGAGGCACTTTACTCCTCCCTGAGCGAGACCTATAACATGGCTGTCAAGACAAAGCGTGCCGTGGACGAGGTCGTTGCCGGCAAAAGTATCGAAGAGGCTTCGGGACATAAAATCGGAGCCTTCACATCCAACTGGTGGGCCGGGTTCTTGGGGGAATTTGCCATCGCTTCATCTGAGGGGATGGTATCGCGAGACCATGTGTATAACATGGACAAAGCCCGTCAGGATGACATAAGGGATGCGCTTGTCACCCTTGCCAAACGCGACAGCCAGACACGTATCGATGCCGCGTACGCCGAGTTCGGGAAGATGGGTACGGTATTGGAAGTGGACGCTTTCCTCAAGACGGTAAAGGAGCGTTTCGGGCAACAGGAGAAGGATCTCGACAAGTCTTTGTGGCGTATGCAGGATGGCAAGGCCGTCTATGTGAATGATATCGGGGACAGGTCGGAAGCGGTTGCCGCCCGCACATACGACTATGCCCGGTACATGAACACGCAGACCGTTCCGGAGATTGTGCGTGCCGCCACCGCTTATCGGAATGCCATATCGAGTGCCGCCAATGCGCATGAGCTGATGCGTAAGGGAGGGTTCGACTTTGACCAGTTCAGGGCCTGGGGATTCGAGCAGGACGAAAACGGGCTATGGAAACAGCGGGCACTGGGGCAGAACGCCACCGATGCGCAGCGTATAGACAACATCGCGCATCGCAAGCTGGCACATACGACACTCGTGAAGTTCTTTTCATCGCTCCGGCAGACTTTCGGAGGTTCGGCGGAGGCAGCCGAGAACATCCTCCGCGTGGCGGGCTTCACTCCCGACCAGTACGGCAACGAACCGGATTCCAACGATACACGTCCGTTTGCTGCCAACCCGATTACCAACACGCATCTGGATGACGGAGGGGCCGGCGGCAACTATTCCGGCACGGGGCGGTTGTCCTCGGCGGCACCTAAACAGGTCATCGTGAACATAGAGAGCCTGCTCAGTGTCAGGACCATCGACCTGATGAAGTCGAAGGAGGGGCAGACGGAAGAGATACAGAACCTGAAAGAACAACTGGCACAGGCGCTCATCGATGTCGTGCATGACTTCGATGCCTCCTGGAACGCATAAAATGAAAGGATTATGGGAAGACTGATACAAATCGCGGCCTCGACTTTGTTGAGCGGAGGCATACTCAACCACGGTTCGCTTGGCGGATACATCAGCAACGCCACGCGTCTGGCGTTGGGCATGGGGCTTGCCGAATTGCAGGACGGGCAGGTACATTACTTCTCCAGGCACCATGACCTGCTCAAACGGGCAGCCATACAGGTTGCCTCGCAGACGGCTTACGGGTTGCTACGTTCCTATCCCCGATACCTCAAATACTGGGAACAGCAGGTGCGGGACAAATATCTTCAGACACAGTCGCAGTCCAGCCTTGCGAACAAGACCGGACAGTACTACCAGCTCATCAGGGAACAGCAGGCGGTGGCGCAGAAGAAAAACCATATCGATTCCATCGTCGGCCGGACAGTGGCGGATTTTCTGGAACTGTCCATATCAGAGGAGGGGAAGTATTATGACAACAGCGAGTGCAAGGTTTTGCCGAACAGCCGGTATGGACTGGTGACATTCGTGGACCTGGGACCGCAGGTACAGGTCAGCAGCCGGAACAATATCCTGCTGACCCGGGTACAGGGGCGGGACTATACCCGCAAGGAATATATATCCGGGGGTGACCTCGAGATTACCATCAACGGCAAGATCACCTCCAAATACCCGGACGTGTATCCCGAGGCGGAAGTGTCCAAGTTTATCAGGCTGGTACAATACAAGGGTGTCATCGATTGCGACAACACGGTATTGCGCCAGTTCAACATTTCACGGTTGATTATACAGGGCTATACCTTACAGCCTACGGATTGCCGGAACGTGCAGCCGTATTCGCTGAACTGTGTCGCCGTGGAGCCATCGGAAGCCGTGGAACTGAAACTGGCGGAACAGGAAAAGGTGGACACGGCCATCAAGCACACGAACAAGTGGATCAAGTATGTTAAATTCGGTACGGAGGTCATCGACCCCGCCTCGTTGCTTAAACTGACACGTTTATGGGTATAGCTGCAATGGATATCCTCTGCTGTCGCATCACCATCGGGGATGCCGACCCATCCAATCCGATGAGGATACAGAACGGCGTGGAGATTACGGAAGTCCAGTCGCTCGAAATCAACGAGAGTTACAAGAAGCTGATCGGAACGGCCAAAGTGATATTCCCGAAAGGGTCGGTATGCCGCTCCACGATTATCGGGAACGTGACATTGGAGGGCAAGGACGTGTCGAGGATAACGACGGAGGTGATGCAGGACGGTGTCATCATCGAGAAACGCAGCGCGCAGCGTCTGGTTGACGAGACGACATTCAAGGTCGGACAGCGCATCAATATCAAGCTGGGCTACAACGGCGTGCTGAAAAATATGTTCGACGGATACATTACCGGATACAATTCGGACAGCACGCTGGAAATCCAGTGTGAGAATATGGCCTACAAACTCAAACTGAAACAGGCACCTCATTTCGAGACCCCGGCGAAAGGGACGACGGTGAACGAGGTGCTGGAAGGCAAGTATAATATCCTGAAAGATACCGGCTTCAGGATACACTCGGATACGAAGCGGTTTGAGATACATATCGGCAAGGTAAAGGTCACGGACAACTTCACGGTAGCGGATATCCTTTCCGAATGGTCGAAGTACAAGGTCTACTGTTTTTTAAAATACGATGCCGATGATGACGGGGCCATACCGTCCATTGCCGTCGGGCGTCCTTATTCGTCCAGCAAGGCTCAGCCGGTATTCCCGGAGGATGAATCGACAGGACCGTACAGGATATACTTCAACGAGCATGTGGCGCAGAGCAACCTGAAAGTGGTCAAGACCGATCCGAAGTTTTTGGCGGTGACGGGCAAGGCACTCGGGACGGATGAAAAATTCTTTGAGGTGACAGTACGCATGAATCCTGAATACGACCCGGCGACGCCGGGCAGCAAGGAGTTTCAGACGGTCAATGCCACGCAGATTTCAAAAAAGACGCACAAAGTAACGGGCAACACGACGGCATCAGGAGCGAAGACCAGGACCAAGGTGGATTTATCCACATATACCATCGTACCATATATGTCACCTCATGTCGGAATCAATTCCGACCGGCTTGTAGAAGAGACGACGGAATACTTTCGGAATTACAATCTGAACGGAATCACCGGCAATGTGACAGTATTCGGGGATTTCGGACTGTCTCCTGCCGTACAGGTGGAACTGATCGACTACCGTAATCCTTCCAAGAACGGCGTATACCTCGTGGAAGAGGTAACGACTACTTTCGGGGTGGGTGGATACAGGCAACAACTGAGTATTCCGTATAAAATTAGGAAATAAGATTTACCGTTATTCAACAGGAGGAATTTCTATCAATGGTTCTTCGTTTATTACCTTGATAATATTCGGAAGTTCGCTAT
Source organism: Alistipes sp. DJF_B185 (assembly GCF_964250025.1). Lineage (NCBI taxonomy): Bacteria > Pseudomonadati > Bacteroidota > Bacteroidia > Bacteroidales > Rikenellaceae > Alistipes > Alistipes sp. DJF_B185. The sequence continues at coordinate 256,990 of NZ_CAXUDY010000001.1, forward strand.
TGTATTTATCGTCAGTAGAGCAATCAAAACCTTTTCTTCCACTAATGAAATCCGGTGTCGAAGTTTCAAAAGACCCTTTGCGTACAACCGGTATAAATTTAGTGGTTCCCTGATTGTTATATATTTCATGTGATATTATACCCCCTTCATAAGCGGCACCTCCTTTACCGGATTCAGCTTTCTCTTTATACTTTGGAGTCAGAATGCACAGAACTTTAGTTGCCTTACGGATGCTTTCAAGCATAAATTTAGGCAAGTCAGTTCCATGAGGTTGATACTGGTCTATTTGAGCATCAATCCCTCGTCTTCGCAAATCTTTGGCGAAAGTTTGAATCCAATTCATAAAGACATTGTCTTCTACCTCCCACGCATACGAAATCAACACAAACGGCTTGTTTTTATTCACAATTGGTTCTTCCGCCACTTTATTGAGAATTTCAGGCAGAGGCGTATTATCGATTGTAGGAATGTCTACATCTGCCCAAGGATTCAAAGCTTCTTGTATCGCATCTTTTGGAGTATTCATTAGCAGCAGCCTGTTTATTTTGATAGACAAATCTTTGAGGAATTTTTGTACATCATTCTCATCAAGAGCTAAAAATAAAGTCCTATACCATTTAATTCTTGATGTAAATTCTTCCTTTTCCCGCAATTCTGCCATATATTCCCCATATGTATGAGGTAACGACAATGTTGTTAAATATGGCCTGATTGTATTATAAAACAATGGTCCATCTACATACAGCGGCGCATAATCATTTTCTTTGTTCGATCCGATAATATTCCAAAGCTGTTCATATATATCTGATCTACTGGTCTCTTTTTCATAAATTGTCCGCTCAAGGGAAATTTTAGGAATAACACACTCTCCCCCATTTATAACATCGGCACCATTCTCCGTAAGAGCTATAAAATCTCTATCTTTTAAGTAGAGATAGCCATTATCAATGAGGGTATTTACCAGGAAATACAATATACCCAATTGATTACGAGTAAATTGCTTTTCAGCTGCAAATCTAAAATTTCTGAGCATGTTACCTTGCCCGGCTTTAAAGCATCTTGATTTTTGAAAGAAATCAAATATATATGTAATATAGGATTCTAAAATTTCTTGTTTCATAAGTAATATCATTGTCTTTGCAAAAGTACAAAATAATTGGCAACCAATAAACTATGCTCCTCCTATTCTTTCAAAAAACTCATGTCTTCAGACAAATCCAACCAGTTGCTTATCCGTGAGGCTATCCGCAAGATAGCCTTGGGACGGAGTATGGAGCGTATCAATCTGGCTCCCGGAGGCATGTCCGGTATCGGTACGGCCCGCATGATACACGGCTATGTCGCCAAGATACACGACAACCCCTCGGACGAGGAGTTTTCCGACTACGGCGGTACCATTGATGTCGGCGAGTACCCGGACGAGACGGCCTCCGCCGAACCTGTTATCCATAAAGGCGTGTTGCTCTCGGCCGCCACCAACAGCGAAGGCGGCTTCCTGATCGTCCCCGCACTTTTTTCCGACGTGACCATCTTCATGGATGCCGCCACCCGTTATGCCTATGTGGTTAACTTCTCCCATGTGGATATCCTGCGGCTCAATGCCCGCACGGAAACCGTCATCGGCGTGACCGAAATGGAGGAACTGGATCCGGAAAACGACTCTTCCCCGGACTACGACGAACTGGAAACCACCGGTAACGAGACCTCCACCCACTATACGCCGACGGCCGTCACAACAACCGTTAGGAATGACAAGGACAAGGAAGCGACAACCGTTATCGATGCGGAAAGCATCACGCATACGGTGGACAAGTCTGAAGTCAGACAGACAGCAGATAAAGTGGTACAAAAGGTCAATTCCACGACCGTTGCCGTTGCCGACAACAAGGTGACGCTCGGTGACGAGAATGCCACCGAGCCGCTGGTTCTGGGTAATGAGCTTGCCCGGCTGATGCTCGACTTCCTGACGGAATGTTCGAAAATCATGACTCCCACACTGATGGGCACGATGTCGCCGATCAATATGCCGAACTTCATCTCGCTGACATCACGTATCCAGAAATTTCTTTCCAAGACCAGCTATACCAAATGAGCGTACAACTGCATCCCGATATAGAAACCCTCGACAAGGAGAGCCTGTGCTATTCCATCTATGCACAGCTGTACCATAACTTTTTCAATGCCCAGCAGAAAAAGGACGACGAGCATCCTTACGGCATCGAGGAAGGCGACGAGACCAGCCTGAGACTGAAGAATACCGCTTACGGTTTTGCATCCGCCATTGCCGGAGCCGTTACGGGAGAAGGCGGTTCCGGAAGCGGTGGCTTGCTGTTGGATTACCTGAAGAAATCGGGCGGTGACATGACCGGCAAGCTCAGTGCCAATTACGGTTTCGAAGCCGGCATTGGAAACACCCGTATCCTGGAAACCTATTCGCAGGACATTACCGATCCGGAAGGTGTGGTAACTGCCATCGAGTACGGTATCAGGATTACCGGCAACCTGAAAGTCGGGGGCGACAGCCTGCATATCGGCGGCAGGCAGTTGCTCCGTTACGACGCGGACAAGGCCACCGCTACAATCAACGCTTCCCATATAGACTTTCTGGATGCGACGGTACATTCCAAAGGGGCATGGATTATCGGGGACGAGGATACAGGAATATCCATCTCCCCGACACGGCTGGCCGTGGGCGGGCAGGATGTCTATCATCGTGGCAACGCCAATACGGACACGGTGGATTGGACGATGCGGGACGGCATGGTGAGACGGAATCTGACGGTGCGAGGGAGTACGGTCATGGATGGCGGACTGAAAGCCTTGCAAGGCGTGGAACTGGGCGACAAAGGGAAATGTCTGCTTTCGTTTTCGGAAGAGGATGTCGCGCTCGGCGGGTTCCTCTCGTTCCTGGACGGATTCGGCATCCGGATCGGAGATGTTCCCGTACTGCTCTGTACCGACAAGGACAAGATACAGTTCGGGAGTATCGGCGGTGACCTTCTTTTAGGCGGCGACCATACCCCGAAGATACGCCTGTTCTCCGGCATATCGGACGTGGACGGCGAGTGTCTGATGCTTTCCCCTTACGGAAAGGCTTGTTTTCCGGGCTCGCTGACTGTCCGCCACAACTACGGCGCCGACCTGCTCTCCTCATACCGGGTAGACACTTCCGATGAAGGTATCGTTATCCACAAGCGCTTGCGGATGGGCACAGCAGAGGGATTTATGTTCACAGGCGACAGGGAGCGCGTATCGCTTTCTTCCGAGGTAATCTACGAGGAAGAGGACGTAAGGACGGCTATCCCTCACAGCACGGATTTTTCACACCGTCCGTCCGTGAGCTGTTATGCCCCGCAGAACCGTCACAGCGAATCGTTCCATATCCGCACCGATGCCGATTTCGTTACGGTCGCTGTTCCGTTGGAAGCAGCCGGGCATATCGGAATCCATGCGTCGCCCACCCGGATTACTGACAGAATCCTATACTTGACAGAGGCGTTACGCCTGCAAGCGGTGGAGGACGGTATCCGGCATTACGGAAACAGCGTCTTTACCGGGTCGCTCTCTTCGGAGTTCTTTTCCCCGGGCCTTTCCGGAAGCGGATGGGCTGTCCGCCGGAACCGGACGACAGGAGGCGTCTCCGCCACATTCGACGAGGTGGTGGCCCGCCGTAAGTTCCGCGCCTATGAGTTCGAGGTCGAAAAGACTTCGGTAACCAACGGTTCCTTCTGGATCAGCGACAGCTGTTCGGGAGACACCGTGGAAAAACTGTCATAATCCATGTCCGTATTCCGTTATCCGACATACAAGATCCGTATTGCCCCCGACTCGCAGAAGACACAGGGACTGCAAGCCGGGGATATCATCCGCAGGCAATATGCCGAACGGGAGCGTACCGTCTATTCGCTGATGTGCGTGACAGAAACCGGAACGGAGCTTGTCGGAGACAAGGACGCCCCTTATTTCATCGGGGCATTGCTGGACGGGGACGAACCGCAGGGCGGTGAACTGCTGGACTTCGTGCGGATTACCAACCTGTTCGATACGGCACGTAGCGGCGCCTTGTACCTGACGGCTTCTGACAGCGATTCACCCTATATGGATGTCATCGACGGCATGGCGACCGAACGCTCCCTGTGCTATCCCGTCATGGACGGAGGCATGGCGGGAGTGCCGGACAAGTCCAGGTACGCCGTTTATGGCAGCATGCTGCAAACGGAATATCTGGATGCCGATTCGGAAGCGACACGCATTGTCCGCATTATCCGCAACGCGGAACCGGCAGGAAACGCTTCCTTCGGGCTGATGCTGACATTGGAAGAACCGGTCGGATACCCGGAGCGCCTGCTGGTATCGTTCAAGGTCAGGTCTTCCAAAACATCAGGTTCCGTACCGATCCGATTCGGCTATACGAACCGTGAAAAGACGGATGCGGAAGATGAAATCTCCATCGGCCGGGAATGGAAGTACAAGTTATGGGTCATCACCGTGGATTACCCGGCACAGTACAGCCGGAGCCTGTTTCTTGACCTGACATCAAGCCTGGCCTCCGAGGGGGACTGGTGCGAGGTCGCCGACCTGAACATTGTTCGTCTTGCCTCCGTATCCGCTTTCAGCGAGGCGAGCAAGGCCCGTGTGGGAAAGGTCAGCGGCATCATCGATCCGGTCTTCGGCATGTTGGATGGTTACGGGGCCTATTTCCAGAATCTCTATGCCACACGCAATGTCAATATAGCCGGCACGCTTACCGCGGGAGACGAGAACGGTTTTTCAAGCACGTTTTATGTGGGCAAAATCCACAAGAATGTCATACCCGACAGCCTGTCCTGCCGGTTCAGCCATTCGGAAGAGCTGGATGAAACATCTCCCGCCGGACTCGGGCGGTGTGTACGGATAGCCGGAGACAGTCTTCTTGGTGCGCAAAGTGCCGCCTGGCGGGAGGCTCATACAGGAGTCTGTTATTGTTTCTCAGTCTGGATAAAAGCGGAAGATACGGCAGCCATCCGGTTCTATCAGGATGAACATCTTGTCGGTGATCGGACGGTGGCTGCCGGTAAAGGATGGGTCCGTTATAATGTCCCGTTCCTCATACGCGGGTCAGATTCCCCCGTCATGTGTCTCGGCATTGCCGCTTCCGTCCCCCTGTCGTTGTCCGCCCCTCAATTGGAGGCCGGAAGGAACGTGACCCCCTATCAGGCGACCGATGAAGCCTTGTCCTACACGGACGATTACGGTGCCTGGTTCAATAAGGGAGGTATCGGGGGTACCATACAGAATCCCCTGTTGCGGCTGAACGAAGACGGCTCGATCGTTTCACGGGACGGTTCTTTCGTCATCCATCCGGACGGGACGGGCCATTTCGCCTCGGGACGGTTCAAGTGGGGCAAGGATACCATCGAACTGCGCGATGTGACCATCCGCTGGGAAGACCTCGATGAGGAGGCGCAGGAACTGCTCAAGCCCCGTTCCGTCTCCCTGACAGGCGGCACGGCGTTCCATTTCAAGGACGAGCTTTCAGGCGCATGCGAGCCGGAGAATATCCCGCTTGTGGCGACCGAATACAATTTCGAGCCGGAAAGTCGGCAGTGGGAATACCTTGCCGTTGACGGCATATGGAAAGATGCCGGATGCAATGCCGCCGTATTTGAAATGACACCCCCGTTTCATGGCTGGGAAGGGCGCGACGTGCTGACCCTCCGCTACACGGCAACATACCGTAATGAAAAAATCAGTGCGACCCATACCTTTTTCAAACTTTACGACGGATCTCCCTCCTATACTGTTTATGTGGAGTCTGAAAACGGCACGACATTCCGCAACGGAATCGTCTCGACGGTACTCCGTGCCAGGGTGTACAGGGGCGGTGAAGAGATTACATCGCTCATTCCCGACGGCAATTTCCGCTGGATACGGACGAGCCGCGATACGGAGAGTGACAGGATATGGAACGCCGCACCGCGTTACGGCAGGGAGATAGAGATAACCGGCGGGGACGTGTGGCGCAAGGCCGTTTTCGATTGCGAAGTGGAAATAACAAATAACCGATAATCTATTATGGCAGTAAAAGTAGCCCGCGGGCAGGTCACCATCATCGACCAGAACGACGCGGTATCGTTGCAGGCATTCATCGGCTCCTCGCAGCCCCTGACACAGGTGTACAACAGAGACAACAATGCCTATGCCCCTTCGTGGGCGGCTTCTCCCTATCTGGTACTTACCCCTTCGCTCTTCGTCAGCGGTCAGGCGGCGACCGACCAGATCACCTCGGTAGGCAATGCCGCGACGCTTACGGCAGGCGTGAAGAGCGGCTCGGCCAAGTGGTACAAGAACGGTACGGCGATCGTCTCCGGACAGGACAGCTGCACCATCGGCGCGGCATCGGCCAAGTATGCCCTTACCGTCAAAGCCAACCACATGACCGTTTCCGCTCCGCAAGTGCGTTATACTTTCGAGGCGGTTTACATCGACGCCAACGGGCTGGAGATTCCGTTCCGGGCGGAGATTCAGTTCACGCAGCACCTGAACGCCGGAGCGATGATCGCCGCCGTGGCGTATGCACCCGACGGCATCGTATTCAAGAACGACGAGGTGGCGACGCTCAGGGCGCATTGCGACCTGTGGCGCGGAGCCTCTATCGACACGACGAACGTCACCTACGCGTGGGGCATCAAGGATTCGGCGGTATTCGCGGGCACGACACTGACAGCTGCCGCGGCAGCCGGAGCCACGACCATAACGGTCGCTTCGGTAATGAACATGGAGGCGGGAGGCAGGATAACCATAGGATCGGCACAGTACACCATTTCGGCAGTCAACGCCTCCACGAAGGTCGTGACGCTGACCTCCGCACTGAGTGCCGCAGCCGCATCGGGAGCCGCCGTTTCGTGTCCCTACTACAACTCCATGCTGGGTGCCGGCTGGGCATGCCTTACCTCGACCAATCCTCGGGGCGTGACGGCAGGCTGGACGACAAACGAAATCACGATTACGGCAGATGCCGTTCTCAACTTCGAGACCTTCAAGTGCGCCATCAAGGATACGGACACCTCGGCGGGCAACGCCTCGGCGAACAAGGTCGTCTGCGACATCATCTCCTTCACGGATATGTCCGACCCCATCACGGTTGATCTGGTCAGCCAGAAGGGGTTCACCATCAAGAACAACGGCAATGACGTGGATGCCAAAGCCGTGTTATACAGGGGCGGTGAGGAAATCGACACGGGCGGGACAGCTTATACCTATACATGGAAACTGTGGAACTCTGCCGGGACTTCCGTCGTGAAGACCTACACGGGAAAATCCATCACGGTCTCGAAAGCCGATGTGACGGGGAAAGGCGTGCTGATGTGCGAGGTATCGAAATAAACGACATGTCTTACAACGAATACGAGGGTGCCAAATACTTTTTGGGACACCCTCATTGCGTCTGACGTGTTTCCCGACAGGAAAGTCAGTCTCTTGGCATGGATTTCACGATCCCGCTCACGGGGTCGAATTGTACGGCGGCATTGTTGAACAGCCGCTCGATATGCCCGCTGCGGATCATTTCGGAGGTCGGCAGACAGTGAAGGACGGGCGTATCGATAAGGGCTATTCTGTCACTCAGCGAGAGGGCTATATCCAGTTCGTGAGTGGAGAACAGAATGCATTTGCCCTCAGCATGCGCTAACCGTGCGAGCAGGGAACACAATTCGTAACGGTTGGGCATGTCAAGAAACGAGGTCGGCTCGTCCAACAGGATGACGGGCGTTTCCTGAGCCAGAGCACGGGCTATCATAATGCGCTGGCATTCACCGTCCGACATCTTATCCATCGTGCGGCCGGCATACGCCTCCATTCCGACCGAAGAGAGCGACCGCATGACGATTTCCCTATCTTGAGGCTGCATGCGGCCGATCCAGTTGGTGTAAGGGGCGCGGCCGATAGCCACGACATCCTCGCACCGCAGGTTGGCGATGCGTGTGCGCTCGGTCGTGACAAATGCCAGTTGCCTTGCCTTCTCCGGAGTTCTCATGTTTGCGATACAATGTCCGTCGAGCAGGATTTTACCGCAATAATTATGATTCAGTCCGGCTATGGCACGGAGAAGTGTAGATTTCCCCGTGCCGTTCCTGCCAATAAGGGCAGTCAGCTGTCCTCTTTTGAAAGAGGCATCGACCTTATCGAGAAGCCTCTTCTCTGCGTAGCCTATGGAAAAATCGCACAGTTCTATCATACCGTCATCGATTTATTGCGTAAAACCACCCATACGACTATCGGGATTCCCAGCAGTGCGGTAATGGCATTTACGGGCAAAGTGAACATTTTGGAAACGATATCGCAAAGAAGCAATACCGCCGCCCCCGAGAGAAGGGTTCCCGGCAGGAGCACGCGGTGGTCGGCCTCGCGGAAGAGCATCCGCGCGACGTGAGGCATGGCAAGACCGATGAAGCCGATCGGGCCGCAGAAAGCCGTTACCGTGCCGGCCAGCAGCGTCGTCGAGAGAAACAGCAGACCGCGCGAACGGCGGATATTCAGTCCCATCGTTACGGCATATTCCTCGCCGAAGAGCAGGAGGTTGAGCGGTTTGATCGTCCATACGGCCAGCAGCAACCCGACGATGACCGACGGAAGGAGGATGGCGAGCTGCGGCACCGTCACGTCGCCGAGCGACCCCATCGTCCAGATGACGAACGCCTTTAACGCCTCCTCTTTGCTCAGATATTGCAATATCTGCACGACAGCGCTCACGCCTGACGAGAACATCATACCCAAAATCAATATCACCATAATGTCCTTTATGCGGTGTCCGACGGCAGCGATTACGAGCAGCACGACGGCCGCACCCAGCCAAGCCGCTCCGGCGATGCCTATCGACGAGCCGACGCCTGCCAGCACCACGAGCGCCACGCCGAGGCTTGCACCCGAGCTGATGCCCAGCACGTAGGGGCCGGCCAGCGGATTGCGGAACAATGTCTGCATCTGCAAGCCGCTGACCGATAGCGCCGCCCCGGCCAGCAGAGCCACAACCGCCTTTATCAGCCGTATGTTCAGTACGATTTTCGCCGTAGTCCGCGGGCAGTCGCCGCCCGTCAGGGCCGCCCATACGTCGCCGACGGGAATGCGAACCGCGCCCACAGCCAAATCCAACAGGAAGAGGCCGACCGTAAGCACGGACAACGCGGTGAACAGGATGACGGGGCGTGAACGCATCTATTTCAGTTGTTTGTAGTATACGAAATCTTCTTCGACCAACTCGGGGTGGAATATCTTCACGAGGTCGCGCAGAAGAAGGTCGGGATTCACGACGGCCGATTCGTAGTAGTCGTTGCCTCCGGCGGCATTGGTGCGGGCGTTGTTGTTATAGACATAGCCGTTTCGGACGCAGCGGGTATCGGCGAACTTCGGGCAGGCGGCTTTCAGTTCGTCGAGTGTGTTCGCCATGCCGACGTTCAGCCACATATCGGCCTCCGAAGCGAGCAGGTATGCCTCCTCCAAGTCGATAGGCGTCGAAGAGTTGCCCGTGTTCTTCTTGTAGATGTAGTCGCCTCCGGCGTCGGTAATCAGCCGCACGGCATAGTTTTCCGTCGAGGGCATGAACCACGAATCGCCGTAGGGCGTATTGAGCATGACCGACGGGGCATCGAGAACGGCACCGGACACTTTCTGTTTCAGCGCATTGTATCGGATCGGAATATCCGCGAATACCTTTTCGCCCTTCGCGCGTTTCCCGACGACCTCCGAAAGCGCCACCAGCCATTCGGCTTTGCCCAGCGGAGATTCTTCGAGATAATCGCCGACATACATGAACGGGATGCCGAGCTCCTTGAGTTTGCTCTCCATCGCACTGGCCCCGTTCACGCCGAAAAGCAGCACAAGGTCAGGGTCGAGCGACAACAGAAGTTCATAATTGATATTTCCCTCGTAACCCACGTCGCCGATGCTGTCGCGGCGTGCCTGAATGTCGGGATTGGAGATATAGTCGAGTCCCGAAACGCCGACCACACGTGCCGTCTCGCCGATGGCGTCGAGCATGGCGATATGGGTCGAGGACATCGCCACGATGCGCTGCGCATCCCCTTCGAGGACCTGCCCGTCGAAACCCTCGGGAACGGGTTCCCCGTTACGGGAGATGAACAACCGGGTGGTGACGCTATCCGCGCCCTGCCACGGATTCATGACGGAAACCAGCACGCTCTGTCTGCCGTCTGCTCTTTCAATCTTGAATCCCGAGGCATATTCGGGAGCGTAAAGCTGTTTGTTGAAATCGGCAAGTTGGGAACTCTTGCCACGACAGCCTGCAAATGCCAGCGCAAGCAGCACCATCAGGCTCAAATTCTTTAATACTTTCATATCATTACCTTATTTACGTTTACATTATTTTCTGCTTTTCCCGAATTTCGGGGTGATGCCGATGAAGAACTCGAAGTTGATGCCGGGCATAGGACGCGACAGCACCGAGAGATAGTCCTCGTTGAACAGGTTATTGACGGCAAGTTTCAACTGTACATCCAGCGGTTTGAACGACAGCATTTTCTCCAGTGAGATATTGCTCATGAAATACCGGGGCAGGTGGCCTGTCAGCGTGTAATCGTTGCTCGACATGGTGAAACGTTCCGAGTAGTAAGCCCACTTGTAGAGGAACGCCCACGTCCGCCATGACAGCCGTCCTGTCAGCGAGGCGGAGTGCTCCGGCACGTAAGGCAGTTGTTTTCCCACCGACTGGTCGGCGGGCGACATCTTTTCGCCCTCGTTGATGGAGGGGGTCCACGAATAGGAACCGTTCAGGTCTATCAGCCAGTCCTTTGCCGGCTGCACGGCAAGGTTGGCCTTCACTTCGACACCGTAGGCATGGACTTTCTTCACGTTGCGCGGCGAGAAGAACCCCTTGGTCGTCGGCAGCCAGATGATCCAGTCGTCGATGTAGGAGTCGAACCAGCTTGCGCTGCCGCCCAGTTTATATACCCCCTTTTTGCCGACATCGAAACTCACTCCGGCGTCATAGCTGAAGCCGTGTTCGTTTTTAAGGTCGGGGTTGCCGCCCGGCAGAAAGTAGAGGTCGTTCAAAGTCGGAAAACGATAGTTGCGCGATACGGAGGCTTTCACCATCACGTTCCCTTTGCGCGAAATCAGTCCGTCGATGAAGAATGCCGGGATGAGCGGAGCCCATTTGTCGCCCGACATCTCCTCGCGCAAGACCAGCGACAAGCCCAACGGCTCGACAGGCTGCCATTTGGCCGATACAGAACCGGAGAGCTCGACACGCCCCTTGTCATATCCGACGACGGCTTTGTTGCCATCCTGAAGGATGATGTTCTTGTCTTCGCTGCGCACGAGATGCTGGTACACGGATACGTTCGAGGTGAAGAACCATTTCCTGCCGGGCGAGTATTCCGCTTCCGCCTGTCCGTAGAACGTGTTTATCTTGCTCCGCGAACGGGTCATGGAGGCCCAGTTGTCCGGCGCCACCTCACGACGGTAGTCGTAGGCCATCCACGTATGGATATAACCGCCTTTCACGCCGACTTTCCATTTCTCTTTGATATGGTCCCATGACAGGACACCACGAAACGTCTGCTCCCGCTGGCGGTTCTCGAAGGCGGTCTCATCGCCGTAATCGGTCGTGAGCATCGGCAGTTCCCGGTTGGAGTTGATATACCATGCGTTCAACCCGAAACGGTCGCCTTTCAGGGTGTTGTAATATACCTCCTGCAACAGGTGCAGGTCCTTGAACGAACCCGATCGGTTGCGTTCCTTGGGATGATACTGTCCGATGATGTTCTTCTCCTCGTCGTAGATATTTATCTTCTTGTCGTGGTTGGTGTACTTGTAATCGTTGGGCGACGACGAATAGACCGCGCGGGTCGAGACCTGCCATCGGTCGCTGCCGTAGGTGAAGCGGGCGAACTCGTCGAACGTGCGGAACGACCCGATGCCCTGCACGTATTGGGCATGGAAGCCCTCGCCGACCTGCGGCGTAGTACCGAGTTTGACAAGTCCGCCGAGTCCGCCGCCCGTTTCATTCACCGACGACGTGCCATGAAGCAGCGAGGCCTGATCTATGAAGTAGGACGGTATGGTGGAAAAGTCGGTCATACCCAGCATGGGATTGTTGATGCGCATGCCGTTCCACGTCACCTGCGTGTGGCTGGGCGACGTGCCGCGGAAAGCAACGGTGGAGAGCGTGGCGCGTCCGTAACTCTTGACGAACACGGACGAATTGAACGTCAGAATGTCGGCCATCGATAAGGCAATGTTCTCTTTCAGTGCGAGCGAGTCGAACTTCGTCTTCTGCACGCCGATTTCTTTCATCGGGCGTTTGCCCCACACCGTGACCTCGTCTATCTGGTGGATGCGTCGTGTGATTCCCTGCGCGGACAATACGGACGGACAGACGAGCAGTAGCGAGAAAAGTATGTATTTCGTATAAATCATTTGATTCCGTTTTTAGGGTGGGTATTCGCGGAAAAATGTACCGTGGAGGATGCCGGCACGGACGTTTGATGCGGGTCGAACCCATTCTCTTCAAGCAGTTGTCCGTATTCTTCCTCGAACGAGATCTCCTGATGGATTGTATGCTGCTCCTCGATGTGCCGTCTGAGCCGGTGAAGGTCGCTGAACGACACGCTGAACGAGTCGAATCCGGCAGCCCAACCGGAGAAGTCGGCATATTCCGGGGTTTTCTGGTATACCGTTCCCGTGGCGCCTTTCACCTTGTTCACGATCTTGCTGAAATCCCCGGAATTCGGAATCTCGACAAGTACATGCACGTGGTTGAGAAAGGCATTGGCGGCATGTACGCGGCAACCTTTCCCTGTAAAAATCCGTGTCATCCGCTCGAGCATCAATCCTTTTCCCGTTGTCGGAATCGTCATCTTGCGTCCTTTGGTAACGAAGATGAGATGGTATAGGTGTCGTATCCTGCCCATCACTTCCAACAAAATGCGCCGGGGATTATCCCGACATAGAATTCATCGATCAGTTCACCTTCGGACGAGTAGCGGTAGACAATGCCCTGCTGCTGGTAGTCGATGGCATCGGCCACGTAGACATCGCCACGCACGGGGTCGACGGTCAGGCCGTAATAAATCGTACCGCTGTATTCGAGGAACGGGCGCACGGGAACACGTTCCGCATCCACGTCCATCGACCATATGTCCTTGTTGATCCAGTAGAGCTTGTCGCCCGTACCGTTGAGCTGCACCTCCGAAGGCCAGTCGCCCATCTTGAACTTGAACTGCTTCTCTACGGTGAACGTCTCGGCATCGATGCGGTAGAGAGACGGGGCTTCGTAGCCGTAGGGCGAACCCTCGTACCCACCGTCGGTGATCGTCCACATCTTGTGGTTCTTGTCCATTACCAGCGAGGTGGGCTGGATGCCGACTTTCAGTTCTTCTACCACCTGATCCGTTTCGGTATCGATCTTGATGATGCGGTTTTGGTACGACCAGCAGTTGCAATAGACATATTTGCCATACTGCACCATCTGCTCCGTGGAGCCGCTTTCCATCGTCATGTCCGGCACCTGGATGTAACCGGTGATTTCATATTTCTTGGGGTTGATGATGAAGATGCGGTTGTCCCACAATTGGGTGACATAGGCTTTCTCGTCGCTGAGGAAATGGATATAGCGCGGCGAAGTCAGGTTCGTGATACGGCCCACCTCTTTGAACGTATTGAGGTCGATGGCGAAAATCACGTGGGAATTGTTCACCACGACCCAGCCCTTATTGTCGTGGATGCACATCGATTGCGCCACGTCGCCCAGCTTCATGCCGTTGGCACGGAAGAACACTTCATTCTGCACCTGTTGGGTTTCGGGGTCGTAGTACGACAACGTGGCATTGCCGTACTGGAAGTTGCCCTCGTTGGTGATGAACAACCCGGCTCCGGTAGCGTTGAAATCTTCCACCGCATCTCCGTAGTCCCACTCCATGCAGCCCGCCAGCAACAGCGGCAACCCGCATAGAAGAATGATATGTCGTATCAGATGTTTCATTGGCTTGTTATAAACGGGAAAGAGTACCGGTCTTTCGGCCAGTACCCTGTTCCCTTGTAAAATAATGGGTGTTACTGCTGGGTATAGCGACCGGCTTGCATATCCTCGTAGGTGGGGTTATAACCGCAATTGGTTACAAGCCAGTCTTCTTTCTTGATTTGCTCTTCTTCTACAAAAGATTTGAAGAACGTATAATCAACAAACCGTGTCAACCGGATAAATCGAACTCCTGAGAGTTTTGTTAAAGTTGGCATATTGAAAGTCGTAAGCGATGCTGCATTTGCAGCACAAAGTGTTCCATCAATGGCCTGCAATTTGGGGCATGAAATAGTTTTTACGGCACGAACAGTCATACCAACACCCCCGACATGTTCCAATGACGGAAATGTAAAATCTTTATTTGATGCCATAAAATCTAAAGAACCATATAAAATATTATTAATCACCCCTTCTTTGATATATTGAGGATTGCTTGAACAACCGACTGACTTTAAATTCGTAAAATCATAATCATAGTTAGAAACAGCGTTCAGATTACCGATAATACATAACTGACCTCCGACAATTTCCAATTTCGGGAACGAGATATTGTTTGCCATTGTAGTTTCGATGCTTAAATATCCATCTACACTTACCAAGTTAGGGGCTGAAACGCCTTTTTTTGAACCTCTTATAATTTCCATATTCCCGTAAACTCGTTCAAATTGGAATACAGGATCTGTTGTCATATTGCTAGAATACTTAAAATTCTTAATACTCTTAAAATTCAATTCTGGATCTATTCCAACACTTGAACCGGTAATACCGCTCGGAGCTAGAAACATGCTAACTTGCGACATATCCTCTTTTGTGATAATTTTTGAGAATATAGTCCCGTCTGTAATAGAAATTAAAGGTTCGTTATCCTCAAAAGGTACAAAATTTACTTTGCTCAAATCTAAAATTCGATCAGAACACTCCAATAAACGCAGCAAGGTCAGTCCTCCGAGTTGTTCTAATTTACTCCAATCCGGTAATTTTTTCAAGACTTGGAATTTAGATATTGTCAATGTGCCTTTAACAATCGACAAGTTAGACAGTCCATCTATTTCTTGTAATTTATTATTTCCCGTAGATGTAAAAGCATCGGACGCAATATAACTGGAAACGAGATTAAGGTCGCCGTTTACTACCGATAATTCCGGCAATGAAAGGGTCTCCAACGGAATCGGTATAGAAGCAAAATCCACACTTCCAACTTCTTGTAATTTCGGAAATTCCAAAGAAATCATTTTGCCTAAATTATTAACCCCTAAGCGACCGTTTACTTTTGTCAATTCAGGAATTCTCAAAGATGTGATTTCTCCTCCTGGTTCTCCGTCACTTGTCAGACACTGGAGATCAAAATCCTTTACGACAGTGGTTAATTTAGGGAATTCAAAACTTTGTAGAGATGAAGTCCTGAATATTATATTTCCATCAATCGTTTCAAGGTTGTCGAATTGCACATATGCTACTTGATTGTTGCAGACAACGATGTCGCCAGTAATATGCTGCAAAGATCTCATACTGACCATCTGCAATTTACTGTTGGTCGCAAAGGCAGTTTCAGTTCCTATTTGCAAACCTCCAATTGAAGTGATATTATCAAGTCCCGTAAGATCTTGTCCAACATAACTTTTCCGAATGATGATGTTTCCTTCGACTTCCTTCAATATTTTTAATGCGGCGATATCCGACAATTCTTCTGCATCCTCAGCATCCGACCCGATAATCAAATCACCTTTGATAACCGTTACGTCCGTATCAATGAAAGCCGTAACATCCGCTGTTGTCTTCAATTCCACATCCCCTTCATAGCGAATCTCGTCTTTAATGACTTTATATGTATAATCATTCGCTTCTCCATTGTAAGAGGTTACACGAAACGTTCGTTCCGTATCCCAGTCAGTAATGCTTGCCGGATCGGGAATAATTGTTGCCGAGGATGTGTATTTGAATTCGACTTGAGCATTATTTAACGAAACAGTATATGGAACTGTTATGGTAATTATATTGTCAATTATTTCCGCTGTATAGGATTGACTTGCCACAGTCATCACGACTGATGTGATAAAATTGTCATCGGCATCAGCAGGACTTTCTGGAGTCTGATTATCTTCTGAACATGATAAAAAAAGAAATGGGGCAATGAATAGTAAAAGCCAAAACTGTCTCATATTATTGATTATTAGTTATTGATAAGTCTTCAAATGAAAATACTTCTGTGGATATCTCTCCAAGCCAACCACTTTTCGATAATACTCCACACTGAACTTTGATAAAGTCTATATATTGCAATTTTACTGGAGTCCCGTCATGATATATTGCATTGGCTATTTTGAATCCGTTGCGCTGACCGCTACCATCAATGACATTTCCTCCTACCAGATTATCTGAACCCATATTATCCACATACCCCCACTCATAAGCGTTATTCGCCCAATATCCTGTAACGGGATCTTGATTGTTGCGAGGAGTCAGACGCGTCCCATATAATGTATAGCTATCTTCTTTAATCCAATTGGGATAATAATATTCTTGGCCATGGTATGCATTCATATCGACAGAACCTGAATTACCTTCACTATCTACCCACGGAGTATGTGCTCTGGGTGCAGGTCTATAGTAAGTTACTTCGTAGTCTTGTATTGTACCATCGATGCCGGTTTCAGATCCTTTTAATTCATACCATTCATCGTCTGGCTGGCCATTGCCATTTATATCTTGCATTACCCAAACAATGCCCGGCTCATTTGAGCCACCGCTCGAACTGTTAAAAGCATTTCCTTGTATTGCAAAATCGTATTCTCGGCCACTCGGAGCAATACTATGGTCAAAACCGATGATGATATAACCACCGAAAGATCCCAGTGAAACATGCGCTTTTTTGTTCAATCGTTTCGTTGCATACTCTATGGCTTGTTGGGGCGTCGTTTCATTTCCTATAAATCCGGTATTTTGGGATAACTCATTAATAAACTGTCCGGGAGCAGGAATGAATTCATAAACCTTATCCCAAATACCTGAACTTGTCGCTGTCGCTTGCCGATAGCGTTCTTGTTCCGTTTTTTCTTCACAAATAACCTTAACTGTCGTTGTAATTGAAGTATTACTACGTGTTATGTTACGTGAAAGTGGCTGTGTGTTGGGCATTTTTTCTGTAACAGTAACAGCAACGAAATATTCTCCAGGAGTCGTCGGCGTGAATTTAAAAACCCTGTCGGTAGCGGCTTCCATAATTTTTCCATTGACCTGCCATTGATACTGTGGATAATCGAAATATTCCAGCAAAGGCCGCAAATATACAGGACGCCCTGCAAAAGTATAACGATCCGTAGAAGTTTGTGTATAGGATGGTGTCGGAAACCGTACGGAATAAGGCATTGTTTCCACAACTTCTACGTCGAAATCACGGATTGTTTCTCCGTCTATATTGGATGCCCGGATTGTTATCGAATATGTACCGAGTTCTTTTTCGTGAAACGTATATGCTTTTTCTGTTCCGACGATTTCTCCATCGCGTACCCATTCAATTCTAAAATTTTCAAGATCGTCATGTTGAATATCTGGAGATAAAATATAATCCGTGTTTTGAGGCACTTTTAATCCTTTAGAGGGGATTATGATTGAAATTGTAGGTGGAGTTAACTCCAATACTTCTACTTTTAACTCTTCTTCCGCATAACCCTCTGGTGTATCAACTCGCAATTTGATATATAGATGTTGTTCCTGATTCCATGTATACTTCAATATTGATTCAGATGAAAGAAGTTTTCCATCTACTGTCCATGCATAAAGTGCATTATTCGCATATTTATATGTCGGGGCAATTGTCAGTTCACGCCCAACTTTGATAGTGTAAATGCCAGTCTCACTATCGAGTTCAATTATAGGAGCTTGTTTTATTTCTTCAGTAATTACATCGTTCTTATTACAGCTTGTAATAAAAAACAAAAGTACAAGAATACTAAATATGAAAGCCTTCATAATAAAAAAGGCATAGAACTGAAATCAGTTCTATGCCAAACTATATTAAATTGTTATTCTATTGTAACGTCGTCTATACAAAGATACGCCGGAGTATTGAGTCCATATATAGGATCGACATCAGATCCTTCAAAATTGAATTTTACACTTTGCACATCCGCTACATTAATATCCCAATATGTCCATGTAGTTACGGGGGACACTGTTGGTTTATCATATCGGTAGTCGGCCAACAATTTCGATACAGTGGTGATCAAATTTCCATCTACGTCATAACATTCGATGTTGACTTGGAAATATCCTATATTGTTGCCGTCAGAATCTTTCAGATTACTCAACGGTGTTGCAACACCCGATGTTCCGAACTGATTACCATTTATAATCACACCATAGGTATATGCTGTGTTACAATACCATAAACCCTTGAATTTGCGAGGGGAGTCAAAATAGAATTCAGGTTTGGCCATCCACTCCGTATTTCCGAAATCAGAGTAGCCGTATACAACAGCAAAATTGGAACCGCTGTGACCTGCCCCTGTATTGGCCCCATCTGTGGATGCTGTATTATAGACACTACATTGATTCTCCCAAGTATACCACCAATTAGTTCCAGAAGTCTTGCCGGCAGCAGAATCAGAACGATAATTGTATTTCGACAACGCAATGGCACCACTGGAAAATTCAGTATACGCTCCATAAGAATTGGTTACAGTATTCATGTCGGAGACAAACACAAAATCGGGATCGTATATTTCCCTGATTTGGTTCTCTGCAGTATATCCATAAAGCGTGTAGTAGTTCTCTGCTTTAGGCGAAACCGCCATGAATGTTTCATCGAAGTCATCGAATGTAATGGTTGTAGTGCCATCATCATTAAAGTTGGCTCGGGTTTCGGGAGTTACTGAATCAGTTTGAGGATTCATCAAAAAGTCATCGTCTGAATTACAGCCGGTGAACAGGGCGGTTGCCGTCAACAGGAAAGCTCCCGCCAGAAAGCGTAAATTTCTTTTCATAGCTTACTTGTTTTTTAATAAAACATATTTTTAACAAACACAAAAAATCCCGTTCGCGCAGGTTTACACGAACGGGATTATGTTTGTCTTCAAATATGAGAATGACTCCTACGGCATTCCGTATCTGATCGCAACCCGATTTTCTCCCGCGGGTGTAAATCCTTTTCCGGTCATGGCAGGTCTTCTGACTCGTCCCAGTCGTCGCGCCTTCCCAGCATTACACCAGTGGCAGGTTGCGGCAACCTTGAGGGGACTTACAGCAGCGGGTACTGTCCCGGATTCTCACCGGATTCCCTTTTCATCCGTGGCGGCGAACCGCCCGGAACCATTTCCAATTACAAAAATACAAATATTTTTTATAATAATATCATTTACACGAAAAAAAATCCGCAACCTGCCGGAATCATTCCGCACTATACTTTCAGAAAAAGGTTTCATGGCAAAGATTCTCATCGCCCGGGGACAGGCGACCATCTATGTCCAGAAGGACGGGTATACCATAACCCAGTCTTTGGGTGAATACGTGTTCCCCGCGGATGACACGGGGAAGATTCTCTCGTCCGTCACTCTCACCTCGACCGTACGGGTGATGTGCGGGGACGAGGAACTCACGGCCTTTACCATCGGTGCGGTGGGTAAGCCGGCGGGATTCTCATCCGTTACCGTCAATAACGGCACGAAGACCTTAACCTACGTTATCACCGCCGGTACGACGACCCTCGCCGACCACGGAACAATAGATATTCCCGTGACAATTTCCGGTATTGTCTATCATCTGTCGTTCGTCTGGTCGAAAGCCAAGGCGGGTATCCCGGGCAAGGACGGGGTCGATGCCGACATGCTCGACTGGGTCAAGGAGTGGAATACGGGTAAGACGCTCATCAACGGCAACACGGTCATCACCCCCAAACTCTTTGCGGGCACGAAAAACAGCGACGGCACCGTCTCCGGGATAGCCATAGGCTCGTTTACACTCAATACGAAGACCTCCTCGGGAACGATCGCCGCAGAGGCGGTAAACGGCATCTATGGATTTAGGGATGGCTACAAAACCTTCTATGTAGATAACGGCGGTAACGCCCAGTTGGGTTATGGCGACCAGTATGTCAGGTATAACGCCACGACAGGCAAGGTCGAGTTCGGCAGCGGAGTGAGTCTGAACTGGGTCGGTGCGACCTACATCGACAAGGACGGCGTCTTTACCGGAACACTCTCGGCCGATACGATTAAGACGATTTCCATCAGTGCTTCCCAGATCACATCGGGGATTATCGCTGCGGCACGCATCGACACGGCGGCGTTGAAAGCCTCCTTGATTACCGCCGGAAACATCGAAGCTCTGACCTTGAACGTTACAAAAGGGAAAATCGGCGGCTGGACGGTGGATGCCGACTCCCTTTACCGGGGTACGAAGAACAACACTGTGGGGAGCTGCACCTCTGCCGCAGGTAGCATTACGCTCGGCTCGAACGGTATCCGGGGCTATAAATGGCGGCTGGATGCCTCGGGAGCCGGAGCGGTCGCGGGCGGCAACATCGCGTGGGACGCTTCGGGCAACGTCACGTTCGCCTCGACGGTCAGTGCCTTGTGGACGGCACCTATCGGCTCCCTCACCACGGCTTTGGGCGGCAGCGGCTATCCCAAGCTGACGAAGATCACGGCCGACGGAATCTATACCGGCAGTATCACCGCCTCGCAGATTACCGCAGGAACCATCTCCGCCGACCGCATAGCGGCAGGCAGTATAGCGGCCTCGAAGCTCGATGCCGCCAGCATCAGGTCCTCCATCATCAACACGGACTATATCAACGGCCTGAGCTGTACCTTCACCAAAGGAAAAATCGGCGGCTGGATGATCGGGGCTTCGGCCCTCACTGCCACGCATATCTCGATAGACAGCGGCAACAGACGCATCGCGGTGTACGGGGCCAATTCGGGTGTCGCTAGCGGGCAGCGGGTGCAGCTCTACTACAACAGCGACACGGACTTCGGGCTCTATACCACGGACAGTGCAGGGTACTGCGTGGCACAGCTGGGTTCGAGCAACAGCATAGCCGGCTGGACGATCGACACGACTTCCATTCGCAAGGGCAACGTGTCGCTGGGCAGCGACGGCTCGATCATCAACTCCACGAAATGGAAACTGAACAACGACGGTTCGGGGCAGATCGCCTCGGGCAACATTGCATGGGACACTGCCGGGAACGTTACGTTCGGGGCTTCCGTATCGCTGCAATGGAAGAACGACATCGAAGCGGCCAAGGTTACGAACTTCGGCTATCGATATTACAAGAAACTCATCATCAACGGCGACGAAGCGACCTATTATCCAGTCGTTTTCAAAGGTGGCGACCAGAACATCAAACGTACCATTCTCGTCCGTCGGGGATATGCCGAGCAGGCTCCGGTCTCGTGGAACACATCCACGCACAAAGGAGGTCTGATCGTACTTATCAAAACCAACTTCGGCGGTTGGGGTGGCATTGCCTATTCATGGGATATCTATGACCTTTCCGAGACCTACTGCCGGATGTTCGCCGGGGCGCAGCTGTGCGGCAACTACTGCATGTTCGCCGTCTTCCTGCGTGGCGGCGGCGATACGGGTGCCGTGTACCACCTCTACTCCGACCAGCCGATAGAGAGCAGCAGTTATAGTCCTTCGCCGATTCCGGCAGCTCCGCAAATCGCTTACGGCAACGACCTTATCTTCCAGAGCGGTTCCACACAAGCCTATGCCCCCGCGCCGCGCACCCTCACGGCTGCCGTCGAGGAGGAGATCCGCCGCCATCGGTTCATTGCTCTGGCGCAAAGCACGGACAGCACGCTTGCGGCGCACCCGCTGACCTATATCGGCTCGACAGGGATTTACACGGGCACCCTTACCGCGGCGCAGGTCAACGCCGTGGCGATCGATGCCGGCAGTATCAAGACGGGAACACTTTCGGCAGACCGTATCGCCGCGGGCAGCATCAGCGCCTCGAAACTCGATGCCGTGGGTATCAAGTCGTCCATTATCAATACCGATTACATCAACGGTCTCAGCTGCACGTTCACGAAGGGCAAGATCGGCGGTTTCTCCATCGGCAGTGACAACATGACCATAGGGAACGTCGGAGCTGTGGGTGCCATCCCGTTGCAAATCCGTTCCGCCTCCACGGGCAGCGGTTACTGGTACACGGGAGCCTACAAGCCGCTGGGTATATGCCTTACGTGGTATCAGAGCAGCAATGCAGGGCATATCGTCCTCGGGCAGGTGGCGGCATCCGGCAACAGTGTCAAGACCGGATTCATAGGTCTTCAGATGATGTCATGGGACAATCTGGAATACTTCTGCCTCTCGGTGAACTATACCAAAAGCGGCAGCAAGGAGGTATACAACCGTATCGCGGGGTGGGCCTTCGACCACAACCATATCTGGAAAAACAACATCTCGCTGGGCAGCGACGGATCTATCGCCAACTCCACGAAATGGAGTCTGAACAACGACGGGTCTGGGCACATAGCCTCGGGTAATATCTCATGGAATGCCGCCGGCACGGTTACCTTTGCCGCATCCGTATCCGCCCAGTGGACTACGGGCATCACGACGGCGCAGGAACTCGCTTCGGCCATGGCGTTCGGGAAGATGCTCTACCGCGACCCGACTTTCTGGAACGGAAACAACGGTGTCGTGGTTTACAACAACTCCCAGAACGGTATGGTGACCGTTACCCGGCAGCAGGATGCCACGGCACCCAATGACAGCAAGTATGTCCTGAAAATCCAGACCAGCGGCAGTGCCAGCCCTCGCAACGGAGGCTTCTATTTCGGGGCGAAATGCGGTTACCGCAAGGTGCTCGTCGCCCGCATTATCGCCAAGATCCCCGCCGGCAGAAATCTCTGTTGGGCGACGAACAGCGTCGGCACGGGAGGTTCGCACCGGTGGCTTACGTCGAACGCCGGCACGGGCGACTGGAAAGAATACGTCTACAAGGTCGTGTGCGGCACCGCCGATTTTTCCAGCACCCATTTCTTCTACGTGGACGGCACGCAGGGGACTTCCGATACGCCTGTCATCTGGTATGTGGCCTATGCCACGGTCTTCGACCTTACCTCCACGGAGAAATACACGACCACCATCGATGCCAACGGCATTTACACGGGAACCGTACGCGCCAACCAGATTATCGTGGATTCCGCCCTGACTGTCGGAGGGAGCAGCTATAACGGCAGCATCTCCGTCAAGGATGCGAACAATAGCGTAAAGGTCACGCTGGACAGGAACGGTATCACGGCCGTGAGCGGCAAGATCGGCGGCTGGATTCTCGGAACAAGCGCCCTGACCGCTTCGGCTCCGGCCTCGGGGCACCGCATCGTTATGGGGGCTTCAGGATATATTTACCACGACAACCCTTCCACCGGAGTAAACTATTGGGCGCTGAACACGGACGGTTCCGCCACGTTCGGGTGCGGGAAAATCTCCTTTGCCAATGACGGATCGGGTTATCTGGCCAACCAGAATATCAAATGGGACGCCTCGGGAAATGTCACGATGACGGGCACCATCAACGCCAATGCCGGCACCATCGGGGGATTCGTCATCGGTCAGGGGCGCATCGGCTCGACGGCGACAGGAACCGGCTCAGGCGGCGGCCTTGCCATCTACGACGACCTGTTCCGCGTGGGGGACACCATTTCGTATGTCCTGTTCGGCAGCAACACCATACCGGCATCCGCCGGCGGATCATGTGCCACCGGACGTATTGTGAACAACAAGGTGAACAGCATCTTTAATAACAACTACGGGCTTTATATCGATGTCAAAAACGGTAACCGTAACTACGGAATATGGTCCAATGCCTCTGTTATAGCCCCTGCCTGCATCGGCAACAAGATCAAGAATGTCTATTTCACAGGCAGCGGTTACACGATCGATTTCTCGCAGTTCAACATCTTTTTCGTTTATGCCAACCAGAAGTACAGCGTGACCCTGCCGTCGGCATCGTCCGTGGCCACCATGTTCGGTTACTCGACTCTGCCGTCGGACTTCGCCTGCATATTTACCCTAATTTACAACTACAACTGGGGGAATAGCCTTGTATTCACCAATATCCGTAACCACAACGGGGATCTTGCCAGTTACACGTTAGCCAAGGGAGACTCCATTACGGTATTGTGCGCCAATTACCCCTCGTTCCATTACCAGATATTAAATCACTCTTATTAAAAACTTTTCTGCTGGGAATATCCCTACACTTAATAAAAACAGAAGCGAATTATGAACATCACCAACGTAACGGTAACCAAGGTTGCCGAAGAGAGCACGGAGAATGCCGACTACCAGTTGGAATATTCCATCGTCAATGACGCGCTGACCCGCGTCCACGCCTCCATCCGCAAGAAGGATACGGATGGCTCGGGGAACGCTCCGCAGATAGGTATCATCTACATGGAACAAGGCGTTATTTCATGCAACATTCCTATGGGAGAGCCGCTTGCACCCCTGTTTCATGATTTCGATACCATGATCGACGAAATAAAAAAGAGTAACGTACAAAATGCATAAATAATATGGAACTGTCAGTCAAAGACCGCCTTTACCTGCCGTCCTTTTTGCCGGCACGGGGCAACTTCAAGGACTTCAACCTCAAAAAAGAGATTCTGCGCAAGATCGCCATTCCGGACGAGGAGCGCAAAGCCATCGGTCTTCACGAGAATGCCGAGGACAAGCGCATCGAATGGGATGTGGAGAAGGAGAAACCGCTTGCCGTGGAGTTCTCGGGGGACGAGATGGAGTATCTCCGGAAAGCCTGCGAACGCATCTCGGACGAGGAGCTTCCGGACGATATGTGGGCTACCGTGTCGCGCATCTACGATTTCATTCAGGAGAAGTAAACCATCCTTTCTTTCTGCCGCTACTCTTTTGAAAAGAGTGCCCGGTCGTACTCTGATGTATGGTCGGGCTTTTTGTTGAAGTATCGTTCATGGCAAGACAGGACATAACAATGGACGCCGAATACGGTGAGGTGGAGACTTCCGGCAATATCGCCGGCAAGAGTTTCTACGACTTCCGCCTGCTCGATGCCGTCGCGGGTGCGGACAACGACACCTTCCGCTACGGAGAGATTACCGTCCCCGTCGGCTTCGTGTACACGTATAACGACGGCAAAGGGTTCCATGTCAGGATTCCCTATACGCCCGACATGCGCCGCCTGACGGTCCGTCTGGTTATGGAAAGCGGTTCGGGCGGCACGGAGTACCTGAGAAATCCTGCGACGGGCAAACATTGGTTTCCCGTCGTGGCGGAGACGGAAGCCGGCACGGCCGATATCGCCCTGGCCGCATTTTTCTCCCTCAATGAGAAGGGAGTCTACAACCTGCTGTCACGGGACGGTTACCTTGCCGTGTACAGCGGCTCAGAGACCGACTTCGAAATAGGAGCCGCCAAAGCCCAGAACGAGACGTTTCTGCTGAAAGCTTCAGCCGGAAATCTCTACCAACATTCTACGACAGGTGTCGGCCTCGTCGACTACCTGCATTCGAGTCTGGAAAACAACGGTCTTGCCGCCAAACTGCAGTCGGAATTCCTGTCGGACAAGGTCGTCATCAAGAATGCCTATATGGATTCTGCCACGGGAGAGCTGCTTTTAGAAACCGAGGAAAAGGAGGAGAACGATGGGTAAGTACAGGGTCGTAGCCGGACAGAATATCTACGATGTGGCCCTGTACCTGTACGGCAGCATCGAGGGAGTCGTGGATTTGCTCATCAACAACCCCGATCTCTCCTTCGCCACGACATTGACTGCCGGCCGGGAACTTGTCTACACGGACGATTTCGTTATCCGCGCCGATGTAGTCGCCTATAACGGGTTGCACGGCATCGTCCCCGCTAACGGTGAACGGCATGTCTATCCCAAAACGTTCACCTTGCCGCTTGCTGTCGTCCTCACGCTCGCTGCCGGGATCATCACCGTGCAGTGTGCCGTTTCCGGTGCGGGACAGCTGGAAATCGACTGGGGCGACAACAGCGACACCGAGACCGTCCTCCTCGCGGACACGCCGCAG
Source organism: Alistipes sp. DJF_B185 (assembly GCF_964250025.1). Classification (NCBI taxonomy): domain Bacteria; kingdom Pseudomonadati; phylum Bacteroidota; class Bacteroidia; order Bacteroidales; family Rikenellaceae; genus Alistipes; species Alistipes sp. DJF_B185. Next base: position 283,033 of record NZ_CAXUDY010000001.1, read on the forward strand.
CTGCTCACCCATACCTTCGACAACAAAGTCAGGGACAGGCGTCGTATCCGTTGGTTTACCGATGCCTGCTTCCGGAGTATCGACTGGAGCGGGCTCAAACCGCGGTCGTTGGTACTGGTGCAGACACTGCCGGTGGAGGAGCTGACGCTCACGCACGCCACACTCTCCTTGGAGAGCCTGCGGCTGCTTTCCGGAACCTACAGCCTGAACCTGTCGAATTGCGCGTTGGCCGATCTTGCACCGCTTGCCGAATGCCGGGAACTGATGACACTCGACCTCTCCGCCGCCCGACTGAAACCGACAGTCATAGATCATTACCTGACAACCCTTGTGGAACATTACGGCGACCGACGGAATTGCACGGTCATTTTACCTACAGCCCCGACGGGAACCTATCGGGAGCCGGACCGGGATACCGAAACGGGGCGCTACCGTATCGCCTCGGGCATGGAAGCCGTATGGGTCATCCTGCACGAGGAGGCCTGGAATGAGGGTGGCGCGTGGAAATTCATTATCGACGATATAACCTATACAGTGGAATGAGCCGGACGATTAAGGAGATATACAATGAAGCCGTGCAGGAACGCAACCGGCGGCTGGAACTGACGGAGTTCGCCAGCGACTCGAAGCTGTCTGTCATGAACGGTATCCTATGGACCGTAGCCGCTGTCATCTACAGTTTCGAGACGCTGCTTGATGTCTTCGCGGTGGATATCTCGGAAGCCATCAACAACCGGATCAACGGCACGCCGGACTACTACGCCAATGCGCTGCTGCAATACCAGCAGGGCGACGAGCTGACCGTCCGCGAGGACGGACTGGCTTTCGGGTATGCCCAGGTCGATGAGACCAAACGCATCATTACGCAGGTCTCCTATGTGGAGAGCACGGACGACAGCAACCTCGACAGCAAGCTGGTACTGAAAATCGCTACCGGCACGAAAGGACATCTGGAAGCTATTCCCGCCGAGGAGCTGGTGCCCATCAATGCCTATATCGGCAAGCTGAAATTCGCCGGCACACGCATCGAGGTCATCTCGACCAAAGGCGACGTGCTGGTGCCGCGTCTTACGGTCTTCTACGATGGTGCCGTTCCCGAGGCGGAGATGTACGACAGCATCGAGACCCGTATCCGGGACTACATTATGGGCATCGACTTCGACGCTGCGGTCTATGTCTCCCGCCTGACGGATGCCATACGCCGTGCCGAACACGTTACAGACGTCTATATCGACGAGACGGCAATCCCCGAGCAGGGCGTGTTTATTGCTTGCCACGATACGGACGGGCAAATCCAGCCCCTGCAACGTGTCGGCCGCATGACATACACCGCCTCGGGCTACCTGAAAGAGTCCTCGCGCAAGGACGAGGAGTCGGAACTGCCGACCTTCCGGGAAGCCATCACGCTCAAAGTCGAAAACCATGAGATATAAGCTGCCCATAGACCGTTCGGTGAACCGGCTCGTGCCGCACTACCTGTCGGGACGGCGGTTCATCCTCTTCGTGCAGAGCTGCCTCTATCCCTTGCAAAGCCTGAACGAACGGTTCCGTACGTTTGCACGGGAACGGCATATCGAGGCGCGCATGACCTCACAGGTCATCTATTTCGAGTGGTTCCTGAACTACCGGTTCGGTAAATACATCAAGGACGGCAAGGACCGCATCTTCATCAAGGACAGCACGAGTGTCGGTGTGGACCTGTACCACGAAGGGGCGGAATACCAGCGTCCTTTCACCGTATGGTACAACGGGGAACAGGTTACAACGGACAATGAGGCGGAACGCCCCCGTCCGTTCTACCTGCTGGCGGAAGAGAAGCTGATCAACAAGGTCAGCTTCATGGTCTGCGTCCCGCCCGTCACCATACCTCCGCGGGAACTGGTCTATATGCTTTCCTATGTGGTGAACACCTATAAGACAGCAGGCAAGACCTACCTGATCAAGATCGACGAAGACGAATACACCCCCAATAAGAATACAGGACAATGAAAGAATATATTGCGGAAACCGGCGGACGGTATACCTACTCGGACGATATCCTGAACTTGCAGGAACTGGCTCTCAGCATGAGTGCCGTTTTTGACGGCTGCTCGGACTTCATCATCTCCGGATGCGAGATCGAGGGTCCCCGCGTCTCCCCGGGTTATGTCTGGCTCGGCGGAAAGGTACGCCGTTTCGACGGCTGCGCCGATGCTGTCTATCCCTATTATATATACGAAATCAACCGGCATGAATCGGTGGTCTACGCCAATGAGGTCAACAAGCGCGGGCGTACCTGTTATCTCTGTGCCGGAGCCAAGGCTGTCCCGGATACGGTCGATCCGGTTACTGACAAACTGCCGGCGGCCATCGAGGTGACGGAGAGCTATGCACCCCGGTTCATCGACAAGTTCTTCGGCCGCTATGCTGTCCTGCTCGATACACCTTTTGCCCGGCAGACCGTCAAGAAGGATCTGGTGCTGGCCGGAACGTTCACCGGGCAGAAAGAAATCAGCTCCAAGACCGCCGTCTCCGTCAGCGGCGGGAACGGCTACATGCTCAAAGGCATCGTCAAGGCGGACGGCCATGCCGCCATCGGTGCCTACCTGCACGGTCTGCTTGTCAACGAGATTGTCATCCGGACGGACGGCACGTTCAGTTTCATGAAACAAGGCAAGGAACTGGCCAGGGTTACGGAAGACGGCATATCCTGCGGTACTTCGCTGAATGAAAACGCCCGGATCGGGGCTGTCCGCATCAAGGGATACGACATCTATAACACCTCGGATGTGACGGATGAGGGTTGTATCCGTATCAATTACCACGGCACGGAGGGCGGCGGAACAAAATACCGTGACTTTGCCGTGCATGACGGAAAAGCCTGCACCACACCTGTTTTGAAAGTCATCGGGCGTACCGCCACCCTGCAGGTCGGCGGACTGCTCTCCCTGCAAAGCACCGGACGGGGTATCGATATTCAGAATACCGCCTATACGAAAGACAATGCCAGGCTGACAAACCTGATTACCTGGCGCGACAGTGCCGCCGCGCTGCTCGCCACCGTCGGCTTCGACACCGCTGACAGTTTCCGTTTTGCGCTGAGGAACGCTCTGGGCGACATCGTGCTTGCCCCTTTGGGAGCGGTGGATGTGCTCGGTACGCTTAAAATCAACGGAAAATCCGTGTCCGACACCTATGTGACCGTCAGGGCCTTTACGGAGGCGATGGGAAAGAAAGTGGATGTGGTAGAAGGCAAACAGCTCTCTACCGAAGACTTCACGACCGAATACAGGAAGAAACTGGCGGCTATCACTACCGGAGAACTGACGGAGGGCGGCGAAGGTTATGTCACATCGGGAACCGTCGCGGCGGCTTTGAAAATGAAACTCTCCGCCGACGGGAACCTTTCCGATGTCATGGACAAGGCTGCCGCCCGGAAGAATATCGATGTCTATTCCAAAGCGGAAGCCGGGGAGGTATTTCTGGAAATCTCCGAAGGATTGAAGGAGCTGGTGCGCCTGACGGCGGACGAGATCAGCGGGCTGACGGCAGAGGAAGCCGCCGAACTGAAAGCAAAGCGGCAGGCGGCCGTCAGGGATACCCTCGATGCCGAAAAGAAAGGTACCGGGGAGCTGAAACTGGCCAAGACCTCGAACCTGTCCGACCTTCCGGACAAGGGCAAGGCACGCAAGAACCTCGAAGTCTATTCCACGGCCGAGATAGACCGGATGATGGACGGCAAGCTCGGGACTGACTCCGCTTACGAGGGCATTGTCTTCACACCCGAACTCAGGGACAAACTGCTGGAAATCAAGACCGGTTCGTTCGCCTACATAGATGAAGGCGGCATTTCGCACGCGCAGGTCGAGGGATACGTGATGACCTCGCAGGTTGTCAGGGAACTCAAGAAAAAGGCGGAGCGGCTGATGGGCGGCTACAACGCTTCCGAAAAGGATACCATCGCCACCAACCTGAACCTGTATACCAAGGCCGGGGCGGACGCCCGCTTCGCCGCGCTTGAAAACCTGTTCCAGGATTACATCGACTTTTTGACCGGGCAAGGAAAATCCCCCATGGAAGCCCGGCAGCTCCTGCGGAACAAGTTGGACGTGCTGTCCAAAGACGAAATCGTCAAGGACTACCTGCGCAAGGACGGCAAACTTTCCGACCTGTCCTTGCCGACAGCGGAGGCGAAACGGCAGGCCTGCCGCGCTATCGGAGCCGCCTATGCGGAAGAATACCAGCCCCTGCTGGCGGATACGGGATGGATGCACATGGAGAACAGCGGCTCGGGAACAGATACCCAGGGGCTGTTTATCCGCCAGATCGGGAATATCGTGTCCATACAGGGGTATATCAATACCGCACGCAGGGACGGCAGCAACTGGGGCGGCATCGTTGCCGTCATCCCGAACAAGATACAGCCCCCGAGATACAGCGTGCGCTGCAGCGCCGCTGACTGGAACGATGACCACAAGTACAACCGGGGCTCCTCGTTCACCATCTACGGCGGTTCGCGCAGGATACAGCTTTACGAGCGCGGTATGTACAATGTCAATGTAGAACTCAACTTCACCTATTTTGTATAGTCATGAAACATAAACTCAATGTAAACGGCGATATTGAAAGCCGCCGGAGGATTGCGGAGCGCAGGAACGTTCCCGTCCGTGAAACCGTACAGCAAACCATTCAACCGCAACATCATGAAACAGAAGAAAATCAGGCGGCAGCCGCAGAAGAAACCGTCTCCCCGGCAGCAGAAGCCCCGAAAGCGAGAAGACGGAAGACCGCAGGGGACGCTTAAGCGCTTTCCTTTCGACGAGACACGGATAGGCTTCATGCTCCGGTATGAGATGCCGGTAGTCTATCATCTGCTCCGCAGGTTATGCGCCACGCAGCAGCCCTTCGAGCCGGACTGGCAGGTCATACGGTCGGTGGCGGAGGCATCGAAAGACCCTTCCTGCGGCAAGGCGAAGTTCCGCCGCTACCTGGACGAGTACCGCCGGGACGGGGTCTATTGCCGGCGCGGGAAACGGCTCACGCCGGAGCGCAAAGCCTACTATGAAGGCATATGCCGCCGCAAGAGAGAAGAGTATATCCGCCGGAACCGCAGGAGGCTGCTTGCCGAAGCGCGGAACGCGCCGGGCGGCGACAGACTGCTCGGAGAGATTAAAAGCATTCTTAAAATGAAACGGTAATGCGCTGAAGGACAATGCCGGTGAGAAACATTCATGTACATGTATGGCTGTTCCGGGTAATTTGCCTAATTTTGTATTCCACGGTCGCTGCAAGACCTTTCCATATTGTCAAATGAGTATCCTCTTTCGGGATACGGTCAGCGAGACATCCTCTCCCAATTTTATCAGTTGAACGCGGACGGTGCAACCGAACCCGTCCGTCCTGTTACCAGTTTCTTTGCGATGCGGGTATACCGTGTCGCATTCTTCGGGCATTTTTAAATCCATAAAACAAAGCGTTTATGCAAGAAGAAGAAAAGAACAACGGCATGGAAGGCATGTCTGTCGAGGAAATGTTCCTCGGCGTTCAGGAATCTTATCAGGAGGCACAGTTGCGTGCCCAGGAGGAGAACAGGGCGTTCGCCCGTACGGAGTTCTTCCGCATGGACAAGTTCGGGACTTACCGTCTCCGTATCCTGCCCATCGCTCCCAATCCGGACGGCTCGCCGACACGTCCGGGCTATGAGTATCCCGTCCACCAGCTGCTTCTGGAGCTGGAGAAACCCGCTACGGGGAACAAGCCCCAAAAGATGTATGTCACTGTCACCCGCGCTACCGATGCCGGATATAGCGTTGATCCCATCGAGACTTACCGCCGCATGGCCGTCGAAGCCGCAAAAGAGGACGGGGACGACAAACTGGCGGAAAAGATTGCCGGGGGCTCGTTCGGAGGCGGTCTGAAATACAGTTACGGCCACTGTCTCTATGTATTCGACCTGGGTGAACGAGCCAAAGGCGTGCAGATGATGACCCTTTCCCATGCCCAGTTCAAGGATCTGGATGAGAGGAAGTTCAAGCTGTGGAGCAAGAAACTGGCCAAGAATCCGTCTTACCCGTGCCCGATTTCCTCGGTGTATGACGCCTATCCGGTGGAGATTGAAAAGCGCAAGAACGGAGCCAAGACCGAGTATGTCATTTCCATTGACAACGAATCGGAACCGGTACCGTTGACCAAGGAGGAGCTGACCGCCCTGATGGGTGCGCCGCGTATCCCGGAAATCATCTACCGCTACACCCGTTATCATCTGGGAGCCACCGTCGAGTTCCTCAAACAGTGCGACGGTATCTACGGCATGTCGCTCATGGAGACGGATGAAATGAAGACGGTCATCGACACGCTGGACGGTGAACTGCCCAAGGAGGATATATCCGCGTTCTCGTTCGACCGCCGTACGAAAGATAACAGAGAAAACGGGCGTGAAGGCGGAGGCATCTCGCTGGACGACCTTTTCGAACGTTATGACGAGCTTCAGCGGCAGGAACTCGGTGAGAAGACCGAGGAAGGCCAGGAGCTGCGTGCGATGATCCGCGGCTACATCGAGCAGGAAGGGCTCTCCGTGCGTGTCACACGCTCCACGAGCAACCGGGAACTACTCGACCTGATCGAAAGCGAGATGGAGGGTCCGAAGCCCAGTGACGAACCGGAGGATGTCCCCGGGGAGGAAGAAGAGCAGCCGGAGGAAACGGAAGAGCGTGCCGGGCGTCCCCGCCACCGCAGATAAGCCTTTCACAAGTTCTTGAATTCTAATCCGACGGGAGGCATCCGGGCCTCCCGTCCTAATCACAATCACTTAGTATGAAAGAGAACAAACCCTGCCTTTTGTTATTGAATGACATCCACATCTCGAAAGACAACATCCCTGCATTCCAGGCCAACTGGCAGGAGGCCATGGGAATTTGCAGGGAACGGGATATCCGGGAAGTGGTTGTCGGAGGAGACCTGTTCTTTTCCCGTGCCGCCCAGACACTCGATGTCCTGCTGGCCGTCAGGGATATGCTTGTATCCGCCGCGGACCATGACATTCATGTCACGCTGGCGGAAGGGAACCACGACAAGGTGAACCAGGAATCCCTGCGCGGATATTGTCATGTCTTCGACCGGCATCCGAATGTGACTGTCGTGGATGAGTACCTGACCCTGTGCCGCCCGGAATGGAAGTTCGCGCTCCATGTAATGAGCTATTTTCCGGAAGACGGCTCTTTTGCCGAAAGGCTCGGACGATTGGCTGCGGAAGCGCTTTCCGGAGAACCGGAGCACTTCCTCTACATCCATGAGGGTATCAACGGGGCATTGGCACAGCCTTCGGAAAAGGAACTGCCTGCCAGGATATTCTCTCCTTTCGACAAGGTCTTTGTCGGCCATTACCACAACCGTACCGTCATTCCGGGGACGGGAATCGAATATATCGGTTCCTCGCGCCAGCATAACTTCGGGGAGGACGAGGAGAAAGGATACACGGTGCTGTATACGGACGGCACGTACGAGTTTGTCAAGAACCGCGTGAACATGCGGTACCGTGTCATGGATATGCCGGCGGAACGTGCCGGGTTGCACCTGATGGACGAGCTGCGTGAAATGGAGGCCGATGGTCGCTACAAGGTCAAGGTGCGTGTCCATGCACCTGCCGCCGCGATGAAATCGGTGGACAAAGCCGCCTTGCTGGAAGCCGGAGCGGCGAAGGTAGAACTGGTTGCCGATGACGAGCAGCTGCCGGAGGCGGTATCCTCTTCGCTCTTCGAGAAATTCGACAGCCGCCGCATCCGGGAAACCTACGAGGACTTCTGCCGGGAGAAACAGATCGAGGATGTGTCGATGGGATTGGAGTATTTATCTAGAATAGAAAACAGATCATGTGGAAATTAAAGACGATAGAAGCCGAAAATCTCTGCGCCTTCCGTTCGCTGTCCTACATGCTGCGGCAAGGCGTGACGACATTGATTTTCGGCGATAACCGGGACAATGAGTCCCAGCAGTCGAACGGGGCCGGCAAGTCTGCCCTGTTGGAATGCATTGCCGTGGGTATCACGGGCAGCCCGCTTAGAAAGATACGCTCGGAGGAGATTATCAACGATGCAGCGGAAGAATGCCGTATCGCTTTGCGTTTCATCAACGATTCCGCCGCCGAGGAACTGCTCGTCAACCGCCGTATCCCGCGCAAGGGGGCTTCCTCTGTCAGCTGTACGCTTTACCGTGGCGGCAAGCAGGTGGTAACCGATGAAGCGGCACAGCCTTCGGTGGATGCCTATAACCGGTATATTCTTGACAAACTGGGTATCACACGCGACGAGCTGCTCAACAATTTCATCCTTTCCAAATACCGGTATGAGGATTTCCTCTCGTCATCGGACAAGGAGAAGAAAGAGGTCATCAACCGCTTTTCCAACGGTATCCTGGTGGATGAAGCCATCGCCAAAGTGGAGGAAGACATCGTGCCGCTCTCTGAAAAGAAACGGCAGGTGGAACTGGAACTGGCCGGGTTGGACGGGCGTATCGGGATGTTACAGGAGCAGATACGCAAGGAGGAGGAAGCCGGAGCCGAGCGGGGGCGTACCCGTGTGGAACGTATCATGGGACTGGAAACGGCCATAGCGGCCAAGAGGGAGCAGATCCGTACCGGGCACGAGAACGTGGACAGGCTTGAGGAACAGCTTGCCGGAGTGCAGCGGGCGGACGAGGCTTTGCAGGAACTGGAAGCCGGAGATACCGCATTGGAAGCATGTCTGGAAAAGATAGCGGAAATGATGTCCCTCTTTCCCGATGCCCGGCAGACGGACTGGGACAAGGTCATTGCCGAAAAGAAAGGACGGTTACAGACCGCCACAGAGCGGCTGAAGGATTGCGATGCCGTCTTGAAGCAGGCGGAACAGGAACTGAAAAACAGGACTGACGGCTGGGAACAGTTCAAGAAGGAGTATGCCGCATTCTGTGAGGCATACAGGGATCAGTCCGATACGACTGCGGAGAGACTGCGGGAAATCGACATCCGTCTGCGCGACCTGTCCGGCAGCATCGAGGAACTGCGTCATAAACGGCGTATCGTTTCTGCCGGTATTGACGGCCTCTCGAACAAACTGGCCGGCTCCATCACCTGTCCTTTCTGCGGGCATGAGTTTCTGGTGGCAGAACCACAGTTCGACATCGAGGCCGGCATGAAGGAACTGAAGCTCCGTCAACGGCAGCTCACGGAAATCAACGGCCGTATCGATGAGAAGCAGGAGGAGACGGATGCCGTGGAGTTGCAGCAGAACCGGCTGAACCATGAGCGCCGGATATTGGAAGGCAGACGCACCGGATGGGAGGAGCAGCTGGCCGGGCACGAACGGGCCATCAGGAATGCCACCCGCCACGTGGAAGAGGTGGAAAGCGGGCATAAACGCATCGCTTCCGAAATTACCGCCCTGCAAAGTGAAATCGAAGGTGTCCGCCGCAAGGTATTCGACGAGGTGTTCGGATTCATAGACGAGCGCAATGCCGCACTGAACCGCGGCATACGGGTAGGCAAGGAAGATATACAGGCTGCGGCCTGCGCCATCGACACTTTGCAGGCCACGATCCGGGAGCTGGATGAGGCGGCTTCACCCGACCTCATACAATCGCTCAAGGACACTCTCCGTGAAACGCGCGGGAAGTCCAACGAGGCGGCAGGGCGCAAGACGGCCGTCGATGCCCGGGTCCGTGCCCTGGAGATACAGCGGGAACGGTTCGTGCAGTTCAAGACCTATCTGGCCAACACGAAAATCGAGGCGCTCAGCCGTATCACCAACGAGTTCCTGCAAGACATCGGCAGCGACATCCGTATCCGCTTCGACGGGTATACCGTCCTCAAGAGTGGTAAGGTAAGGGAGAAAATCTCCATCTCACTGCTGCGCGACGGCATGGACTGCGGCTCGTTCGGCAAGTTTTCGGCAGGCGAAGCCGCCCGTGTGAATTTGGCGACCATCCTTGCCATGCAGAAACTCGTGAACAGCAACTGCGACGGGGACAAGGGACTGGATCTGCTCGTGCTGGACGAGATACTCGAGGCGGTCGATGAAGCGGGGCTGGCCTCCATGTTCGAGGCGCTGAACTCGCTCGGCGGTACCGTGCTGGTAGTCTCGCACGGGAATGTGGCTGAAGGCTATCCGCATAAACTGGTAATCGTGAAAGAGAATGGCGAATCGAGACTCGGAGAATAGCGTACTGACCCGGGAGCAGGTACTGGCGCTGGACATCGCCACGCATACCGGATACTTCTCCCTGCATGAGGCCGGGACATGGAACTTCACCGAAAGCAAACGGCGCAACGGCAACAAGATGCACGGCGCTTTCAGGACTACGCTGCTCTCGCTGCTCCGTCGTTACGGCATCCGCCGCGTCGTGGCCGAGGATGTGAGCGTGAACCGCCATTTCTACGACATGCGGCGGCTCTCGGAACTCAGGGGTATCCTGCTCGAAGTGTGCGATGAACTGGATATCCCGGAACCGGAGTTCGTCAACCCGGCTGTCCTCAAGAAATGGGCGACGGGAGACGGACACGCCACCAAGACGCAGATGGTCGCGGCCTGCAAGGACAGATACGGTATTGTCCCGGTGGATGACAATGCGGCGGATGCCTGCCACCTCTTCTACTATTACATCCGCAGGCACAGGCTGTGACAAGCCGACAACGGTTTGGATTTTTTCCGGGCGGCGGTAATGCTGCCGCCCGTTTTTTCAATTGACGCTCACGGTAGCTGACAGATTAGGACATGAGATTCATTATCAACCTTTTCAGTCAGTGGAAACGTGGAAAAGAAAGATGTGTTTATTGCGGTTCTCCAGCCTGAAGACGAATCCGCGAGACAGAGGGCGGAACTTCTCAGAAAATATGTGATGCCGCACAAGAATCTGATATACAGCATTTGTATCAAATATACCTATAACCAGGAGGACATCGAGGACAACTACCTCGAGGCGTTGGCCAACTTCTTCAAGTATATGGACAGTTATGACCCGGCCCGTCCGGTAAAGACCTGGATCTATGCCGTGACCAAACGGCTTGTGGCGGACCTGAACAACCGCAACAGGAACCGCATGCCCCCGGACGACAATATCGACATTTCGGAAATATCCTCTTCGCTGTCGGATGAGGACGAACCGTCGGGAAACAGCATGGGGATGGACAACTACCGCGAGTTCTATAACGATGACATCCTCTGGGCACTGGACCGGCTCAAACCGATTTACCGGGAAGCCCTGCTCTTGCAGCAGGCTGGTTACAAACTCGGGGAAATCATGGAAATCACCTATAACAACGGTACTTTGCAGACCAGGAACGTAGAAACGGTAAAAAGCCGCATCTTCCTAGCCAAGACGCAGCTGCGCAAACTATTGACACGCGATGGAGAGAAAAGAATGGATTGACGGATGCCGGAGGCTCTTTACACGGCTGGTCCGCACCACGGTGTGGGCGGATTTTGTGTTCCCTACCGGCGGCAAGTCGGACAGGCAACTCGGGATGTGTTTCGACGGCTTGTGCCGGGAGGTCGTCTCCGTCAGTGCGGAACGCCTGTCCGACTTCTGTATCTGCCAGACATATGCCATTTCCGGATATGATACCGCGTATCGCAGGAAATGGAACGTCTCCCATTCATTCGGAAAGAAAGCCATCGGCCGCTATCTCCGCTCGGGAAAGGAACGCCGCTACCGGGAGGACCGGTGGCTGAAGAGTTTCGGGCTGTCACGGCATGATTTGGCGCGGGCAGTGGAAGACCGCCGCAGCCATCCGTTCGGGCGTTTTATTTATCCGGAATACGAGGAGACGACCAAGCGGCGACTGCTCTCCACCGAAGCGGGATATCTCGTCTGTGCGCTCTCCACGCTGATGTGGACGCCTTTCTCCCCGTCATGCTCAAAATGTGCGAAAGCGGAGCCATGCCGCAGAAGGACACAGGCGCGCTATCCGGAACTGTACCGTATCCGCTGTGAGGCGTGGCGGAAAAAGGAGGCGAAGCCATGAGTGCCGTCAATCCGCTCAGTGCCGAGTTCCTGTATGAACTCTATGCCACGGCGCTCAGACAGGAACCGTTGTGTGCTGTCCTAGCCCGGCATATGCGTAAGGAATACCTGCCGGACCGTTCGTTCCAGCAGGTACAGGAGGCGATAGCCGTACACTTCAAGACATACAAGACACCGCCGTCGTATGCCGTGCTGGCACAGACCTTCCATGAGGATTACGACGCCATCGAGCTGATAGACACTTTCCGGGAGTATGACGAGGGACAGAGTGCCGAGGTGATGACCGACATGCTGGAGTCCTACATCAAGGGGGTCCGGTTGCAGTCGGTCTATGCGGAGGTCGGAAAACTGTATAACGAGAACAAACAGGACAAGGCGGAGAAGACTCTTCGGGAATATGCCGAGTGGCTGGCAGGGTTCACGCTGAAGAGTTCCTCGTTCGTCGATGTGGCCGCGACTTTCAAGGAGCGTTTCGAGAGGAACCGCCGGCGCGAGGAGGAAGAGGAACGCTCGGCCGCCCCTCGTGTGTCCCGCTTCTACATCCCGTATCTGGATGCGCTCAATGCCGGACGTAACCTGCGAGGTCAGCTGACCTGTTTCCTGGCCAGCACAGGCGTGGGAAAGTCGCACATCGCCAAATGGATCGGTGTCAGGGCGGACATCGATGACGGGCTGCATGTGCTGCATTTCCAGCTGGAAGGTTCGGAAGAAGAGGCGTTGAACGCCTATTCCGGCGGACTGATTTCCAGGAACGCCTACTATTACGAGCGGGGAAAGATTTCGGATACGGAGATGAGACATCTGGAAAAACTGGTCGCCTCGTATGCCGGAAGCATCACGGTGCGCAGTTACCCGCGTTTCAATGCCCAGGTCTCGACACTCGACATCAAGAACGGCATTTCGGAATACAGGAAGCTCAAAGGATATAATCCGGACATCGTGATTGTGGATTCGATGGACTTGCTGACGGATGCCAACCGCCGTTCATGGGGAGCCGACCATGAACGGGCGAAGCGTATCGCGGTGGCTAATGACCTGAAGGACCTGGCGGCGGACGAAAAGGTATGGATGGTGGTGACTTACCAGTCTACCATCGAAGACCGGGAGTGGCTGAATGACGAGCGGAACGTGCTGACCGAGTACAACTGTTCGGAGGCCAAAGGTCTGGCCCGCCCGTGCACGCACCTTGTTTCGCTCAACCAGTCATCGGCTGAAAGAAAGGAGAACGTTATGCGCCTGCACGTGGCCAAAAGCCGGTTCTTCAAGAAAGGAGACACTATCAGGATTGCCACCGACTACGACAATGAGGTGTTCTATGACGGGCAGAGGACACTGAATCTGAACAGGGAATAAAAAGCCATCGATCCGGATGCGGCGTGTCGGTGGCTTTTTGACTTGTAACGACTGGAATGTTGAGAATATATGGCAGCTTACATGCGTAAAACCAATTCCGGACAGATACGATTTTTATTGTATGCCCTTTGTATTCCGCCATATCGTCCGTTCCCCATGTTATCAACAGCAGGTTTTCACATTTCAATTCCTCTGCCGCCTCCAAGGCTTTCAGTTTCCGCTCACGGGTCTTGGCGTTCGAGATATCATACGACCTTTGTTCGAGGAAAGTTCGAATGACCTCGCAAATACAAATCCGTTATTTGTAGTAATTGGAAAACGATACTTTTCATTCAGTATGTTTATTGTACTGCACAAAAAATACGCTTTTTTTATGTAGAGAGTGATCATTTTAGAAAAGTACATCTCTACACCTGATAATCAGCCAATGCTGATTATCAATCTCCTTATTTATATATTGTTTTATCGATTAGACAAAAGCAGTCATTTTTTGTCCAGCCGGGAAGACAATTTCTCTTTTCCTTTGGGTGGAAAGACCTTCCATGATTCTGCCGGTCTATTTTTATTGGGCTAATCCGGATTCTTTTTCCAAACATTTCAAACCAACCTGTAGCGGTCACGACTATACCTTAATATGGAACTGTCGGTACAGGAATATCAATATCTGGTTTCGGAGATAACCCGCGAGACGGGTGCCAAACGGGACGGGAGCGGTAAGAACCTTATCGTTCCGCGCTGCCCGTTCTGCGGAAAGTCGGGCGGTAAGTTCGGTATCTACATCGGCAAGGCGACTGCCCACCGCCGGCCTTTCATGGCCCACTGCTTCTCCTGCGGGGCATCCACCCGTACATTGGAGCAACTTCTGGCGGCTATCGGTCGCATGGACCTGATGGTTTTGCAGACAGCTGACATTGCCGCACCGTTGAACCTGCACCTGCTGGAGAAGGACGAGGCGGAAGAAATAGACGACGAACTGGTGCCGGTCGAATTGCCGGACTTTTACAAGCGCACTTTCCGGCATCCGTATTTGCAGCGGCGCGGCTTCTGTTTCGACGATTACGAGTATTTCCCGGTCGGGATAACCGGCAGGCTCAATCCGCGCTACGCGGACTATGTCGTCTTTCCGGTCATCGATGACTGTACGGTTGTCGGCTATGTCTCCCGCCATACCTGGCCGAAAGAGGATATAGACGCCCACAACCGCAAGACCAGACATAGCGGCGGGTACAAGATCCTGCGTTACCGGAACTCCACGGAAAACGACTTTTCCAGACTCCTTTATAACTACGATGCCGTCCGTATGGATGAAACCGATACGGTCATCCTCGCGGAAGGTATTTTCGATGTCATCGCCCTGACCCGCAGACTCGAACTCTATGACAATTCCCATGTCGCAGCCGTGGCCACTTTCGGAAAGAAAATATCCGATGTACAGATCTACAAGCTGCAATCGAAAGGCGTCAGAACCGTAGTCATCGGTTACGATGGTGATGCCGTCGAGTCGGTAAAGCGGACGGCTGAACGGCTGAAACCCTATTTCGAGGTTTTCATCGCGGACATTGCTGATGCCGCCAAAGACTGGGACGAACTCACGGAAGCGGAAATCTACGGGATTTTCGCCTGCCGCCTGCTGTCCGTCCTTGAATACAAACTCAAAAAAGTACAGGAAAGATGATACAGGAACTTTTCTCATGGCTCGATGCACAACGGATAACCTATATCCCGGTCGATACGGAAGTGGTGGATATTCCCGGCTTCGGGCGGCTTTTCACGGCCGACCTGTCGGGAGTGGAATCCATCTTCCGCGGCGACGGGGACAAGCTCGTGTTCAACCTGATGGAAAGTCCGGATGTGCTGATGGAAGAAGGAATCTTCCATGTGGCCTTCCCGTTCGGCAGGAACTGGTACTACTATGACCTGCGGGAAGAATTCCGTTTCAACCTGCTGAAATATATCGGCCGGCCCAAGCCTCCGGTACATGATGTACCTTTCGTGAACCTCGGCATCCATACCTCCTACGAGCTGCTGAACGCCTGCTGCTCGCCGGAAGATTTGTGCCGCAAGGCGAAATGGCTCGGGCATACGGCTGTCGGCATCTGCGACCGCAATACAATGGCCGCCACGCTGAACCTTCAGAAGGAGTGCGCCAATACCGGGCTGAAACATATATTCGGCTACTCGCTGACAATGATGCACGAAGAAGAACGTGTCGGGCTGAAGATTTATGCCTTGGATAACGAGGGGCTGCATAATCTGCTGCGCATCCAACGGGCCGTCATGGTCGATTCGGAAGACAACACCCTCCGCTATGAACAGCTGCTGATGTATGCCGCAGGTTGTGTGGTGGTTTTCGCCATCCGTTCCGTCTACTGGATGGCCGGACACCCCAAACAGGTGAAGCGTATCCGGAAAGGTGCCGAAGCGGTCTATTACCAGGTCGACGCCAACGAATACAAGGCGGACCGCATCGACAGGGAGCAACTAGAAGCCCTGAAATATTATTTCGGCAACTGTTATGATGCCGACACGGATTCATTTACAGTAGAACCAGTCCTGATTCCGGACTGCTACTACATGGACAAGGACGATGCAGGGTACAGAATCGTGGTGAACAAGATTGCCACGGGAGCCGCCCATGAACAGAGCGATGACCAGTATTTCAAGACAGCGGATGAATTGTATGACACGCTCCGTCCTCTGTTCTCCGGGCAATGGGACTTCGATTCCCTGTTTAGGCGCATGTGCCGTCCCACGGTGGAGATTGCCGGACGTGCGGACGCCTCATTCGAGACCGGGCGAATGTTCATGCCGGAATACCGTATGCGACCGGAAGAGCGGGAACGGTATGGTGACCGCCGTACGATGTTCCTCCGACTGCTTGACGACGGGCTGGACCGGAAAGTGCCGGAACCGGAGCGGGAACGCTATCGGGAACGGCTGGACGAGGAAGTCTATATCATTGAATCGACCGACAATGTGGACTATTTCCTGGTGCAGTGGGATATGGTGCGGGAGGCGCACCGGAGAGGCATCGCAACTGGTATAGGTCGCGGTTCCGCCGGGGGCTCGCTGGTTTCCTACTTGCTTGGCATAACCTCCATCGACCCGCTGAAATACGACCTTATCTTCTCGCGCTTCCTCGTGCCGGAACGCTGCGGGCTCAGCTGGAAAGACGAACTGACGGTGCTTGCCCCGGACATCACACTCGGCAAGGGCGAACGCTATGTGGAGATGGAATCTGAAGGCAAGACTTACCGTCTGTGCACGGATGCCCGGATGCGGGTAATCCGTAACGGAGAAGAGCGGACGATATACGCAGATGAATTGATGTGTGGCGACGAAATCCTTTTTGACCGCCGAGATTGCTTGTGGAACCTAAAGGAACTCGAAACCCATGAATCCGACCTACGAACACCACCGTCCCTATGACGGTTGCGACCTTTACCGGGGCGATGCACTCGATGTGCTGCCCCTGCTGGCTGAAGAAGGCATCACCGCCGACATGGTATTGTCAGACCCTCCATACGGTACGACACACTGCCGGTGGGATGCCGTGATAGACATCCCCGGGATGTGGAATGCCGTACAGGGCATATCCAGGCCCGACACTCCCGTACTGCTGTTCTGCCAGCATCCTTTTACGAGCCTGCTGGGCAGTTCCAATCTCCGCAGGCTGCGGTATGCCTGGGTATGGGAGAAGACGCAGGCGACAGGCTTCCTGAATGCCGGGCGTATGCCGATGAAGGCGCACGAGGACATTCTGGTCTTCTACGACAGGTTGCCGAAGTATCATCCGATCAAGACGGACGGGCACAGGCGCAAGGTCGTGATGGCCGAACACCAGCGGAAATGCGATGCCGGCGAGATATACCGGAAGCACGACAATTTCCGGGATTACATATCCACGGAACGCTATCCGCGCAGCGTGCTGAAGTTCAAGACCGACAAGCAACGCTCCTGCCTGCACGCGACACAGAAACCTGTCGCCCTGCTGGAATACCTGATACGCACCTACACCGATGAAGGGGACATCGTCCTCGACTTTGCGATGGGCAGCGGCAGCACGGCCGTGGCCTGCCGGAATACGGGACGCCGGTTCGTCGGCGTGGAGATAGACCGGGAAATTTTTCAGACAGCACTAAACCGTATAACCCATGGCTGACACCCGGGAAATCTGGGTGGATATCAAGAACTATGAAGGAAAGTACAGGATCAGCAACCTCGGGCGTGTCAAGAGTCTGGAACGGCAGGTTTCGCATGACGGCATTACCTGGATACAACCCGAACGCATTATGTGCCATTGGTGCGGGACGACTTCGCTCTATGACTGTGTCCGGCTCTACAAGGGCGGTGTCGGGAAGAAGTTCTCCGTGCACCGTCTGGTAGCACAGCATTTCCTGCCCGACTGGAATCCGGGACTGGAGGTGAACCATATCGACGGGAACCGCGACAACAACCGTGCGGATAACCTGGAGATGTGTACGCACCAGCGGAATATGGAACATGCCATAGCGGGTGGCCTCAAACGGGATTACGGCGAAAAAAGCGTGAATGCCAAACTGACCAACGGGCAGGCGGAAGAGATACGGGTGAGATATTCTTCCGGCCAGGCTTCCCAGAACAGCCTGGCAAAACAGTACGGCGTCAGCCGCCAGACGGTAAGCGCGATAATACGATACAAGAAATATATACGATAATGGACGAGGAAGAAATTTGGAAAGATATTCATCATTACGAGGGAATTTATCAAGTAAGCTCCTGCGGTAGAATTAGAAGTGTCGGAAGATATGTCCGTAATGCCACATCCCAATATTGGAGGAACGGACAAATCATCAAACCGTGGGTCGGGGGTACATCCCCGTATTACAATGTTTCTTTGGCCTCTGACGGAAAAATATGTAAAAAATTAATCCATAGACTTGTCGCAGAACATTTTCTTGATGATTGGAATGCGGCAAAGGAGGTTAATCATAAGGATGGCAATAAGCACAATAATCGAAGTGACAACCTGGAAATGTGTACCAGGCAAGAAAACGTCATGCATTCTATGGTGCATAAACTCAGGGATGATTATGGAGAGAACAGTGTGAACGCCAAACTGACAAATGAACAAGCGGATCATATCAGGCGGTTACACCGGTCGGGAGTCATGCAAAATGAACTGGCTGAACAATTCAAGGTTTGCAAACAGACGATATGCGATATCGTCCACTATAAAAAGTATAAAAAATGAAAGTGACAAACGTAACAATTAAAAAAGCGAATGAAGCATTCACCGTAATGGATTCGTTCGTGGGGAAAGGACTTGTGGAGGGCGGACATTCCGCCCTCCCGTAAGGCGGATATAGATGTCGACTATGCCTCCGACCGGCGGCAGGAGATCAAGGATTACCTGGAAGAACGGTACAACGCGGACGGCCGCCAGCGTGTCTTTTCCGCCGGCACCTTTACCACGATGAAACTGAAAGCCGCCTTGAAGGACGTGGCACGCGTACACCGCGTGCCTCACTCCATCGTGAACTATATTACCGCCATGATAGATGACGGCACGGACTGGACAGGACTGTTCAGACAGGCTGCCTCCAACAGAAAACTTCGGGACTTTATCCAGACCTATCCGCTGGTCATCGAGGACGTGCAAGGATTGCTCGGACAGCCCAAAGCGGCCTCCATACACGCCTCGGCCATCGTTGTCACACCGGACACGCGGGACGGCAGGCCCGCCGAATGCTTCGATTTCCTGCCGGTCCGCAAGATGGACGGGGCACTGGTATCGGAGTTCGACGGCTATTCGGTCGATGAGATCGGATTGTTGAAGGAGGATGTGCTGGCGACAAAGGAACTTGCCAAACTGAGTGCCGTCATCGCGTTGGTCAACCGGAATTTCGGGCAGGAACTCACCATCGGGCGTATCACGCAGGATATGCTGGAAGACGGGAAGACCTACCGGCTGCTCTCGGACGGTAACACGCAGAATGTGTTCCAGTTCTCTTCACCGGGCATTACCCGGTTTATCCAGGATGTACAGCCGGAGTGTATCGAGGACCTGATCGCCGTCAATGCCCTGTACCGCCCCGCCACGCTCGACATCGGCGCCACCGATGATTATGTCCGTTTC
Source organism: Alistipes sp. DJF_B185 (assembly GCF_964250025.1). Lineage (NCBI taxonomy): Bacteria > Pseudomonadati > Bacteroidota > Bacteroidia > Bacteroidales > Rikenellaceae > Alistipes > Alistipes sp. DJF_B185. Next base: position 302,477 of record NZ_CAXUDY010000001.1, read on the forward strand.
AGGCGTGGCGAGGTGGCCCCGGTCTATAACTACGGCTGTTATGAAGCGACGAAGAACACTTTCGGAATCATGGTCTACCAGGAGCAGTTCATGTCCGTCGCCCATACGCTCGGGGGATTCGACCTCGGGAAGACCGACCTCCTGCGCAAGGCCATAGGAAAGAAGAAAGCCGACCTGATGTCCACGCTGAAGGCGGATTTCATTGCCGGAGCCGTCGGGAACGGATGCCCGGACTATGAGGCGGAGGAAATCTGGCACAAGATAGAGGTGGCCGGGAAATATTCGTTCAACCGCTCCCATGCCGCGGCATACGCCCTTACAGCCTATTGCGGGGCATGGCTCAAGGCCAATTACCCGTCGGCGTTCTATACCGTGGCATTGCAATGGGCGGACGACAAGGAGATTCCTTCGCTGATGGCGGAGATGGAACGCTGCTCGCCGGCCAAGATCGTGCCGCCGGACATCAACCGCTCCGGGACGGAGTTCTTCACCGACTATGCCACCGATGAAATCTTCTGGTCGCTTACCCGAATCAAGCAGGTCGGCCTCAGGACAGTGGAATACATCGTCACGGAACGCGACCGGGGCGGGGCATATACGGGTATCGAGAACTTCATCCACCGCATATTCCGTTACAAGCTCAAGAAATACAGTTACTGGGACGATCCCGACAACGCGGAAGAGGCCGTGAAAGTCCCCGTGAACGCCCGGCATGTCAAGCACATGATCCTTGCCGGATGCTTCGACCGCATCGAAAAAGTCGGGGCGGTTACCGAACGCTGCGCGCTGCTCGAACGCGCCGCACGTGAACTGGGATTCTCCCTTTCCGAAAAGGACTTCCCGCAGGACATGCGCGGGCGGCATTTCTTCTGGTCGCAGCAGCAGATTGCCGTGTCGGGTATCGGCAGCATCGACTACCGCCGCATCTTCGACAATTCGGAAGCCAGCGGGCAGGTCAAGGGAAAAGCCTCCTACCTGACCCTGGACGAGGTGGCACGGGACGAGAATGACGGCAGGCGTGCGGCTGTCTGCGCCACGGTGGTGGATGTAGCCGAGCATACCTACAAGGACAGGGAGACGGGAAGCCGGAAGCGTTTCGCCAGGCTGACACTCTCCCAGAACAACCGCCTGGCGGAGTGCGTGTGCTGGAACGACTATTACATGGAGCACCGCACCGAGATCCAGTCGCTTAAGGACCGGGTGGTCATCCTCACGGCCGTCATCCGTTACAGCGACTACAACGGCTGCAATACATTGCAGACCTATAAGAACTCATTGTTATTCATCCAATCCTGAGAAGATATGGCACCACAGACTGAACAGAAAATATATGTAGGCATCGGGCTGGATTTCGAGACCGGAGGGCTGGACTGCCGTGAATGCGCCTGCACGCAGATCGCCCTGCAGGCCGTCCGTTTCGACACATGGCAGGTATTCGACCGCTACCAGGCGTATATCGCCCCCTACGGGAAACAGGACGCGGGACTTCCCCGGCGCAAGGTGTTGCGTACCCGCCATGAGCAGGCGAAAGGACAGGAATATGTCCCGATGAAGTACGAACAGGCGGCATTGGACTATTCCGCCATTACCATGGAGATGCTGCGCACGCAGGGTATGGACATGAAGAAGGTGGCCGGAGAAGTCATCGCCTTCGCCAAACGCGCCACCCTCTCGAAGGGCAACCAGTGCAAGCCCGTGCTGGTCGGACAGAACATCGCCTTCGACATCGGATTCCTGCAACAGCTGGTGAACTATGCCGGACTGGCCGCCGAGTTTGAAAAGACCTTTTCCGGGAGCAGGGACTATTACGGCAACTTCCAGCCGCACTACATCGACACGCTTGCCTTGGGGCGGCTGGCTTTTGCCGCCGATCCGGAGGTCACCTCGTACAAACTGGAACTGGTAGCCTCAAGGTTGGGCGTGGAACTGGACGATGCCCACGATGCGGCTGCCGACGTGACGGCCACGCTCGACATCCTGGGGGTCTATACCTCCCGTCTGCGCCAGACGGAAGGGACGGCAACCGCCATGCAGAAGAAAGAGAAAACCCGTAAATATTTCAAGATATGAGTATGGACACGAATAAGGAAGCCCCAGGCATTGACCGGGAACGGATTCCCGAGACCATCACATTCCGCACGGCGGACCGGATGACCTACGGGGCGCTGGGCTATGACGGGAACGAACTGATGGCGTTCATATCGGGCTACGACCTGGAAATCAAGTTCAACCTGCGGCTCATCAACTCGCTGGCGGACGCGGAGGCGTGTGCCGATGCGTTGGCCCAGGTATTCTATGACGCATTAATGGAACAATTGTTATGCAACGAAAAGGCGGGTTTTGTAAAACCTCCGGGACACAAACCCGCTACTCTTTCAGAAAAGGAAGGAAGAAACGATGTCAGACAAGATAGCGAACACGCAGGATAGGCCGGAAGAGAAACCGCTCACGGAGCAGGAGCTGCAATTCTGCAACCTCTATGTGAACGGCGGGCTGGAGTATGCCGGACGGCCGAAAAAATGCTTTGTGGAGGTATTCGGTGAGGATACGGTGAAGAATCCGTACGCTTCGGCCAATTACCTGATGAACAAACCGCATGTGCTGGCGCATATCAAGGCGCTGCTCTCCTCGGAACGGTTCGAGATGGAGACGATGGCCGTGAAGCTGCAGGTGGCCGAGACCCTCAAGGCCGTCATGGACGAGACGGCCACTTCGGACTATACCGACCGTTTCGGAGTGCCGCTTTCCCCTGCGCCGCTCAGGGCCGTGTCGGTCAATGCCGCCAAGGCGCTGATGGATATCTTCCCCATCAGGCACAAGGAGGAGAACCGCCTGCGCATCGAGGGCAGTGACGGCAATGTCATCTTCAATGTGATCGTACCCCAAAACCCTATGACAGATGGTGAAAAGGAAACATAAAGTCACCAGGGAAGAAATTGCCTGGTGGATATATCTGGTGATAATGGTCGCGCTGGTCATCTACGGATTCCGGGACAGCGCGGCGGCTGAGGTTCTGATAAGGGCCATCAGGGAGGCATTCTCACTTTTAATGGAATAATGATATGGAACAATTCAAGGAATTTGTAGTGAAGTACTTCAAGATTATCGTCGTGGTACTTTCGTTCTCGCTGACACTGTACATACAGCATGTGAACAACACGGCCCAGATTGCAGAACTGGAGACCAAATGTATCGGTTTGGAAGTGGAAATCAAGAACCAGTATGACCGCATCAACGCCATGAAGCTGGACAAGTCCGTGTTCGAGGCGACCATGATGCAGCTCAACACGGTGCAGAATGACCTGCACGAGATCCGGGCCGACATCCGGGAGCTGCTGAAATGCCAGAACCTGCATAAATAACCCGATTTTTAAACTGCCGGTTATGACAAAGAATACTTATGTGAAAATCATCGCTTCTCCGGAACTTTCCCGCATGAAGCTTGGCGGACTGGCCGGCCGGAGAGGGCTGGTCGTGGAGGACCTGTCCGGTGAAGACAGGAAAAACAAGGGCGGGCTGGTTCTGTTGGAAGAGGCCTACATGGATGAGTTTGTCTGGTTCATTCCCGAAAAATCCGTGACATATGAATAGGCTGGACAAAACACTTCTGATAACCGTGCTGCTGCTCGGCGGCATCCTCTGGTTGCAGCACCGGTGGACAATACGCCTCACGGAAGAACGCGACCGTTTCCGCATGAACAGCACAGCCCTGCTTTCCGATGTGAAGCGGATGCGGACCGATTCAGCGACGATGGCCCTCGATGCCAAGGCACTGCGGCTGACCATAGACGAGTATGAGGAGTTCCGTGCCGAGGATGCCGAAACCATCAGGCGGCTCGGCGTGAAAATCAGGAATCTCGAAGCGGCGGCCCGGCATGAGGTCGAGGTGAAAGCACCGATAGACGCCGCCGTCCGCGACACGCTCATTGTCCGTGATACCGTCCCGCTACTGCGGCAGAAAGTGGAGATGGTCACGCCGCATATACATTTTAGCGGACTGATTGAAGAGAACCGTCTCAAAGGTGACATAAAGATACCCGTGACGCTTAACCAGGCTGTATGGGTGGAATACAAGGGATGGTGGTTCTGGAAGAGGGTCAAAGCTATCCGTCAGACCATATCCAGCAACAACCCGTATGTGGAAATCAGGTATTCGGAATATATAAAGATAGACAAAAAATGATGGTGGACTGCAAGCGTTGGATAGGGTGTGTTGATTGAAGCGACATTTACTCCGGACCGGGATGTATCTCAAATGATGGTTTCAGATACATCCCGGTCCGGAATATTTTAGCCCGTTGCCTGATATGGCCATTTATAACGGGCACGAGTGGGCCTGGTCCAGAACAGTAGTTTGGAAAACCATCCAATCCACAGATTTGACATCCGCCAGACCCATTGTGCCGGTAAATCCTGCCATCTGTACAGCTATACGGTTGTTTCCGGCAGCCTGCGCCGAACAGGAAACATTGCAACAATTCTGCATTACCGATGACTTATCCGGCCATGTCCGGATATTAAATGAAGATTGGCGGGACCGGCTTTCCGTTTCATCAAGCGCACCATTTCTATATCTTTCCATTCCATAACAGGTAGAGGCATGCAGTGCGCGCACCTCTTCCGTTCCGTGCAATAATGACATTCTTTCATGTCTCCGCCATATCGAAGTAAAGAAATGTTAAGCAAGGTGGATTTTCTCTCATTTTACGATTGAGAAACATTATTATAGTAATATTTTTCCGGACTACATCCTTGCCAGACTGTTTGCCATATTCTTTAATGACAGAATATCAATCATTGAAAATTAAGTAATATGGCAACAGTAAAAGTTAAATTCCGGGCCTCTTCCGTCGAGATGAAGGAAGGCTCGCTCTACTATCAAGTGATTCACAACCGTCTGGTAAGACAATTGCATACCGGCTACAGGCTTTTTCCTTCGGAATGGGATGCCGGCATTTCCGAGGTCGTGGTGGCTTCCGGCACAGAAGAGGGACGCAGGAATTACCTGCTCTCCATGAAGACCGCCATAGCAGACGACCTGTCCCGGCTCCGGAGCGTCATCGCACGGCTCGAACGTTCCGACACGGGATATACCGCCGACAAGGTGGTGGAAGTGTTCTCCTCTCCGGCCGACTGTGGCGGTTTCCTTTCCTTTGCACGACAACTCATACAGGAACTGAAAAAGATAGGCAAAAGGCGCACGGCCGAAACATATACGACCGCCTTGAACAGTTTTTTGCGTTTCCGGGGCGAACGGGACCTGCTGTTCGAGGAAGTGGACTCCAACCTGATGGTGGAATACGAGACCTTTCTGAAAGGCATCAATGTCTGCCCGAACTCCTCCTCTTTTTACATGCGCAACCTGCGCGCCATCTATAACCGTGCGGTGGAAAGGGAACTGACCGTGCAGCGCTATCCCTTCAAACATGTCTATACGGGCGTGGACAAAACAGTGAAACGTGCCGTCCCGCTGAAAGTAATCCGCCGGATACGGGATCTGGACCTGACGCTCAGTCCTGTGCTGGATTATGCGAGAGATCTGTTCATGTTTTCATTCTACACCCGGGGAATGGCATTTGTGGATATGGCTTACCTGAAAAAGAAGGATTTGCAGAACGGAGTTCTGGTCTATCGCCGCCAGAAGACGGGACAGCAGCTTTTTATCAAGTGGGAGAAACCCATGCAGGAGATTGTCGGCAAGTACGATACGTCCGCGACTCCTTATCTGCTGCCGATCATCCGGGATATGGATACGGATGCCCGAAAGCAATACAAGAACGCCGCCCATCTTGTCAATGACAAACTGAAAAAAATAGGCCGGCAGTTAGGGCTTGCCATACCGCTGACAAGCTATGTCGCGCGCCACGCCTGGGCTTCCATCGCAAAGAGCAAGAACATTCCGATTTCCACCATCAGCGAAGCGATGGGACACGATTCGGAGAATACCACGCGTATCTACCTTGCCTCATTAGACACATCGGTCGTGGACAAGGCCAACAGCCTTATTCTAAAATCACTGTAATCGGGAGAAAGATTTGCATAATACCCGCACACCGTACGGACAGCAAAAAAGCCATTCGGAAAATGGCTATAGAAACTGAAAAGTTGTGCAATTTAAAACATCTCTTTTTAAGAGAAGTATTTTGCAAGTGCAAAGATACGCAAAAATCAAATAAGCGCTTCACGATTAACGAAATTTATTGTCCGTCAGAATGAAAAAACAGATGAGCCGTTAAGCGGGCATTTGCGATTTGTTTAGTAAAAATTACCGTTCAAAAAATAAACAGTAGAAAACCAGGTCTTTTCCTGAACGGTATTTTTCTTAAAAAGAGACAGACAGGAGACGGAATGATTTGACAGGAATCATGCAACCGAAAAAATGTTTTGCCAAACTTCAGAGAGCAACCATTGGAGTTTAAAAAACAAGTCGTTGAAATAGTGCGGGAAAATCCCGCCAAGGCGATAAACTGTTGAGTATTTGCCCGTTTCTCTCCGAAAGAGAAGTATTTGACGGTGCAAATATACGTATTTTATTGATTATAACGGCATAAACAGCTTGTTTTTTAAGTCTCAATCCGAGTTCTAAACCGGTTCTACTTCAATGAATGTTAAGCATTCCCAGTCGCTCGAACCGAACATAATCTGTTTTTCAGCCACTTATCATCAATGTTATACGCTACCACTTCTCTTTCGGAGAGAAGTATTGGTTTGGGAGTTGACGTGCCGGTTTTCCGGCCCGAATGAGATAACAAGAATAAGGAAAATATGAAAAAATTGATCTTCGGTGTTTTTCTTGCGGTTTGTTGGTGCACGGGCACTGTCAAAGCGCAGGATATCGCAGTAAAGACCAATCTATTGTATTGGTCAAGTACCACGCCCAACTTGAGTCTGGAATTTGGGCTGGGCAAACGCACGACCCTCGACCTCACGGGTGCCTACAACCCGTGGACGCTGAATAAGGACAAGAACAAGAAAATCAAACACTGGATGGTAATGCCGGAGTTCCGTTACTGGCTCTGCGAACGCTATAACGGCCATTTCTTCGGCCTGCACAGCGGTTACGCGTTCTACAACATCAGTGGCGTGAGAATCCCGTTCCAAAGCAAGTCCACGAAGGATCACCGTTATCAGGGCTGGGCTACGGGTCTCGGATTGTCGTATGGCTACTCATGGATTTTAGGCAAACGCTGGAACCTCGAAGCCACGATCGGTCTGGGTTACATCTACACGCAATACGATAAGTACGAGTGTGCCACTTGCGGCAAGTTCAAGGGCAACAAGGACAAGCATTATTTCGGCCCGACCAAGGCGGGCATCTCCCTGATATATATAATCAAATAACAAGAAAATGACTATGAGACGCATATACATCCTATTATTGCTGATATTGGCATGTTGTCCCATGATGTTGCATGCCGAGAACGAAACCAGTTACTTGCCTCTGATCGGGATTCGTCAGGGAGGGGTCGTCAAGCAGGGCCGCACGGTAGAGCTGACGATGTCCGTCGATTTGAGCAAGGCGAAAATCCGTACGCAGCACACCGTAGCACTGACACCCGTACTCATGTCGGCGGACAGTAGCCGCGAGGTGACCTTTCCCCCGATAGTCATCGATGGCAAGACCCGCCACAAGGTTTACTTGCGGGCGCAGCGGCTCGAAAGCGTGGAGCTTCCCCCTTTCCACAATGATTCCGCACAGGTAATCATACGCCACAGCAGCAAGGGGCAGCATTACGATTATGCGGCCACCGTGCCCTACGAGCGTTGGATGCTCGACGGGCGGATCAAAATCCGCGAAGAGGTACACGGCTGCGTGAACTGCGACAAGGGCAAGGCGGAGCAGTCCTTGTGGGCGGGCATACTTCCTGCCTATGTCCCCGATTACAAGCTCGACAGCATAGCCCCTGAACCTGAACCCGTGAAAGTGCGTGCCGAAACCCGCACCGCCCGGCTGCAGTTCCGGCAGGACAGTTATAATATATTGCCCGGATTCAAGAACAACCGTGCCGAACTGGACACCGTTTCCAACTCCATCGAGCTGGTAAAGAAAAATACCGACGTCAGGATTATCGGTATCTACATCACCGGTTACGCTTCTCCCGAAGGCAGCATGGCGCACAATATGGCCTTGTCCGAGAACCGCGCCAAGGCGCTGGCCGACTATATCCGCCGTTACGACGCTATCGCTCCCGAGATGCTCCACGTGGACTGGAAGGGTGAGGACTGGGAAGGTTTCGTCCGTGTGCTCGGCGACTTCCCGAACCTGCTGAAACGCGACGAGGTATATGAAATCATCGAACGTTACCCCGACGAACGGGATTTCTGCGAGCTGCAACTCCAGAAACTCGTGCCGCCGACCATTTACCACAGGCTGCTCACCGAGATATACCCCGCGTTGCGCCGCAACGAGTACCGCATCGAGTACAACGTGCGCAACTTTAACCTCGAAGAGGCTCGCCGCATGGTCGATGAGCGTCCCGACCTCCTGAGCCTGTCGGAAATGTACAAGGTGGCCGATTCCTACGGGAAAGGCACGCCCGGGTACGACAAGGTGATGGCCACCGCCTTACGCTATTTCCCCGCTTCGCCCTCCGCACTCAATGAGAATGCCGTGAACGCCATCTCCCGTGAGGAGTATGCCAAGGCGGTGGAGCTGCTCGAGAAATCGGAAGTCACCGCGCGGTCGGCAGAACTGCTCTCCACCCTCGGTGTGGCATACGCCGGGGCCGGACAATACGACAAGGCGGAGGATGTGTTCCGCCGTGCTTCGGAGGCAGGCTCCGCGACTGCCCGGCATAACCTCGAAGAGGTGCGGCAGGTCATCGACCAGTTGTAGACAAAATCCATAAGCGAGAAGTTATAAAAACCTTTTTACTAATTTTTAAATAACAAAAAGATGAAAGTCAAGAGTTTTTTATTGACAGCTTTAGCTGCTTCAATGACGTTTGTTGCATGTGACAACAAAGACGATGAAATGGGACAGTTGGACAACACCCCAAAGAGTGTAAGCATTGACCTGTCTAATGTGATTCCAGTAACCAGAGGCGCCGGTCAAGAGGTAGAAGACAACTCAAAGGTTTCTTTGACAGATTTACAGGTATTCTTTACAGACGGAACTACCCTGTATAAAGGAAAAACAATCGAAGGAACTGAGGCAACCCACTACTTCAGCAATAAAAGTAATTTTGACGACCGCGCAGATAAGGTATTCCATTTTTTACCTGCTGAGGTGAACAAGGTAATCGTTGTAGGTAACAACGGTAGTCAAATAAATGCATCTACTTATGTAGATTTGAAAAAAGACCTGATAATCGCCGAACAGCAAAATCCGACTGATCTAGACCTTTATAAAGAAGTCGAGTTGACTTCTGTGTCCGGTCAAGACGAGGCAGGACACCCGCTTTACAAAGCGAAGGTAGTGCTTGAACCGCGTGTATCCAGAATTGAAATCGGTAAATTTGAGTATACAGCTCCTACTCAAGGTCAGCGTAAGTACAAGAGTATTGAAGTTCAGCAGGTCATGTTGAACAACTATTTCGGGAAAGCAGACCGTCAGGGAGGAACAGCCAGTGACATACAGAACTCCGATATTAACCCCGGTTCTATATTCGGCCTTTTCGAGACAGCTGCTGATGCGTGGTATAACGATGAATTTACCTCAACAGAGAGTCCTGCAACCACCTTGCCTTTGGTTACATTGGATGAAAATACACAGTATAAGCATTCCTACGAGAAAGGCAATGTCCGTCCTGCATACCACTTCTTTCCTAAAGATAATAATATTGGAAATACTAACCATCCTCAAGTTCTTGTAAAATTGATTGGTACAACAAATGAAGGAACTAAGGTTCCTCTTTACTTGGCTACCAGTACATTCACTCCTGCTGTTACAGCAGATTTCGCCAAGATTTACGTCATGAACTTTGCATTTAGCGATGAGGATTTGGATAATCCTCAAAAATGTGTGGAGGTAACTGTTGACGTCATGAGCTGGGATGTAGTTCCTGTCACACCTGAATTTTAATTGATAACCCGATAGGCAGGGCGAAAGTTCCGCCCTGTCTATCCTTTAACACTTCAATCACATATATATGAAATTGACGAATATTGTTTTCTGCCTGACGTTGCTCGCCGGAGCCGCCACATCCTGCATCCGTGAGGATCTGGACGACTGTCTGAGCACGAACACGCTGTTGCTCAGCTACAAGGGCGACGGCACCACGGAAATATTCCCCGACAAGATCTGCCGGGTGGAGATGTTCGTATTCGATGCAGAAAATCGATGCGTCAATTCGAGTATCTTACCAGAGGAACAGGTCAAGGACCGCACGGCTACGCTTCCCCCGCTCGCTGCCGGAGACTACCGGATTGTCTGCCTGGGGAACACCCACCACACGAAGGTCGATGGCATCGCCACGGGCGATTTCGGCCGGATGCTCTTTGCCGCCGGGGATTATTTCGACGAGAAACAGGTTGCCGGCAACGATTCACTTTACTATGCTACGACCTCTTATACCGTACTGCCTTACAGCGGTGATGAAGAGGCAAACCAGACCAAAACCATAGAGTTCGCCAGCTCTCACTACGATCTGTCGGTGGAAGTGGCCGGAGTTCCCGCCCCGGGAACCCGCGCAGGCTCGCTGCCTGTGCTTGAGATATGCGGAGTCTCGCCCTGTACCGATTTTGAGAATCGGGCCTGTGGGGAGGCAACCGACTATTTGCTTGAAACCGAATACGAAGCCGGAAAAGCGTTGCTCACGGCCCGTACCAACATAATGCGTCACAAGAACCACGAGAACGTGAACATCCGCCTGAGCGCCGCCCCGAACGGGGAACCGCTGGCCGAAGTCAACCTCGCCAGGTTCCTTGCCGACAATCCTATTATAGACTGTTCCAAACATGAAGTGCTCATCCCGATACGCATCGAGTTCAAGTCGGGAGAAATCACGGTAAGCGTACCCGAATGGTACATCGAACAAGTGAAACCTGAGTTTTAGACCGAACCGAAAAGAATATGCTGAATACAAGAAAAATATTATACTGGGCAGTTACAGCAGTGTGCTGTGGCCTGTTGCCGTGCGGGTGCGTCAAGGAAGATGCCGCATCGCTCGGGGAACGGCACGATGTGGCAGTGCGGCTCAACGTAGGGACATGCGCTGTCGGCGAAACCGACGGCACACCGACCGGCGAAGAATCGGCCATTCACTCGCTTCGTGTCTATGCCTTTGTAAAAGGACAACTGGCGGGCCACGAGTTCCGGAGCGGAGACATGGAGACTCCGGCTACATTCTGGATGGATCTGACGATGACTTCCCTGACTACCGAAACGGTAGACTTCTACATCATCGCGAACGAGAAGGCCATGAGTACCCCAGGTGCCGAGAAAACCTTTACGGAAAATACTACGGAAGCGGAACTAAATGATTTCACGTTTACCACGCTGACACGAGATGTCCAAGCCTACGGACTTCCAATGTTCGGCAAGGAATCCAAAACAATCGACTTCTCGAAACTTTCTAACCGTCAGCCGATCGACCCCGGCCATTCGGGGCATACACCGCTGGAAGATGTCTTGACGTTCCAACTGAAGCGTCCCATAGGCAAGTTGGGCGTGTTCGCGGCCAAAGAAGCAGGTGAGGCAGGAGAGCTGTGTGTAACGGACCTGACCTTGCTGGAAGCCGGAACGCGTGCGTATAATTACCTGATGCCACAGACCGACGAAACGCTGAAACTGGCAGGCGCCACTGGTACCGGCGAGTTTTCACTCGTCCCCTCTTCAGCACCGGTAACGAAGACGCTGGCCACGAATATCACGCCCGAAGAGAGGCAGAACCCCGAAAACTACACGCCTGTACTGGGGGCTCCTTTTTATCCTTTCGAGAACCCTTGGGGCAGCGATTCGTGGAACACACCGGGTGATGAGCATGGAAACATCCTCAAAATCGGCTACACGTTCGACAGCGAGCCGCGCGAAGGTCTGGTCTATATGCCACGCATTGAAAGGAACAAGTATTATGCGGTATGCTGCCTGATGCACAACAGCGGCAAGATAACTGTCGCATACGATGTGGCCGACTGGGAGGACGGTGGAGATTATCAGTTGGAGTTCGATTACCCTTCCTATGAACTGCTGCAACCTTTCGGTGGAGGGACCGCCCCCTACGCGCAGCCGACGGTTTACTACAATGGCGGCGCATCATCGACAGCGGGAACCTACTCTTTTAGGTTCACCATCACAGGTCCTGTGAGACAGGAATGGCAGCCCACGCTGTTTGATGCCACAGCCGCAGACTATGAACTGACGGTATATCAAAACGTGGATGGTGTCAACACACTCGTGACACCGCCTTATGTGGCTTCCGATACAGCGTACGAAATCCGGGTAAGGGCACTGAAAGGCGAGAACGTGGACAAGCAGTTCTCGTTGGGCATCGCCTATACCCCGAAGTGGGATCCTTCGGGAAGCTCGCTCCTGCTGATCAACATGCAGAGCGGAGCCACGAACTGGACAGGAAGCGAGAGCACCGAGAAGATTGTAATCAAACAGGTTGACATACCTACAAACTAACAAGCGATGAGACGGATTATATACAATATGATGATTTGTTGTGCGGCGGCATGGCTTCTTGCCGCTTGCAGCAAAGATGACGATCTCCCCGGCGGGCAGACAGGAGGTAACGGCAACAGCATTATCCTCGACATCTCGTCGGGAGCGTTGCCGGTGAGTCGTGCTACCGTACCGGCCGAAGGGGCGGAGGTCGCAGTGAGCCATATCGACGTGCTGATTTTCAACGATACCGACGAGAAAACGAAGGTGTGGAGCGACCGGGTGAACGCGTCAGCCAATGAAACGGGACGGATTACACTGCCCGTAAAACGGTCGTCTTTTACGGAAAATGAGAGGTATTGGGTGTATCTGATCGCCAACAGCACCCACCCGGAAAAGGATTTTGAAAACCTCGCGAACCTGAACGCCTTGAAGGCGATGACGCAGGAGGACGAGAACATTCACCTGACAGGGAAAGACATTGAAGGTGTCCCGGGAACATTCCTCATGGACGGCATAGCCTATCCCGAAGGGAACGATGAACCGGCGGTTGCTGCTCCGGTCGTCCTCTACGACGGCTCGCAAGGGAATGACACGCGGCTGGCGGTCACGCTGCGCAGGGCAGCGGCAAAAGTCGTGGTGACCATCAACAAAGGCCAAGACGTGACTTTTGATTCCAAAGGCATAGGTTACTACCTGCGCAATATGCCCTATACCACATCGGTAGTGGCGGGTGCGGACGGTGCGGCAAAGCTGAGGAATACCGCCCAGACCTCCGGCGGCTATCTTGAGTGGACGGCGAACAAAATTACCGTAACGGCTTACATGTATGCCCATGCTTGGGACAATGGAAGTTCCATGGAGCAGGAAGTGCGCCTGGTGATGAACATTCCCCTGACTTACCAGAAGGATACCGACCCGCAACTGCGTCCCGATAACTACTACCAGATTCCTGTCTGTAACGGCAAGGCCCTGAACCGCAACACCTGCTACAGGGTAACGGCAACGGTCAATGCCCCCGGAGCGGAAAATCCCTCCACACCGGTGCAGTTGACGGATTTGAAATATACCGTGGAGAATTGGATAGACGAGACGGTAAATGTCGGAGGCGGGGACCGCCCGACTTTCCTTGTGCTCAACCGGTACGACCTGGAAATGCACAACAAGGAGGACGACCGCACCAGCCTGATCTTCACCTCCTCGTCGGAAGTGACGGCACAGATTACCCGGGTTTACTATATAGACAAGTTCGGAAGGGAACAGAACTTGGAGAAAAGATACCCCGATAATCCAAACGATAACGAATGGGGAGTGAGTACCGGATACAGATGGCGCAGCCATGGCAACATCCTCATTACTCCCGACAAGGGGCTCAACGGCAAGCTGGATGTACACAGCGACCTCCCCAGGAACAATACGATACGTTATATCGAAGTCCGGGTAACAAATGAGGACGGCAACGAACGTACCGTAACCATTGAGCAGTATCCGTTGGAATATATCACGAATATCCAGGGGTGGTACTCGTACCGCGATGATTTCAAGAATTCAGATCCTAACCCGACTACCTATGAATATGTAGGTGATAAAATTACCGGAATCGCCCTTGCCACCAGAAATATCTCCAGTTGGAACGGAGAATATAGATACCTAACGGGGACAGATGGTTTATTTGGAGGTCCTCCGGACGGATTCTTCGTTTCAAAAGTAGCAAAATTGAGGAATGATGGAAGCGGACAGTCTGATTTATATGAATACTATTACACATCAAACTCAAACAGACTTCGGGAATCCCGCTATAGCGAAATTAACGGCAGAATGTACACCATTGTATTGACAGGGACATCCAGTGAATATACTCTTGGCCGTCCACGTATGGTCCAGGATACATACCATCCGGAACTTATGGTTACGGATCCGGGACAGGACAATGCCCAATTGGTCTCGCCGTCATTCATGATAGGTTCCTGTGTAGGCGAATTCCAAGTTGGAGGAGGAAACCTGAAGCTGGACGGGAGTGACAACAGTGTCCGCGTTGCACGCGAGCACTGCGCGCATTATGTAGAAACGTATAAAGACCCGAAAACCGATAGGACGGTTACCTTGGATGACTGGCGCCTGCCCACAGAAGCCGAACTTAAAATCATTTTTAAATTCCAGGGCTCGAAAGACCAGGATGCAGACGCCATAGACTACCGCTTGAACGGACAGTACTATTACAGCGCAAGCGGAAGATTTTATAATGAGAAATACACCGTTAGCGGTACCGGAGTGGCCTGTGTACGCGATGCCTACGGTAAAAAGGAATAAACGTAGAAACCTGTCAAAAAGAAACGAAATATGATAAAGGAAATAATAGACAAGCTTGTCGCCCTGCTTGCGGTATCGGCCCTGCTCGCTTCGTGCAGCGAAAGCGAGTTGTGGCAGAATCCGCAGACCGAGGCACGCGACGGCTACATCATGCTGAATTTCAAGACGGAAATTCCTGCGATGCAGGAAGTCGTCACCCGTGCGGTAGACCCTGACGGTGGCGGAGTGCAAGATATGACACTTTTCTGCTTTGACAGTTACGGGCTTTTCATCTCTACCGTCAAGGCCGGTGTCACGGTGCAGAAGCCCGGCCCGGGGGAGATGGAGGGCACATTCAAGGCTGAGGTGCCCGAAAATACCCGGACCATCCATTTCCTGGCCAACCAGAATATGGATGAATTCAAGGAGGACAGTTTCCGCAACAAGTCGGAGTCCGAGGTCATGGCAGTGTTGGAGGGCTCGTCCGGACGCATGATCTATTGGGGCCGTTTCGCCTGCGATGCAGGAAACGACAGCAATATAGCCGAACAGATGGCCACCTCGGGCAATTCCGTCAAACTGATCCGCAACCACGCGAGAATCTCCGTCGACAACCCGGACAATAACGGGCATATCGTGATTACGGGCTTTGCGGTCTGCAACACCAACGCTTTCGGAACGGTGGCCCCGCACCACCCGAAGAAAGGCTTTGATTTCACGTGGCCTTCCAGCGACGACCCCTTCGTCACGCTTCCCGTGAACGATGCCAAGATGAGCGATATTACGGACGTGACATCCAGCATGAACCAGTATGTCTTCGAGTGCGAGAACAGTGCCGATGCCCCTGTCAGCGTAATTCTTCGGGGACATCTTCCGGATCAGGACGAAGAGAAATACTACCGTGTCCTGCTGGTTGACGACAAGGGCGAGCAGCTCCTCGTGCGCCGGAACCACCATTACAAGCTTCACATCGAGGGCGCGCTATCTTTCGGTCAGGCCTCCTTTGCCGAGGCGTTGGAAGCGGCAGCCACGAACAACGTATGGATTTCCATTTCCGATGAAGTGAACGAGGTGGAAGATACGGACTATATCCTGACAGTAGAGAAGACTTTTGTCGTACTGGACGAGAGCTTTACGGAAAACGGAGGCAGCTACACGCTCAATTATACCATTAAAGGAAAAAATGACAAAGCCATCACCGAAGCCGATGCCGCAACGGTCTCCTGGATAGACAACGGGGTGGCGACGCAGACATTCGAGACGAAATTCGAGGTCGTGAACGGTGTCGGACAGGGACATATCCAGATACACCTGCTTCGTTTGGAAAATAACGAGAAACTGGAAGGTACGCTGCTTGTCAAGAAGGGACGGCTGCAACGCAAAATCAAGGTCATCACGATCAGGAAGCAGTCTTTCGTGCCTGCATGGGTCGGGACGGAAATATACGGTAATTTAGGGAACGGTGCCAACAAGAACAACCGTGCCCATGTTACGGCCATGTTCACCATACCCGAAAGCTGTCCCAAGGAGCTGTTCCCGATGAATGTGTACCTTTCCGTTGGCGATCTGGATATCCGCAACGCTTCGGGCATGGAACTGCCCGTGGTGCGCGAGGCGGACAATGACTGGTACAGCAGCGGTGAAATCTCTTCCGTCTATCAAGGCAAAGAGCCGGATTACAAATTTGTCTACACGGCCGATGGTCCCGGCGTCCAGCGTGTCTATTTCGAGAACATATTGAATCAGGAAAACGGCTACGAGGGCACGCTCTATATCGAAGCCGAATATTTCGAAACGATGCGGCGCAAGTTCAAATACTCCACCAATCTCGTATCCATCACGGTGCAGGGACTGAACAAATACGATGCCGTAGGCTCGGGCGTACAAGATGAAGTGATATACTATCGTCTGGTTCCACAGAAAAAAGGAGCCAACGTGCAGTTTGACATGCTGCTGGCAGAGAGGTCCGACAATGATCAAGGGACAGGGAACGACAATCCTGCCAATGCGCAAGGCAAAGACGAATTCCTGCTCTACTCGCAATACCTGGATTATTACGAGGACGGTGAGGAACCCGATGCCGGAGTGACTGCATTCGATTGCAAATTCTATCCCGATGAATCGAACAATTGGTGGCAGACCAACAATCCCCAAGGTGGCCGTATGCTGATGTTCAAACCGAGAACTGAAGTTTTGAGCAGCCCGTCGCAAGGTACCGGAAGATATTCCATCTACATGAAGACCAACCGTGCCCGGAGCGCCGAGGTGATCCACATCGCCTCCAACGACAACCGGCTCGGACCGGTATTGCCGGAAGATGCAAACGAGGATAATCCCGGTATATATGGCGGCCGATCATACCGCAGTACGACTTTCGAGCTGGTCAACTACACCCCGTTCCGGTTCGGAGCCCGCGTGAAGTACGGCAACAACGACTGGCAGGGAGAGGCCGACGAGCCTGACCGCACGGTAGCATCCGGTGCCATACCGGCAGACATACCGGAAAAAGTCACCCCGTTGGAATGGACATATCAACCCGACCAGCGGGTGGATATCGGCATCGATGTGACGAGCTTTGCCGGTTTTGACAACAAGTCGGTGGATCCTTTCGGCCAAGCGTTCGAAATCTATATCGACGCGCCTATGCTGAAAATCGATGCCGGCCGTCTTGCGGAAAACAGACTGGACGGAACCAAACTGAAAGCGCATCCCACGATTCCCGGGCGTTTTGTCTATACCGTGGATGCCAAGCGGGAGACGGAACGGCGATATGGTACGGATGATATTGCTAACACGGACAATATTGCCTCCAGTCAGCGTGGGGAACGCAAGACCCTGCCGTTCCTTGTGAATAGCGTCGTAAGTGCCGGGGACATCGTGATTTCGTCCGATGAAAGCCGGGTAGTGTATTATTCCAAGACTTTCCGTGTGTCGAACCAATCGATTGCCGGGACGCTTCAATATAAAAATACCGCCGGCGTGGTGCAAAACATACCGAAGGATGCTTTCGTATCCTTCGAGCGTACCCGCAACGGAAGCCGTATCGGGTCGGTAAGCGTAACAGCCGACGGCCAGTACGAACTTCGGCTTCGCAAGGAATATGAGTTTAACTGGTACACGGACGAGGTGGAACTGCATTACACAGGTGACGGAGGCATGGTTTATCATGCGACATACCCGAGCCTGTCCAGCCTGTTTGCCAGTCCGCACATCGTACTTGAACCGTCTGCCGGCGAATGAGATTTTCCGAACCGGTATATGCAACGGCACCGGACGTTTCCACATCCGGCGCCTTTTTAACAACATAAGATATGAAGATGCTGAATCATACTTTTTTCGCCTGTCTTTTGGGCATGAGTCTCGTTTCCTGTTCACATGCCCAACAGCAGAAAACCAAGGAATTCCGTCTGCCCGACGTGCCTGTCACGCTGACGGCGCCTGAAGACAGGGCGGCGTACTTGTCCCTGCATTACTGGGACCACTTCGATTTTGCCGATACGTCGCTCATCTCCCGTCCTGAAATCACCGAGCAGGCCTTTGTCGATTTCCTCGGCATCCTGCCCTATACCGACCGGGCACAGGCTGCCATCGATACTCTTTTCCGCCGCGCCGCAACCGGACAGGAGATGCTGTATCACTTCATCGGGCTGAGTGACAAGTACCTCTACGAGCCCAATTCGCCCATGCATGACGAGGAACTGCATATCCTCGTATTGCGGGCACTGCTGGACAACCCCTGCCTGTCCGATACGGACAAGATACGTCCCCGCTACCTGTTGGAAATAGCCATGAAGAACCGTCCGGGAGACGTGGCGGCGGATTTCACCGTCACTTGCCGGGACGGCAGGCGCAGGCAGCTCTCCGGCATAAAGGCCGACTACGTGCTGGTTTACTTCAACGACCCCGATTGCGAGGACTGCCGCCGGGTGAAGGAATTGCTCACCCTGTCCCCGGTTGTGAACGACCTGTTGGAGTCCGGCCGTCTGAAACTCCTCTCCGTGTGTGTGGAGGGCAAGACCCCCGCGTGGGAAAAGGCGGAATTTCCCGCCGGTTGGATAGATGGTTATGATGCCGATCAGCGGCTTACCCGCGAACAGGTGTACGACCTCAAGGCGATGCCCACCCTTTACCTGCTCGATGCGGAAAAACGGGTGATACTCAAGGACGCTTCGTTCGAGCAGGTGGAAGAACGGTTGTCCTGAAAGATGCCTCATGAAAGCCTATGAAGACATCCGGAAAAGACAGTAAGGAGAGCAACCGTTTCAGGGGCATCAGGCCGGAGACGGAGGAGAAATACCGCCGAGCGATCGAGATGTACGCTTCCACGGAGCTTTCCGGCTGTGAGATATGCCGTATCTGCGAAGTGACAGAATCGGGTTTCCGGTGTTACCTGACCAAGTACCACCGTGAACTCGTGCTGGCCCGTTACGCTATACTGTGCAGCAAAGAAGAGGCCGGGCAGATTAAGTTGGGACAGCTCCGGGGACAGTTGCCCGCTACCCGTGTCAAATACAAGGATACCATCGAGGCGTGCGGGAGCATGGAGCATATCGGATTGCACGTAAATTCGGGTTGGAAGGCACGAATCTGGGCAGGCAGCCGTGTACGCACTACCCCGAGATAATCGAATGGCGCGAGAAGGTGCGCGATTGGCTGGGTATCGGTGACGGGCTGCCGCGCGGCACGCGCCGCTCCTGCAAGGAATAGTATGCTGAGGCCGTCAGGCTCTTGCAGGGTAACTCGTATGTCACGGTGCCGGAGGTTGCCGACTCCTGCGGGCTTTCCTATACCGGACTGGAACAGCACCTGTTGTTCTACCATAAGGATCTGGTGAAGCGGCGCATCAGGATACGCAAGAAGGCTCTCCGACGGCAGCGGAAAGGGGAAATCACCGGTCGGGGTACCGTGCACGCCCCCTCTCCGGAGTTGGTGGAGAAGTATGCCGAAGCGGTGCATCTGTATGCCACGACACCCATGTCGGCCGCACGGATAGCCGGGAAGACGGGAGTGTCGAAGAAGGGATTCTACGAGCACCTGCAAAGGTGGCATCTGGACCTGGTATGCAGGCGGAAGAATATCCCCTACGAGGAAGGGCGGCTAGTGGACTGGTCTAAAGTCCGGAAATACAACCCCGCGACAAAGGCCAAATATGCCGAAGCCATCCGCCGGCTGAAAGAAAGCGGGCTGCCGACGGCACAGGTCGCCGCCGAGTTCGGGCTGCAACCCGAAGCGTTCCGCAGCTACCTGAAGGAACACGAGCCGGAACTGTATGCCCGGAAGGGAATGGTCAGGACGGATACGGGCGGCGCGGTGTCCCGCCGCAGCATGGAGAAATACAGCGAGGCCATGCACCTGTACGGCACGACAACCGAAAGCGTGAAGTCGTTGGCCAGGCGGTTCGGGTTCAACGACTGCTCGTTCGGGCAGTTCATCAGAAGGAATTTCCCCGAACTGGTCGAAAAGCACAACGAAATCGTCCAGAAAAAAGGAAAACAAAATAAATAACCGGCTTTCGTATGCCGCTCCGTTGCGGAAGATAAGCTGTCATAGACAGTCTGACAAAATTCAATTAGGATACCTACTATCAAAATGATTTGCAGGATTATCCGATTCTGTCATTTTTCAATACACTCTCTCTAATAATCATCAAGGTTAGATGGACATTCATCGCATTTTTTTTCTGTCTTTTAATCCTAAGTGTTGCATAATATCGGATAACGATTTAGGTTCAACGCAGCTGACAATCTTATTCAATCGACTATCAACTTTTGGGGAACCCCCAAGCATCATGGACATTTTTTAATATCCGGTTGCGATAAATACAGATAAATACTACATCTTCTCTCAAAATACTGTTATTGGGGACCCAGCATTATACCTTGATTTATAAAAACAAGGAATCTATATACCAATTTACTGTCAACCAACTTTCTTCCAACTTCGCCATACTTTCTCTATAAACAGATAGAGTTAAGTTACTTACTATCTGTTGGGGAAAACAAAAATTTTTTCTCTGTTTATAGAGGAAATAAGCAATTAAATGCGGGTAAAAGAAAACTTGCTCCTTATCTACAGAACGTAGCCCATTTGAAACCCGTTTAGACTTACTTAGCATGAAGTGACAAAAATTTGGCATGAAAACAAGTATCCTCGTCATGCGCTGTAAAGTGGTACATAATATATAGTATGAAAACGTCTAATTATTGGGAAGTGTATGACCGATAAGTTCAGACTAACAATAATGAAGCAAAAAAGGTTTTGTTACAAATAAGTCTGAGTGTAAGTTATAGAGAGATTGTTCGACAAAAATTCCGTTCTCTCCATAAGAGAAGTATTTGGGATACAAAATTATACAATTCACTGAAAATAACAATATAAAAATGATATAATTTTCAACCGAGTGCCTCATTTCAAACAGATGTTATAGGTTTTACTCAACAGTTGTTAAGTGAATCGTCTTCCAAGCAAATAAAACAAATATTGTTTACTAGCTGATTACAACCAATTTTATATTCAAATACTTCTCTTATGGAGAGAAGTAGCAGAAGATGGAGCCGGAAACGGCTTCAGAGATTTTGTGCATGTGTGAGATAACGGAATCTTTTATGGTGTAAACATGAACAGATATACTGACATGGGAAGTTATTCTCCAGCTTTTGAAAAGAATGTTTGTAACTGCTTGATATGTAGTATAATTTACAATCTTGCAGGATTAGAAGAATTGTCCTAAATCCAAAATATGGCTACTTCGGAAGGTGAAAAACAGACATGCTGGTACGTGATGCGCGACCTTAAACGGGCCAATGCCAAGTTGCCCGCATACAAGCAACTGTTGAACGAGCATTTCGAGGTGTTCACTCCCATGAAAGAGCAGTTGAGTGTTCATGGCGGCAAACGGACTCGGGAAGAAGTTCCCTTTATCCAGGATTTGCTTTTTGTTCATGATACCCAGGAAGCTATTGATCCGTTTGTGGAAAAGTATCCCACGATACAGTATCGTTTCCAGAAGGGAGGTGGTTACAAAAATCCGATGACTGTCGCTGATGCGGACATGGAGCGGTTCATACATGCTGTAAGTGTGTCGAAAAATCCGAAATATTATCTTCCTGGCGAATTGACACCCTCTATGTGCGGACGGCACATCCGTATTGTAGGCGGTCCTTTGGACGGTTATGAAGGAAAATTGCTGACTGTACGCGGGTCGAAAACGAAACGTCTGTTAGTGGAGCTGCCCGAGTTCTTTTCCGTAGGGGTGGAAGTCAATCCCGAATATATCAGGCTATTATAAAATAATGATATGTAAGCCCGACTCTATTTTGGATGATATATGGTCCAAAGTTAAAGCGGTGTGCATTGATTATGACCTGCCGGACGAGCTGCGGATATTAAAGGTTATGCTCCGGAACAAGATGAGTACTGGTTTCTGTTATCTGTTTTGACAAATGCATCTGTACAGAACAGCCCGGCGCATGTTACAATGAGGATAAAACCTGCATTTCTGGCTTTGTAAAATTGAATATACGCTAATTCCCGACAACGGATGAAACATTTTTGAAAGTAATGAATGGTTACAATTCCGGAACTGAGCCTTGCTGGATGCCATTGATGGAACTCATCGAAACATGCCTGTTCGACATCATTCACACAGAAGATACAACCGGACGATTCATTCGTCTGTATGGAGCAGGTGACTATTGGCACGCATTCGAAGAATCCGCCTACCAATTGAGTCAGCTGTTCGTGACACACGATGTAACTGTACTCAGGCATAAAGTTTACCCATTTCCCGTTTTAATGGTCAGCATCTCGGATGACGAACTCCAGGCTTACGGCAAAAATCACATCTTCAGAAAGAAAGTATCAGGGTACAGGGAACTTGTTGGGATAGGAATCTCGATGAAGCGGTACAAGGAATGGCACAAAAAAGAGGTGATGAAATTCTCTTCTCTTCCATGACTTTGCACAAGTAAAGAACAAATTCTGACATAATATGATTTTTTGGATAGTTAATTGCAGTATTGCATTCCTGATCTGTGTGTTCTGTGCGGGTATCATCATTCCCCAGATTTTGTTGATCGCTTTCCGCAAGCGGTTATTCGACCTTCCCGACGAACGGAAGATTCATCATTGTGCCGTGCCCCGGTTGGGCGGCATCGCATTCAAGCCGGTAGTGTTTTTCACCGTAGCCTTGTTGCTGGGGATCAATATGGTTATGGGGCATTCGGAGATGTTGTCCGAAATCGAGAACGATGTTCGGCCCTTGGCTTTCGCCTTCTGCTCCATCATGGTTCTGTATCTGGTTGGCATGGCCGATGACTTGATCGGCATCCGTTATCGAGCCAAGTTCGTTATCCAGATTCTGTGCGGCATGATGCTTATCGCCGGTGGTATATATATCGATAACCTGTACGGCATTCTAGGCATTCATTCGGTTCCATTATGGCTGGGGTATCCTCTGACCATTCTGTTCGTGGTCTTCATCATCAATGCCATCAACCTGATCGATGGCATTGACGGACTGGCTTCCGGGCTATGCAGTATTGCCTGTTTGCTTTATGGGTTGACTTTTCTTATGTTTCACCAGTATATATATGCCATGCTGGCGTTCGCCACATTAGGGGTGTTAGTGCCGTTCTTTTATTACAATGTTTTCGGGAATGCCGAGCACGGAAAAAAGATTTTCATGGGTGACACAGGCAGCCTGACCGTTGGCATGATGCTCTGTCTTCTCAGTCTCAAGTTGACTATGTGTGGGACAGATGATAATACGGTACATATAAATCCGATGGTGCTGGCATTCTCCCCGCTGCTGATTCCTTGCTGTGATGTGGTCCGGGTTTATCTGCATCGGGTACGCAACGGAAAGAACCCGTTCTTGCCGGATAAGAACCATATCCACCATAAACTACTTGCTGTCGGAATGCAGCAGCGAAGTGTCATGATTATCGTCATATCCGTATCGACCGTATTCATACTGTTTAATATTCTTCTCTCCCTTTATCTGAATGTAAACTGGATCGTACTAGTCGATATCCTGATATGGACTTTCACCAATATCCGACTGACGAAACGTATCGGACAGCTTCAGTCGAGACAGGCAACCAACAAATAAAAATCAATGAAATATGAAAATCAGATACATTTTACTCTTATTGACCGTGGCTTCCCTGCTAGGATCATGTGCCGCGCCGAAAGTCGCTTATTTTACGGACCTGAAACCGGGTATGGCAGAGCAGGTTCTTAATCCATTGGAAATCAGGGTACGTCCCGAAGACAAGATTTCCATATTGGTCAACAGCAAAGACCCTTTGTTGATGGACCTTTTCAACCTTCCGATTATATCCCGACAAATCGGTATAAGATCAGAAGCATCCAACAATCAAGGAATGTCAGGATACACGATAAACAAGGATGGAAATATCGATTTTCCCGTGCTGGGGCATATCCATGTGGCGGGAATGACACGCGAGGAGATTGCCTTGTGCATAAAAGAAGAGTTGATCTCGAAAAACCTCGTAAAAGATCCGGTAGTAACAGTGGAATTCATGAACCTGACCGTTTCCGTGTTGGGTGAGGTCGCCAACCCCGGACGTTTCAATATCGACAAGGACAGGCTGACGCTCCTGGACGCTTTAAGCATGGCCGGGGACCTTACCGTCTACGGGAAACGGGAGAACGTGCTGGTACAGCGGGAGGAAAACGGCAAAAAGACCCTGTACCGGGTCAATCTGAATTCGGGATATGACCTTTATGCTTCTCCCGTGTACTACCTGCAACAGAACGATATTGTTTATGTCGAACCTAACTCGGTCAGGGCAAGACAATCGACAGTCAATGGGAACAACGTGCGGTCTACCTCTTTTTGGTTATCGTTGGCCTCGCTGCTGACCACCATTACCGTGTTGATCGTGAAATAAATATAGAATCTGATATGGCCGTAAATCAAAAGAATACAAAACCGGGACAGCCGGATGATTTCCTGCGGATACAGGATCTGTTGTACCTGTGCCTCGCGAGGTGGAAGTGGTTCGTCCTGTCTTTGGCGATAACGACAGGTGTTGCTGCTGTCTATCTGCTGTGTACCCCTGCCGTATATACACGCACTGCTTCGGTGTTGATCAAGGAGGATTCCAAAGGCAAGTCGGTTTCCCCGGATCTGGAATCCTTTTCGGAGTTTGGGTTGTTCCAGTCCAGCACCAATGTAAATAACGAACTCATCACCTTTCAGTCGCCGGCTTTAATGACCGAGGTAGTTAAACGATTTCGTTTGGATATGAATTACTTCGTTCCGGGGAAATTCCACCGTCAGGTGGCCTATGGACTGACATTACCAGTGGATGTAACGATAAGTGACTTTCCTGAAAACGAATCGGCTGGGTTTACATTGGAAGTACAGCCAGACAGCACATTACTCTTATCCGACTTTACACGTAACGGGACGGAGCTCGACGGAAAGGATATAAAGGGCCGCTTGCTCGACTCCATCACTACGCCATTAGGGAAAATCATTATCCATGCAACCCCCAATTATGTGAAAGGCGAGACATACACATTGTATGTAGGTAAATCCAGTTTGTATGATGCTGTAAACTCCTGCTCGTCCAATCTGTCCGTTTCATTGAATAATGAGAAAGCGTCAGTTATCGACCTGTCATTCAGGGATAATTCTGTACAACGGGCGGAGGATGTATTGAGCATGTTGATTTCCGTTTATAATGAGAACTGGGTGAAGGACAAGAACCAGATCGCTATCAGCACCTCGATGTTCATCAACGAGCGTTTGGGCGTAATCGAACAGGAACTGGGCAACGTGGACGAGGACATTTCATCCTACAAGTCCGAACATCTGTTACCCGACGTGCAGGCGGCTTCGAGCATGTATATGGCGCAGAGCAGCCAGACGAATGCGCAGATTCTGGCTTTGAACAACCAGCTCTACATGACCCGCTACATCCGGAACTATTTGTCCAATGACGCCAACCGTACCCAACTGCTTCCGGCCAATTCCGGCATTGAAAGCGCCAATATTGAATCGCAGATTGCCGAATACAACAAACAACTGTTGCAGCGCAACAGCCTGGTTGCGAACAGTAGTACGGAAAATCCGCTGGTCGTTGATATGGATCAGGCCCTGGCATCCATGCGTGGGGCGATAATCAGGTCTATCGACAATCAGATAGTAACCTTGAATTCGCAGATAAAAAGTTTGCGGCAGACGGAGCAACAGACAACATCACGTATAGCAGCTAACCCTACACAAGCCAAATACCTGCTCTCGGTGGAACGCCAGCAGAAGGTAAAGGAGGCTCTTTATTTGTTCTTACTGCAAAAGCGTGAGGAGAACGAACTCTCACAGGCATTTACGGCCTACAATACCCGTATTGTTGCCCCGCCCCACGGTAGCATGTTGCCGATGTCACCCGTGCGCAAAAACATCTTAATGGTCGCGTGTGCTTTGGGACTGCTTATTCCGGTAGTCATTATCTTTATATGTGAGAACATGAATACCCGTGTACGGGGAAGAAAAGATCTGGAAAGCGTAACCGTACCGTTCATCGGTGAAATTCCGCTGTTCACAAGAAAGAAGAAAGGAATATTCAGAAAGAAACCACAGGAAGTCAGGGCCATTGTTGTCAAGGAGGGCAGCCGTGACATCATCAACGAGGCATTCCGTGTATTGCGTACCAACTTGGAGTTCATGACTGGCAAGGATAAGGCATCGAATGTCATCATCGTGACCTCGTTCAATCCGGGCAGCGGCAAGTCGTTCCTGACCATGAATATCGCCGTGAGCTTTGCCATTAAAGGGAAGAAAGTGTTGGTAATCGACGGTGACCTGCGTCACGGCTCTGCGTCATCCTATATCGACTCTCCTACCAAGGGGTTGAGCGACTATCTTGGCGGCAGGATTGACAATCTCAATGAAATAATTGTCACCAATCCGAAACAGAAATATCTGGACATCCTTCCTGTCGGCACCATACCTCCCAACCCCACCGAACTGTTGTTCGACGACCGGCTGAAACAGGTAATAGATACCGTAAGGGAACAATACGAATATGTGCTGATTGACTGTCCGCCCATCGAACTGGTGGCCGACACGCAGATAATCGAGAAGCTGGCTGACCGTACTATTTTCGTGGTTCGTGCAGGATTGCTTGAACTGAGTATGCTTGCTGAACTGGAGAAAATCTACGGGGAGAAAAAATACAAGAACATGTCCCTGATCCTGAATGGAACCGAGGGAAGCGGTGGTCGCTACGGATACCGTTATGGCTATCGGTATGGTTATCACTATGGTTACGGTTCGGAATATCACTATGGTTCCGATGAAAAATATATAGAGTAAATCGTTGATTATCAAGCAATTAAATACGGAGTAAGAATGTAAATTTGATTTCCCTATTGTTTCACTAAAAATCACAACTATGGCACAGAACGATTTTACAGAAGACAAAGCGACCTTATTCGGTGCGGGTATGGTTACTGTAGGTGTATTTGGTAAAACAGCATTGATTACCAAAGGAGTCGGAGTGGTTGCCGCAACAAAAGCCGGAGTATTGGCTGGTGGATTTATCTGTCCTCCTGCGGCTATCTGTATCGGTTTAGCTTGTGTTGGGGCCGGGTTGATAAATCATTTCGGCAAGCGAAACTGGTGGTGAAGTTTATCACCGGGACAATCAATTCATTCCCGGATTCCGCATATATGTCATGTGGAATCGGGAATGATTAAAAAGTTTTATGTCATTATATGTGGTTTTTTAAAAAAAGGGAAAAACAAAATATAATAAAGCTAATCGGTTTTACAGACTATCATTCGCATATTCTTCCGGGCGTGGATGACGGTGTACAAACGATGGACGAATCTTTGGAAATTCTACGTTTGTATGAGGAGCAAGGGATCAAATCCGTATGGCTCACACCGCACATCATGGAAGACATTCCCAATACGACTGCCCATCTTCGCGACCGTTTTGCAGAATTGCAGGCTGCTTACACAGGTGGCGTACAACTGCACCTTGCAGCGGAAAACATGCTTGACAATCTCTTTGAGGAACGGCTGGGAAAGAATGACCTGCTACCTTTAGGCGAGAATGGCGACCACCTGCTGGTGGAAACCTCTTATTTCAGTCCTCCGATGGGCTTGAAAAATATCCTGCTTCGCATCAAATCTAAAGGATACCACCCTGTTCTCGCCCATCCGGAGCGTTATGCTTATATGGATGAATCGGATTACCGACAGCTAAAAGACATGGGTGTGAAATTCCAGATTAATCTTCCATCAATAGCGGGTATGTATGGCAACCGGATTAAGAAAAAGGCCATGTTTCTTATGAGAGAACAGGCTATTGCTTATATAGGGACAGATATTCACAGTTACAGTATATTTCAAAAGTTCATTTGTACAAGCGTTACAAGAAACGTACAAAAACTGCTTGATTTATAGTCAAGATTATTGCGGCTATGGATAGCCAAGCTATAACAAAAATTCCTATTAATAAACAACAAGATGACAAGCGGAGAAAAGGCTCTTTATCATTCCATTATAGAGCAGTTAAAAGATAAGGAACTTTCCGATAGCCAAAAAGACAATTTTGTGAAAAAGCTGGATGAACTGTTCAAAAGTATGAATGACCAATCAAAAGAATTTCAATTAAACTCAATTTTATGAAAGCATGTTTTATGGGCTTGGGCTATATCGGATTGCCTACAGCCATTATCGCAGCAAAGCACGGAGTACAGGTAACGGGTGTTGACATCAACCCCAAAGTTGTAGAGCTGACCAATCAAGGTAAGCTCCACATCATTGAACCGGGGATGGAAGAAATGCTGCAAGAAGTTGTGAAAAACGGGACATTGCACGCAAGCACGAAGCCGGAGACAAGTGACGCTTACTTTATGGTTGTTCCCACCCCGTTCAAAGGTAATCATGAGCCTGATATTTCGTATGTAGAGGCGGCAACTCGTGCTGTACTTCCTTTTCT
This sequence comes from Alistipes sp. DJF_B185, assembly GCF_964250025.1. NCBI lineage: Bacteria > Pseudomonadati > Bacteroidota > Bacteroidia > Bacteroidales > Rikenellaceae > Alistipes > Alistipes sp. DJF_B185. The sequence continues at coordinate 331,298 of NZ_CAXUDY010000001.1, forward strand.
CAAGGAAGGTGACTTATATGTAATTGAAAGCACATCACCCGTTGGTACGACTGATAAAATGCGTGACTTAATTTTCGCTGAGCGTCCTGAATTGGAAGGTAAAATTTATATCGCCTATTGCCCCGAGCGTGTACTTCCGGGCAATGTGATTTATGAGTTGGTACATAACGACCGTGTCATTGGCGGTATGAACGAAGAAAGTACAACAAAAGCAATCGAGTTCTACTCGCAGTTCGTACAGGGGACGCTGCATCGGACTAATTGCAAGACCGCTGAAATGTGCAAACTGACTGAGAACAGCAGTCGTGACGTGCAGATAGCTTTTGCCAATGAACTTTCATTGATTTGCGACAAGGCAGGGATTAATGTTTGGGAACTTATCAGGCTTGCCAACAAACATCCGCGCGTAAATATCCTGCAACCTGGCTGTGGAGTCGGAGGTCATTGTATTGCTATCGATCCATATTTCATTACAGCGGATTTTCCGGTTGAAAGTCGCATAATTTCTACAGCACGCGAAATCAACAATTATAAATCGTTCTATTGTGCTGAAAAAGTAAAGAACGCCATGTTTGAATTTGAACTGAAAAATCACTGTAAGCCTGTGGTAGCAATGATGGGGTTGGCATTCAAACCGGACATTGACGATTTGCGTGAATCTCCAGCAAAATATATCACAACTAAAGTAATGCAAGGATGTAATAATGCCAACATTTTAGTGGTAGAGCCAAATGTGAAAGAACATAACGTGTTCAAGTTGACAGACTATAAAGAGGCTTATGACAAAGCCGATATTGTTGTGTTCCTTACAGCCCATACACCTTTCAAAGAACTACCGTGGAAAGATGATAAAGTGATACTTGATTTCTGTGGAATATTTAAGCAATAGAGGTAGACAATCATTAAGTTTACCAAGACTTACCCTCCCAATAAACGTACACATATACTGATTGCAGATTTACAGAAAATCTATTGCTTTAAGAAGATGACATTAAGCCAAGTTTTCAAATCAAGATTGTTGTCAAATATTTGGAATCAGTTTCTCCTTTATGGTTTCAGTAGCATTATACCAATTCTACTAATTCCATATTTGTTGAACGTTATAGGAGTAGAAAAATACGGTCTTGTAAATTTTGCCATTATATTTAGCTTTTACTTTCAGATATTCAATGAGTTCGGTTTCGATTTATCTAATGTCAGGCATGTCGTCAATAATAGAGACAATCAAGAAAAATTGGGAAGGATAGTTTCTTCTATTCTGCAATGTAAGTTTTTTCTCATACTCTGTTCTCTATTTGTTTATATTTTAGTTGTAGGGTTGATTCCTTCACTAAGGAATGAACTCACGCTTTATATATTAGCCTTTATTCGTTTGATAGGGGTTGTCATTGCTCCCTATTGGCTTTTCCGTTCAATGGAGGACATTAAATATATAACACGTATCAGCGTGCCAATAAAGCTATTATGTATATTGCCTATTTTTTTAATCGTTAAGTCTACTGATGATTATGCATTGGTGATGTTGTGCTATGCTCTTGAAACATTTGTTTCAGGTATTGTCGCTTTATTCATTGCCCAAAAAAGATACGGGATCAAACTTCAAATAGTCTCGGCACAAGAAGTGAAATTTTATCTTAAGGATAGTATTCCGTTTTTCTCATCAACTTTTTTGATGAGAGCCTATAAAACAATGAATACCTTAGTGCTTGGCTTTATTCTTGGAGATTTTGCAGTCGGATTATATACAGCTGCGGAAAAACTTCATAATGCGTATTCATCATTTGTTTCTCCGCTTTTATCTCAGATATTTTACCCATATTTCACAAGGATAAAAAATATGGGTAGAGCGACTAAGATGGTATTGCTTTTATGTATTGCCAATACAATCGCTTTAGCTTGTATATATTTCTTATCACCGTATCTTATACCGATTTTTATTAAGACTGAAACAGCAAGTATAACCACGTATTTCAACCTATTCTTGCTTTTATTGGCGATTAGTGTGCCAGCTGACATGTTCGGTTTCCCTTATTTGGGCGTACTTGGAAAAATCAATGAGGTAAATATGACAACCATTTATTCTGCAATCATATACATCATTGTTGTCCTTGTCTTGATTCTTACTCACAGTATTAGCATAGGAAGTGTTATTTGGGCTTTGATTATAGCGAACGTGGGATGTTTGGTTTTGCGCCTATATTTAGCCAATAAAGTAAGAGTTGGTAATGTTGATAAACAATAGGATATACAATATAGATACTAATTCTCGACATTGGGCTATTTCTTTAGCCTTAATTGTAATCTTGTCTGTAATAATGACATTTATTCCTTTTGTAGGACTGTGTTTGTCATTAATGTTTTTCAGACAAAGGTTTGCCCCCATTCTATTTATTATCTTTTCTTTCTATTTTGGTTGGTTTTATGAGCCACAAATGGATTTGTTGGTTCATTATGAGCATTTTCATCGTATTGCCGACAAATCATTGGTTGAGCAATGGATGGACTCTGGAACATCAAAATATGGCAAAGAAATATATCCTGTATTATTTAAATATTTCATTGGTTTAATTGCTGATAACCGGAATTTTTTCTCTGCTTGTGCGTGTGTGGTATATACTTCTCTATTTATATTTGGAGTCGTAAAACCACTCCAGCCATTATATATGCAGAAAATGTCAATTCCTGCATGGCTACTCTTCCTGGGAGTGATTTTTACTGTAGAATACTATTGGTTTCTCGGTTTTCGCTTTTGGAGCGGAGCATTTGTTTTTACTGGCTTCTATTTGAGATACCTTAATTCAGGAGCCGTTAAGTACCTTTGGTTATCTGCGTTATGTATTTGTTTTCACTATTCACTACTCGCCTTATGTGTCGCGGCTGTATTAAACCTACTCTTGCGATATAGGTTTAAAGTGTACTATTTAATTCTTATCGTATCATTCATCGTTCGCTTTGCGAAAATCGCGTTTGTCACTAATATCGCACAATTTGGCATATTTGAAAACTACGTCAAAGAGAGCGTTAGGAATCAAAATATCATACAGTCTGTTGGAAAGTATGCAGAGGAAATACGCGAGTATGGTAATCAGTTCTATTTGCTTCGTGAAACAATTGCCGTTTTCGGTGTCTTGGCTGTGATCTATATACTATATAAAAAAATAGGGAAAGAATTTTGGGAGCAGAATGTCAAATTCTGGGGGTTCTGTATTCTCCTATTGTCTTTTGCCAATTTCGGATATGTCAGTTTGACTTTTTATGATAGATTCTTCAAACTTGCCGTGCTATTCTTATATGTTTTTACATATATGTGGGTTATGGATATTCAATCCAAATTGAGTTTTAAGTCCCAGCTACTAATAACTATGGTTACAATTATACCGGTATTGTATTTCATTGTTACACCATTAGTTGAACAGAGGCACATGTTGTTCCAACTAAACTTATGGTTTAGTAATCTATGTTCATGATGAAAAATTTTGTAATCTGAATTTCTCATCGTGCTGATGTATGGTCTATGGATAGCTACCAATACGAACAACCAAAAAGGCATAACATCAGAAAACGAAAATAGATTAACCGTTGATGTTCAATGTTCTTAATTATTTTAATCATATCAATTGAAACACTAACAATGAGGGTATTAATAACTGTTCCCACTAAATCCGGATATGGAGGAGTAACTAATTATTATTTAGGGATTAAAGAGTATTGGAAAGAAAATATTGAATATTTTTATTTCGGTCGTAAGCCTTGGCGTAATATATTTTATCCATTTTTAATTATCCGTTTTATAATCCGATTGATTTGCTTTAAACCTGATATAGTACTACTTAACCCATCGCTTGGAGATAAAGCCTTAAAACGAGATTTTATATATTTAAACATTTGCCGATTTTTCAGAAAGAAAACATCCGTATTTATTCATGGTTTCAATTTCGAGTATGCTAAAAATGCAGATTGGAAATGGATAAGTGCCAATTTGAATAAGGCCTTGTGTATTTTTGTGTTATCCCAAGATTTCAAGAATGAATTGATAAGGAGGGGGATAAAATCTGATATACATCTAACTTCGACAAAAGTACCCGATTATTTTATTTCAGGTTTTGACCTTTCGATGAGACAAGGAAAAGCCGAAAACATTATGTATAGCGGGCGAATAGAAAAGGCCAAGGGTGTATATGAAACAGTCGATACATTTTCAATACTTAAGTCACAATACAAGGATCTGACATTGACCTTTGTCGGTGATGGCTCAGAACTTCCTATGTTGAAACAATATGTTGAGAATAAGAAAATAAAGGATGTCCGTTTTACTGGAGAGTTACGTGGGGAAGATTTTAAAAAGGAATACATTAACGCCGATATGTATTTGTTTCTAAGTTATACGGAAGGTATGCCAACTGTGGTTTTGGAAGCAATGATTTTCGGACTCCCTATTTTTACCAGAAAAGTGGGTGGCCTAATAGATTTCTTTGAAAATGGAAAGATGGGATATATATCAAGTTCGTTAGATCCGGCAGTTTTTGCAGAAGCAATGAAACCATATATCGAGAATCCTGCTAAAATGAGGAGTGTATCAATATATAATTCCGAATATGCGAAAACCCATTTTGTTGCATCCGTTGTTGTCCGAAAATTTGAAAATACACTAAAGAAATATATTGAGCTATGAATATTCTGAGAATCAAGAAGCTAATATTTTTACACCTCCAACATCTACCCATGAAATCAAGGGCATGGAGACCATTAGTTTGCAAATGGGGTGGAGTGCAGATAATCAGCCCCAAAAGAACGTTTATCGGTGAGGGCGTCATATTTGACACAAATTATCCACAAGATATTTTTATCGAAGAAGGTGTTCGTTTGACATCGGGGGTGAAAATAGTAACACATTTCATGAATCCTAATACTGGAAGTTACGACAGGGGGAAGGTTCATATCTGCAAAGGCGCCTATCTCGGAATGAATACTTTGGTGGTAAAACCTGTAACAATTGGAGAGCGAGCTATAATTGGAGCAGGTTCTGTTGTGACCAAAGATATACCAGCCAATGAAGTTTGGGCAGGAAATCCCGCAAAATTTATAAGAAAACGGTAGGATTAATTCATATGGACATTATATCATTCTATAGGGTAGAACGTTGGCTATTTGAACGCCATATTCCGGTTTTGCCCAAAATCGTACAACTATTGATTTTTCTCATTTTCAATTCAAAAATAACCGCTGATTCAAAAATAGGAAAAGGGTCATACTGTGTGTGCAAAGGGATTAGCACTGTCTTAATACCGGGAACAGAAATCGGAGAAAATTGCGTATTAGGATTGCGATTTTCTACTGTACGGCAGTTTCCATATAAAGAAGTTCCTTGTCTAAAGAATAATGTTTGGGTGGGACCTAATGTTATTATTGCTGGCCCTGTTGTAATAGAAGATGATGTGGTAATCGCTGGAAATTCATTTGTCAACCGAAGTGTTCCCAAAGGTGCTATTGTAGCAGGATGTCCGGCAAAGATTATTGGCTGGAGAAAGAATCTTGATTATGCGATTGAGACAAACCCAAAGTATAAAGATGGCCGTATGCCATTCTTGACAAAATGAATAACACCAATGAATGATATTGCAGATGCTTTTTATAAGCTAAAAATTTATTGTGAGACTGAACATTTCAAGGGTTGGGATCCGTATGATGGTCTCAACTCTAAAATTTTTCAGGCAATTCCGCTGCTGAAAAAGTCTGTATTGTGCAGATTGATGGTCATACAAGGTTTCAAGCGTTGCCCTTTCAATATGAGACGGATGGCTTTCGTTCCGAAAGAGTATAACGCAAAAGGTATCGGGCTGTTCTTGTCCGGATATTGCAATCTGTATAAAGTTGTGGAAAATCATCCGCAATTATCCGAAAAAATGGGAACGTTGGAGATGATAAAGGCTCGGATTGAAGAATTGGCAGAGTTGCTTATATCCTTACAATCTAAAGGCTACAGCGGTGCTTGCTGGGGGTATAACTTCGATTGGCAGGCACGCCGTCTGTTTCTTTTTCCCAAATTCACGCCCACAGTAGTTGCTACAAATTTCTGTGCCACGGCACTGATGCAGGCATATGAAATAACTAGGAACAAACACTATTTGGAGATTGCATTAAGTGCAGCGGATTTTGTAATAAAAGATTTGCATCGCACGCCGTATAATGGTGGCTTTCTCTTTTCTTATAGTCCGTTAGAGGGTAATGACACTGTGTTCAATGCTTCGCTGCTCGGTTCTCGATTGTTGAGTTATTGTTTTTATTATACACAACAGGAGGAATACAAAAGACTAGCGGAGCTATCCATTAAAGCCTGTTGTTCCGGGCAACGGGAAGACGGGGCTTGGGTATATGGAATGCTCCCCGTACAGAATTGGGTAGACAGCTTTCATACAGGATATAATTTAGATGCGCTGATCGCTTATCAAGAGTTGACAGAGGATCATGCTTTCAATGGTTACATCGAAAAAGGTTTCGACTACTATGTCAATCATTTTTTCGAAGCGGACGGAACTCCTAAATATTATGATAACCGAATGTATCCTATTGACATCCATTGTCCAGGGCAGCTATTGATAACATTGACCCGCCTACATAAGATGAAAAAATATGAGGAACTTGCCAAAAAAGTATTGCAATGGACAATCCGAAATATGCAAGATAAAAAGGGGTATTTCTACTACCAATTAAAACCTGGCATCAGTTCTAAAATCTCGTATATGCGATGGAGTAATGCATTTATGTTTAATGCAATGTCGCATTATTTACTCGCAATATAAAATTTCCAACATAAATGAATAAAGTTTCTTTAAACGGAGTCGAAATATATCCGTTCGATTCCGAACAGTCTTTGTTGTCTTTTGTAAACGATAATAAGGGCATATTAGTAGCCATAAATGCTGAGAAAATTTTACATGCTACAGATCAGACACGAGGAATTATCAATCGGAACATAGGGTATTGCGATGGAGCCGGCGCACAAATGGCTCTCAAACAAAAAGGTTTTGAAAATGCGTGTAAAATTCCCGGTTGTGAGTTGTGGCTCAAAATTGTAGCTCAATTTTATAGAGAAAAGACTTTTTATTTGATAGGTGGTAAACCTCAAATCATAGAAGAAACTGTGTCTAAACTGCGTAAAGAATATGCAGGGATTCACATTATCGGTTATCGGGATGGATATATCAAGGCAAACGAGGAACGGGAAAGACTTATAAAAGACATAACCGAAAAAAGACCTGATGTGGTATTTGTGGCTATGGGGTCTCCTAAACAGGAATTACTGATGGAAGAAATACAGCATAGACACAAAGCCATCTTTCAAGGATTAGGCGGCAGCTTCGATGTATATACTGGCCATGTGGAAAGGGCTCCTAAATGGTGGGTGAACCACAATCTTGAATTTGCCTATCGGTTGCTCAAAGAACCGAAAAGAATAAAACGGCAAATTCACTTGATAAAGTATGCCTGGTGGCTGATAACTAAAAAATTATAGAACAATGAAGAAGGTAATGCTGGTCTTCGGGACTCGTCCGGAGGCCATTAAGATGGCTCCGTTGGTGAAGGAGTTCCAAAAAAAATCAGCAGACTTTGAAACAATCGTCTGCGTGACGGGGCAGCATCGTGAAATGCTCGATCAGGTGTTGCAGATATTCGATATCAAGCCGAATTATGACTTGAACATCATGAAGCAGGGGCAAGATCTGTATGATGTAACCGCCCGTGTGCTGACCGGGATGCGTGATGTGTTGAACAAGGCGAAACCTGATGTGGTATTGGTGCACGGTGACACAACCACTTCTACTGCCGCCGCACTCGCAGCTTTCTATCAGCAGATCCCTGTAGGTCATGTAGAAGCGGGCCTGCGTACCCACAACATATACAGCCCTTGGCCGGAGGAGATGAACAGACAAATAACAGGGCGCATTGCCACCTATCACTTTTCTCCGACCGCTTTAAGCAAGAAAAATCTGTTGACGGAAGGTGTGCAGGAGGACAAGATAACCGTAACAGGGAATACGGTCATCGATGCCCTTCATATCGTTGTTGATAAAATAAAGACTGACGGAGCTCTACAACAAGAACTTGCCGGGGTGCTGGAAAAAGCGGGTTACGATACCTCACGGCTTGCTGATGGCAAGAAACTCGTTTTGATAACCGGACACCGACGTGAAAATTTCGGAGACGGATTCATCAGCATGTGCACAGCCATTAAGGATCTGACGGCAAAATATCCATATGTGGACTTTGTCTATCCGATGCACTTGAACCCCAATGTCCGCAAACCTATCCATGAAGTATTCGGGGAGAATTTGAATAGTTTGGGAAATATGTTCTTTATCGAACCATTGGAATATCTGAGTTTCGTGTTCCTGATGGAAAAAGTGACCCTTGTCCTTACCGACAGCGGTGGTATTCAGGAAGAGGCTCCGGGGTTAGGCAAACCGGTACTGGTGATGCGTGACACCACCGAACGTCCGGAGGCGTTGGATGCAGGAACGGTAAAATTGGTAGGAACCGATTATAACAAAATTGTCTCCGAGGTATCGATTTTATTGGATGATGCATCTGCTTATGAGCAAATGAGTAAAGCCATTAATCCTTACGGTGACGGAAAAGCGTGTATGCGTATAACGCAAACACTTAATGTTCGGTTGTAACTTTTGTATTTTCTTGACACATTCACCAGAAGAAATATGTTAGTACCGAAGGTGAATGTCGTATTGCAGGCGGACAAAGACATCGGCAGCATAACAGAGGCAGACATTTGGCTCAATTGTATGGACGGCAACGGTAACTTCTTGTCTGTGGCTGCGGAAGACCATACCGGCGACGGACATTACATTGCCACCTTGCCGTTAGACTACAGCCCGGTAGAGCCTTTCATCCAAGTTCACTTGAATGAAATGGTCTATGATTACCTGTCCATTCCGAATTTCAAAGCGGGACAGGAATGTCAAATCTCGCTTATACTCGGTACGGACGGGCTTCGCACACCGGGAATAGGAGCTGAAATCGACGACTGGGAAGTTGTGGAAGGAGATGTCACATTCGTAAAATGACAAAATATAATAAATGACGCCTGCTGGTTTTGTTATCATTGGCAGGCGTTTCACTTTTTATCCCTCATTCAGGAATCCCGGCATTTACCGAGTGTTCCGCTTGTTCTGCACGTCTTTTTCCCATTTCGATGTGAAGGATTTACCACAAAGGGCTTGGAGAAGAAGAAACACATAGCAGAACTGAAAATCCGACCTAGCTAAAAAGAAAAACAGATTTCTTATTTATGCCTTCAGACTCCGGACAAATTAACTCTATAGTTTTTTGAGCATTCCTTCGTTCGTATTGGGATTTATGGTTATTTTTGTAATTCAATCAATAATATGACGATAATGGCAAAGACATACCAAAGGACTAAATTACAAGAAGTCACGATCAGAGGATATAAATCCATAGCCTATGACAGACCTGTGACCTTGAAGCTGGGTGATGTCAGCATCTTGTTGGGTGCCAACGGTGCAGGCAAGAGCAATATCATCAGTTTTTTCCGGATGCTGAGCTACATGATGAGCAAGTCATTCGGGAGATATGTGGAAATATCGGGCACGTCTCATGCCTTGCTGCATTACGGCATTAAACGGACACCGGTCATGTCCGGAGAACTGAAGTTTGCCGACAGCAATTCCATGGATGTTTATGGCTTTTCATTGGCCAATGCCACTCCCGACAGGCTGATTATCACGGAAGAGCGGATTACATGGCATCGCAAGGGGGAGAAAAAGCCCTATGAGATAGCACTGGAACCGAATTTCAAGGAGTCCGCTCTCGCAGAGTGTGAGGATCCGGTTGCCAAAACTATTTTCCAGATGCTTTCTTACTGCAAGGTATATCAGTTTCACGATTCATCGACAGAGGGGCCGCTACGTCAGGCTTGTCCCGTCGAGACGGCCAATTACCTCCAGTCGCACGGAAACAATCTGCCTTCTTTCCTGCTGTTCCTGCGGGAGAACTACAAGGATGCCTACAACCGGATTGTTGACTATGTCCGTGACGTAGTTCCCCAGTTCCAGGACTTCTATCTGGAGCCCGTGGGTGGTATCATTTCTCTCCGGTGGATAGATAATTCTGCCACGGACTATCGTTTCAATGCCTACCAGTTCTCCGACGGATCTATCCGTTTCATTGCCCTGGCCGCCTTGCTTCTGCAGCCTGCCCAGACAATGCCCAACGTCATCATTTTGGATGAACCGGAACTTGGCTTGCATCCCTATGCCATCAGCCAGCTGGCAGAAATGATTAAGGATGCGTCCATACACGCACAGGTCATTATTGCCACGCAGAGCAAGGATTTGGTCGATCATTTCGACATCGGCGATATCTCTGTGGTGGAAATGAACAAGGAAACGCAGGCAACCTCTGTCACTCACCTTGACGCCAAAGAATATCATCTTTGGCTTCAGAACTATACGGTGAGCGAACTTTGGGACAAAAACATCATAGGAGGACGTCCCGTATGAAAGCGAAGATTATTCATGTCCTTTGTGAGGGACAGACGGAACAGGGATTTGTGGAGGAAGTGTTGCGTCCCTACCTGCAAGCGCAAGGTGTGGCAGGTGTAAAAAGCATCCTGATTACCACTAACAAGAAAAAGAATGCCCGTGGTGGAATGCTGAGCTATGCTCAGGCGGTGACAGACCTAGAACTGTTGCGGAAAATGAAGATGGACGGCGAATACGAACGTCATGTTTTCACAACGATGTTCGACCTCTACGCATTGCCGGATGATTTTCCCGGTTATGAAGCAGCCAAAGCAATCGGTGAGCCTTACGCCCGTGTCGCAGCATTGGAAACGGCGTTTGCTGAAGCAATCAACGATAGTCGTTTCATTCCCTATATTCAGCTGCATGAATTTGAAGCTCTGCTCTTTTGCGGTATTGACTATCTGGCAAAGCGTTACCCCGGTTGTGAGAAACGCTGCGAACAGCTGAAAAAAGACCTGGAGAAAACCAGCAACCCCGAGCTGATAAACAATAGTCCGGAAACGGCTCCGAGCAAACGTATTATCAAGGCGATAGAAGGAGACAAAAAACAGCATTACAACTACAATAAGCCGGCTACCGGCAAAGATGTTACCAAAAGTGTCGGCATGGATGAACTTCGTGCCCGGTGCAGTCACTTCAATGAATGGATAGAAAAGTTGATAGACTGCTGATTCTGTAATCAGATAATATCAAGGTTCTGACAGACAGGTTCGAGTGTTTATCTCAAAAATGGAAGAGATGGGGATTATACAGAAAGAGGGTGTAGGAAGAAATACTCGCTATATAAAGACTGCGAGTTTCCCATCTTTTAATTGAGAAGACAATTTTTGCTCTGTCCAAAAAACAAGTTTTTGGTCAAAAAACAGCACAAATAACTGATTATCAATTATTCTTTCAATGCCCGAAAATCTGTTTTTTTGTACGAAAGAGTTCTTTCACTTTTCTATCCCTCATTCCGGAATTCCGGCATTTACCAGATATTACTAATTAAAAAATTTAGATAAGTAACGAGATGCTAGATTTGATTAGTTGCTCGTAAGGTATAAGGCATCGACATTCTTCTGTTATTTAGTCAGTTGAAAAAATGTAACAATTATTTCTCTGATACCTAATACTTTTTCTATTTACACCATCCACGGATTCTTATACGGATCATAATCCGTCTGGAAAGTAGCCAGTTGCCAGTCGGTGACAGGTTTCTTCGAGTCATCGACTTTGCGGGGAATCTGCGGATTAAGCCGTAGTTTGGCGGCATCATTGAGCCATTTCATGCTATCCTCGTAATCGCGCATGCGGACAACACTGACATTATTCGGAGCAATGAGTTTCGTGAGTTCGTAGATGGCCAGCCGGACCATGTGCTTCTTGAGATTGTAGTTGCGGGGGTCATGCAACGAGAGGTTCTGCCCGACTTGCGGTGTGTCCGCGTTCACATCCGTTTCCGGGTAAAATACCCGTCCGTCATAAACGACATATTCGTGTTCCGACAACTCATAGGCATTGTATGATGAATCGTAATCGGCTATGGCTCCCCAGCAGTCGGAAACCATCGGGTCAAGATTGTAATCGAAACCTTCAAGCGTCATCAAAGTATAGAATGCTCCTTCATACTCGACGACTGCCCACAGAGGATACTCGACAGGCTGCCATAACGAGGCTTCCGCCTCGATCCAACCGCCGACCAACGGGATACGGACATCATCGAACTTGTACCCGTTTTCATTAAGACAAGTATAAACAATGCCGTTATAATTCACTTTATCTCCCGGATAATAGGTGTTGAACTGGGAATAATTTACAACTTGTCCCGCATCGACACGGATATCAGAACTCTCTTCCCAATAGACAACCGTTGCCGGCTTGCGATAGCCGCTGACGGAGCGTATCACCTCATGGATTTGTCCCTCGAAATAGACATGCACACCCACGGGATAGGTAATCCGACGGTCGTATTCGGCGATATATTTTCCTTTTGCAAGTTCCTTTTCAATCTCGTAGTTCTCCGACAAATATTCCACGATACTCATCTCCGTCGATTCTTCCGCCTGGATGAATCGTGCATCATTGCCCCGCGTGAGTTGTGCCAGGGCTTCCGGAGTAATTATCCCAAGATAGTCGTCATTATTGAGAAACCGTCTGTACATATCCTTGTTCCGTTATTAGTATGAAAATCCTTCCTGAATTACCGATGTGGATACCACATACCCGTTCCCGTCGCCTCCGCTCTTGAACTTGTACCAGCTGTCACGCAGGTAGTAACAGAGCAGGTAGTCAAGGCAGTCGGACAAGTGCCCGTACCGTTCATATTTGACACCGGTTTTCGGGTCGGTGGTCTTCTGTTTGCTCTTGGTACCGTCCTCGTTACGAAGCTGGTAAATCAGATCCTGGGTAAGTTTGCGACATTTGATATCGATTTGTATCTCCCAGCCTTCATAGCCCCCGAATACCTCGTTGACGAACTCGCACCGTGTAGCCTGCGGAGGCTGCTTGCGTAATAGCTTTACCTTCGGTCGCAGGATTCCTCTGCCGAAAGTGTCCGTGATGATGGTATAGTTGTTGATGCCGTCCTCGTTGGTGGTGGAGCGTTGTAACCCGGAAGGGTCACCGGTCACATCCACTCCGCCGATATGCTTGTCCCGGTAAAGTTTTAAGCGTACTTTCCGTGCCAACGCAGGTGTGTTGTTCTCCTTTTCCTCCGGCTTGCCGAGTATCTCTTCCAGTATATAGACCTTCCTGTTTTCATAGTCTATTTGTGCGGAGAGCACCGACATTTGGGGGGCAACATTGAAGTCCCACACCGTGATGAGCGGCTTGGTCGGATCGTATGCTTTTTCTTTCAGTCCGGTAACGAGATGCCGGGAGCCGTCGAAACTGTTATAAATCGCCATATCGTTGGCTTCCACGAAATCCCAGTTGCCATAGAGCAGGCGTTCCTTTGTCGCCTGATCCCGGATCTTGTTCAGGGCCGCCTCGTACACCTGACGGAAAGCGATATTCGGGTTGTCAAACACGGAAAAAGGTATATACGCTTCACCCTCGCGGCAGATGACCTTGTCTCCGTTTTCGTCCTGCACGAAGCGGGAACGCACCCAGTTAATCGTCGGATTGGTGGTGAGCAGCATTCTCGGAGTCTTGAATGTCTCATGGGTTCTCCAGCGGAGACGGGAGAACAGCACTTCGACGGCCCGTTCCGAGATTTCCGACACCTCGTCCACCATGGCGATGGTGTATTCCGAAGAGCCGAAACGCTCGAAGTTGGGGTCGCTGGGGATATCCGCCATCTCCTTCATGATGATGACCGAGTCATTCCAGAATGTGAGCGTGCCTTCGAGGTTGTTTATCTTGTAGTTTGTATCCTCTTTCAGTCCCCAATCCTTCAGAATCGACTTGATGGTATTCCATGTCGATTCCTTCAACGACTTGAGTGTCTTACGGGCCACCACCGCACGGATATTCTCGAACCGGATACATGAAGACACCAGCCAAACGCTGCCGATATACGATTTTCCGCCGCCGGCCGCTCCGCCTCCCAGTATCAGCTGCGGCAGGTTCTGCGACTTGCAATGCCTGCATTGGGGCCTGTACTGAGGGTTGCCTTGCTGGTCATAGCCGATAAGGATTTGCTCGATCTCCCCGCCACAATGGGGACAATAGTTCGGTTGCAACAGTTTCCAGAGTTCATACTGCCGTGGGGACGGTTTGAACTCGATGCGCAGGTTTCTGGGTGGTTTGAGCCTGTTGACCGCCATTAGATTTATACAATCTGAATGGTTATGTCCCTTTCGGACTCGAGTATAGCATACAGTTTTTGGAATGTAGTACGGGATTCCAAAACTTTTCCCTTGACCGTATTCTTTCCCACGATGATACAGCCGGCGGAATCGACTTCGGTATTGCCGGAATGGATCAGGATGCCGAGGAAATGCGGCACATCATGCAGATATGGCATTTTCTTCTTGTACCTGGGACTGTACTGAAGAGTGACTTTATAAGTCCCGGCAGGAATGGCAGTCTTGGCATAGACCTTTTCCTTGCAGGTACAGGAACGGCCGCGAGGAGTATCCGGACAGGTTGCCGGAAGTTCCCTCACGGCATCTTCGATGGTATTACAGAAAAATTTGCCGTCGATGGACAGGTCACCTATGGTATAGGTCTGACCTTTGAATTTGCGGTTGAGTGTCAGCTTCATACTTCGATACTATTTGTATCGAAAGAGTAGAGACGGACGCCGGCTAATGTTTATTATATGTGTTTGTAAAAGGAGGATATTTCAGGAAATGATGTATCTTTGTGAACGGATTGACAGTATTTAATCAAGAGTTAATATGACAAAAGCGGATATCGTCAGGGAAATAGCAACGCAGACCGGTCTGGAGAAGCAGGTCGTGTTACAAGTTGTCGAAGGATTCATGGATAGCGTAAAGTCTTCCATGATAAACGGCGAGGAGGTTTATCTTCGCGGCTTCGGCAGTTTCATCATCAAGCACCGTGCGGAAAAGACAGCACGCAACATAAGCAGGAATACCACGGTGATAGTGCCTGCCCACAATATCCCGGCATTCAAGCCGTCAAAAGCCTTTGCAGGAAGGATGAAATCAGACAAATAAGGTGATTATATGCAACAGGAGCGTTATTCAGATGATCCTGTTACTTTATACAGGGCAACGAGGTTGGCATTGTCCGATTGGAACAGGAAACGGCCGTTGCTTAAAAGGCATTCGTGGATGGTGTTGTCATTAGGATCCGACTCCAATAAAGCCCCCGCCTTGTTTTCATCGATAAGAAGCATTTCTATGCCTTGTACGGTGGCGGCAGTTGCATCAGCAGGAATTTTCAAAAGTTCATCCATCAGATTCATGTCGTTCATAATATCTCCGTATTTGGCTTGAGTCCCGTCAAGCATTCAATGTACCAAGACCAAAAAGCGTGGGACATAACCCGTAGCACCGAGGTTCTGGTAAACCTATCCGCAAACAAGTTAAGCCCACGCAAAAGCATAGGCGAAAACTGTTTGTCCTGCGGATAAGTGAAATTTACCAGATTTCGGTGCATGACAAAAGCTAACGCTTTCCGTATTTTATTATGTCGTTCTGCCAATATGGTTTTTATGCCGCATCTGCAGAAGAACCGGCATTATGTGATAACGACCGGACGTGTAAAGGCTATTTCTTGGATTCTTCCAAGGAAACCTTACGAAACTCTTTCATCAGTTTTTCCAATTCCAACGAAGTCTTGCGGGCACGGGTACCTGCGGCCTTGTTGCCTTTTTCAATCTGAAGTGCCGCATCCGTGGAGAATGTAGCATATACTTCCTGTATCTTTGAAACCAACTCTTTCATATAAATATTATTTAAGTTATTGACTACAAAGGTAGTGAAAATAATCAAGAATAAGAGCGATTCTGTCAATATAATAAATATCACATTGGTAATCAATGACTTTTAACAGCCATTATACCGTATGATTTATCCATCAGAGAAATTGTCAAGGTGTTTACAACTTTATGGATATGTCTGGTCAGAACATTTCTTCCATCTGCCGCTTGATTTCTTCCCGCTTTGTATTCTTGTAGTAATGCTTATAGATGGTCAATGGGCTGTTACCAGCCATCTCTGCAACCACATACGGATTATTACCGGCATCTACCATCTTCGATATGAAAGAGCCACGGGCGGAATACCATGTGATGTTTTCTTTAATGCGCAACATCTTGCATGCTTTCGTCAAGGTTTGTGAAAGGCGTGTGGAAATTTGCTTGACACGTGTAGTCTTCTTGGAAGTGGTCGTGTGTTTATGAGTAAAAACAGGAAATACATAATTTCCATAACTTTGCCCACGGTATTTATTCATGATGGCTTTTGCTTTACTGAGTAATTCCGGTTTGGCTGTTTTGGGAAACTTGATACGTTCATAGACGATGCGGTCTTCCTGGACCAAATCCCATGTCAGGTTACATACATCGACATTCGCCATACCTCCGGTATAGTAGCTGAACAGGAACAAATCAAGATGCAACTGCTCTTTTTTCGTAAACAAGGTACGGTCAACATTTGCGATTTTAGCTATGACTGTTTCCGGAACTGCTCTTGAAGTGGTTTCCGGCCAATTAATATCATCACCGAGACAGAGGAAGTTATCCATATTCACCCCGTACATCTCTTTCTTTTCTGCCTGCCTGCATACGGCACGGAGCAACCTTAGTTTGTGTGTAAGTCCGGCCTTGTTGCCATTTCTGATACCTCTTTCTTTAAGCCAAAACGCAAAGTCAAGAAGAAACTCTTCTGTAATATCCGTAAAGAAATAAGAGGAAAAGGCTTTTTCATATTTTTCCTTTGTAAACGCCTGCAGTTCACGCTTGAGATAGACATACCGTTTAGCATTGGTCGTGCTGTCGACAATCTGACCGTTCTTGATGCGTTTCTTGTTTTTGAATGTCTCTTCAAGATAATCGATCATCTGCTGGACACTCTTTACTTTGACCTCGGGTTTGGCCGCCTTGATTTCATCGAAGCAATGTGATAGCTGGACGGGCGACCAGTTCCTGCCTTCCATCTCCCAGGTATCGGCGACATGCAGATATTTGGTTCGCAAATCGAAAAGCAGTTTGTTCTTGGTAGTGGCCTCCGCACTCCCTACACGGAAACTCTGAGACTTGACATCCCAGTCTTTTAATAGCCCTGTGATGTTTATAACCTTCGGCACACGGGCGTAACCGGTCTTGAAGAAAATTATCTCCAGCTTGACCATCTTGGTGTCTTTCGGGTTCTGCTTACCCCTGATGTTAATCGTGTACATAGACTGATAACGAGTTAGTTAATGACTTATTATTAATTCGCATTAGTAGGAATCAATTGGTATTAATTAACCTACATAGAAACCTACATGAAAAGAGTAGTTTCCTTAGCGAAATAATGTTTATACGGATAAATCCGTACTTGTGTCATTTACTAACTCGTTATCAATCAACTATTTTCCCTAATCACAAAAGTTGTGTCCGAAAAAAGGGTGTGCCTTACGGGCATCCTTTTTTATTCCCCGGACCGCTTATTTGAGCAGTTTGTACATATCCGGCAGGTCGTCCTCGAAAAGGATCTGATCCTTCCGGGAGAAATCCATAAAATCCTTCTCGGAATAGCACCCGCGGAAAGCGCTGAAATAGTGCCCGCCGTTTGTCGGGAAATCGCCGTTGCGCCACAACAGCACGAACGATACAGGCTCGTTCTCGATAATCTTGTAGAGCATCGACGTCCACCATTTCTTGTTGTAGTAGTTCGACTCCTCAGGATTGTTGTTCTCAAGACCCGTTTCGGTCAGCGCCAACGGTTTGTTCTTCGTATAGGCGATATTCTTCATCAGGCGGATCATCTGCAATCCCTTGTGGTCGTAGTCCGCACCGTTGCGGTCGTAGGCGTCGAGTCCCAGAATATCGACCCATTCGTCGCCGGGCCAGTATTCGAGGTAGGCATCGCGCGAATTGAGATGGACCATATCGGGCGAATAGGCCCAGATCAGATTGTGCAGCCCCTTCACGTCGCTCAGGTACGAGATCGTGAACTGCCACAAGGCGACGAACTCCTGCGCCGTCGCATTTCCCTTGCCCCACCAGAAGCCGGAGCCGGTATGCTCATGCCACGGACGGAAGATCAGCGGAATAGGCTCGCCTTCGGGCGACTTGAGGCTCAGCATGAAATCGGCGACCTTGTCGAGCCAGCCTTTGAACTTTTCGTGGTTCTCGCCGCCCGGAATGATCGAATAGACGGCGCGCGTCCCGGTCCCACGAGTTTCCGCCCGAAACGGGATTGGCGCAATGCCACGAAATCGTATTGACGGCTCCGCGTCCGAATGCCGCGATGATGTGCTTGCGCACTTCGGTGAAAAGCTCTCCGTCGATATTGGTCTCCATGTCCAGCTCGATGTTGGAAAGCTCCCAGCCGCAGACTGCCGGATGGCTGCCCGTCAGGTACTTCGTGTCCGAAAGGTCGGTGTCGTCGCCGGCCCACCATTTCCTGTTGTTGTCCAGACCGTACAGGGTCGGTATCTGATGGCCGAACATCGTACCGCGCTCGGCCAGCACGAACAGATTTTCGTAGAGCGTCCGGGTAATGGCCGTGGCGCCGGCATCGACCATGGTCTTGGGGCCTTCGGGATACCCCGAAGGCGCGCGGCTCGGCACACCGTTCACCTCGGAACATCCGAGACCGAGGACAACAGCCATGCAGGCGCACGCAGAGAACAGCAATTTCTTTTTCATGTCGTTTTGAGTTTTAGGTTGAATTTATACGGATATTTTCTTCTGGGTGTAGAACGTCTTGAATGGACTGGGAGTCAAACCCTTTCCCTTCTTGAAGATCCGGTTGAAGTTGGAGAGGTTGTTGAATCCGCATTTGTAGGCGATCTCCGAAACGTTCTTGGTCGGGTTTTCGATCAGCATGCGCGAAGCCGCCCCAAGGCGAATGTCGTTGAGCAGATTCACGAAGCTCTTTCCGGAATGCCGTTTGATGAAACACCTGAACGTCGGTTCGCTCATGTTCACGAGGGCCTTGACCTCGGCGATGGATATGTCCCGGTGGAAATTATCGTTCAGGAACTGCATCACCTTCTGGATGCGCGGCATGTCGTAATTGACGTTGTTCTCGATCGACACGGAGCGCTGGGCGAGGATATGGTAATCGCTCTCGCGCGCCAGACAGTTGAGAAGCATCAGGAAGTTGAGCACCGAATCGAACCTGTCTTCGCTGCGTATCAGGTTCTCCACGATCGGCTCGACACGGGAAACCGTCTCTTCGGAGAATGCGATGCCGCGGCGCGCATACTCGAACATCTTCTTGATCGGATAGAACTGCTTCTTGTCGATGAACCCCGATTCGAACAGATCGGGCGAAAACTGCACGCAGACCTCATGGACATCGGCATTCTTCGAAAAATTGCCGTTCAGCCACGCGTGTTCGAGGTAGGAACCCGTGATCAGGACCAGATCCCTGTCGGATATTTCGCGGACGGAGTCACCCACGATGCGGGTCGCCCCCCGCGCTCCGTACACAAGGTTCAGCTCGTACTCCTTGTGGATATGCACGGGGAAGCAGAATTCGCGTTTGTAACGGTCGAACACGACGAAGCAGTCCTGCCCTGAAATAGGCGGTATCTCGGTCAATATGTCAGGATTGGGCATAACAAATCATTATTTGGGCCGGGAGTCGGCCAGCGGATAAAACAGAATAAAGGCACATGTTCCCAAGGCGGCCAAAGCCGGGAAGACGCTTTGCAGACAGCCGATAACCGTAAGCGCAGCCGGCGACTGGACGGCATTCGCTTCGAATCCGGCCAGCGACAGTATCCACGCCGTCGCGGCACTTCCGACCGCCCAGCCCATCTTCTGGGCCATCGAATAGGAGGAGAATATCAGCCCCGTATCCCGGCGGCCCGAACGCCGTTCGGCATAGTCCGCCGTATCGGCGGACATGGCCCAGAGCAGCGGCAACACCCCGCCGACGCTCAGGCTGATGAGCGCCTGCGCCAGAAGCAGCACGGAATAACCGCCCTGCCGCACGAAATAGAAGGCGAAGCTGAAAACGGCCGTGAGCAGCAAGGTGCCTACCAGCGTCCGCCGGCGTCCGAACCGGTCCGCGGCGAAGGGGATCAGCACGATGCCCGCAATGTTGAAAAACGGCCCCACGGCGAGGAACAGGGCCGACCCGGTCAGGGCGATCCCGGCGAACGACACCGTGCCGACAGTCTCGCCGGCCACGCAATACTTGAAGAAATAGATCGTCCCGCTCTCCCGGAACGCATTGAACACCTGAAGACATACGGCTGCCCCTGCAAGGATCAGCCACGGTCTGTTGTGCAGCAGGTCGCGCAGCGAGAGCAGCACCGGATGCCGCTCCGCCCGCACGGGCCGTACCCGCTCCCGCGTCGTTGAGAACGTCACGAAGAACAGCACGACTGCAAGCGCGGCCACGACGGCGACCGCCGCGGTCCAGCTCGCCGACGGCCCAGCCCACGGCCGGAAAGCCTTCACCAGCGCCTCGACCGCCAGCACGACCGCCATGCTGCCTGCGGCGGCGAAGGTCATCCTGAACGCGGCGAGCACCGTGCGTTCGTGCGGATCGGCCGACATGACGCCGAGCAGTGCGGCATAGGGCACATTGACCGACGAATAGACGATCATCATCAGCGAATAGGTCACGGTCGCATAGACCACCTTTCCGCCCGTTCCCCACTCCGGCATGTAGAAGGTCAGGACGCCCAACGCCCCGAAGGGCAGGGCGCCCCACAGCAGCCACGGCCGGAAGGTCCCCCACCGGCTGGATGTGCGGTCGCACAGAAGCCCGACGACGGGATCGAGCAGCGAATCCCAGATCCGCGTCACCAGAAACAGGACGCCGACCACCCATGCGTCGATGCCGCAGATGTCCGTATAGAAGAACATCAGGTAGACGCTGAAGAGCTTCCACAGCATCGAAGAGGCCGTATCGCCGAGTCCGTAACCGATCTTTTCCCTAAGACGTATGCCCATACGCTATCGCTTGGTTATCCGGGCGGCGAAACCGCCTCCGGGGAACATTTTCACATCGAACGATTTACCGGGAGCCAGCAGGAACTCCTCCCGGACATAGTCTTGGGCGATGCGCGCCGCGTTCTCGCCGTCGCGGAACAGCTCCACCGCATACGTCCCTTCGGGCAGCAGCGAGAGATCGACCCGCACCGTACGGCCGTCCCAGCCGGCAAGTCCCCCTACATACCACACGTCGCCGTGACGGCGCGCCGTCACGATATGGTCGCCGACCTCGCCGGCGAGCACTTCGGTCTCATCCCAGACGGTAGGCACGCCGGAGATGAAGCGCAGGCATTCGGGTTCCCGTCCGTAGGCCGACGGGGAGTCGCACAGCATCGCGAGCGGAGCATCGAATACGACATACTCGGCCAGCTGCCGGCAGCGGGTTCCCTGACTCATCGGCTCGGAATTCACCGGCCGGAAATTCGCTTTCGAGGCATTGCGCATAGCTCCCTGCGTATAATCCATCGGTCCGGCCATCATCCGGATGAAGGGCACCGTCACGTCGTAGGTAACCTGATCGATCTCGACGGGCGACCATTTGACCTGCTCCAGCCCGTGCACGCCTTCGAAATTGATGACGTTGGGATAGGTCCGCTGGATTCCCGCAGGTTTGAATATGCCGTGCAGGTCGAGCAGCAGCTTGTGCCGTGCGGCCGTACGGGCGGCATCGTAGACGAACCGGACCATCTGCTGGTCGTCCCTGTCCATGAAATCGACCTTGAATCCCTTGATGCCCATTTCGGAATAGTGCTCGCAAAGCTCCTCCATCTGTTCGGCGAACGGGAGGTAACCGAGCCAGAGGATCAGTCCCACGCCCCGCTCTTCGCCGTACTTCACCAGCGCCGGCAGATCGAGTCCGGGGGCCGTCTCCAGCGGCGAATGGTGATCGCGGCTCCAGCCGTCGTCCAGAACGAGGTAGCGCAGACCGTTGCGGGATGCGAAATCGATGTAATATTCATAGGTGGGCTGGTTGATCCCCGCCGTGAAGTCCACGCCGGAAAGCCCCCAGTCGTTCCACCACTCCCACGCGGCCTTGCCGGGTTCGATCCACGAAATATCGTCGAGCCGGCAGGGCGAAGCGAGCTTCCAGACCAGATCGTTGTCCGCGAGCCGGGTATCCTGCCGCACGATACTGAGCGCCCGCCACGGCAGCCGGTCTCCCGGCGCAAGGGAGGCTATGAACGGCTCGTACTCCTCGACCACGCCCTGCATGCGGTCGTAACCGCCCGGCACGACCTTCCGCGGAGAGGGCGCGAAAACGCCTTCGAGTTCGTCCGCGCCGCTTCGGTGCAGGAACATGCCCGGATAGGATTCGAGGTCGGCGTCCGTGATGCAGACGTTCACACCCCCGGCCGTCTGCACGAGCAGCGGCAGGAACGCCAAGCGGGCGGAGTCCATTTCGCAAAGCGGCGTACGGGTATAGGTGTTCTCGAACGACTGCATGAACTGCTCGCCGAAAGCCAGTCCGTCGTGCCTGCAAGGGGTGTCGCGCACATAGGGCACGAATGCGACGGCTCCCGGAGCGAACCGGAACCGGGCCTCTTCGCCCGCAACGAGCACCTCGCCGGGCTGACGCGCGACGAAGCGGTAAGCCACCGCGTCGTCATAGGCCCGGAACTCCAGCGAAAATCCCTCCCGGAAATCGATCACGATCCCGTTGCAGCGATCCTCCACCTTCCGCTTTTTATAAACAGGTGCGTCGTACACCTCGTCGATCCGGTAGCGCCGCACTCCGGCCACCCGGCTCCGCCGGCCCCAGCATTCGCCGGAAACGAGCCTGAGAGCCAAGGGCGAAGGCTTCAGAATCTGATTCGTATCCGATCGGACGGAATATACGATTCGATCACCGCATCCGATCGTGACGGTCAACGAACAATCGGGTGATTGAATCGTATAGGTTTTATCCCTGCACAAAGCGGCGGTCGGCAGCAGGAACAGAAGACAGAGAAAAAGGAAGAGTTTTTTCATAGGCCGGTTATTATCAGGTTATATACATGATTAACAATACATTGCATGTTAATCCGTGTGGTTTTAGGTAAAATTACATCGTCGAAAAGTATTTTCCAAGAGCCATGACACACTTCAATCGAATAATACAACAAAAAGATCACATAATACCAGCGAATCAACCCATACATATTCCGTTTCATCGTTTTTAATAATATTTAAAATTCGTATAACCCACTTTTCAGGGCCTTTTCATGCGCAAAAAAAGCGTCGGATTGATACGATCCGATCAAACTTTTTTGCTTTTCGAACCTTTCTATTGCAGGCTCGGACAAAACGATAATTTTGTTTTCGGCATATACACCCGATCAATCCAATCAAAAACCAACCTATATGCGAAGAAAACTCTACTATCTGACCGCGGGTCTGGCCGCCACCCTTCTTCTGGCCGCCGCCTGCAGTTCCGACGACACGGCCGAAAAACCGGTTCCGGAACCCGCAACCCTGACAGCCCCCACGCTGACCCTCTCGGCCGATGCCGTGCTGGTCGACCCGGAGCACTCCGACCAACCGGCCCTGCACGCCGAATGGACCGCCGCGACCGACGACGAGCAGACCGAGGTCGCCTACACGCTCTACGTCAACCTGACCGACCGCGACATGTTCTCCGGTCCGGTCGTCATCGACAAGGGCGCGGCCCTGACACACGACTTCACTCACGGCGAGCTGAATCAGCTGCTTCTCAACACTTTCGATCTGGAAGCCGGCACCGAAGCGGCGGTGCGGTTCGCCGTATATGCGAAAAACGCGGACGAGGAGTTCGACGCCCAGCTGTCGGAGATCAAAAACTGCGCAATAACGCCGAAGACGACCTATCCGAACTTCCCGCCCTCGCTGATCATGGTGGGTGCGGCCACCCCGTGGCAGTGGGATCTGAACGCGGGCCTCGAACTGCCCGAAAGCCGCGAAGGCTCCCACCTGTATCAGGCCTCCGGCGTCGAGCTGCGCGTGCAGCCCATGAGCCTGAACAACGGCTTCAAATTCTACTTCTCGCGCAACGTCAACGACACGGACGATCCCCGTTTCGCCGCACAGGACCTTTCGGCGGAGACGTTCGGAAAGATCGCCGTATATAAAAGCGGTGAAGCGCAGTTCCAGCCGGGATCGTTCGGCTACGAGAACGGCGTTTACGACATCGAGGTAAACCTCGACACGAAGCTGCTCACCCTCACCCGCACGGGCGACCTGCCCGAAGCGCCGCTGCCCGAACAGCTCTACCTGCTCGGCGGCTGCTTCACATGGGGCTGGACGTGGGACGGCACGCAGCTCGCCAAGGCCGAAGAGGGCATCTACCGCGCCCGGAATATCGACATGACGTTCGGCGACAACGGCGACGTAGGCTTCAAGATGTTCACCGAACGCGACAACTGGAGCGTCTACTACGCCATGACCGACGACGCCACGGCCGACGACATCTCGCTGCAGCTTGTCACCGACACCGACGCACCGCAGGTATACCCCGGCAAACTCGGCTACGGCAAGGGCGTATACGACATCGAGGTAAACCTCAACACGATGAAGATGACGCTCACCGCGAAAAGCATCGACTACTCGACCGCCTATTCGATGACCGGCGAAGCCACTCCGGGCGGCTGGGAAAGCCGCACCTACCTGCCCAAGAAGGGCGACAACGAATGGGAAGCCACGGGTGTCGCCATGAATTTCGACGGCGATTACAAGGGATTCAAGATCTTCGCTTCGTCCGACGGCTGGTGGCCTTGGTACGGACAGACCCCCGACGCGCCGTTCGGCACGGTGATCCGCATCGACGATCAGGCCACGAGCGACGCCAAGGGCGACCCGCAGTTCTATCCGTCGCGCTTCGGGTATGCGTCGGGGACCTACACCATCAATCTGAACCTGAACACGATGACCCTCACCCTCACCAAAGAGAACTAGTCATGTACAAACAAACCCTGAAGGCAATTATGACATTATTTTTAGCGGGATCGGCGACGATCGGATCGGC
Source organism: Alistipes sp. DJF_B185 (assembly GCF_964250025.1). Lineage (NCBI taxonomy): Bacteria > Pseudomonadati > Bacteroidota > Bacteroidia > Bacteroidales > Rikenellaceae > Alistipes > Alistipes sp. DJF_B185. The sequence goes on from NZ_CAXUDY010000001.1 coordinate 356,391, forward strand.
CGCCAACGACACGATGCCGCTTCACTCCGGCTGGAAGTTCAGACAGGCGAACCGAAACGAATGGCATCCGGCGACGGTACCCGGCGTAGTCCACACCGACCTGATGGACAACGGGCTGATCGAAGATCCCTACTACCGGCTCAACGAACGCTCCCTGCAGTGGATCGACAAGGAAGACTGGATTTACGAAGTCTCCTTCGACGCCGGAGCGCTGATGCGCGGCTATGAACACATCCGGCTGGAGTTCCTCGGTCTGGACACCTATGCCGACGTCTTCCTGAACGAAACGCAGATCCTGACGGCGGACAACATGTTCCGCCGCTGGGCCGCCGAAGTCAAACCCCTGCTCAAGGAGCGCGGCAACGTGCTGCGCGTCTATTTCCACTCCCCGATCAACAAGGCCCTGCCGCTGTACGAATCCCTGCCCTACCGTTACGAGGCTTGGAACGATCAGGCGGACAACGGGGGACTCGACGGAAAAAAACTCAGCCCCTTCACCCGCAAGGCGGGCTATCATTACGGCTGGGACTGGGGTCCGCGGCTGGTTACGTCGGGCATCTGGCGTCCGGTAAAACTTCAGGGCTGGAACGAGCTGCGTCTGGAAGACGTATTCCACCGCCAGACGGAGGTCTCGTCCGAAGCCGCCCGTGTCGAGACGCAGGTGGAGATCGAAGCGGCAGCGCCCGTCGAAAACGCCGTCGTCACCGTCTCCGACGGCAAACGGGTGCTCGGTTCGCGCAGCGTGCAGCTCCACGCGGGCATGAACCGGGTCAGCGTCCCGTTCACGATCGAGCATCCGAAACTATGGTGGTGCCGCGGCATGGGCGAACCGCACCTCTATACTTTCCGTACCTCCGTGGAGCTGGGAGGCCGCGTGCTGGCCGGCCACAGCGCACAGGTCGGGTTCCGCTCCGTCACCGTCGAGAAGAAGCCCGACGCCTACGGACGCAGCCTGCGGTTCCTGCTCAACGGCGAACCCGTTTTCTGCAAGGGCGCCAACTACATCCCCTGCGACTGCTTCCTGCCCCGCGTCACCCGCGAGACCTACGAACGCACGATCCGGGACGCGGTCGACGTCAACATGAACATGCTCCGCGTCTGGGGCGGCGGCATCTACGAAGACGACTTCTTCTATGAGCTTTGCGACCGCGAGGGCATCCTGATCTGGCAGGATTTCATGTACGCCTGCGCGGTCTACCCGGCCGAAGGGGCGCTGCTGGAGAACATGCGTCTGGAGGCCGTCGACAACGTCAAACGCCTGCGCAACCACGCCTGCGTGGTCTACTGGTGCGGCAACAACGAGAATCAGGATTCGTGGCTCAGCGGCTGGAAATACGACGTCGACAAAGTCGACCCGAAATACTCCGACATCATCTGGAAACAGTACGAGGAGCAGTATTACCGCATGCTGGCCCAAGTGGTGGCCGAATACGCCCCCGACATGGGTTACCAGCCCACCTCGCCCTTCTCGGACTACGGCGCGATGAGCAACGACCACGAGGGCGACCGGCACTACTGGGAGGTATGGCACGCCAAAAAACCCATCACCGAGTACAACCGCCAGCGCAGCCGTTTCTTCAGCGAATACGGGTTCCAGTCGTTCCCGTGTTTCGAAACGGTGAAGCGCTACGCGCCGCTGCCCGGCGACCAAGACATCACGTCGGAAGTCATGATGTCCCACCAGCGGGGCGGCGAGCACGCCAACAACCTGATCAAAAGCTACCTGCTGAACGAATACCACGAACCGCACGATTTCGAGTCGTTCCTCTACGCCTCCCAGATCTTGCAGGGCGACGCCATCAAAACGGCGATCGAGGCGCACCGCCGCGACAAGGGCTACTGCTGGGGATCGCTCTACTGGCAGCACAACGACTGCTGGCCGGTAGCTTCGTGGTCGAGCCGCGACTGGTACGGCGTCTGGAAGGCGCAGCACTACTTCGCCCGCTACGCATTCGCAGACATACTGATCTCCCCGATCCTCGACGGCGGACGACTCGACATCTACGCCGTTTCCGACCTGCTCACTCCGGAGAAAGGCACCTTGTGCGTCCGGGCGGTGCGTCTGACGGGCGGCCGGACCGGGGAATTCGAACAGCAGATCGACGTCCCGGCCAACGCCAGCACGAAAGTCGCCGCCATCGACACGCGGACGCTGCTGAACGGAGCCGCTCCGGAGGAGGTCGTCATTCAGGCGACATTCACCGCTGCGGGGAAGACATACCGCAACAACTACTTCCTCGTACAGCAGAAAACGATGAATTACCCGAAAGCAACCCTGCACTGCAAGGTAGACCGGGCCGGCGGGGAGTACGACGTCACCGTCCGGTCGGACAACCTCGCGCGGGGCGTCTATCTGTCGGTCGAAGGCGAAACGGCGCACTTCTCCGACAACTTCTTCGACCTCATGCCGGGCGAAACGCGCACCGTCCGCGTGGCGTCGGAACTGAACGCCAAGCAGCTTGCACGGCGCCTGAAATCAATGTCGCTGGCCGACACCTATTAACCCCGAAAAACAGATACCCATGAAAAAAATACTTATCGTCATGTCAGCCGCCGCAGGTCTCGCTTTCGCCGGCTGCCGCCCGCAGAACCCCGACGTGCCGGCCGTGCGGGAGTTCATCCGCGACAACTGGCACACGACCGTCCAGCACTGCACCGCCGACACCGCCACGCTCATCGGCCTGCCTTACCCCTACACGGTTCCCACGGCCGGGGCGATGTTCCGCGAAATGTACTATTGGGACACCTTCTTCACCAACGAGGGACTCGTCCGGGACGGCCATCCCGAACTGGCCAAAGGCAATACCGACAACCTGCTCTACATGGTCCGCCGCTTCGGCAAGGTCTACAACGGCAGCCGCACCTATTACGAAGCGCGGTCGCAGACGCCCTACCTCTCCATGATGGTCGACCGCATCTACCGGCTGACCGGCGACAAGCAGTGGCTCGCCGACGCATACCAGACTCTGAAGGAGGAGTACGGATTCTGGATGCGGGAGCGCCTGACGCCCACCGGACTGAACCGCTACGGAAGCTCCGCATCGGACGCTCTGGTCGACGAATTTCTGGTCACCGGCGGCAAACGCCTCGGAACGGACCTCTTCGACAAGGGCTACACCCCCGAACGGCTCCACAAGCTGGGGCTCGACTTCGTCGCCGAAGCCGAATCGGGCTGGGACTTCAACCCGCGCTACGACCGCCGGTGTACGGATTTCTGCCCGCTGGACCTCAATGCCAACCTCTTCATGTACGAGGTGAACTTCGCCCGCTTCGCGCAGGAGCTGGGTCGTACGGACGAGATCCGGGAATGGATCGCCAAAGCGGAGCTTCGCCGGGCACGGATACTCCAATACTGCTACGACCCCGAAGCGAAACAGTTCTACGACTACGACTACGACAACGGCCGGCGCTCCGACGTGCTTTCGGGAGCGGTCTTCGCGCTCCTCTACTCCGGCGCCGTACCCCGTGAATACGCCGGCGACATCGTACAGGCGCTCATTCCCCTACGGCATCGCCGCCTGCGAGGACAAGCCCTACGACTACCCCTACCAGTGGTCCTATCCCAACACGTGGCCCCCGGTCTGCTTCTATGCGGTGATGGGACTGGCCCGCTACGGATACGGCAAAGAGGCCGAACGCATTGCCGTCAAATGGATGAAAGCGGTCACCGAATCGTTCAAGACGACGGGCAACCTCTGGGAAAAGTACAACGCGGAAACGGGAACGACCGATGTCAGCAACGAATACGAGATGCCCGCGATGCTGGGCTGGACCGCCGGCACCTTCATCTGTCTGGACGACTATCTGGCTGGGGAGATGCAGCCCGACCCGCTGCCCTCGGAATACATGAGCTACTGACAACCAACAAAATAACAACCCTATGAAACCAAACTTACGAACCAACTTGGGCAGGTTCCTGCTGGGAGCCGTTCTTCTCTTGGCCGCCGGAACGGTCTGGGCCCAGCCCCAGAACATCCGGGGTAAAATCACCGATCCGGCCGGTCAGCCCGTCGCGGGGGCCAGCGTCATCGTCAAAGGGACGACCAACGGCACCTCCGCCAAAGCCGACGGAACGTTCGAACTCGGCGCCGCAAAGGGTGCGACCCTGCAAATCACGATGCTCGGCTACAAAACGGCGGAAAAGGAGGTCACCACGGCGACCTTCTACCCGATCACGCTCGAAGACGATTCGAAACTCGTGAACGAGGTGGTCGTGGTCGGCTACGGCGCCGTAAAGAAAAGCGACCTCACCGGTTCGGTGGCGTCCGTCAAAATGGGGGCGCTCGACAACCTCTCCTCCACTTCGGTCGACGGACTGCTTCAGGGCCGTGCCGCAGGTCTTCAGGTGCTGAACACTTCGCAGGATCCGGGTGCGGGAGCGATTATCCGCATCCGCGGCAACAGCTCGCTCGAAGGCTCCAACACACCGCTCGTCGTAGTCAACGGCTTCCCGATGGGCGATGCGGGCAACCTCTCGCAGATCAACGTCTCGGACATCGAGTCGATCGAGATTCTCAAGGACGCCTCGGCATCGGCAATCTACGGATCGCGGGGCGCCAACGGCGTGATCCTCGTCACGACCAAGTCGGCCGCAAAGGGGCAGACCAACATTTCGGTCAAGCACCAGACGGTCATCAGCCAGCTCTCCGACCCGCTCGACATCTGGTACGACCCGATGCTCATGGCTCAGGTCACCAACGAGGAGCAGGTAAACGCCGGACTCAACCCCATCTACATCGGCCAGACCATCGGCGGCATCTATTATCCCTCGCTGCTTGAGATACAGAACGGCGAATGGGCCAATACCGACTGGCGCGACCTCTGCCTGAGAACCCCCGTCCTGAACAGCACGACGGCAGCCATCAGCAGCGCCAACGACCGCGCCTCGATCAACCTCAACGTCAACTACCACAACAATCAGGGATTGTACAAGAAAGACTCCTACGAGCGCATCAACGCCAACCTCGGCGTCACCTACAACCTCTACAAGAACCTGAAACTGACCTCCTACAACGTCTTCTCGATCACCAACCGCAACATCAGCAACGGACTCGAATACGGCCGCAACCCCCTTTGGCCCGTCTACGACAAGGAGGGCAACTACTATCTTGCCGGGGCGCAGGACTTCGGCCATCCGCTGGTCATTCTGGATAACGTGCTGAACAAAACCACCGGCCGCGACTTCGTCACCTCGCTGGCCGTAGACTGGGAGCTGGTCAAGGGGCTGACGATCCACTCACAGCTGGACTACCGCTACCAGACCTCGGTCGGCGACGTGTACCGCGCCAGCAACACTTCGCAGGACGCCAACGACAACGGCGGCATCGCCCAGATCAACAATTCGTTCAACCAGAACCTCATGTCGGAGACCTACCTGACGTTCAGCCGCACGTTCAACGAGAACCACGCCCTGACCGTCATGGCCGGCCACTCCTACAACTGGGACACGGGCCGCGGACTCTACACGACCGCCCGCGGATTCGTCAACGACATCCTCCAGAACGAAAACATGAACGCCGGCAATCCCAACCTGCGCCAGATATACAACGACGGGTACTACCTGAGCAAGCTGCTCTCCTTCTACGGGCGCATCAACTACTCGCTCAAGGACAAATACCTGCTGACGGCCACCATGCGCGCCGACGGCTCGACGAAGTTCGGCAAAAACAACAAGTGGGGCTACTTCTTCCTTTCGGGGGCCGTCAGCTGGAAGATGCACAACGAGCCGTGGCTCAAGCAATCGCGCTGGCTGAGCGAACTGAAGCTGCGCCTGAGCTACGGAGCCTCCGGCAATCAGGGCATCAGCAGCTACCAGACCCTCGACCGCTACGGCATGGAGAAATTCTGGCACAACGGCGAGTGGACGACCGTGATCGGCCCCGGCTACGAGGTGGGCCGCACCGGCGCCAACAACCGGTACATGGTATGGGGCGGCATCGCCAATCCGGACCTGAAGTGGGAATCGACTTGGCAGCTCGATTTCGGCGTCGATTTCGCAGCCTTCGACCGTCGCCTGCGGCTGACCGCCGACGTCTACTACAAAAAGACCACCGACCTGCTGCGTGAAAAATACCTGTCCCTGTCGTCGAGCTACGACAAAATATGGGTCAACGACGGCGAAGTGACGAACAAGGGCTTCGAGGTGAGCCTCGAAGGCGACATCGTCCACACGAGGGACTGGAGTTTCTCGGCCACCTTCATCTACTCGATGAACCGCAACAAGGTCGTAAGCTTGGGCGACGCCATTTCGAGCGGTCTCTCGCAGGATTACCTGACGGGCATGTACTACGAAGTGACCGGCGAACCGGTCTCCATGTTCAACCAGAACGCCAGCATCTATACGGTAGGCCATCCGATGAACGTATTCTACGGTTACCGCGTCGACGGCATCATTCAGGAGGGACAGGACCCCGGATTCATCGACCCCGACGGACTGAAAGACCGCCCCGGCGAGCTGAAATACGTAGACCTGACGGGCGACTACGCCATCACGCCGGAGGACCGGTGCATCATCGGCGACCCCAATCCCGACTTCACGGCCAGCCTGAACCTCTCGCTGCGCTGGAAGAACCTCGACCTCTCCGTATTCCTCTACGGCGTCTACGGCAACGACGTACTGTACAACAACTATACGTTCAGCCCGCGCGTCAAGGCCAAGCGGTGGACTCCGGACAATCCGACCAACGATTTCCCGCGGCTGAACAACGCCCGGCAATACTGGCTGTCGGATTACTTCCTTCAGGACGGCTCGTTCCTGCGCATCCAGAACATCACCCTCGGCTACAACCTCCACTTCAACCGCAGGTTCCTCAAGGGCATGCGCATCTACGCCAACATAGACAACGTACACACCTTCACCAAATTCGACGGATACGACCCCGAAGTGGGACTCGACGGCATTTACTGGGGCGGATACCCCAAACTCCGCAAATACACCGTCGGTATCGACCTTAACTTCTAATTCTGACAAGCCATGAAAAAGATCATATTCACGCTCGCTGCGGTCGGCATGCTTTCGGCCTGCTCGCTGGACGAGACCCCCTACGGCTTCTATTCGAGCGACAACTTCTACAAGACGGAGGAGGATGCCGAATCGGGCCTGATGTACGCCTACAATGCATTGAACTACCTCGAATACCTCCGCGGAATCTGGTATCTGGGCGACATCCCGACCGAAACGATGTATCCCAAATCGGACGAGCCGGGCGACATCCACATGCTGCAGCAATGGACCGTCAATTCGGAAACCGAGCTGACGATGTACTACTTCAAATACTGCTACATCGGCATCAACCGCGCCAACACGGTCATCGAACGCGTTTCGGGAGGCAATCTGAACGAGACGGTGAAAAACCGCGTCGTCGGCGAGGCCCTGTTTCTGAGGGCATGGAACTATTTCAACCTCGTCCGGGCCTACGGCCGGGTTCCGCTCTACACCGAGCCGCTCTCGTCGCTCGAAGAGACGACGCCCCAGATGGCCGAGTCGATCGACAAGATCTACGACCGGATTCTGGAGGACCTGCTCGCGGCCGAAAAGATGCTCACGGTAAACAAGGTCTTCGGCCGCATCGACAAGGTCGGCGCGCAGGCCCTGCTCTCGAAAGTCTACCTGACGCTCGCGTCGAGCATCGCCTGCAAGGCTCCCGGCTACGCCTCGGCGCCGCGCAACGCCGACGAAATGTACACGCAGGCCGCCTACTGGTCGCGCAAGGTGGTTTTCGACTATAAGGAGACGTACAACTTCGACAGCGACCTGCGCAGCATCTACGACGTTACGAAACCCGACGGACCGGAACACATCTTCATCATGGGCATCGACCGCAGCGGCACGCACAAAGGCATGTATTCGAAAATCCCGCTCCAGTTCCTGCCCAACAACGGCTCCGCGCCGATCTACATCCGCTACAGCGACGGCAGTCTCCAGAAAGGCAACGGCAACGGCTGGGGCGTCTTCCTGGTCGAGGACAACTTCGTGGAGAAGACCTTCCTCGCCACCGACAAACGGCGCACGGAGCTGATCCACAAGGACATCTACGACCAGACCGGCAAACTCGTCACCCCCTCTCCCGTTCGCGGCTACTTCTCGGCCAAATACGTCGATCCCGACTTCATCGGCGAACGCACCAGCGCCCGTCCCTTCCTGATCCGCTATTCGGACATTGCGCTCGTCTTCGCCGAAGCGGCCGGTCCCGACGAAGGACTGGCGCTGGTCAACGAAATCCGCCGGCGCGCCGGAATCCCGGAGCTGCCGGAGGGCATGAGTCTCGCCGAATTCCGCAAGGCCGTGATTCAGGAGCGCGCCCTCGAACTGGCGTTCGAAGGCAACCGCCTCTACGACCTGCGCCGCACGGCGTCGGTCACCGCCACGGTTCCCGAAGCCACGAAACTCTCCGAAGAGCAGGCGGCCTTCTACCCGATCCCGCAGCGCGAACTCGATTTGAACCCGAACGTTAAATAGACACTACGAAGATGAAAAAATACCTCATACCGACCGCCCTTCTGCTTGTCACGGCCCTGTCATCGTGTACGAAGACCATCAACGAGGACCTTTCCGGCAACGAACATTCGCTGCTCGAACTGCGCGTCGAAGGACAGATGGGAACCGCCATCATCGACCGCGACGGCAGCCGGGCCACCGCAACGGTCTATATCCTCGAAACTCCCGGCTTCGCCTACGACCGGGTTCCCGTCAAGGGAATCGTCGTCTCGGAGGGCGCCAGCGTCGGGAACGGCGACGTGCTCAATTTCAGCAACCCCGAACGCCGGGCGCGCATCACCGTGACCTCCCGGTCGGGACACAGGCTCGACTGGTGGATCTACCTCGAAACCTACGATCCGTTCTTCCTCGGCACATGGCGCATCGTCGATGTCAAGCTGGCGTGCAACCAGCGGGTCAGCGGCGTCGGCGACGGAGCTTGGACGACGCAGCTCAGCAGCGGCGAATTCGGCACCTACGGACTTCCCGAATACGACGACCGGGTGACGATCACGCTCGGCGAGATCTCCGACAACGAACTCACCGGAACGCTCGTCCATTCGGCCGGCGACGACGGGGCGTACGGCAATTTCTGGGGTGTCTACGCGCCTTACAGCGTCGAAGCCCCGCTGGACATGAACCCGCGTCTGCGTCACCTGCTTCCGCCGGGCGAATCGCAGTGGACCCTCGACCTGACCACCAACCAGATGAAGATCACGCAGAACAACGTCTCCTCGACCATGATCTTCGGCACGGAAGGCAACAACCGGCTTTTCCGCTTCCTGCTGCCCAGCGCCGCCGGAGAACCGGGACGCGACTCGTTCTACGACAACATGTGGCGCAGTTCGACGGAACTCTTCTACGTCATGTATAAGGTCGGCGACTGACCGCCGCACAAACCGATAAACGGGGGCTGCTTTCAAAAGCAGCCCCCGTTTATTTCCGATCCGGACGTTCGGCCCGGAACCGGCATTCGCCCGGCGATTTACTTGATACGCTCGTAATATTCGCGCGTGCGGGTGTCTACGCGGATCTTGTCGCCCGTGTTGATGAACAGCGGCACGCGGACCGTTGCGCCGGTATTGACCGTGGCGGGTTTGAGCGAGTTGGTCGATGCGGTATCGCCCTTGATGCCCGGCTCGGTGTAGGTCACCTCCATGTCCACGATCGGGGGAAGCTCGGCCGAAAGCACGGTCTCCTTCTCGGTGTGGAACATCACCTCGACGATCTGGCCGTCGGCCATCAGGTCGTAGTTGGTGATCAGGTCCTTGTCGATATTGATCTCCTCGAAGGTCTCCGTGTGCATGAAGTGGGCGCCCAGATCATCCTCGTAGGTGAACTGATAGGGACGGCGTTCGACGCGTACGGGTTCGATCTTCGATCCTGCGGAGAAGGTGTTGTCGAGTACGCGGCCCGATTCGAGGTTCTTGAGTTTGGTGCGCACGAAAGCAGGGCCTTTCCCCGGCTTCACGTGCTGGAAATCCACGATCTGGAAGGTCTTGCCATCCAGTTCGATGCACATACCGATCTTGATGTCAGCTGTAGTTGCCATAAGGTATTCTGTTTAGATGTTTTTCGAGGTCGCAAAGTTACGAAAAAAATCCGTAAATTCCTATTCGCCCCATTCATAGTGCTCCGCATCGACGCCGAGCAGCGCCACGGCGCGGTCGGCGACCGTGCCGCAGAGGGCCTCGACGTCCTGCGCCCCGGCGTAAAACGAAGGGCATGCGGGCAGAATCACGGCCCCGGCTTCGGTCAGCGCCGTCATGTTGCGCAGGTGGATCAGCGACAGGGGCGTCTCGCGCACCACGAACACCAGCCGCCGACGCTCCTTGAGCATCACGTCGGCGGCCCGCTCGATCAGGCTCTGCGCCGCACCGGCCGCCACACGCCCCACGGTGCCGACCGTCGAGGGCACGACGACCATCGCGTCGTAGCGGGCCGAGCCGCTCGCCGGCGGCGCAAACAGATCGTCGTTGCCGAAGAGCCGGATACGCCCATCCTCCGGCAGCACGACATCCTCGTGCGCCAGCACTTCGCGGGCATGGGCGCTGCATACGAGCGCGATCTGCGACACTTCGGACGAGCGCAGCAGCCGTTCGAGTGTCAGCCGGGCGTAAATACCGCCGCTGGCGGCGGTTATGGCGACGACGATCTTCATGTCAGAATTCGATGGCTTTGCATTTCAGCCCCATCTGTCTGATTTTCTCCAGCGTGCGGGGCAGGGCGTAGCGCATGTTGCGGAAGGCTTTCTCGCTGTCATGAAACACCACGATAGCCCCCGGCGCCAGATACTTCGTCACGTTCCTCAGGCAGGTCCGGGGCGAGAGGTTGCGGTTGTAGTCGCGCGAAATGATGTCCCACATCACCAGCTTGTAACGCTGCCCCAGAAACCGCGCCTGCGCCGGCGTGATCCGCGCATAGGGCGGCCGGAACAGTTCGCTATGAATCAGGTCGTTGGCAAAATCCACATCCTCCGTATAGCGTTCGAGACTCATGCCCCACCCCTTCTGGTGCGAATAGGTGTGGTTGCCCACCTTGTGTCCCGCATCGACGATGCGCCTGAACAGGTCGGGATACATCTCGACGTTTTTTCCCAACACGAAAAACGTCGCTTTGGCATCGTACTTGTCCAGTGTGGCGAGAATCCACTCGGTAATGCCGGGAGTCGGTCCGTCGTCGAACGTGAGGAACACGCCCTCCGGGTCGTCGATCTCCCAGATCAGGTCCGGCATAAGCCGGCGGATTATTTTCGGTGGTTTTAAACGCATGGTTTCCTATTCCGGACCAAGCCCGCGCAGACCGCGACAGCGGCGAACCGTTTCGTCCGTACCGGTCCGGGCGGGGAATTTATCATCCTGCAAAAATAGTGAAAATCCGCGCTTTTCCGAAAAATTAGCTATATTTGTGTGTAGAATCAACTTACGACCGGCTATGAAAACGTTTTTCCGCATTGCCGCAGCCGCGGCCCTTTTCGCAGCGATGACGGCCTGCGACGCATTCCATTCGCTGACAAAATCGCGGCTCAAAACCGCTCAAGGCTCCCCCTACGAGCTGATCGTCGTCTGCCCCCAGCAGGAGTGGACGGGCGAGCTGGGCGACACGCTGCGCTCGATACTCACGGCTCCGGTTCCCTACCTCAACCAGACCGAGCCGCTGTTCGACGTGCTCCGCGTCACCGAACGGGGATTCACGGGCATGGTCGCCGACCACCGCAACATCCTCAAGATCGTCGAAGACCCTTCGCTCGCCGCGACCAACATCGCCGTCCAGTACGACGTGACGGCCGAACCGCAGATCGTGCTGACCCTGCAGGGTCCCGACGACAAGGCGCTCACCGACTACCTCTCCGAGCACCGCGAAAGTCTGGTGCAGGTGCTCGAAAAGGCCGAGCGCGACCGGGCGGTCAAATTCGCCGAAGCCTTCTCCGAACAGCGCGTCGCCAAGGCGATAAAGAGCACGTTCGGGGTCGACATGACCGTACCGAAAGGCTATGTGCTGGCCGCCGACGAGAAGGATTTCCTCTGGGCGCGCTACGAATACCCCACGGCCAGTCAGGGCTTCTTCATCTATTCCTACCCCTACCGGGGCAAGGAGTCGCTCTCGCCGGGCGCCCTGCTCGCGGCGCGCAACGAATTCGCCGCCCGCATTCCGGGTCCGTCCGACGGTTCGTACATGACCACCTCCGAAGCGTTCGAACCCGACTACCGCATGTTCCGCATGGAGGGACGCCTGTGGTGCGAGCTGCGCGGTTTCTGGGATGTCCACGGCGACTTCATGGGCGGCCCGTTCGTCAGCTACACGACCGTCGATACGGCCACCGGCCGCGTCCTGACCATCGACTGCTACGTCTACTCGCCCAAAAACCACAAGCGCAACTACGTGCGCGGCGTGGAGCACCTGCTCTACCTGCTGAAATTTCCGGAGCAGCCCCGGCAGTAACCCCGCCCGGCGGTCCTCCGCACCGATGAAGAAACCCGTATGCAACAAATTCTGACATACATTTTTCTGATTATCTATTCGGTCACCATCCTCGGCATCATTCTGGTCGTCATCACCGACAACCGCAATCCGCTGAAGACGCTGCCGTGGATCATCGTGCTGGTGCTGGCCCCCGTCTTGGGGCTGATCTTCTATTTTTTCTTCGGCCAGAACCTCTCCAAACAGCGCATCATCTCGCGCCGGACGCGCAAGCGCATCACCCTGCAGCTCGAAGAAGCCGAGCACACCGACGGTCCCGACCTGCCCGAAGCGTACCGCCCGCTGGCCGCCCTGCTGACCAACACGAGCCACTCGATCCCGCTCTACGGCAGCCGGATCACCACCTACACCGACGGGCGGTCGAAGATGGAGGCCCTGCTGACCGAAATCGCCTGCGCAAAGCACCACATCCACATCCAGTACTACATCCTCAACGACGACGAAACGGGCCGCCGCCTGCGCGACGCGCTGATCGCAAAGGCCCGCGAAGGGGTCGAGGTGCGCATCCTCTACGACGACGTGGGCAGCAGCGGGGCCAAAAAATCCTTTTTCCGCAGCATGCGCAGCGAAGGCATCGAGGTCTACGCCTTCCTGCACGTCAAATTCCCGCTCTTCACCAGCAAGGTCAACTACCGCAACCACCGCAAGATCGCCGTCATCGACGGCTGCGTGGGCTTCCTCGGCGGCATGAACATCGCCGACCGCTACGTCCGCGGCACCCGGTGGGGCACATGGCGCGACACCCATTTCCGGATCGAGGGCAGCGGCGCCGCGGGCCTTCAGGCGTCGTTCCTGAGCGACTGGTCGGCGACCACCAAGCAGCAGATCGCCGCGGCGGAATACTATCCCCCCGCGGCGCGTTTCACCGACAACATCATGCAGATCGTCTCCAGCGGCCCCTTCGGCAAATGGCGGACGCTGCTGCAGGCCGACAGCTACGCCATCGCCCGCGCCCGGCGGCGGGTGTGGATCCAAACCCCCTACTACCTTCCGTCCGACGTCCTCAACTCGGCGCTGCAGGAGGCCGCGCTGGCGGGCATCGACGTGCGGCTGATGCTCCCCGCACGCTCCGATTCGAAGGTCGTGGATCTGGCGACGCACTCCTACCTCGACGACATGATGAAGGCCGGCGTAAAGATACTCTTCTACATGCCGGGATTCCTGCACTCCAAACTGCTCATCATCGACGACATGCTCTCGGTCATCGGCTCCGCGAACATGGACTTCCGCAGTTTCGAACACAACTTCGAAGTCAACGCCTTCGTCTACGACGGGGAATTCACGGCGCGCATGGCCTCCGTCTTCGAAGAGGACCAGTCGCGCAGCCATCCGCTCACCCCGGCCGAATGGTTCCGCCGCCCCCGGAGCCGCCGCGTCGCCGAATCGCTCATGCGGGTCTTCTCGCCGCTGCTGTAAACGCGCTGCAGCCAACAGCGCATACCAATACGCCGCACGCGAATACAGACGCATGCGGCCGGACGATTTTTCCCGACATCAGGATTTCAGGAGGTCAGATTTCGACGATTCCGTTGCGGATGGCGTAAACGACCAGACTGGCGGTGTTCTTGCAGCCGGTCTTTTCGAGAATGTTAGCCCGGTGCTTGTCCACCGTGCGCTTCGAAATAAACAGCTCGTCGGCGATCTCCTGATTCGACAGTCCGCGGCACACGGCCACCAGAATCTCGCGTTCGCGGACCGAGAGCTGCTCGTCGGGCACGTCGTCGCGCGTGCGCATCCGCCCCGTGAGCGATGAAAGCAGCTGGGGGCTGAAATAGCTTCCGCCCGACATCACCGCGTCGATGGCCTCGATCACGTCGCCGATGTCGGAATCCTTCAGCAGAAATCCCCGCGCCCCGGCCTGCACCATGCGCGAATAATAGCTCTCCTCGCCGAACATCGAGAGGGTGATGATCCGCAGATCGGGCCGCCGGGCCAGCGCCCGTTCGGTGGTCTGCGCCCCATCGAGTCCCGGCATGGCGAAATCCATGAAGACCACGTCGGTCTCCAGTCCGGGCAGCATCGCGAGAAACTCCTCGCCGCTGGCGGCTTCGCCCACGACGCGGCACCCGGCGCAGCGTTCGAGCAGCCCCCGCAGTCCGTTGCGGAAGAGCGAATGATCGTCTACGAGTACTATTTTGCGTTCCATGATTCTACCGGTTACGGCGTTTGCGCTTCGGGAGCGCCGGTTCCTGCTGCGTATTGACCCGGATCGCGGCGCGCATGCCTTTGCCCTTGGCGCTCGAAATGTCGAAGGTCCCGCCCAGCGAATTGATGCGCGACGAGATGTTCGAAAGCCCCATGCCGCAGTCCATCATCGCCTGCGGATTGAACCCGCGCCCGTCGTCCGTATAGTCGAGAGCCAGCTCCGAGCCGTTCTGCGACAGCGACAGGTTGATCGACGTGCAGGCGGCGTGCTTGAGCGAGTTGTTTATCAGCTCGCAGATCACGCGGTAGAGGATCACCTCTATATCTGTATCGTAACGCTCCGTGCGGAGGTTCGTCGTGAAGCGTATCTTCGCGTCGTGCATCGCCGCGCTCTTGTCGATGAAGTTCTGCACGCCGCGCGCCAGTCCGAAATCGTTGAGCACATGCGGCGAGAGGTTGTTCGATATCTCGCGCAGCGAACGGATCGCCTCGTCGATCACATAGGTCGTATTGTCGATGATCTCGCGCTGGTCCGCAGAGCGCTCCTCGCGCGAAAGCACCGAGAGCGACATCCGGGCCGACGACAGCAGCGGGCCGAGTCCGTCGTGCAGCTCCTTCGAGAAGCGCGACCGGGCCTTCTCCTCGGTGCGGAGCACGGCCGTGAGGATGCGTTTGTTGAGCAGCTGCCGCTGCCGGTTCAGACGGTCGATGTATTTGAACAGCTTGTGGGCGTACATGACGCCGATCGACAGACATACCGAGACCACGATCCCCAGATAGCCGAACCACCAGCGCGGCACGTAGTGCCCGCCGGCCATCAGCAGCTGCACGAACCGCTCGACGGAGAGCAGCGAAAAGCCCACGATGAAGAGAATCCACACCGAGTTGTACTTGGTGGCGCGTACCAGCCGCAGGGCGTAAGCCGTGGCGAGGGTCTGGACGATGATCGAAATGACGAGCAGGATTTTGATCAGCATAGGCCTGACTATTTACTTTACTGCAAATATACGATTATTTCAGCACTTCGGCAAGCGCTCCGAGCTGACGGTAATCCGTCAGGTCCACCTGCACGGGCACCACCGAGACGTAACCATGCGACAAGGCCCATTCGTCGGTGTCCTGCGCCTCCGGCTCTTCGTTGACGAAGGCTCCCGTAAGCCAGAAATACTCCCGGCCGCGGGGATCCTCGTGGCGGTAGAACTCCTCGCGCCAGAAGCCGCGGTTCTGGCGGCAAAGACGGATGCCGCGCAGCTCGTCGGGCCTGCCGACCGGAACGTTCACGTTCAGACAGAGCGGCAGCTCGATCCTGTTTTCGAGCACGCTGCCCACGATCCGCCTGCCGTACGCCACCGCCGCCTCGAAATCGGCGTCCTCGCCGTGGTCGTCGAGCGACAGCCCGACGGCGGGACAGCCGTAGAAGCTGCCTTCGATCGCCGCGCCCATCGTCCCCGAATAAAGCACGTTCACGGCGGAGTTGGAGCCGTGGTTGATGCCCGAAATTACCAGATCGACGCGCTCTTCGCGCAGCAGGTAATCGAACGCCATCTTCACGCAGTCCACCGGCGTGCCGGAAAAGGCGTACACCTCCAGCCCCTCTTCCTTCCGCACACAGCGCAGGTACAGCGGGTTGTACATCGTGATGGCTTGGCTCATGCCGCTCTGCGTCGTTTCGGGCGCCACCACGACCACGCGGCCGAAGCCGCGCGCGACCTCCACGGCCGCCGCAAGTCCTTTCGAATCGTAGCCGTCGTCGTTGGTGACAAGTATCAGTCTCTCTTCCTTCATATCTCAAGTTTATCGCAAAGACAGCACAAACCGTTCTCAAATGCGTATCCGCACAAAATTTTGCCGGATTCGACCTGCCGGCCCGGCGTCTGTCTCCCCGCAAAGATAGTGAAAGGCGGGCGACAAAACGAAAATTTGTTTCCGATTTTGTCCGTGGCGCACTTTGTTTCGTCCGAACCGCACCTTGTTGTCCGCGTCGTCCCGTTGTATCCATGCCGTCCTGTTTTATCCGCACTGCACCTCCCGTTTTGTCCGTACCGCCCCTTGTTCACCAAAACCGCCTCCCCTCTTGTCGAAGCCGTCCCTGTTGTGTCCATGCCGTCCCTGTTGTAGCCATGCCGTCCCTGTTGTAGCCATGCCGCCCTCCGCTTCACCAAAGCCGTCTCCCGTTCCGCCCGAACCGCCCCCGTTTTCCGTAAAGACAACGATAAATCGCGCCCCGAAACGATATTTTTACGCCCCGTTTGCGCCGAATGAAAAAAACTTCGTATATTTGCACTCCCTTTCAGGGCGTATATCAACCTCTTTCATTGGGTGCCGCGCAGTTGCGCAGGAGGGCGGGGACGGCTCAGGCGGTCCGAAGCCGCGGACGCAGGATTACGGATCAGGGTATCCGTATGGTAAGCCGGGCACAGCGGGAATGTTGGGTGCGAAACACAATAATTGTTGCAACAATGAACAAAGACGCAATCATCAAGCTCGTAAACGAGCAGATGTGGGCAAAGACGGATGCCGATGTTCCGTCGTTCAAGGCCGGTGACACGATCACCGTATCCTACAAAATCGTCGAGGGTAGCAAGGAGCGCGTGCAGAGTTTCCGCGGCGTAGTTATCCAGATCAAGGGTTCGGGCAAGACCAAGATGTTCACGATCCGTAAGATTTCGGGCGGCGTGGGCGTGGAGCGTATCTTCCCCCTCTACTCGCCCCACATCGACAAGATCGAGGTCAACAAGGTCGGCGTAGTACGCCGCGCACGTATCTACTACCTGCGCGATCTGACCGGCAAGAAGGCCCGCATCAAGGAGAAGCGCATGACCAGCGCGGACAAGAAATAATCCGGACGGTCAGCAAGAAAAACAGGGAAGCTCCGGCTTCCCTGTTTTTTTTATTGCCCGCGACGCCCCGTTCCGTTTTCATTCCGCCCCTTCGCTTCGTCCTTTCTCTTCAACCGGCTGTTCTTTCCATTCCGTCCCGCAGTCCGTCCCTCTCAGGCCCGCAGTCCGACGCCCACGAGCGCATCACTTATTTCTTATTTATAGCCGCCGTCTTTCAGTTCGGGCTGCCTTTTCTCTTATCCGCCGTCTCTTCCATCCGAAGCCGCCGCCCGTCCCCTTCAGCCCGCCCCGTCCTCCGCTTCTTATTCCGCCCCGCCATTCAGTTTCCTGCCCGACCTCCCCGCCACCTGCATCTCCCCGCCACCTGCATCTCGCCGTCTGCGGCGGCTCTCCGCATCCGCATTCCTGCTCCTGTGCGGCCCCTTCTCCGCTCCCTGCTCCGGCCCATCCCGGCGCGCCATTCCGCCGGCCGGATTAAGCATTCCCTCCCTCTGCAAGCCCCCGTCGCCTGCAAACAACCGCTGCCCCTCCCCGGCTACAGCAAAAAAATCCCGGCGCCGCAAACTCGGCACCGGGATTTTTCGTTTTCCGACCGGAGCATCAGTCCACCGGAATATCCTTGTTGACGTTCTTCGAACCGATAAGCGCATAGTAGAGCATATAGGCCAAACCGGCTACGATCACCCAATAGCTCGTCAGGTAACCTACGCCGCCCGTCAAATCGACGATGCCGTTTTGCAGCAGGGGAAGGATGCCGCCGCCGCAGACCAGCGCCATGAAAATACCGGAAGCCTTTTCCGTATATTTACCCAATCCTTCTACCGCCAAGTTGAAGATGCCTCCCCACATGACCGAAGTACAGAGACCGACAAGCACCAGCAGCGCGGCACTCACCGGCACGTTGACCAGTCCGAAGCCCTCCGCGCCGTTGAAAACCGGCAGGTTGACCGGCACGTTCGGCGCGAACATGGCGCCCAGCGTCAGCAGCAGGCCGGCCGAAGATACGACCATCAGCATGCTTTTCGCCGACACCTTGCTGCCGATCATCGCGCCCAGAAGCCGGCCGACCAGCATCAGCAGCCAATACGTAGCGGCGACCGAACCTGCGATAGCCTCGACGTTCACGCCGCTGCCCAGCACATTCAGCTCAGGATTCTGCAGCCACTTCTGCAGCACGTTGGGAACGCCGACTTCGACACCCACATAGACGAAAATCGCCACGGAACCGAGAATGAAGTGACGGAACGAGAGCGGGCTGTATTTGGACGTCTCGGCGACTTTCTTGCCCTCCGTCTTCTGGGTCTCCGGAATCTTCGTCAGCGCGATCACGATGAATGCGAATGCGAAAATGGCCAATGCGCCGTACATCAGCGGGAATACGTTGCTGATCTGCGCATTCTTGATACCCTCCGGAATCAGCAGGCCGGTCAGGATGATGACCGCCGTGCCGCAGAGCGAGTTGAACGAGCCGCCCGCCTGAATGAGCTGATTGCCTTTGTTTCCGCCTCCGCCGAGCTTGTTGAGCATCGGGTTCACGACGGTGTTGAGCAAACACATGGAGAAACCTGCGATGAAGGCGCCGAGCAGATAGACACCGAAGCTCTCGACCGAGCCGGAGAGCGTCTGGATGCCGACGCCGGTAAAGCCGACGGCGATAGCGACCAGTGCGGTTTTCTTGTAGCCGTACTTCTGCAGCATGTTGCCGGCAGGATACCCCATGATCGCATAAGCGATGAAGTTCGCGAACACGCCCAGCGTTCCCATCCAGTTGGGCACATTGAACTGGTACTTCAGAATGTCACCCATAGGTGATGCCAGATTCGTCACGAATGAGATCATACCGAAGAGGAAGATCATCACAATGATCGGCAAAGTGTAATTTTGTTTTTTCGTCTCCATTGAGTTTTATGAAATTTAGGTTAATGAGTTTTCCCGTTTACCGGTCCCGTTCGGCGATGTAGGCGCAGAGGTTCGCCAGCGCCGTACGGTAATCCGACGCCTCGTATTCCGAGAGCATCTCCACGGCCCGCGCGATATAGCTGCGCATCACCTCGGCGGCGAAGGTCAGTCCGCCTTCGTTCTCGACCGTACGCTGCAGGTATTCCACCGACTCCTCGTCGTCGTGGCAGCACGCCAGCCGCCCCAGCAGCTCCGTGCGGCGTTCGGCCGGCGCCTTGTCCAGCACGGCCAGCAGCGGCAGGGTGATCTTGCCCTCGCGCAGGTCGTTGTTGGCGGGTTTTCCCGTATGCGCCGTGCGCGTGTAGTCGAGAATGTCGTCCTGTATCTGGAAAGCCATGCCCACGGCCTCGCCGAAGCGGCGCATCAGGGCCACCTTCTGCTGCGAAGCGCCCACGGCCATCGCCCCGGCCGAAGCGCTGACGCCGATCAGACACGCCGTCTTCTTATAGATGATGTCGAGGTACGCCTGCCGCGTCATGGTATGCTTTTCGGCGCACTCGCTTTGCAGCACCTCGCCTTCGCAGAGCGCCGCCATCGACCCGCAGACGTGCGTCACCAGATCGAACTGACCGCTCGTCAGGCCGATGCTCAGGTTGCGGGCCAGAATGTAGTCGCCCAGAATCACCGCCTTGTGCGACTGCCAGCGCGCATTGGCCGACGGCTTGCCGCGGCGCATGTCGGCTTCGTCGATCACGTCGTCGTGAATCAGCGACGCCACGTGAATCATCTCCACGAGCATGGCTGCCAGATGGACCCGGCGCCCCTTGGCCGCCTCCGCCACCGGCGAATTCATCGCGGCCGACAACAGCACCAGCAGCGGCCGGATGCCTTTGCCGCGCGACGACAGGGCGTAACGCAGCATGTCGGAGAGCAGTTCCCCCTCGGCCGTAAACTGACGATCGACGAATTCGTCGAACGCCTCCAGTTCCGCAGTCACGGGTTTGCGGATCGTATCGAGTGTAATCATAAAGCCTAATCTGTTCGCGGCAACGGACGCAACACGGCCCGGAGCGAAGGCCTGTTCGGGAAATGCCCCGCACACCGGGTCGCCGCATATCTTTGGCAAAGATAGTGATTTTTCGCAATCGCCGCTCGTCAAGTAAATGTTTTTTCGTACCTTTGCGAAGCTTAACACGTTCACTCAGACAGCGTGCGCCCCGGCGGAATGCGGACCGCGCCCGGCTTCCGCCCTGAGTCTGCACGGTCTCCGGCCACCGGATAACGACTTGAAATATGGAATCTTCGAAAACGATCATACGCCGGCTGCTGCCGGCAGCGGCGGCCCTCGCGCTCTTCTTCGTGGTGAGCGCAGTCTACTTCGCCCCGCAGTTCCGCGGCGAGGTGCTGCCCCAGCACGACGTCGTGCAGTACGACGGCATGGCCAAGGATATCAACGACATGCGCGAAGCCACGGGCGAAGATCCCCAGTGGACGGGCCGCATGTTCGGCGGCATGCCCGCCTACCTGATCAACGTGGCCTACCCGGCGCAGCTCGTCAAGAACACCCTCGGCCGGGTCGTCAAGATCATCGACACCCCCGCCGCCTTCCTCTTTTTCGCCATGACGGCCATGTGGCTCATGCTGCTGATCTTCGGCGTCAATCCGTGGGTGGGCGTCGTCGCGTCGCTGGCCTACGGCCTTTCGACCTATTTCCTGCTCATCATCGGCGCAGGCCACATCACCAAGATGTGGGCGCTGGTCTACGCCCCGCTGATGATGGGCGGCGCGTGGATGACCCTGCGGGGCAACATGTGGGCCGGAGGCGCGCTCACGGCGCTCACGGCGTCGCTCGAAATCGGCGCCAATCACCCGCAGATCACCTACTATTTCCTGCTGGCGATGGCCGCCTTCTGGATCAGCGAAGGCGTCACGGCCTTCCGGGAGAAGCATTTCCGGAATTTCGCGCTCCGCACCGCCGTGCTCGCCGCCGCGGGCCTGCTGGCCGTCGGCTCGAACTTCTCGCCCCTCTGGTACACGGCCAAACACTCCAAGGAGACCATGCGCGGCGGCTCCGAGCTGGCTTCGACCGCCGAGACGTCCAAAAACGGACTGGCCCTCGACTACGCCACGGCATGGAGCTACGGCCGCACGGAGAGTCTCAACCTGCTGGTTCCCGACTTCATGGGCCGCGAATCGGGCACGGCCTTCGCCCCCGACGGCGAAGTGGCCGCCGTGCTCAACGACTACGGACTGCGGGGCGCCGCGCAGCAGCTGCCCGCCTACTGGGGAACGCAGCCCTACACCGGCGGTCCGACCTACCTCGGCGCCGCGGCGATCTTCCTCGCCGCACTGGGCGTCGCGCTGGTCCGGGGCCGCAACAAGTGGTGGATCGTGGCGGTCTCGGCGCTGACGCTCCTGCTGGCATGGGGCCGCAACCTGATGTGGTTCACCGAATTGGCCTTCGACTGGCTCCCCGGCTACAATAAATTCCGCACCGTCTCGATGGCCCTCGTCGTCGTGCAGTGGACGGTTCCCCTGCTCGGCGCACTGGCGCTGATGCGGCTCTGGCGCGACGAAATTCCGCGCCGGCGGCTCTTCAAGGCCCTCGGCTGGGCCGCGGGCGTCACGGGGGGCCTCTGCCTGCTGCTGGCCGTCGCGGGCGGCTCGCTCTTCGACTTCGGCCGCGAAGAGAGCGCGGCGATGATGACCGAGCAGTTCCACCAGATACTCAAAGCCAACAACATGCAGGAATACCTCGACCGGGGCATGGACGCCGAAATGGGCATCGCCACGGCCGACGCCATGGCCGCCGAACGCGCTTCGATGATGCAGGCCGACGCATGGCGTTCGCTGCTGATGATCCTGCTCGCCGCGGGCGGCGTGGCGCTGTTCGCCCTGCGCAGAATCAACAAATACGCACTCACGGCGCTGCTCGGCGCGGTGATGCTGCTCGACCTCGTTCCCGTGGACCTGCGGTTCCTCTCGCACGACGACTTCATTTCGGCGCGCCGCCGGCAGATCACGGCCACGGCCGCCGACAAGGCGATCTTGGCCGACAAGGATCCGGGCTTCCGCGTCCTCAACCTCACGGTCAGCCCGTTTCAGGACGCCACGACCTCCTATTTCCACCGTTCGGTCGGCGGCTACCACGGCGCCAAGCTGGCCCGCTATCAGGACCTGATCGACCGCTACCTGAGCTACCGCAACGACGCGGTGCTCGACATGCTCAACACCCGCTACCTGATCGTCCCCGGCGACGACGGACAGCCGCAGGCCGTGCGCCGCGCGACGGCAAACGGTCCGGCGTGGTTCGTCGATGGGATCGTCGCAGCCGACACCCCGCAGCAGGAAATCGACCTCTTGGGCAGCGTCGATCTGAAAACGACGGCCGTCGCCGCCCCCGCCGACAAGGCGTTCGCCGAGGAGTGGCAGGCGGGCGGACAGGCGGATACGACGCTCGTGCGCGGCATCGCGCTCACGGAGTACCGTCCCAACTACCAGAAATACGAATACACGGCCCCCGAAGAGTCGGTCGCCGTATTCTCGGAGATATTCTACGACCACGGCTGGACGGCCTACGTCGACGGCGAGGCGATGCCCGGCTTCCGGGCCGACTACATCCTGCGCGCCATGAAACTGCCCGCCGGCCGGCACACCGTCGAGTGGCGGTTCCGCGCTCCGGGCTGGGCCGCGGCCGAGGCCGTGACGCTCGTCTCGTCGCTCCTGATCCTGCTCGGCGCCGCCGCGGCACTGACATACTGTTTCCGCAAGAAAAAGGCATAAGACTATGAAAGACGACAAGAGACTTAAACGAAAAGTCCGCAACTCCTATATCGTATCGACCGTCAGCATCATGCTCGTACTGTTCCTGCTGGGGTCGGTAGGCTACCTGATGGTCGCCGCGATGAAGGTCGCCCAGACCCTGCAGGAGAGCATCGCCGTCACCGTCGAACTGCAAAACGGCATCTCGGACCAACAGCGCGAAACGATCAACAAACGGCTCACCGCCGAGGAGCTGGTCGCGACCGTCGCCTATGTCACGAAGGAGGAGAAGGCCGACGACGCCGAATTCCGCAAGATGTTCGAAAGCGAATTCGAGGAGATTCTCGACGAAAATCCGCTGCTCGACTCGTTCGAGCTGACCCTCACGGCCGAGTCGGCCGACAAGGAGCTCCTCGACGGCTTCATCGCCTCCGTCTCCGGCATCGCGGGCGTCGAGCGGGTCAGCTATCCCGCGCTGATGGCCGAGCGGCTGCACGCCACGGTGGGCAAAATCCGGCTCGTCCTGCTGCTTTTCGGCGGCGCGCTGCTGATCATCTCGCTGATCCTGCTGAGCAACACCATCCGGCTGGCGATCTTCTCGAAACGCTATCTGATCAACACGATGAAGCTCGTCGGAGCTACCAAGTGGTTCATCATGAAGCCCTTCCTCGGCAGCAGCATCACGCAGGGCATACTGGCCGGACTGGGGGCCTCGCTGCTGTTCGGGCTTTCGGTCTTCGGACTCAACGAAGCGGTCCCCGAACTGACGACCATCGCCGAGAGCGGCAAAATCGCCATCATCCTCGGCGCGATGATTGCGGGCGGCGTCGTCATATCGGGACTCTTCACCGTCGCGGCCCTCAACAAATTCGTCAACATGAAGTCGAACAAGATATACCTTTATTAAATGAAAAAAGCGAATAAGAACACCCCTGCGGAGCAGGAAAACCCCAAAATGCCGCTTACCCGCCGCAACTACGTCCTGCTGGCGATCGGCTTCGCCGTGATCCTGCTGGGCTTCGTGCTGATGGCCGGCGGCGGCAGCGATTCGCCCGACCAGTTCAACTACGCGATGTTCTCATGGCGCCGCATCACACTGGCCCCGATTCTGGTGATCGGCGGATTCGTGATCGAAATCTACGCCATCCTGAAAAGATACAAATAATTCACGCAACCCAAGGTCCGGCATCGCCGCGACGACTCATAACCCCGCTTATCCGTAAATGGACACTCTACAAGCCATCCTGCTCGGCATCGTGCAGGGCATCACCGAATTTCTGCCCGTTTCGAGCAGCGGCCACCTCCAGATCGCCAAAGAGCTGCTGGGCGTCGAGCTCGAAGAGAACCTCACCTTCGACGTGGCGCTCCACGCCGCCACCGTCCTGAGCACCATCGTCGTACTCTGGAGCGAGGTGTGGCGTCTCCTGAAGGGTCTCTTCTCGCGCCGTTTCAACGCCGAGCAGGCCTACGTGCTCAAACTCGTGCTCTCGATGATTCCCATCGGCTTCGTCGGCTTCCTGTTCAAGGAGCGGATCAACGCCCTGCTCGACGCCCCCTATATCCTCGTGATCGTGGGCGCCATGCTGCTGCTGACGGCCGCACTGCTGGCTTTCGCCTATTACGCCAAACCCCGCCAGAAGGAGACCATCTCCTACCGCGACGCCTTCATCATCGGCCTTGCGCAGGCCTGCGCCGCCATGCCGGGCCTTTCGCGTTCGGGCACGACCATCGCCACGGGCCTCTTGCTGGGCAACAAAAAAGCCGCCGTGGCGCAATTCTCGTTCCTGATGGTGCTGGCTCCGATTCTGGGCGAGACGCTGCTCGAAGCCGTCAGCGGCGACCTCACGGCCGGCGTGGCCGCCGGTCCTCTCGCCGCAGGCTTCCTCGCCTCGTTCGTCACGGGCTGTCTGGCCTGCAAATTCATGATCGAAATCGTCAAGCGGGGCAAACTCATCTGGTTCGCGCTCTACTGCGCCGCCGCGGGCCTCGTATCCATCCTAAGCTATTTCTGTTAATGAAAGAACCGATCGACCTGCGGGGTCTCAACTTCGAAGAGGGTTATATCGCCGTACTGGACAAGCCCCTGCGCTGGACCTCGACCGATGTGGTCCGCAAAATCAAATTCACGCTGCGCCGCCTCGGCTACCGGAAAATCAAGGTGGGCCACGCCGGCACGCTCGATCCGCTCGCCACCGGCATCCTGCTGGTCTGCATCGGCCGCGCCACCAAGATGGTCGATGCGCTGCAGGCCGAGGAGAAGGAGTACGTCGCCGACGTGATGCTGGGCGCCACGACCCCCAGCTACGACCTCGAACACCCCGTCGACCGCACCTTCCCCACCGAACATATCACGCGCGAAAAGGTCCTCGCAGCCCTCTCTTCGCTCACGGGCGAGCGGCTTCAGGAGCCTCCCGTCTACTCGGCCAAGAAGATCGACGGCACGCGCGCCTACGAGCTGGCCCGCGCCGGCGAGGAGGTCACGATGCGCAAGGCGACGGTCAACATCTACGAACTGGAACTGCTGGAGTACGACCTTCCCCGCATCCGCATCCGCGTGCGGTGCAGCAAAGGCACCTACATCCGCTCGCTGGCCCACGAAATCGGACAGGCGCTCGAAAGCGGCGCCCACCTGACGTCGCTGCGCCGCACCCGCAGCGGCGGCTTTACGCTCGAAAAAGCCTTTGAATTCGAAGAATTTCTCAAAAAGTTGGAGGAACTTGAAACAAAATAGACTTTTTTGCGTATAGAAAATAATCTGTTTTGTTTTTAAGACGTAAAAAGAGTATTTTTTCACCATGAAATTATCACAATACGGGTACGAATTCGCCCCCGAAATGCTGGCGAAACATCCGACGGAAAACCGGGACGACTCGCGCCTGATGGTCATCAACCGCGCCAAAGGCACCGTCGAACACCGCATCTTCAAGGATATCATCGAGTATTTCGACGAAAAGGACCTCTTCGTCTTCAACGACACCAAGGTCTTCCCGGCCCGTCTGTACGGCAACAAGGAGAAGACCGGCGCCGAGATCGAGATCTTCCTGCTGCGCGAGCTGAACCGCGAACTGCGCCTGTGGGACGTGTTGGTCGATCCTGCGCGCAAGATCCGCATCGGCAACAAGCTCTACTTCGGCGACGACGACCTGCTGGTTGCCGAGGTGATCGACAACACCACTTCGCGCGGCCGCACGCTGCGTTTCCTGTTCGACGGCTCCTACGAGGAGTTCAAGCAGGCGCTTTTCAGTCTGGGCGAGACCCCGCTGCCCAAGTGGGTGCGCGACAAGGTCGAGCCGGAGGACGCCGAGCGCTACCAGACGATCTTCGCCCGGCACGAAGGCGCCGTGGCCGCCCCGACGGCCGGCATGCACTTCTCCAAGCACCTGATGAAGCGCATGGAGATCAAGGGCATCGACAAGTCCTTCATCACGCTGCACGTCGGTCTGGGCAACTTCCGCACGGTGGACGTCGAGGACCTCTCGAAACACAAGATGGATTCCGAGCAGTTCTTCGTGACGGACGAAGCCGCCGAAGCGGTCAATTCGGCCAAACGCGACGGACACAAGATCGTCGCCATCGGCACCACCGTCATGCGGACCGTCGAAACGGCCGTCTCGACCAACGGCATGATCAAGCCGATGGAGGGCTGGACCAACAAATTCATCTTCGCGCCCTACGAATTCACGGTGGCCGACGCCATGGTGACCAACTTCCACCTGCCCTACTCCACACAGCTGATGATGGTTGCGGCTTTCGGCGGCTACGAAACGGTCATGAACGCCTACAAGGTGGCCAAGGAGGAAGGATACCGATTCGGCACTTACGGCGACGCGATGCTCATTCTTTAAGATTTTTTCACTATCTTTACAAAACAGATAGCGGCCGTTTCCGCCAAGCCCGGACCGCTCCGGCCCCGTCCGGAGCATACAAGGCGGCGAAAACGGAAGTCCAAAGACAAAACACTCGAACCATGGCAAATAAGATTCTGTACGTCTGTCAGGAGATTACCCCGTATCTTCCAGAGACGGAAAGCTCCGGACTTTGCCGCGCTCTCACGCAGGCGATGCAGGAGCGTGGGAATGAAATACGCACGTTCATGCCGCGTTACGGCTGCATCAACGAACGCCGGCACCAGCTCCACGAGGTGATCCGCCTGTCGGGCATGAACCTGATCATCGACGACAACGACCACCAGCTCATCATCAAGGTCGCGTCCATCCCCGCAGCCCGCGTACAGATCTATTTCATCGACAACGACGACTACTTCTCGCGCAAATTCGTGCTGACCGACGAGGAGGGCAAGCCTTTCCCGGACAACGACGAGCGGGCCATCTTCTTCGCCCGCGGCGTGCTGGAGACGGTCAAGAAACTGCGCTGGACCCCGACCGTCGTCCACTGCCACGGCTGGTTTTCGAGCGTGATTCCGGTCTACCTGAAGCGGATTTTCGCCGACGACCCCATCTTCCGCAACGTGAAGATCGTCGTTTCGCTCTACGGCGACGGTTTCCCCGGCGAACTGGACAACGCCTTCGGCAAGAAGATCGCCGGCGAAGGGGTCAAAGATAAAAATCTCGCAATTCTCGACACCCCGTCATACGAAAATCTCTGCCGTTTCGTTATGGAGTATGCCGACGGTGTGGTCGCGGCATCCCCGGATGTCGAACCGAAGGTATTGGAGATCGCCCGCGCAAGCGGCAAGCCGATGCTCGAATACCAGTCGCCCGAAGCAGCGGACTTTTTCGATAATTACAACCGATTTTATGAAGCATTGCAATAATTTCCGCCGCATGTTCCGCGCCGCCGCCGTTCTGGCTGCGGTCGCCCTCATGACGTTCGCGGGCTGTACCAAGGTCGACGACACGCTGGGCTCGAACCTCGTGCCGGACAACCAGCAGATGAAGGTGGGCTACACGACGCTCGGCGCCCGGACGCTCGCGGGGAAACTCGATGCGGCCAAATACGTCGAGACGCGTCTGTTCCAGAGCGACTCGCTCAAGGCGTCCAACATCTCCTACGGCTACATGGGCTCGATGCTCAGCGACACGTTCGGACTCCGCACGGCGGGATTCCTGACCCAGTACCTCAACGTCTACAAGGTTAAGGAGGGCTATTTCGGCTACCGCCCGATCTTCGACTCGGCGCAGATCCTGATCACGATCACCAGCTACGGAAACGACACGCTCACGCCGCAGAAGTACAACGTCTACGAAATCAAGAGCAACAAATACCTGACCGAGAAGCCGGTCGCCGCGGGTAAAACCGAGCGCGACACGGTCTTCTACCTCAACTTCGACCCCGTCAAGGAGGGCGTTATCGGCGCGGACGACGAGCCGGTCTTCACTTTCACCTTCCCCGACGGCGAGACGACGGGTCCCGCCACCACGGCGGTCACCATGAACACGACCCCGGCAACCCAGAATTTCATCGACCGCCTGATGCTCCAAAAAGGTTCGGGCACCGCCTACGAAGACGACTACTCGATCTACAGCACCGACAGTCTCAAGCAGTGGGTGGAGGAGTTCAAGGGTCTCTACATCGTTCCGGCCGAAGACCAGAAGGAGAAGGGCAAGGGCAACATCTACGCCACGGAGCTCGAAAGTTCGGGTTTCATGGTCTATGCGCGCAACCGCGTCGAGAGCGACCCGACGCTGATCAAGGATACGATCGACATGGGCTACATATTCTACAATACGAGCATCTCCACGGAGTACGGCAACGTTTCGGTCAATACGATCCGCCGCGACTACGGCATGGCGACCAGCGCTGACGCCAAGTTCGACATCGCCGACGCCAAGGAGGAGGCCGGAAAACCGATCACTGACCACCCGACCTACGACCAGATCTATGTCGAGGGCATGGGCGGCGTGGTAACCGCCATCACGTTCGACAAGCCCTTCTTCGACGCGCTGGAAGCCGAGATCGTCGCAGGCAACGAGGGCGCCCAGAACTTCAAGACGCTCGCCATGACTCAGGTCCGCATGTCGATCTACTTCAAGGGCAGCAATTACGACTGGACGAAGCTGACCGACATGCCGCATATGATCGGGGAGATGGACAAGTCGCAAACCCGTCTGGGCCTTTACACCAACTACAAGACGCTTTCGGCCATTCCCGACTACGCCTATGCCTACGAGCAGAACTACAGCACGACGCTCGCTTACGGCGGCTACATCAACCGCAGCCGCGGCTGCTATGTGATGGACATCACGGGTTACGCCCAGAGTCTGTGGAACAGCTACCGGTCCGCCAAGGCGGAACTCGGAGCGGACGCCCCGTGGGACGAGCTGAAGGAGAAGATCAAGAACCGCACGATCTATCTGGGTCCCGAAGCCTACAGCGTCTATACGACGACGTACAGCGTCCTTCAGGGCATGACGCCCGACGGCGTGACCGAGGAGGACGTTCCGATCAAGATCGACGTCACGTACAACCTGATCAAATAAGAGACAAACAGCCTGAAAAGCGAAACCTAAGTGTGACATACTTAGGTTTTCGCATTTCTGAAAAGTAACATACACGCATGCAGGAAAATTTAGTAATCGTCGAGTCCCCGGCCAAGGCAAAAACCATCGAGAAATTCCTCGGCAAGGACTATGTCGTCAAATCGAGTTTCGGACACATCCGCGACCTCTCGAAAAAGGACTTGGGAATAAACATCGGCGAAGGATTCAAACCCGTCTACGAAATCCCGGCCGACAAGAAAAAGGTGGTGGACGAGCTGACCAAGCTGGCCAAGGACAAAACGGTCTGGCTGGCGTCCGATGAAGACCGCGAAGGAGAAGCCATCGCATGGCACCTGACCGAAGTGTTGGGTCTCCCCGTCGACAAGACCAAGCGTATCGTCTTCCACGAAATCACCAAGCGGGCCATCCTCGAAGCCATCGAGCAGCCCCGCACGGTCAACATGGATCTGGTCAACGCCCAGCAGGCGCGCCGCATCCTCGACCGTCTGGTCGGCTTCGAGCTCTCGCCCGTCCTCTGGAAGAAGGTGCGTCCGTCGCTCTCCGCAGGCCGCGTGCAGAGCGTCGCCGTGCGGCTCATCGTCGAGCGCGAACGCGAGATCATCGCCTTCCGTTCTACGCCCTACTTCCGCGTCGTCGCCCAGTTCCATGCCGCCGGCGATCCCGACAAAACGATCTTCAAGGCCGAGCTCTCGTCGCGCTTCGAGACCCGCGAGCAGGCCGAGGAGTTCCTCAACACCTGCATCGGCGCCACCTTCACCGTGGCCAAGGCCGAAGAGAAGCCCGCGCAGCGCTTCCCGGCGCCGCCGTTCACCACCTCGACGCTCCAGCAGGAGGCCGGCCGCAAGCTGGGCATGTCCGTCTCGCAGACGATGTCCGTCGCCCAGCACCTCTACGAGCAGGGTCTGATCACCTACATGCGTACCGACTCGGTGAACCTCTCCAAACAGGCGCTCGCCCAGTGCAAGGAGGAGATCACCAAACTCTACGGCGAGAAATACTCGTCGTGGCACAACTACAAGACCAAGACCAAAGGCGCTCAGGAGGCCCACGAGGCCATCCGCCCGTCGTACATCGAGAACCACACCATCGAGGGCACGCCCGCCGAGAAGAAACTCTACGACCTGATCTGGAAGCGTACGGTCGCTTCGCAGATGGTCTGCGCCGAGTTGGACCGCACGACGGTCGTGATCGACATGTCCGGCTCGTCGCAGCAGTTCGTCGCCACGGGCGAAGTGGTCCGTTTCGACGGTTTCCTGCGTCTCTACTCCGAGTCCACCGACGACGATCAGGCCGCCGAGAGCGGCGAGGGCCTGCTGCCCAAGATGACCGCGGGCGACCGGGTCGTTTCGACCCAGATCACCGCGACGGAGCGCTTCACGCAGGCCCCGGCCCGCTATAACGAGGCGTCGCTGGTCAAGCGGCTCGAAGAGCTGGGCATCGGCCGTCCTTCGACCTACGCCCCGACCATCACCACGATCATCAACCGCGGTTACGTGGTCAAACAGAACAAGGACGGTCAGAAACGCGGCTACGTCCAGCTCATGCTCACGGGCGACAAACTCACCTCGAAGAACCTCACGGAGAACTTCGGCAAGGAGAAGAACCGCCTTTCGCCCACGGACATCGGCATGGTCGTCAACGACTACCTCGAAACGCAGTTCAAACCCATCATGGACTACAATTTCACGGCCAACGTCGAGAAGGAGTTCGACCGCGTGGCCGACGGCGACATCACTTGGGACACGATGATCCACGACTTCTACGGACCCTTCCACCAGATGGTCGATACGGCCATCGGCACGCAGACCGACAAGAAGAGTCAGGCCCGCATTCTGGGCAACGACCCCAAAACCGGACATGTCGTCAAGGCCCGCATCGGCCGCTACGGCCCGATGGTCGAGATCGAAGGCAACGAAGGCGAAAAGGGACGCTTCGCGTCGCTCAAGAAGGGCCAGCTGATCGAGTCGATCACGCTCGAAGAGGCGCTGGAGCTTTTCGCCCTGCCCCGCGACCTCGGCGAGCTGGAGGGCGAGCAGCTCTCGGTCGGCATCGGCAAATACGGGCCCTACGTGCGCCACGGCAAGTCGTTCGCCTCGCTTCAGAAGGGCGACGACCCCTACACGCTCACCTACGAGCGCGCCGTGGAGGTCGTGCGCGCCCAGCAGGCTGCCGCAGCCGCGGCCAACACTCCGCTGCGCAGCTTCCCCGAAGATCCCGACATGCTGGTCAAGAACGGCCGTTACGGACCCTATATCGCCTACAAAGGCAAGAATTACCGCCTACCGAAAGGCGCCAAGCCAGAGACGCTGACGCTCGAAGAGTGCCGGAAGATCGTCTCTTCCTCGAAGAAGTAACCGAACACCAATACCCAAACAGCACAAGCGATGAAAAAATTCCTGCTGACAGCCCTTGCGTTCTGCACCGCCTTCGCGGCCGCAGCGCAGACTCCCGCCGCAACCGAGCCGGAGGGATACCGATTCACCGACGTCAGGCTGATCCCCATGACCCCGGTCAAGGACCAGCACCGCAGCGGCACCTGCTGGTGCTACTCGACTCTCTCGTTCCTCGAAGGCGAGATCCTGCGCGCCGGCGGCCGTCCGGTCCACCTCTCCGAGATGTGGATCGTGCGCCACACGTTCATGGACAAGGCCGTGAAATACGTCCGCATGCACGGCGAGATCAACTTCGCCGAGGGCGGCGCTTCGCACGACGTGACCGAAGGAATCAAGAACCACGGCATCGTACCGCAGGAGGCCTATCCGGGCTTCAACTACGGCACCGAGAAAGCCGATTTCCACGAACTGTCGCTCGTGCTGAAGGCCTACCTCGACGCCGTGATCACAGCCAGCGGCAAATCCTCGGACAAAGCGCTTTCGACGGCATGGAAGCGCGGCTTCGACGCCATCCTCGACGAGTATTTCGGCCGGATGCCCGAAACATTCACCTACGAGGGCAAGGAGTATACGCCCCGGTCGTTTGCCGCATCGCTGCCGATCGACATGGACGACTACATCGACATCACCTCCTTCACGCATCATCCGTTCTATACGCAGTTCATCATCGAGATTCCCGACAACTGGATGTGGGGCACGGTCTACAACCTGCCGCTCGACGAGATGATGACCGTCATCGACAACGCGCTGGCCAACGGCTACCCCGTATCGTGGGGCACCGACGTGAGCGAGAAGGGTTTCAGCCGTACCAAAGCCATCGGCATCATCCCCGAAGCCGACCTTGCGAACATGGACGGCACCGAAGCCGAGCGCTGGGGCAAACTGACCCAGAAGGAGAAGGACGATGCGCTCTATAAGTTCGACAAGCCCGGCAAGGAGCTTAGAATTACGCAGGAGATGCGCCAGCAGGCGTTCGACAACTACGAGACCACCGACGACCACGGCATGGTCATCATGGGCACGGCGACCGATCAGGCCGGCAACCGCTACTTCAAGGTCCAGAATTCGTGGGACGTACGCCCGCCCTACGACGGGTTCTGGTACTTCTCGCGGCCGTTCGTCGAGTACAAGACCACTTCGATCATGGTCAACAAGAACGCACTGCCCAAGGAGACCGCCAAGCGGCTGGGTCTCAAATAGCGGACGGAGCAGTCCCGTGAAACAAGCCGACCGTACGAAACGGCGGAACAATTCAGCGGAGCGCTCCGATACCGCAGTCCGCGGAACAGTTCCGGGCCGGCCGCCGGCAGGCCCGTTCAGCGGGAACAACCCGGCGGGAACAAACTGCTGAAATCCGGCGCACTTCACCCTGCATCCCGGATGCAATCCAGCCCGCCCCCCGCGGAAACCCAAAATAAAAGAGTCCCGGCTTTGCGGCCGGGACTCTTTCGTATATCGAAGTTTTAATTTGTTGTCTCAAAAAAGGGGAGCCTTACATCGCTCTCAGTTTGATGCTCTCTCCCAACAGAACCATAGCGGTACGGAACCACGCATTGATCTTCGCCTTCATACTAAATAATTTTAAATAATTCTTAAAATATTTTATCATCTAAGATGCGACAAAGGTAATGCCCGGAAAACAAACTTCCAAACATTTTTATTAATATTTTTTAAGAATTATGTAAATTTTTTAAATAACGATTACCCCTCGATTTCCAGTCCCAGAAGACGCGCCAGCTCCGAAGCCTGCAGCGCACTGACTTTCAAACCTTTCAACTCGAACGATCCGGTATCGCCTACCCGGATTCCGCGAATATCCGAATCGACGAACGAAAGCCCCTTCAACCGTGTCCGACTGAATTCCGCCATCGTAAGGTCGCAGAGCGAGAACTCCACACGTTCGAACCGGCATTCGTCGAATCCGACGCTGCGCATCGTTCCGCCGGCAAAACGGACGCCCCGGAATTTTCCCAGCGTAAAATTGGCGAACTCCATCTTGCAGCGTTCGAAAACGACATGCTGCCACGTCCCCTCCGAAAGGTTGGCGCCGACCAGCTTGCACTCCACGAATTCGACCCGCTGGAAACTGCATCCCGACAAATCGGCGTTCGAGAGATCGCAGTTTCGGAACGTGACGTCCGTAAAATGAGAACCCTGCAACACGGGCGCCGGGAAAATGCAACCCGCAAACACCGACGACTGCACCCAGAAATGCTCGCGCATCAGCGGGGGCAGGGGCACGCTGCGGAAAACCGCATCGGACACCTCCTCTGCGGTCTGCAGCAGAGCGGCGTCGGTCTGTTCAACCGGATTCGGCGAAGGTACGGGGCGTGTAATTTCCATGCAGTTCAATAATGATCCGACATCATCGGGTCCGGCAAATTTCCGATCCGGCAACCGGGCCTATCGGGCAATCAGCGTGTCCGGCAATCATCGGGCCGGACAGCAAACGGATCCCACAGCCGGACAAGTCCCACAGTCGGACGGGCCGGCACCGGTCCCTGCAAAGATAGAAATTTATCTCCGTATCGGGAAACCCCGAACGCCCTGAATGTGTCCATTTTGAACATTGGCGAAAAATTGCTATCTTTAAACCGCTTTCAACCTCACTTTTAATGGAAAAGGGATATAGGATCTTCCTAACTGTCAGCCTGTTGCTGACGATATTTACGACAACGGCCCAAACCACCGACACCTCGAAAGACAATTTTCCTTCGACTCAGGAGGCTCTGTCCCGGATCGGCGCGGCCGAAGCGCGGCCGGGCCGCCAGCCCGCCGACACGGCGGCGCTCACGACGTCCGCCCAGCGCAAGGGCTTCATCCGCCGGATCATCGACTACTACAGCCGCTCGAACGTGGACCGCACGTTCGAGAAAAAGATCGACTGGAGCATCGCCCCCGGTCCCAACTACTCGTCCGACGTCGGCTTCGGTCTGGGCTTCCTCGTCGCCGGTCTGTACCGTCTCGACCGCACGGACTCGGTGACCGCTCCCTCCAACATCTCGATCTACGGCAACATCACGACCCAAAAATTCCTGCTGCTCCGCTTTTCGGGCGACAACATCTTCCAGCACAACAAACGGCGTCTGAGCTATTCGGGAGCCTTCGTCTACTTTCCGGGCGCATTCTACGGCGTGGGCCACAAGGCCGGAAAAGAGGGTTACGCGCAGGACCTGACCACGACGATGGGCATTTTCCGCATCTCCTACTGCACGTCGCTCGTCGGACGGTTCTACATCGGCGTCAGCGGCGGCATCGACTACACCGGCGCCAAATACAAGTCGAGCGGCATGGGAGAGTACTTCACCGCAATCGACAACCACGAAAAGGAAAAACCCGGCGGTCAAATCGGCGAACTCTACGATTTATATAAGGACAACAAACGTTACGACCCGGAGAAACAGGACCCCTTCTCGAACTTCATCGCCGCCACGGGCGACAAACCGAACGCCTTCAACACCAATCTCGGCATTTTCGCGCAGTACGACACGCGCGACGTGACCTTCAACGCCTCGAAAGGCATCTTCATCAAGGCCGAAGCCAAATGGTATCCCCAGTGGCTGGGCAATACGCGCCGTAACTTCGGGCGTTTCACACTGACGTTCGACTTCTATCAGAAACTCTGGAAAGGCGCCATCTTCGCCTACGATCTCTATGCCGACTGCACGGCGGGCACCCCGTCGTGGCACATGTACGCCAAGCTGGGCGGCATGGAACGCATGCGCGGCTATTACGAGGGGCGTTACCGCGACAAACGGCTCGTCGAGACGCAGATCGAACTGCGGCAGAAAATCTACCGCCGTCACGGCATCGTGGGCTGGATCGGCGGCGGTCAGGTCTGGGGCACCGACAAATTCCGGTGGGACAATACGCTCTACAGTTTCGGCTGCGGCTACCGCTTCGAATTCAAGAACCGCATGAACATCCGTCTCGACTACGGCTGGGGCGTCTACGGCAACCACAACCTCCCGTGGGACCGCAAACGCTCCTCGGCATTCCTCTTCACCGCTTCGGAAGCCTTCTGAGACAACGGCAATCCGGCCACTCTCTTCCGGCAGACGCAACAAATCCCGACTCCATCCCACAAGCAACCCCGCAGGCAGCCCCTCGGTCCCTCCGGCCTTATCCTCATCCGCTCCGGCAATCCTAACCCCGGTTCCGCCCCCGCATTCCCCTCGACTTCCAGCTTCAGCCGCACGGCTCCCAGCAGGATTTTAGAGGATTATTATCGGGTACACGCCCCGAAACTACAAAATATATACAACGATAAACCCGTCGGCGCGCTTAAGCGAAAGCCGCAGCGGCTCCCCGTCCGCGATACGCCCCACGACGACTCCGGCTTCGAAATCGACCGCCTCGA
This sequence comes from Alistipes sp. DJF_B185, assembly GCF_964250025.1. Classification (NCBI taxonomy): domain Bacteria; kingdom Pseudomonadati; phylum Bacteroidota; class Bacteroidia; order Bacteroidales; family Rikenellaceae; genus Alistipes; species Alistipes sp. DJF_B185. The sequence continues at coordinate 392,708 of NZ_CAXUDY010000001.1, forward strand.
CATGCAGGTCGTAGAGCATATCCAGCCCCGGCCGCCCGGCATATTTGTACAGGGTCTCCTTCGCGCACCAGACTGCGGCCGGCAGCAACGGATCGTCAGAAAGCGCCCGCTCGGCAGGCGACATGTAACGCGACGCGGCGCGGCTGAAATCCCGCGATTCGGGTTCGACATCGACGGCGCACGGCGCATCCGATATGCAGACCGCCACCCGGCCCGGACAATGCGAAACCCCGATATGCACCTCGCGCCCCGGAACAACGGGCGCTCCCGCCTCATCATAGGCGATCGACACATCGTCCCCCAGCTCGCGGCGCACGACGGCGCGCCATGTCAGGAATTCCCTGCGGCGGCGTTCGCGCAGAAACTCCTGCGCGGCAGCCCGCTCGCCGGGCGTCACCCGCGCGGCGGCTTCCGCCTCGGTCATCGGCGGCTCGATGAAGAGCCCCTTCGTCATGCCAGCAGATCTACACGGATTTTGTCGATACGGTGCCCGTCCATCTCCTGCACCGTAAAACGGATGTCGTGCGACGTGAAGACATCACCCTTGCGGGGGAAGTCGCGCTTGAGTTCGAGCATCAGCCCGGCCAGCGTCTCGGCCTCGCCCTTCACGTCGTTGAAAATCTCCTCGTCCAGCCCCAGCACCCGTTCGAAGTCGCCCAGATGGCTCTTGCCGTCGAAGATGAAACATTTCTCGTCGAGCCGCGTGAAGAAACTTTCGTCGGCGTCGCTTTCGTCCGAAATCTCGCCCACGATCTCTTCGATGATATCCTCCAGCGACACCAGTCCCAGCGTCGAGCCGTACTCGTCCACGACGATCGCCATATGGATCTTATTGGACTGGAAGTCGGCCAGCAGGTCGTTGATCTTCTTGTGTTCCGGCACGAAATAGGGCTTGCGCACCAGCTGCTGCCAGCCGAACTCGCTGCCGTGGTTGATGTAGGGCAGCAGGTCCTTGACATAAAGCGTTCCCTTGATGTTGTCTATGTCGTCCTCGTAGACCGGGATGCGCGAAAATCCCGACTCGATAATGGTCTTCTTGACCGTCTCGTAATCGTCGGTTATGTTGAGCACCGTGATGTCCACGCGGGGCTTCATGATCTCCTGCACCTCGGTATTGACGAAATTGACGATTCCCGACAGCATCACATGCTCCTCAGGACTCGAACTCTGGGTCATGTCCACCGCGTCGGCCAGCTCGTCGAGCGAAATCTCGCTCTTGTGCGAAGCCTTCTCGCTGATGCGGCTGCTCGTCCGCACGAGCGCATAGGAGATCGGATAGAAAATCCACCGCAGCACCGTGAGGGGCCGCGCGGCGAACTGCGCGAAGCGCACGGGAATGGTCTGCGCCAGCACCTTGGGCAGTATCTCGCCGAAGAGCAGCAGCAGGAAGGTCACCAGTACGGTCTTGAAGAGGAATTCGAACCGCAGGAAGGTGAAAACCGAATCTATGATGCTCGACGTGAGAATGACGATGCAGATATTCACCAGATTGTTCACCACGAGAATCGTCGCCAGCAGCAGGTCCACGTTCGTCAGCAGGCGGAGCACCGCCTCGGCCGACGCCGTCGTGCGTTTGCGCAGGCGGCGTATATCGTTGTGCGACAGAGAAAAAAACGAAGTTTCAGCGCCCGACACGAGCGCCGAAACGCACAGCAGGCCCAGCGTCACCGCACACAGCACGGCGATATGGGCCGAAAACCCGTTAAACGTAATCCACGAAGTTGTAGTCTCCTCCAAACCGGCGGTCTATTAGTTAATCAAAAAGCGATCCGCCCTGCGCATCCTGCTGCGCCTGCTGGCCGGCATCGTTCTCCTCCTTCAGCACCTCCTTGCGTCCGCCGGGCATCTGCACGACGAATTTCGAGTTGCGCGACTGATAGGCGGGCTTGCTCAGCAACAGTTCGATGTTGCTGTAACGCGTCGATTTCGCCCCCAGCATCACCTGTTCGGGCGGCCGCTGCACGGCGGCCTTGGGCGGCACGACCGGCTTGATCGGCTCCAGCACGGGAGCCACCGGGTCCTTCGCCGGCTCGACGCTCCGCACCGGAGGAATGATCTGCTTCATCGTCCCCGCCGCCGATACGTCGCCCGCGAATCCCGTGGCCACGACCACCAGCTCGATGGCGTTGCCCAGCTGGGGCTTCTCGCTCGTACCCCATATGATATTGGCGTTGTGAATCACGCCGTTGTCGTCCTGCACGCTGGCGTGCGCCTGAATGTACTCCAGAATCCGCACCACCTCCTCGTACATCAGGCCGTCGGCATCCGCGACCGAGATGTTGAGCAGGATGTTCTTCGCCCCCGAAATCAGGTTGTGGTCCAAGAGCGGCGAGCGCAGCGACGCTTCGGCCGCCGCTTCGGCGCGGTTGTCGCCCTCGGCCGTCGCCACGGCCATATGGGCGCGGCCGCTGTCACGCATGACCTTCGACACGTCGGCGAAATCGACGTTCACCAAGTCGCTCTCCACCGTGATGATCTCGGCGATGCCCTTGGCCGCCGAACACAGAATGTCGTCGGCCTTGCCGAACGCCTGCTTGAGCGACAGGCGCCCGTATATTTCGAGAATATTCTCGTTATTGATGATCAGCAGCGAATCCACGTTCTGCCGCAGCTCCTCGATGCCCCTGAAAGCCTGCTCGTAGCGGATCTTGCCTTCGACGGCCAGCGGCGAAGTGACGATCGCCACGGTCAGCAGTCCCATCTCCTTGGCCAGCTTGGCGATGACGGGCGACGCGCCCGTACCCGTTCCGCCGCCCATGCCCGCCGTTATGAAAAGCATGCGCGTCCCCGACTCTTCGAGGTGCTGACGAATCTCAGGCAGCGACTCCACGGCCGCGCGGCGGCCGTTTTCCGGGTCGTTTCCGGCCCCCAGTCCCTCTGCGCCGAGGCGTATCTTCAACTCCACGGGACTCTTGTCCAGCGCCTGCTGGTCGGTGTTGCAAACCAGAAACGTCACACCCCGGATACCAAGGTTCCACATATGGTTCACGGCATTGCCGCCGGCTCCGCCGACGCCCACCACCATAATGATCGAACCGTCCGTCTTCGGGGCTTTGATCTCCGACATCAATTCGTCTGTCATATCTCTAACTCCTTTCTCCACATTCTTAACTATAAATCATTCCCGCAGCCGGCTCTCCGTCCGCAATCCGCGGAATTCAAAAAACCGCCGCCCGGCTTCCCGTCCGCAACTCCCGGCATCCGCGGCATCCGCCGTCCGCATTTACCCCGGCTGTCCGCCACATCTGCAGAAACCGCTTCCCGGCCGAAACCGGTGTAAACCGCGGCCGCATTGCCGGACCTCCGCATCGCCGGACCGCCCCCGCAAACACGAAATTCATGCCGCAAACACCGCTGTAAGACCGCTGCGTACGGCCGGAAACCGGGACGCGGCAAATTATCCCTTAAATCTCTTCGTCCTCGGCCGCCGTGAAGCTGCTGTTGATTTTGTCGAAGGTCTTCTGGAAAATCGAGCTCCAGTTGCGCTTGCGCTTGGATTCGATCACCGGAGTCTCCTCACCTCCCGAAGCGGCGGCATCCTCCTCCGCCTCTTCCGCCGCCGGAGCTGCAGGCGGCGCCTGCACGGGCTGCTGGAAGCGCGGCGTGTGACGGAACTCAGGAGCGGGCTGCGGCTGCGGGGGCCGGAAACCCTGCTGTTCCGCAGGCCGGGCCGCGGGCCGCTCGACGAACGCACAGGCGCCCTGCTCGGCGCCCTTAAGCAGAATGCCGACCGCCGTGGCATAAGCCGGATCGGCTGTCTTCTCTTTCGACTCCTCGGCAATCCCGGTCTCGGCCGACGCGACGCGCACATCCATGCCCGTCACCCGGCGGAACAGTTCGTCGAGGTCCTTCAGCTTGGCCGAACCGCCCGTCAGGACGATCCCGTAAGCCAGCTTGCCGATGTATCCCGAATCCTTGATCTCCTGCAGTACGAACTCCGCGATATCCGTGGCGCGGGCTTCGATCACCGTCGCCAGATTGCGCAGCAGAATATCCTTCGCCTCGCGGGCCGTGCGGCCGTTCACACGGATCAGTTTGTCTTCGGGAGCCAGCTCGGCCACCGCCGAACCGTATTTCTGTTTGAGACTTTCCACATGCTTTTCGGGCACGCTCATCGTGCGGATGTCGCGGTTGATCGCCGTCGCCCCCATCGGAATCGTGGCGATATAACGCACCACGTTGCGGTAATACACCGCCACGTCGGTCACGCCGCCGCCGATATCCACCACGGCCACGCCCTCCTCCTTCTCGTCGGGCAGCAGCACCGCCTCGGCCGTGGCTATGGCGTTCGACGTAACGCTCAGCATCTTGATTCCCACCCGCTTGAGGGCCATGTCGAGCCGCTGCATCGGGGTCTTGAGACAGAGGATGAAGTTGAACGTGGAAGAGAGCTTCTTGCCGAACGACCCCACGGGATTCTTCACCTCCTGATTGTCGTCCACCACATAGTTCTGGGGTACGCGGTCCATGATGGTTTCGTCGTCGGGCGCCTGCACGTTGCGCATGCGGTCGAACAGCGCATCGACGTCCTTCTGATTGACACCGTTCTGCGGATCGTAGACGAAGACGTGGTCCATATGCCGGGCACAGCGCACGAAGTCGCCCGAAATACCGGCATAGGCCTCGGTGATGCGGATTCCCAACTGCTCCTCGGCCTCCGACACGGCTTCGCGGATGGCGCGGCTCACCAGTTCGATATTCTCAATCTTGCCCGCATTGACCCCCTCGACGGGTTTCGACACGACGCACACCACATCGAGCCGCTCTTCGGCGTTCTTCTCGCCGACAGCCACCACGACGTTCGACGAACCCAGATCGACGGCAACGGTATAATTCTTTCTTTCCACGGTATAATCCTTTTATTTCTTGCAAACCACCTGATCGTTGTATCTGATATCTATTGTCCGGTACTCTCCCCAACCGATGTTCATAAGACCGCTGCGGTAGAAACGCAGCAATTTGTCGAATTTGCGCTCCACCTGCTCGATACGTCCGAAGACGATGGTATGGCGGCCGCTCCGGGGCACCAGCTCCACCTCTAAAGCTCCGCTGGGGGTCGTATGCGCGGCAATCTGCACCACCTCCGACCTCCAGAAATCATCATCTTCGATGAACTCTACAAAGGTAAGCAGTTTCATGAAATCTTCGTAGCTTTTCTCCAACTTTTTTTGTTTCAGCCTTTCGGCCTCCTGCCGCTGCGCGATGCGGTCTATTCCCTCCTGCACCAGACGCGCTTCGTAGCGGTATTTGCGCCGCAGCTCCGCCTTGCGGGCGCGCAGCTCTTCGACGCGCGCATCGAACGCCGCGGAGCTTTCCATCCGCCACCACTGCTTCTTGATGCGCATGCGGCGCAGCGCCGATATGTTGCGGTCGTTCTGCAGTTCGCGCCGGAAGAAGGGGTACTTCTCACGCTCCAGCTCCGCGATCCGCTTGTCGATCTTCGCCCGTTCGAGGTCGATATGCCCGCGCACGGAGCCGACGAACGACGCGGGAAACGGCGGACGGTAAGCCCCCGTCACCACCGGCACGTAGAGCGACGAGGCGCGCGGCGCGGCGAAGACATAGCCTTCGGGCGTGACGTACGAATCCACGCCGTCGGTCAGCAGCCGCAGCAGGGGCCTGCGCTGGCTGATGTCGATATGCAGCACGCCGCCGTAAGTCACATAGGCGTCCACGCGCTCCACGAATCCGTTTTTGGCGATCAGGGCCTCGATGGCCGCCAGCTCTACCGCATCAACTGCCGTGCCGTTCGTCTTGATTCCGCTGTGCGCGATCCACTCGCGCACCATGCGGCCCGACACCAGATAGCCCATCGACGAGCTGTCCACCACCTCGATCTCGACCCTGCCGACCTTCTTCCCGGCACGCAGCCTCCCCGCCGCCGTCCCCGCATAAACGACATATGCGGCCACGGCGCCCCACAAAAGCGTGAGCAGTGCGTATCGGAGGTATTTTCTCAAAATCGTCTTTATTCTCTAATTATCCGTCGTTTCGTCTTCTGCGGTTTTTACATCCGGCCCGGCGGACATGCGCCCCGGCCGCCGTTCTCCCGGCTAACTCTTCGCTTTCAGCTTTTCGGCGATCGCCCCGCAGCAGGCGTCGATGTTGCCCGCACCGAAGCTCACCACCACGTCCGTGTCCATCGCCGCCACCGTATCGGCCAGCGCCGCCCGCTCCACGATGCGGCACGGCACCGTCACGCCTTGGGCGATGATCTCCGACGTCACGCCTTCGATCGGCTCCTCGCGCGCCGGGTAGATCGGCAGCAGCACCACGTCGTCGGCATGCGACAGCGCCTCGGCGAACTCCCTGTAAAGGTCGCGCGTCCGCGTGTAGAGGTGCGGCTGGAACAGCGCCGTGATGCGCCGTCCCGGAAACATTTTGCGCACCGACGTCAGCGTCGCCGCCAGCTCGCGCGGATGGTGGGCGTAGTCGTCCATGTAAACCTGCTTCGGCGTATTGACATAGAATTCGAAACGCCGCTTCACGCCCGCAAACGACGCCAGCGCCTCTCTCAGCCGTTCCGCATCGAGCGTCGTGCCTTCGGCCTGCGCCGCGCACCATACCGACGCCGCGGCCGCCACCGAATTCTCGATATTGACCCATCCCGGAATGCCGAGCGTGCACCCCTCGACCACGCCGCCGGGCGTCACAATGTCATAGCGGTAATGCCCGCCTTCGAGCAGCTGCACGTTGCGGGCGTAGAAGTCGCACGGCACGTCGTACGAATAGCGGTAAACGGTGATCTGCGGATTGTCCAGCACGATATCCACCCCCTCTTTGATAATGAGGAACCCGCCCGGCCTGATCTGCCGCACGAACTGCGAAAAAGCCTCCTTCACCGCCTCGTGCGTGCCGTAAATATCGAGGTGATCGGCATCCGCCGAGGTAATCACCGCCACGTCGGGATACAACCGCAGGAACGAACGGTCGAACTCGTCGGCCTCGACCGCCAGCCGCGCCCCCGCGCCCAGCACCAGATTGCCGCCGAAGTTCTTCGATATTCCGCCCAGAAAAGCGCTTCCTCCGCCCGTCACGCCGCGGTTGAGCCACGCCACGAGCGTCGAGGTCGTGGTCTTGCCGTGCGTCCCCGCCACGGCCATCACATACTTGCCCTCGGCGAGATGTCCCAACATCTGCGAACGCTTCTCGACGCAGAACCCGTGACTCACGAAATATTGATACTCCCCGTGCTCCTGCGGCACGGCCGGGGTATACACCACCATCGTCGCCGCCGGGTCGAGAAACTCCGCGGGAATCCGCCGCACGTCGTCCTCGAAATGAATCGCAGCACCTTCGGCCGCCAGTTCGTCCGTCAGATGCGAGGGGGTGCGGTCGTAACCGGCCACCCGCTTGCCTTCATGCAGGAAATAACGCGCCAAGGCGCTCATGCCGATGCCGCCGATTCCCAGAAAATAGATATTTTGAAACTCCATCCGATTAAGTTTTATCGTTCTCCGCACCGCTCCTCCCTCCGCACGGTCCCCGCCGCATTCATCGCCCGCGCGGCGCAGGGGAAACGCCGGAAGCGGCGCTATTTCATTACCTTTTCGATTTCATCCACGATCCGCTCCGCCGCATCGGGGCGCGCCAGCTTTTCGAGGTTTTCGCTCATCGTCCGCAAAGCCTCCTTGTCCGAGAGCAGCTCCATCGCCCGCCTCATGGCCGCCGTCCGGGCCTCGGCATCGGGCACCACGACCGCCGCGCCCTTGGCTTCCAACGCCTTGGCATTCTTGGTCTGATGATCCTCGGCCACATTGGGCGAGGGCACGAACAGCACGGGCTTCGCCACCAGACACAACTCCGAGACAGTCCCCGCCCCGCTGCGCGAGAGGACCAGATCGGCCGCCGCATAGGCATAGTCCATGCGGTCGATGAAGGCCCCCTGCCAGATATTCGCAACCGGATGCGCCGCCAAGAACGCCTGCATCTCGCGCTCATAATATTTGCCCGTCTGCCAGATCACCTGCACGGGAGCGTCCGCGCCTTCGAGCGCGAGTATCCACGCCTTCATCATCTCGTTCAGCGACCGCGTTCCGAGCGATCCGCCCACGACCAGCACCACCGGAAGATCGGGCGTAAAGCCGTAATATTCCAACGCTTCGCCCCGGTCGGCCCCCTCTTTCGAGAAACGGCCCCGCAGGGGATTGCCCGTCATCGTGATCCTGCCCGCCGGAAAGAAACGCTCCATCCCCTCATAGGCGACGCAGATGCGCTTCGCACGCTTGGCCAGAATCTTGTTGGTCAGCCCGGCATAGGAGTTCTGCTCCTGAATCACCGTCGGCACGCCCAGCCGCTGCGCGGCCCACAGCACCGGGGCGCTGGCATAGCCGCCGAATCCCACGACCGCATCGGCCCCGAATTCACGAATGGTCTTCTTGGCCATCGAGACGCTCTTCAGCACCTTGAACGGCACCGCGAGGTTGTGCCAGTCCATGCGCCGCTGCAGACCCGCTATGGGCAGTCCCACGATGCGGTAGCCCAGCGCGGGCACCTTCTCCATCTCCATCTTGCCCTCGGCGCCCACGAAGAGAATCTCGACCCCGTCGCCGAACCGCCGTTTCAACGCTTCCGCAACAGCCACGGCCGGATAGATATGTCCGCCCGTTCCGCCGCCCGAAAGGATGATTTTCCTTGTCATGCTATTTTATCTTTTTTACTTACAATCAATATCTTTCAACCCGCCTCCGACTGTCCGAAGATCCGACGGCCCGTCAACCCGAAAGCCCGAAGATCCCGACAACTCAAAGGCCCGACCGCGGCACCGCCCCGGCGGCCCGGCCCGAAGCCCCGACAGCCTGCTAACCCGGCGGCCCGCCAATCCGAGAGCCGTCCCCGGCGGTCCGGAAACCCGGCGATCCTAAGACCCGGCGATCTGAAAACCGGGGTGCAGACTTCCGCCCCGGACAACATTCCAAGGCAAGCCGCCTGCAAAATTACGAATTCTTTCCGTTCGCCGCCCTTTCGTCCTCCTTTTACCGCCCCCAGTTTCCCCGGTCCAGCGAGCGGTAGTTGATCGCTTCGGCCACATCGGCCGCCGCTATGGTTTCGCGCCCCGCCAGATCGGCGATCGTGCGGGCCACTTTCAGAATGCGGTCGTAAGCCCGCGCCGAGAGCGACAGCCGCTCCATGGCCCGCTCCAGCAGCGCCGCCGAAGCGGCGTCCGGCCGACAGTATTCGCGCAGCATCGCCGCGTTCATCATGGCGTTGGTATGCACGCCCTCCGTCCCCGCGAAACGCGCCGCCTGCACCTCCCGCGCCCGCACGACCCGCTCGCGGACCGCGGCGCTCGGCTCGCCGGGCGCCGCCGCCGAAAGTTCGGCCGCCGGCACGGGCGTCACCTCCACATGCAGGTCGATCCGGTCCATCAGCGGTCCCGAAATCCGGCTCATATAGCGGTGCACCGCCCCCGGCGAACATACGCACTCCTTCGCCGGATGGTTGTAATAGCCGCACGGACAGGGGTTCATCGCCGCCACCAGCGTAAAGTTGGCGGGATATTCCACACTGTATTTCGCCCGCGAGACGGTCACCCTCTTCTCCTCCAGCGGCTGCCGCAGCACCTCCAGCACGCTGCGCCCGAATTCGGGCAGCTCGTCGAGGAACAGCACCCCGTTGTGGGCCAGCGACACCTCGCCGGGCCGCGGCGACTGTCCCCCGCCGATCAGCGCCGCCTGCGAAATCGTATGGTGCGGCGCCCTGAAAGGCCGCCGCGCCAGCAGACCGCCCGCCGCCATATTCCCGGCCACGGAGTGTATCTTGGTGGTCTCCAGCGCCTCTTCGCGCGACAGCGGCGGCAGGATGGTCGGCATCCTGCGGGCCAGCATCGTCTTGCCCGAACCCGGCGCCCCGATCATCAGCACGTTGTGACCGCCCGCGGCGGCTATCTCCAGCGCACGCTTCACATGCGTCTGGCCCTTCACATCGGCAAAATCCTCTTCATAACGGCCCGACTCCGCCCCGAACGGCTCCCCGTCCGCAGGCACCGCCGGCGTCATCTCCCGTTCGCCGTTCAGCAGTCCGATCACCTCCTTCAGGCTTCCGGCCCCGATCACCTCGACGCCTTCGACCACGGCCGCCTCCGCGGCGTTCGCCGCCGGCAGCACCAGCCGCCGCAATCCCTCTTCCCGCGCGCGCACCGCCATCGGCAGCACGCCCCGCACGGGTTTCAGCGTCCCGTCCAGCGACAGCTCCCCGGCGAACATCGTCCCGGCAAGCGTTTCGGCATCCACTCGCGACATCGCCGCGAGAATCCCGACGGCGATCGGCAGGTCGAACGACGCGCCCTCCTTGCGCAGGTCGGCCGGAGCCAGACTCACGACCACCTTGCGGCCCGACATCCGCTCCCCGGAGTTCTCGAACGCCGCACGTATGCGCTGCTCGCTCTCCTTCACGGCGCTGTCCGGCAGCCCCACGAGGTACATTCCCAGTCCGCCGCCGGCGATATTGACCTCGACGGTCACCGCCGCGGCATCGATCCCCACGATCGCTCCTGCATAGGTCCGGACAAACATCTATCAAAAAAATATTATCAATTAACCATTCTGTTACCGGCCTCTTCCACAGTCGTCCGCACTGACCGCACTGCCTGCATCGCCTGCACCGACCGCCTCAGCCGCACCGACTTCGCCGGCCACATCAGCCGCAGCGCCCCTCTAAACCGGCTCTTCTAAAACGGCGCCTCGTCGTTCAGCGCGGGCGGATTGGGGTCGAACTCCCCGCCGCCGATTCCCGCGCCCAGTCCGCCGCCGATTCCGGCTCCCGGCACGGCGTTCGAACCGCTGGCATAGTCGTCGTAGGCCTGCTGGCTGTCAGCCGCCTGCGACGGCGGCAGCATCGTGTCATCCACGTCGGCGAAACGCGCCTGCTCCTTGAGGAAGCGCAGGTTGACGTCGCACACGGCGCCGTTACGGTGCTTGGCGAGGATGATCTCGGCCATACCCGCCGTCGGCATGCCGTTCTCGTCCTGATTGATGCCGTAATACTCCGGACGGTGGATGAAGGCCACGATGTCGGCGTCCTGCTCGATGGCGCCCGACTCGCGGAGGTCCGAGAGCTGGGGACGCTTCGAGCCGCCGCGCATTTCGGTGGCGCGGCTCAGCTGCGACAGCGCGATCATCGGCACGTTCAGCTCCTTGGCGATCGCCTTGAGCGTACGCGAAATAAAGGCCACCTCCTGCTCGCGGTTTCCTTTCGAATCCTGATTGCCGGTCATCAGCTGCAGGTAGTCGATGATGATGATCTTGATGTCGTGGTGTATCTTCAGACGGCGGGCCTTCGAGCGGAATTCGAAGACCGAAAGCGCCGGCGTGTCGTCGATATAGAGCGGCGCACTGCCCAGCGGCTTGGTCGCCGATTCCAGATGCCGCCACTGTTCGGGCGTCAGACGGCCCGACTTGACGTCGTTTCCGCTCAGTCCCGTCTCAGCGATAATCAAACGCATCATCAGCTGTACGGCGGACATTTCGAGCGAGAAGAACGCCACGCCCTGCTCGTGATCGACCGCCATGTTGCGGGCCATCGAGAGCACGAACGCCGTCTTGCCCATCGAAGGGCGTGCGGCGATGATGATCAGGTCCGAGAGCTGCCAGCCCAGCGTCACGCGGTCGATGGCCATGAAGCCCGACGGCACGCCGTTGAAGGCGCTCGTATTCTTCGACGCCTCCTCGATCTGCATCAGCGCGCGGGCCAGAATATCCTTCGACGCCTGCACCGACCGCTTGACGTGTCCTTCGGCCACCTTGAATATCTCGCCCTCGGCATATCCGATCAGCTCCGTCACGTCGGTCGATTCGTCGTACGACCGCTTCTGAATCTCGGTCGCCGAGCGGATCAGCTCGCGCTGCACGTACTTTTGGGCGATGATCTTGGCGTGGAATTCGACATTGGCGGCCGAGCCGACCTTCTGCGTCAACTGCGCCAGATACGACGCACCGCCCACCTTCTTCAGCTCCTTCTTGGCCTTGAGCCGCTCGGTGACGGTATAGAGGTCGATCGGTTTGAGCTCCATCGAAAGCTCCTCGATCGCGCGGTAGATCGTGCGGTGCTCCTCGGTGTAAAAAGCGTCGGGCGTGACGTACTCCTGCACGGCGATGATGCTGTCCTTTTCCAGCATCAGCGCGCCGAGCACGGCTTCCTCCAGTTCGACCGCCTGCGGGGGCACGTTGCCGGCGGTGTCGGTCAGCGCCTCGAATGCCTCCCTGTTGCGTTGGGAGGGGTTATAATCTTTAGCCATGATTTATGCTTTCGTTCAGAGCCCAAAAATAGCGATTCGGGCGGAGAAAACAAAACGGCCGCGGCAAAGTTGTTGTCGAAAATCGTGTTGATAACACGATTCTCCCGCAAACAGTCCCCGCAGCAGGGGATAACGCCTGTTGAAAAAGAATTTTTAATTTCCGATCACTCCCTCACCCCCAGCTCCCGCCGCGAGACGGCGAGCGCCGCGATGCTGATCCGGCATCCGGGTGCGGCGCGCAGCATCTCCCCGGCGCACGAAAGCATCGTGCTGCCCGTCGTGAAGACGTCGTCCACCAGCAGTACATGCCGCCCTTCGAGCCGTTCGGGACGGCGCACCGCGAAAGCCTCGTCCACGTTCCGGGCGCGCTCGCGCCGCGGCTTGAGGGCCTGACTCTCCGTATTGCGCTTGCGGCGGACGCTCCGGCGGTCTACCTCCGCTCCCAACTGCGAGGCGATCCCCTCGGCGATGTACTCCGACTGGTTATACCCCCTCCTGCACCGCTTGACGGGGTGCAGCGGCAGGGGCACGACCACTTCCACCCCGTCGTACAGCCCGCTCTCCTTCAGACAGCGTCCGTACCACTCGCCCATCGCGCGGGCCGTGCGCCACGCTCCGCGGTATTTGAATCCGCGGATCAGCTCCCGCCACCCGCTTCCGTGAATGTAGTAGAGAAAACCCGAAGCCCGCTCGACGGGCAGCATGTCCCGGCACTTCGCCAGCAGGGGATTGTCCGCCTCAAGCCAGAACCCCGTCAGGGGCGCCGTCGTGCGGCACAGCGTGCACACCGTGCGTTCGCCCTGCGCGAGCGGGACGCCGCAGACGGGGCAGCGCGGCGGAAAAAAGAGCGCCGCGACGTCGCTCAGCAGGTCACTGAGGATCGACATTGCAGACGACGGTTATCGTTTTGAATTCGGGATTTTCGGCGAACGCCTTCAGCTCGGCGGCCAGCAGTGAGCGGGCCTTGGCCGACGAAGCGCCGCTTTCGATCTTGAGCAGCAGCCCCGCGAGATACTCGCCGCGGATGCGGTCCACCGGGGGCGTCATCGGCCCCAGCACGCGGCGGCCGAACCTGACGCGCAGGCGCGCCGCCAGCTCCGTGACGCCGCGGCGCAGCAGCGCGACGTCGCGGTGGCGCAGCGTCAGCGATGTCAGCCGCGCATAGGGCGGATAGAAGAACGCTTCGCGTTCGGAGAGCTGCATGCGGGCCATCCCGGCGAAATCGCCCGCCACGACCTGCCGGATCACGGGATGCCCCGGCTCGGAGGTCTGAATCACCACCTCGCCGCCGTCCGAGCGGCGTCCGGCGCGTCCGGCGACCTGCAGCATGAGCTGAAAGGCCCGCTCCGCAGCCCTGAAATCGGGGTTGTTCAGCAGGTTGTCGGCATTGAGAATCCCCACCAGCGACACGCCGCCGAAGTCGAATCCCTTCGTAATCATCTGCGTCCCGACCAGAATATCGGTCTTGCGGGCTTCGAAATCGGAGATTATGGCGTTGAACGCCCGCTCGGAAGTCACGCTGTCACGGTCCAGCCGGGCGACGCGGGCTTCGGGGAAGAGCCGGGCGATCTCCTCCTCGACCTTCTCCGTGCCGAATCCCCGCGGCAGCACCTCCGTCACCTCGCACGAAGGGCACTTCGCCGGCACCGGGGCCGTGTAGCCGCAGTAGTGGCAGACGAGTCTGGCGCCTCCCTTGTGGTAGGTCAGCGTCACGTTGCAGTGAGGACAGCGGGCCGTCCACCCGCACTGAGAACACTCGACGTAGGGCGAGAATCCGCGGCGGTTCTGAAACAGCATCACCTGCCCGCCCCGTCCGAGCGTCTCCTCCATCTTGTCCAGCAGCAGTTTGTTGAAATGCGCATGCCGCTCGCCGCGCTTGGCGGCGCGGATCGTATCCGAAACGAATATTTCGGGCGGGCGGGCGTCGCCGTAACGCTCCGCCAGCACGGCGCGGCCGTACTTCCCGCCCTCGGCGTTGAGCCACGTTTCGAGCGACGGCGTGGCGCTTCCCAGCAGCGTGCGGCCGCCCCACAGGCGGGCCATCACCACGGCGCAGTCGCGGGCGTTGTAGCGGGGCGCGGGATCGGCCTGCTTGTAGCTGGCGTCGTGCTCCTCGTCCACGATTATCAGCTGCAGATGCCTGAGCGGCAGAAATATCGACGACCGCACGCCGACGACGAACTCGCCCCCTTGGGAACGGTTCAGCCGCAGGTAGGTCTCCGTGCGGCGGCGGTTCGTAAGTTTCGAATGATAGGGGGTCACGCGGCTGCCGAAGATGCGCTCCATGCGCCCGATCAGCTGCGCCGTCAGGGCGATTTCGGGCACGAGCAGCAGCACGTCGCCGCCCCGCGCCAGCGTTTCGGCGATCAGGTGTATGTAAATTTCGGTCTTCCCCGACCCCGTCACGCCGTGCAGCAGCGCCGCAGGCTTTTCGGCGAACTGCTCCCGCAGCGAACCGAGCGCTTCGCGCTGCGGCGCGGTCAGTTCGGGCAGCCGGAACGCCGAGCCGCCCCGCTCGACGGTGCGTTCGCGCTCCGTGCAGACAATATGCCCCTTGCGCTCCAGCGCATGCAGCACGGCATAGTCGGCCCGCAGCAGGCGGCGGGCCACCTCGCCCGTCGAAATCCGGGTCTCGTCCCCCGCCGACGCGATCTCCAGCAGGGCTTCGTACTGCTTGGGCGCGCGCCGTCCAAGCTTCTCGAAGACCTCGTGCAGGCGCCCTTCGTCGTGCAGCTCCCGCGCCAGCGCCACGTAGCACTCCGTGCGGGGGCGGAACTCGTCTTCGGCGAACTCCTCCTCGGTATCGCCCGAAGGCTTCATCAGCGACGGCAGCGCCACGCGCATCACCTCGCCCGCCGAACACATGTAGTACGCGGCGATCCACTCCCAGAGCGCCTTTTGCTGCGCCGAGAGCAGGGGCGCGTCGTACAGCACGCGCTGTATGGATTTGATTGTCCTGAACGGCGGACGGCGGTCATGCACCCGCCAAACGACGCCCGTATAGAATTTGCGGGGTCCGAACTGCACGGCTACCGCCGTCCCCTCCGCCACGTGCATCCCTTCGGGCACGGCGAACGTATAGGCGGGCTGCGCCAGCGGCAGTACTATGTCGGCATAGAGGGGCATCAGAGTTTGTTGAGCGCCTGAAATCCCTTGCCGTAAACGCCCATCACCGATCCCACGGTCATAAAGGCGTCGGGATCGATCGTCTTGACGAATTTCAGGATCATCGCGGTCTCGCGCTTGCGGCATACCACCATGACGATTTTCGACTGCTTCTTGGTGTACCACCCCTGCGAGTCGATGAGCGTCACGCCGCGGTGGATATTCTCGACGATGGCCTCCGCCATCTTCTCATAGTCGTGCGTCACGATGAAGACCTGACTCGACTGCTGGTTCCCGGCCATGATCATATCGACCGTATAGCCGAAGACCGCCGTCATCACATAGCCGTAGATCACCGTGTCGATATGGAATCCCACGAGCATCGACGATCCGATGATGACGAAATCCGAGTAGATGACGATCTTGCCGTAGCTGATCGTGCGGTACTTGTTGATGATCATCGCGGCGATGTCCGTGCCGCCCGTCGAGCCGCCCTGCGCGAAGCACATCGCCACGCCCATGCCGGCCAGTATGCCGCCGAGGATCACCGACAGGATACGTTCGAGGTGGAGGAAGTCGCCCTCCGGCAGCACCGACTGCCAGAAGTTCATCCCCAGCGAGATCACCACGACGCAGTAGACGGTCTTCACGCCGAAGTTCCAGCCGATGATGAATCCCGCGATCAGCAGCAGTATTCCGTTGATGATGAATACCATCGTACCGATCTGAATCGAGACGCCGAGCCACTCCTCGACGGCATGGCACAACACGAGCGACAGACCCGCGGCCCCTCCGCCGACGCCTTTGGCGGGCAGGATGCAGCCGATCCACGCGAAAGAGTACATGATCATGCCGACCGTCATCAGGAAATACTCCTTGACGGGCTTCAGCATCAGCTCCTTAATGATGGGTTTCATTTCGGTACGGAAATATTAGCAATTGCAAAGGCAAAGATAGTGCAAACTGAGGGCAAAAGCAAGTTCGAACCTATCGCAGCGACTGTAAAGGTACAAAAATTTCGCCTTGATACGCATTTCGTTCCTCCAATCTTTTTTCGAGCATCGCCAGCAGCTGTTCGTTGCGCACCAGCCCCCAGTTGCGGCCGTAATGGTAGCGGGGCGGCGCCTCGCTCGCGAACCGTTCGACGACCAGATCGGGCCGCAGGCGGCGCAGCACCTCGACAAAAAGGTCGATGTACTCGCCGATCTCCCAGAAGCGGAAGCGGCCGGGGTCGGCGTCGTATTCGCCGGCCATCGCCGTGCCGCGGAAGAGCTGCAGCTGATGGAATTTCAGCGTCGTGAGCGGCAGCGAATTGATCGCCGCGACCTGCTCCAGCAGCATCGCGTCCGTCTCGCCCGGCAGTCCGAGGATAAAGTGCGCCCCGACGTGCAGTCCCCGCGCGGCGGTCATCTCCACGGCGCGGCGCGCGCAGGCGAAGTCATGCCCGCGGTTCACCGCCCGCAGCGTCTCGTCGCGGGTCGATTCGATGCCGTACTCGACGGCCACGTACCTCCCGCGCGCCAGCTCCGCGAAATAGTCCAGCTTTTCGGCGTCCACGCAGTCGGGCCGCGTGCCGACGACGATGCCCGCCACGTCGGGATGCGCCAGCGCCTCGCCGTACACCTCCTTCAGCCGCTCCAGCGGCGCATAGGTGTTCGAAAACGACTGGAAGTAGACCAGATACTTCGACGCCGTGCGGTAACGCCTGCGGTGGAACTCGATCCCCTCCTCGATCTGCCGCCGCACCCCCTTGACCGGCATGCAGTACGAGGGAGTGAACGCCCCGTTGTTGCAGAACGTACATCCTCCCCCGCTTATCGTTCCGTCCCGGTTGGGACACGTGAACCCGGCGTCCACCGACAGTTTCTGCACGCGGCAGCCGAACATGCGGCGAAAATACCCCGAATAGGAGTTGAACCGCCTGTTATCGCCCCACGCATACATCGCTACAATCCCCAGTCCGAAGGGTTATAGGTATCCTTGGGCGCATTGGGCACGTTGGTAAAGAACTGGAACCCGCTCAGCCGCTCGACTTCCGCGACGCTGCGCATATCGCTGCGCGAGGGTTTGTGCCCCTTCTGCATGGCATGGCTCATCACAAAGGCCGCGCACTGCAGCTCCTCGCGCGAACAGCGCAGCACCGATTTGCCGGACTTGGCGTTCCTCGTCCGCAGCATGGCGTAGTAGAACATGGTCGGAACGCCCGCCTGCTGACCGCCGAAGGCGGCCTTCTTGGGCGAAGCCGTATTGCCGTACGAATCGGTCCACGTCTTGTAGTAAGCCCCGACGACCACATAGAGCGTATCGCCCACATTGGCACTCTCGGTCGAATCCCAATAGGTGTCTATCAGGTCTTCGAGGTTGTTCCACGCGCCGCCTCCCGTATTGAACGTCCCGCTGTGCTGGGGCGCGATATTGGTGTAATAGCAGACCTGCCTGCGCATGACGGCCGTTCTCGAACGTTCGCGGTTGCCCAGCATGTGGCCCTTGTTGTAGGGATCGGCGAGGGACTTCGACGCCGGCTGTATGCCCGCCGGAACATCCGGGTCCTGACTGTAGCTGCGGTTCCCGCTTTTGGTCACATAACAGTTGTGCAGCGGCGCGGCCACCCATACGGGACCGTGATTCTCGGCGCTGTAACATACCGTGTAGTTGCGGGCGTTGTAGTTTCCGACCTTGAAGTCGCTGATCGTATGGTAGGCGTAATGGTAATCGCCGTTCTTCACCTCGACGGGCAGTTCGGGCCAGCCCGAAAACTTCGTCAGCCCCGGATTCGGACCGGGTCCGGGCCCGTCGCCCGCATCGGTCGTAAAGGCCGCCTCTCCGCTCTCATAGGTCTTTCCGCCCGCAGCGACGCACAAACGGAACGTATAGTCCGTCGAAGCGTCCAGCCCCGAAAGCCGGACGCTCTTCGCGCCGGGCTGCGCACTCACGGCTTCGCGTTTCGAAACGCCGCCCGTCCCGTAGAGGAAATAGACCTCGGAAACAGGCTCCGCGCCCTGATAGGAGAACGTACAGCTCACCACCGCCGAAGAGGAGGTCACCTCCGAATAGGCGGGCTGTCCGAATGCCGGCGCATTCCCCGGATCGCTTCCCTTCCCGGTCCGGAAGGAGACCGATTCGCTCTGCATGCGCCCTGCGCCGCCCAGCTCCAGATAAGCGTACACCAAGTAGTCGGTTTCGGGTTCGAGGTCGCTCAGACGGCACGAAAGCGCATTCCCGCTCACCTCCACCGGCTCGGCGTCGAAATAGCCGTCCGCGGCTCCGATCCGCGTGTATACGAACCCCGCGCCGCTCTCGGTCAGCACGCCGTCGGCGAATTTCGTGCGGCAGGAGATCTCCGCCGTCGTTCCCGAAACCACCGCTTCGGGTTTCAGGAACCATGTGTCCCCCTTCTCCGCGCCGTCGTCTCCGCAGGAGGCGAAACCTGCGGAAATACCTGCCAGCAAAACTGTCAATAATCTTTTCATCTTCTATTTTTCGGTTAACAATCCCTCATTTTGGAATCTATCCAGATGGTCACCGGACCGTCGTTCACCAGCGCCACCTGCATGTCGGCGCCGAACTCCCCCGTCGGCACCTCCCGGCCCAGCAGCTCGGCCACGCGGGCCGTAAAACGCTCGTACATCGGGCGCGAGACGGCTTCGGGCGCCGCCCTGACGTACGACGGGCGGTTACCCTTGCGGGTCGAAGCCTGCAGCGTGAACTGGCTCACCACCAGCACCTCGCCGCCGACCTGCCGCACGTCGAGGTTCATCACCCCCTGCTCGTCGTCGAAAATCCGCAGACGGACCAGCTTGCCCGCCAGATACTCCATATCTTCGTCCGTGTCCTCCACGCCCACGCCGACCAGCACCAGCAGGCCCTGCCCGATCCGGGACAGCTCGACGCCGCCGACGCTGACGGAAGCGTTCTTCACACGCTGAATCAACAATCGCATATTTTCCGGTAAATCAACGGGTTTCGAAATAAGCCCACAGGTTGTCGTCCGCAGGCGCGGGAGCCGTGACGCTCACGGGCTCCCGGCGCACGGGGTGTTCGAACTCGACCCGCCGCGAATGGAGCGAGATGCCGCCGCCGGGCAGCGAACGCCGCGCGCCGTATTTCAGGTCGCCGCGGATCGGACACCCGATCTTCGACAACTGGGCGCGGATCTGATGGTGACGCCCCGTCAGCAGCTCCACCTCGACGAGCGTATAGTTGGTCCCCGCCCCCAGCGTTTCGTAACGCAGGCGCGCCTCCTTGGCGCCGGGCTTCGGCCCGTCGCAGGCCCGCGAGCGGTTGGTGCGGGCGTCGCGCAGGATGTAATGGCGCAGTTCGCCGCTTTCGGGGTCGGGCGTCCGTTCGGTCAAGGCCCAGTAGACCTTGCGGATGCGGCCCTCGCGGATCATCTCGTTGAGCCGCGTCAGGGCCTTCGAGGTCTTGGCGAACAGCACCGCGCCGCTCACCGGACGGTCGATGCGGTGCACCACGCCGAGGAACACGTCGCCGGGCTTGGCGTCGCGGCGTTTGACAAAGGCTTTTATCTGGTCTTCGAGCGCGCTTTCGCCCGACGGATCGGGCTGCACCAGATCGCCGCAGCGTTTATTGACGATCAGCAGATGATTGTCTTCGTAGAGGATATCTTCGGGAGTGAACATTTTTCGGGTATTTCTAAAAGCGGCCTGTACTTCAACGCAACGTTTCCCCGCCGTCGGCGGGCCGCGCCGCCGAAGCCGGTATCTCGGACATGCTCGCTGCGGGTCAGAGCACGAACGTGAAGGGCAGCAGCAGCGCCGCCGAATCGACGGCCGTCGCCGTGCCGCCGCCGCTCATAATCACCCGCATGGGCGCGCCCTGACGGCGTTCGACGTCCACCATCACCTGACGGCACTGGCCGCAGGGATAGCATTCGCGCTCCGAGGGATCGGAAGCGATCGCCAGCGTCTCGATCGGATCGTCGGCATAATTGGCCTGCGCATAGAACATCAGCGTCCGCTCGGCGCAAAGCCCCGCGGGATAGACCTCGCTCTCGAAATTGCTTCCGTAGAGGATTTTCCCGCTGCGCAGCCGCGCAGCCGCCCCCACCCGGAACTTCGAATAGGGCGCATTGGCGTTCGCCGTGGCCCGTTCGGCCTCCCGAACCAGCTCACGGTCCGCATCGGACAGCTCGGCAAGAGCCGCATAATGCTCGTAGTTGAAACTAAACTGTTTTTCCATAACTCCTCCTTTTTTAAGGGGCAAAGTAAACAAAGATAGTATAATTTTTCGGAATCCGCACCATCCGGCGCCGTTTTTCGCACCCGGCGGGCTTCGTCCGCGACCACGCCCGGCCTTCCTCCGCACTCCGTCCGCGAATCCGGAACCCGAAGCGCGACAACCTCCGTCCGCGACACCCTGAGACGACGAAGAGGACGCCCTTCGCGGGACATCCTCTTCGCATATGCCGCCGGAGAGCTACTCCAGCACGAATTTCGCCTGCACGTTGTACTGCAGCTTGATGGTCTTGAAGTCGAGCGGTTCGTCCGCCGCGGCCTCTTCGCCATACCCGGCCTTCGCACTGCGCATCACGGCCATGTTGTCATACAGCACCGGCATCACGTTGTTGTTCGAATCGTAAATGTAGAAGCACTTGCCGACATTCTGCCCGATCGCCCCGGCCAGCGTCTGGGCGCTCTGCTTGGCGTTCTGCATCGCTTCGACGCGCACCTGCTCCTTATACTCGTCGATCTTCGAGTGCGACACCTTCAGGATCGAAACGTTCGAGATTCCGAGTCCGTCGAGCGCCTGCCACACCTTGGCCACCTCGGCCGACGATCCCAGCTGAAGCTGGTACTTGGCCGTCGCCACCGAAGTGTTCTTCTTGAAGAACTCGCTCGAAAGGTTGGCCACCTTCAACTGCTTCTCGACGTTCACGCCCAGCCGCTTGAGGGCCGCGATCATGTCGCGCTGCTGGCTCTCGACCGAAATCTTGCCCTTCGAATCGCGCTCGTTGATGACGATCGAGAGGTAGAACTCGTCGGGCGTGATCTCCTTCTCGGCGCGTCCGTTCACCTGAATATAGCTGGGGAAAGCCTCCTGCATCTGTGCCGCCGCGGGAAGCGCCATCAGCGCCACCGCCGCCATTAAAATCAGTTTTTTCATATTTTCCGTTTTTTAGGTAACTGTCTTGCAAATAAAACGCCAAAAATCCGAAATACTGCATCCCCTCTCCGGAATCATGCCTTGAACGACCCTATTTCGATCAGGTTGCCTTCGGGGTCGGCCACGTAGCAGGTGCGCTGGCCCCACGGTTCGGTTGTGGGTTCCATGACGGGCCGGGCGCCTTTGGCGACGACCTCGCGGAAGGCCGCATCGACCGCCGCATGGTTTTCGACGCACAGGGCGATCTCGTAATGCCCGTTCACCGGGCCGGCATAGCCGAACCTGCGGCCGGTCATCTTCTCGAAATCCGCCCTGCGGTAGAGCAGGAACAGCGTTCCGTCCTTTTCCAGATAGACGTTCGAGGCGTTTTCATCCTCGCGGATCTCGAATCCCAGCACGTCGCGGTAGAAGCGGACCATGGTCGGCATCCGCTCGACGAATATCCCGAAACCGTCCAGTCTCATCGCCGTACGAGTTTCACGACATTTTCCACATGGTGCGTGTGGGGGAACATGTCCACGGGCTGTACCGCCTCGACGCGGTAATCGGCGTCGAGCAGCGCCAAGTCGCGGGCCTGCGTGGCGGGATTGCAGCTCACGTAGACGATCCGCCGGGGCGCGGCGCGCAGGATCACCCCGATCACCGGCTCGTCCACGCCCGCACGCGGCGGATCGAGGATGATCACGTCGGGACGGCCGTTGGCGGCGACGAACCCGTCGCTCAGCACCTGCTTCATGTCGCCCGCATAGAAAACCGTATTCCCGATGCCGTTGATCTGCGAATTGACCTTCGCATCGGCGATCGCTTCGGGCACATACTCCACGCCCACCACCCGGCGGCACCGCGCGGCGCAGAAATTGGCGATGGTCCCCGTCCCGGTGTAGAGGTCGTAAAGCACGTCCTCCGGTTTGAGGTCCGCGAACTCCCGCGCCACCTTGTAAAGCTCGTACGCCTGCGCCGAATTGGTCTGGTAAAACGACTTCGGCCCCACCTTGAACCGCAGCCCCTCCATCTCTTCGACGATATGGTCCTTGCCCTTGTAGCAAACCGGATCGAGGTCCCCGACCGAATCGTTGAACTTGGTGTTGACGATGTAGAACAGCGACGTGATCTGCGGGAAATTCGCCGCCAGATGGTCCAGCAGCGCGGCGATCCGCTCCCGGTCGTCCTCGCCGAACACCACGATCACCATCACCTCGCCCGTCGAAGCCGTGCGGACGATCATGTTGCGCATCAGCCCCCGGTGTTCGCGGGCGTTGTGGAACGTGTAGCCGTTTTCGATGCAGAAGCGTCTGGTCTCGGTGCGGATGTCATTCGACGGATCGGGCTGGAGCCAGCACTTGTCGATGTCCAGCACCTTGTCGAACATGTTGGGAATATGGAATCCGAGCGCGGGCGCGGCATCGAAGTCCGTCCCGCTCTCCACCTCTTCGCGCGTCAGCCAGCGGCGGTCGGCGAAGGTGAATTCGAGTTTGTTGCGGTAAAACCGGGTCTGCTCCGACCCCAGACAGGGCGCGATCTGCGGCAGTGCGATCTTGCCGATGCGCGTCAGCTGGTCGCGCACCTGCTCGGTCTTGAAGCGCAGCTGCTCCTCGTAGGGCAGGTTCTGCCACTTGCAGCCCCCGCAAACCCCGAAATGGGCGCAGAAGGCCTCCGCGCGCAGCGGCGATTTTCTGACGTAGCGGACCACGAATCCCTCCATGAACCTGCGGCGCTTGGAGCGTATCTGCACATCCACCACGTCGCCCGGAACGGTCAGCGGCACGAACACCACCACGTCGTTCCAGCGTCCCATCGCCTTGCCTTCGGCGGCGAGCGTCGTTATTTCAAGCCCCTCGATGAGGGGATAATTTGCCTTTTTGCGAGCCATCGTCTTCCAATTTGCGGCAAAGATAGTGCAAGGCGAGAGCAATGCCAAATTTATTTGGACATTGCCGAGCCGCCGCCTATGTTCTGTAAAGATAGTGCAAGCTGAGGGCAAAAGCAAGTTCACTTGCATTTTGCCGAAGCGCCGCCCTCGTCCTTCACCTCCGCCGACACGGCGATCTGGCCGCCGCACCCGTTCCGTTTCAGACACCCGCAGCCCGGTCGGGGCCGCCGCCTACTCCTTTCTCTTCGCTCCGGCCCTCGCCCTCACGCCGCCCAGCCAGAACCCCAGCGCAAAGGGTCCCCCGATCAGCACCGCGAGCGCCAACACCACGTACAGCAACACCTTGCCCACCAGCCCCGGCACCGCGTCGAGCGTCGTCCGCACCACCTCGCCGGCCGTCTGCCGCAGCTGCTCGACCAACGCCTGCCGCTCTCCGGTCACATACCGCTGCAGCTCGTCGCGCTGGCGGTCGAAATCGGCAAAGGCGTTATCGACGCTGTAATTCATCGTATATATCAGCTGCGTCACCTGTTTGTTCAGCTCGTCCAGCACCCGGTCCGATATTTCGGGCAGATGCTCGGCCACGACGACGATGCGCGTGAAACTGCGTTCGAGCGAGTCGAGGCGCGCCCCGACCTCCATGCGCAGGCTGTCCTGCTGCAGCTGCATTTCGAGAATGTCCTTCGACCAGCCGACACTGCTGGCCAGCTGCTGCGTCTGGCTGCTCACGCGGTCGTTCACGTCGGCCAGCACTTCGGCGATCGAACCCGTCGCATAGGCGTGCTCTACGCCGTTCTCGCGCAGGAACTCGATCCACGCAAGGGTCGTATTCGAAGCCTCCATCCCCTCGTCGGAGGGATTGTCCCGCACATATTGCGCGACAAAACGCTCCATCAGCCCGTAACGCTCCTCCGCCAACACCTGCCGCGCCAGCCGCGCGGCCCGGCGGTCGAGCCGCGCCGCCGCATCGCGCGCCATGCCGCTCTGCGCCCCGAACAGCAGCGAATCGGGCGTCGCCGCAAAGCGTTCGTTCATCCGCCGGCAGAGTATCCACATGTCGGCCAGCGCCACGTCGGGAATCCCCTGCATGGCGGCCGAGACTCCCGCCCGCGTGGCATGTATCTTCCACCGCACCGCGGCGACCCGCGTAGCCATATCCGGCGCCGCTTGGGCGATCGAATCGGCCGTGCGCGCCACCTCTGCGGCCATGTCGTAATAGAATCCACGGGTCATCGTCCGCACGTTCATCTCCTCTTTCGACAGGGGGTCGCCCGTAGCCACGGCGACCTTCAGCAGCGAACACCCCGTCAGCGCAAGCGCGGCGCACAAGGCTGCCGCGGCCTGCAAAAGCGCATATCCGTTTATTTTCATAGCTCCGATTCTACACAACTACCGCTCCATTTTCCGCTCCATCTCGCGGATATAGCGCACCGCCGCAAAGTGCCCAGCCTGCGGCATGTTGCCGTGGTCGAAGCCGTCGAACTCGTAAATCCGCACGTCGGGATGCCCCGCCACGCGCATCATGCGCCAGAAGTAGGCGTTCTCCTCGTAGCGGCCCAGCATCTCCCGCTCCCTGTCACCCGAAAGGATCAGGATCGGTCGGCAGTCGGGCCGCACGTAATTGAGCGGCGCCATGTCGTCCACCACCACCTGCGTGTCGGGAATCCCCATCTCGCGGCGGCGCGCGAAGTGGGTCACCACCTGCCCGCTGTAGGGAATCAGCGCCGCGAAGGTCGTGTCGGGGTCGATGCCGTAGGGTTCGAGCCAGCGCTTGTCCAGCCCGATCATTGAGGTCAGGTAACCGCCCGCCGAGTGGCCCGCCACGAAAATCCGCCGCGGATCGCCGCCGTACTCGGCGATATGCTTCACCACCCACGCCGCCGACGCGGCCGCATCGTCCACGCAGTCGGCCACCTTCACGTGCGGCGAGAGCCGGTACTCCACGCCCACCACGGCGAATCCCTTCTCCTTCAACGCTTCGGGGATATCGCGCCGCCCGCCCGTCAGGCCGCCGCCGTGATACCATATGACGGTCGAGAAGCCTTCCTTATCCGCCGGATAATAGAGGTCCAGCCGGCACATCGTGTCGATGTTCCGGTCGCCCCCGGCGTCGCGGTAGGCGATGTTTTTCACGGTCCTGTAGGCACCCGGCCGGGCCGCGGCTCCCGCGCCGCACACGGCCAGCGCGAAAATCAAAGCGACGAGTCGTTTCATGTCGAGTAAGTTTATTCGGGTCATAAAGATAGGTAAAATCCGGTAAAAAACGCTATATTTGCCCATGATAAACATCCGCCCGGAGACGATGCGGCCCGGCCCGTCCGGTCTGCACAGTCTTTGCACAAATACATTACGATTCCGAAAAACGACCGAATTATGAAAATAGCCTGCCTGCAATTCAACCCGATACAGGAAAACACCTACGTCGTCTGGGACGACACCTCCGAAGCCGTCGTCATCGACGCCGGCAACAGCAATCCGCGCGAAGACGCCGCACTCGACAACTTCATCGCCCAGCACGGACTCAAACCCGTTCTGGCGGTCAACACCCACGGCCATTTCGACCATACGCTGGGCGTGGCGCACCTCAAGAAACGCTACGGCATCCCCTTCGCGCTCTCGTCCAAGGACCAGTTCCTGCTGGACAACGCCTCGACCAGCGGCAGCATCTTCGGCGTTCCCGTCGGCGAGATGCCCGCGGCGGACCTCGACCTCGACACGACGCCCGAAATCCGCTTCGGCCATACCGTCATGCGCGTGATCCATACCCCCGGCCACACCCCCGGCCATGTGGCGCTGTTCGACCCCGAATCCAAATCGCTCTTCACGGGCGACACGCTCTTCCGCGAGTCGATCGGCCGCACCGACCTGCCGGGCGGCGACTATTCGTGGATCATGCGCTCGATCCTCGACTCCCTGATCCCGCTGGGCGAAGAGGTCCGCGTCTACCCCGGCCACGGCCCCGAATCGACCATCGGCCACGAAATGCTCTACAACCCCTTCGTCGTCGAGGTCCTCAACCAAGAAGTGAACTACAAGAACTGAGGCTCCGCCTCGACACCGCAGCGGATGCCGTCCGGGAAAATCCGCTCCGCAAACCTCCGGAAACGTGAAGACACTGATCCATAAAATCCTCTACCGAACCCTGCCGCTCGAAGGCTACCTGCGCGCCGTGAGCCGCCTGTTCTTTTTCTGGCAGCGGCTCGGCATCGGGCGTTACGCCCCCGCCACCGAATACGTCTACCACCTGCCGCAGCTCGTCCGCGCGGGCGACACGGCCGTCGACATCGGCGCCAACCTCGGCTACTACGCCCGCACGCTCTCCCGGCTGACCGGCCCGGCGGGCAGGGTCTACGCCGTGGAGCCGGTTCCCCCGATCCTCGCCGTCCTGCGCCGCAACCTCCGCCGCTGCCGCAACGTCGAGATACTCCCCTACGCGCTGGGCACCGAGAACAAACCGATCACGATGGCCAACGACTCGGCGCGCGAAACGGGCTACTTCGGCACGGGACAGAACTTCGTCAACGACAGCGGCGCGGTCGCCGCCGCGCAGTTCTCGGCCCAGATGCGCCGGGGCAGCGAACTCTTCGCCGGACTCGAACGCCTCGACTTCGTCAAATGCGACATCGAAGGCTACGAAGTCGTGGTGCTGACCGAGCTGCGCCCGCTGCTCGAACGCTTCCGCCCCACGGCGCTCGTCGAGACGGGCGGCGGCAACCGCCCCCGCATCGTCGAACTCTTCACGGCGCTGGGCTACAAGGCCTTCACCCTCGAACACGGACGGGAAATCCCCCTGACCGCCGCAAGCGTCAAGGACATCATCTTCCGCCCGCAGTAATTTCAATTTTTCAATTCAGAAACATGCGCATCGACATCCTGACAGTCGTCCCCGAACTGCTGACCTCCCCGCTCAACGAATCCATCCTGCACCGCGCGCAGGAGAAGGGTCTGGTCCAGATCGTCGTCCATAACCTCCACGACTACGCCCACGACCGCCGCAAGACCACCGACGACTACCCCTTCGGCGGCGAAGCGGGCATGGTCCTCAAGTGCGAACCGGTCTTCGAACTGGTCGAGAAACTCCAGTCCGAGCGGCACTACGACGAGATCATCTACACCTCGCCCGACGGCGTCCGCTACGACCAGCACGAAGCCAACCGGCTCTCGACGCTCGACAACATCATCATCCTCTGCGGCCACTACAAGGGCATCGACCACCGCATCCGCGAACACCTCGTCACGCGCGAAATCTCGATCGGCGACTACGTGCTGACGGGCGGCGAGCTGGCGGCCTGCATCATCGCCGACTCGGTCGTGCGCATCATTCCGGGCGCCATCGGCGACGAAGCCTCGGCCCTCACGGACAGCTTTCAGGACAACCTGCTGGCGCCTCCGGTCTACACCCGCCCCGCCGAATTCCGCGGCTGGCGGGTCCCCGACGTCCTGCTTTCGGGCAACTTCGCCCAGATCGCCCGCTGGCAGGAGGAACAGTCCTACCAGCGCACCCGGCAGCTCCGCCCCGACCTGCTGAACGAAGAGTAACCGCAACAAACCGCAAAGGCATGAAATACTACCTCATCGCCGGCGAGCCTTCGGGCGACCTGCACGGCGCAAACCTGATCGAAGGGCTTCGCAAGGCCGATCCCGAAGCGCAGTTCCGCTTCTGGGGCGGCGACCGCATGGCCGCCGCGGGCGGCGCGGCGAATCTGGCGAAACACTACCGCGAAACCTCGTTTTTCGGCATCGTGCAGGTCCTCAAAAACCTGCGGACGATCAAGCGGCAGATGCTCGAATGTCAGGCCGACGTGGCGGCGTTCGCCCCCGACGTGCTGATTCTGGTGGACTACCCCGGCTTCAACATGAAGATGGCCCGCTGGGCCAAGGAGCACGGCATCCGCACCTTCTATTACATCGCCCCCAAGGTCTGGGCGTGGCGCGAATGGAGGGTGAAGGCGATCCGCAAATACGTGGACCGGCTCTTCATCATCTTCCCCTTCGAACGCAGCTACTTCCCCCGGCACGGCATCGAACCGATTTTCGAGGGCAACCCGCTCGTGGACGCCATCGAGGCGAAACGCGCCGCGCTCCCCTCGCCCGACGAATTCCGCCGCCGCAACGGATTGGACGGGCGGCCGATCGTCGCCCTCTTGGCCGGCAGCCGCCGGGGCGAGATCCGCGACAACCTGCCGCTGATGGCCGACCTTTCGAAGAAGTTCCCCGGCCACCAGTTCGTCGTCGCGGGCGTGTCGTGGCTGGACAGGGCGCTTTACGAACAGTACATGGCCGGCAGCGACATCCGCTACGTCTGCGACCAGACCTACGAAACGCTCGCCGCGGCCGAAGCCGCCGTGGTGACCTCCGGCACGGCGACGCTCGAAACGGCGCTGCTCGGCATCCCCGAAGTGGTGGTTTACAGGACATTATGGTTTCAGGTTAAACTGCAGCCTTACGTACTGAACGTCCCCTGGGTGTCGCTCGTAAACCTCAACCTCGGCCGCGAGGCGGTCCCGGAGATCATCCAGTCGGACCTCGACATCACGCGCGCCGAACGCGAACTGCGGGCCATTGTCGCAGGCGGCGCGAAGCGCGAAAAGATGCTCTCCGACTTCGGCGAATTACGCAAAGTTATCGGAGGTCCCGGCGCCAGCGACCGATTCGCCGCCCGGATGGTCGCAGAGCTGCATGCGGCCGAAGTACAATAACCTGAAGTTATGGACGAAATTTTCATACACATCCTCACCGGCGTATTCCTGATCGTCGTCGGACTGCTGGTCAAGCGGTTTCCGATGCTGATTGCGGGCTACAACACCATGCCTGCGGAGAAGAAGAAAAACGTCGATATCGCAGGGCTGTCGTCGTTCATGCGGCGGCATCTGGTGATTATCGGGGCGTTATGGGTTTTACTTGCAGTAGTCCTGAACCTGACAGGCCAGCAGGATGCCCTGCCGGTCGTCTATGTAATTTACCTTCCGGTCTACGTCGTCTGGATGCTGGTCCGGGCGCAGCGGTACGATCACAACAAACAGTAACGTGAAACCATGAAAATCATCTGCATAGGACGCAATTACGCCGCACACGCCGAGGAGCTGAACCACCTGATAAGGGGCGGGGCGGAAGACCCGGCCGAACGGTCTCGGCAAGCCGGGGGCGGAGCGGAGTATCCGTCAGGACTGAGACAAATCGGCAGTGCCACGGAGTGCACGGCAGAACAGCCCCGGCTAAACAGGAACGCCACGGGATGCACGGCAGCACAGTCTTGGCTGGACGGGGGCAATACGGGATGCACGGCAGAACCGTCGTCGCAAGCCGGGGACGGAGCGGAGACTCTGCCGGAACGGAACCGGCCGGGCTGCGGGGAGTATTCCCCGGAGCCGATCTGGTTCCTGAAACCCGACACGGCGCTGCTGCGCAACAACGACCCGTTCTACATTCCCGCCTTTTCGCAGGAGGTGCATTACGAGTGCGAGCTGGTGGTGCGCATCGACCGCGTGGGAAAGAGCATCGCCGAGCGTTTCGCACACCGTTATTACAAGGAGGTGGGGCTGGGCATCGACTTCACGGCCCGCGACCTGCAGCGGCAGGCCGCCGCCGAAGGTCTGCCGTGGGAACGCAGCAAGGCGTTCGACCGCTCGGCGGCGATTTCGCCGGAATTCGTATCTTTGCAGGAGCTGGGCGGCGACGTGCAGAAGCTGCGCTTCACGCTGGAGGTGAACGGCCAGACCCGCCAGACGGGCGACACGCGGCAGATGCTCTTTACGGTGGACCGCATCATCGCCGCCGTGTCGCGGTACATGACCTTGCGCATGGGCGATTTGATCTACACCGGAACCCCGGCCGGCGTGGGACCGGTCAGCCCCGGCGACAACCTGCGGGCCGTGCTCGAAGGGCGCGAACTGCTGAGTTTCGACATACGCTGACAGCGCGGAGACAGACTCCGCACCGATAAAAAGACGATTATGCGCCCTTCGTTCCGACGCTCCGCATCGCCGGTTTCGCCGCACGGCGGCAGGAAGCCCTTACGGGGCGGACCGGATTTGCAAACGCCGCCAAAGGCGGCGGCCGGGAGGCGATACGGCAAAAACCGCATATAACATTAAATAATAAGACCCTAAAAACAAGACCATGCTGCTGAAAGATAAACTCGAACCCTACCGCCTGCTGCTGGCGTCGCAGTCGCCGCGGCGGAGGGAGCTGATGACGGGCTGCGGCCTGCCCTACGAACCGGCTCCGAAATACGAGTGCGAGGAGATTTACCCCGACTCCCTGCCCGCCGAAGAGGTGCCGCTGTTCCTCTCGCGGCTCAAAAGCGAGGCCTACCCCGCACCGCTCGGAGCGAACGACATTCTGCTGACGGCCGACACGGTGGTGATCTCCGACGGCGAGGTGCTGGGCAAGCCCTGCGACCGCGGGCAGGCCGCGCAGATGCTCCGCCGCCTTTCGGGACGCCGACACACGGTCGTTTCGGGCGTGACGCTGCGCACCGCCGGCCGCATGCACACCTTCTCGGCCGAAAGCGGCGTCTGGTTCCGGCCCCTCTCGGAGGAGGAGATCGGCTACTACCTCGACACCTTCGCCCCCTACGACAAGGCGGGGTCCTACGGCATTCAGGAGTGGATCGGCTATGCCGCCATCGAGAAGATCAACGGTTCGTTCTACAACGTCATGGGACTGCCGATCCAGAAAGTTTACGTCGAATTGGAAAAATTTCTGCAATAATGAAACGCACACTGCTTACCCTCATCTGTTCGCTTTTCGCACTCGCGGCCTCGGCCGACGAGGGCATGTGGCTCCCAAGCCTGATTTCGCAGCGCATCGACGACATGCGCGCCAAAGGGTTCCGGCTCACGGCCGAAGACATCTATTCGATCAACAAGGCTTCGATGAAAGACGCCGTGGTGCTGTTCGACGGCGGCTGCACGGGCGAGCTGATCTCGGCCGAAGGACTGCTGCTGACCAACCACCACTGCGGTTACGACGCCATACAGTCGCATTCGAGCGTCGAGCACGACTACCTGACCCACGGATTCTGGGCCATGTCGCGCGCCCAAGAGCTGCCCAACGAGAAGCTCAACGTGAAATTCCTCGTCCGCATGGAGGAGGTGACCGACCGGCTGGCCGCAGGCCAGACGCAGGAGGAGATCGTCCGCAAGGCAGAGGCCGAAGGCAAGGGCTACAAGGCCGCCGTGGAGCAGATGTATTACGGCAACCAGCAGTTCCTGTTCGTCTACGAGCAGTTCGACGACGTGCGTCTGGTGGCCGCCCCGCCCTCGTCGATCGGCAAGTTCGGCGGCGACACCGACAACTGGATATGGCCCCGCCACACGGGCGACTTCTCGCTGTTCCGCATCTATGCCGGCAGGGACAACAAACCCGCGGCCTATTCGCCCGACAACGTGCCCTACAAACCCAAGCGGCATTTCAAAATCTCGACCGCGGGGGTCGGAGAGGGCGACTTCACGATGATTTACGGCTTCCCCGGCAACACGCAGGAGTACATTCTCTCCGACGCCGTGGCCTACATCGCCGAGCGTTCGGACCCGGCGAAAATCGCCGTCCGCACGGGCCGTCTCGACATCATCTCGGCGGCGCAGCAGAGCGATCCGGCGCTGCGCATCCACTACGCCGCCAAACACGCCTCGATCGCCAACGCATGGAAGAAATGGCAGGGCGAAGTGCTGGGCATCAACCGGCTGGGCACGGTGGCTTCGAAGCGCGCCTACGAAGAGGACTTCGCGGCGTGGGCGCAGGACAAACCCGAATACCGCAGCGTCGTGGCCGACCTGAAGGCCGAATACGCCCGCATCGCGGACGCCTACTTCGCACGCGAGATCACCCGCGAGACCCTCGACGCCCTGCCCAAGCGCTACACCGCCGCGGAGCGGGCCGAAGCGGTCTTCGCACAGCGCGAAGCGACCGAGCGCGCCCTTTACAAATACCTCTTCGGCGAGTACGCGCGCCGCTGTCCGGTCCAGTATCAGGCGCCGGAGTTCCTCGCGGGCACAGCGGCCGCAGGATCGCCCGAAGCCTTCGCCGAACGGATTTTCAGCGACGTATGGGAAGGCTCCGACACCACGGCGGTCAATACGCTGGCCAGAGGCGCCAAGCGGATGCAGGACCATATCGAATGGCTGCTGGGCACCCGCTCGCTGCGCAACCTCAACAGCGCTCGGCTCAACGAGCTCTACACCGCCTACATCAAGGGACTGCGCGAGTGGGATGCCGGGCGGGCGTTCTTCCCCGACGCCAACCTGACCCTGCGCGTGGCTTACGGACACGTGGCGGGGTACGAATACGCCGACGGCGAGTATCACAAGCCCCGGACCACGATCGACGGCATCATCGCCAAGGACAACCCCGACATCTACGACTACGACATTCCGCAGGTGCTGCGCGACATCCACGCCTCGAAGGAGTACGGACGCTGGGCCACGCAAATCGACGGCCGCACGACGGTGCCCGTCTGCTTCCTCGCCACGAACCACACCACGGGCGGCAACTCCGGATCGCCGATCCTCAACGCACGGGGCGAGCTGGTCGGCGTGAACTTCGACCGCACATGGCGTTCGACGATGAGCGACGTGGCCTTCGACGAGACGATCTGCCGCAACATAGCCGTGGATATCCGTTACGTGCTGTTCGTGATCGACCGCATCGGCGGGGCGGGCTATTTGTTCGGCGAAATGGACTTCGGCAAGAGGAAATAGAAAAATATCGCTACCTTTAGCGGATAAAAAATTCGACAGATGAGAATAATTCACTGCGCATGGGCCGCAGCGCTTCTCTCGGCGCTGGCGGCGGGTTCCTGCGCCAAAGATACGGCCGGAAACGGCGGCACGGGAACCACGGAGTCGTACAACGACAAGATAGACAGCTATCTGGCTGAACGCTATCTATGGAACGGCGAGTATGGGCAGATGACCCGCGACCTGACGATCGAATACGCCGCCGACAAAGACAACTTCCTGACGAGGACCCTGCTGGGGATGACCTCCAACACCCTCGACAAAAAGAGGTATACGGACGGAGCGGGACAGAATTATTACAACCTCTACTCCTACATCACCCGCAAAGCCCGGAGCCGCGCGGCCACGGGGCTGAAAACGCGCGGCGTCAATCACGGCGTCCGCAAGGAGACGGAATACGGGTTCGGATTCGCCCGGCTGGGGGTGGTCCGGTTCTCCAACACGGGGAAGGCCGGGTTCTACGTGATGGCGGTATATCCCGGCTCCCCGGCAGACAAGGCGGGGTTCAGACGGGGCACGATCTTCTCGGAGATAGACGGCGCCGAGATCGCCGATTCGGAGAGCGAATACACCCCCGTATACAAGCGGCTGACAAGCCCTTCGGGAGCCGCGTCGGTCCTCTTCAAAGTCCGGGAGACGGGTGAAGAGACCACCCTCACGGCGGAACGGCTCTACCCGAATCCGGTGCTCCGCGCGGAGGTCATCGAGGAGGGTAAGCACAAGATCGGCTACATGGTCTACAACGGGTTCGACGCGGCATATGACGACGACCTGCTGGATTCCCTCCGGAAGTTCCGCGACGCGGGAATCACCGATCTGGTACTCGACCTGCGCTACAACGGCGGCGGACACGTGATTTCGGCAAAGATGCTGGCGACGTGCATCGCAGGCGAAAAATGCGACGGCAAGGTTTTCCAGTATTACCGCTACAACGACAGCCGCATGGCCGATCCGGCGAAAACCCAGAAGCAGACGGGCAATACGTACGATCGGGAGAAAGCGCTCTTTTACGAGAATTTCAGCTACGGCGACTACTACGGGGCGGACCTCAAGCAGTACGCCCTCGGCCTGCAGAACATCTATGTGCTGACGACAGGCAGCACGGCGTCGTCGAGCGAAGCGGTCATCAACGGGTTGAGGGGAATCGACATCGGCGTGACGCTGATCGGCGAGAAGACCAACGGCAAGAACGTGGGCATGGAGATCGACAAGTTCGACGACGGCGACTATTCGTACGAACTGGCCCCGATCACGTTCGAAGGCTACAACGCCAAAAAGGAGACGGTGAATCCGGCCGGACTCGCGGTCGATTATGCGGTCGCCGACTGGAACAACAGACTGGTGGATTTCGGACCTGAGGAGCCGATGCTCGCCAAGGCCCTGAGCCTGATTACGGGCCGCACCTACACGCCCGCTCCGTGCCGGAGCGCCGCAGGCATCGCGCCGATAGCGGGTGTCTCGCTGCCGGAAGACGCGCGAAGACCCGCAGGCATGCTCGTCCTCTCCCCGCAGCACGGGGAGTAGTTCCGGGGCGCCGCCGGAGGATTCGATGCACGTCGTACCGCAGGTCGGCCGGCCGGCCCGCCTTGCCGTCGCAGGGCGGAGAAACGGCCCCGTTTCCGAATAAGAGAACCGAAGAAGCACAAAAATTGCCATTAACCGTCCTGAAAATTTGGCGGATTAAAATTTATACCCTATATTTGCACACCCGAAATCCGAAATTCGGAGGTAAGGCCCAGGTGGTGAAATTGGTAGACACGCTACTTTGAGGGGGTAGTGAACATTAGTTCGTGCAAGTTCGAGTCTTGTCCTGGGCACTGAAAACCGCGTTAGAATCGTTTCTAACGCGGTTTTGCTTTTCAGGAAGAAAGTGCGGAGACGGGGCGGAACAATTCGGGCGCAGAGCCGTCCCCGAACGAACGGGAACGGAAAGTTACCAGTGCCAGTTGAATTTATAATCCAGTTCATGGTAGTGGTCGAAAGGCTGATCCGTTCCAAGGACTTTTGCCGAAGTCGTCCCCATATCCTTAATCGGCACATTGGGGGCGAGGACATCGTGCAGTTTCTCGACGACCAGCTCCTTTCCGAGCGAAAAGGAGGCTCGCTGACGGATGTCCTGCGACGAAGCGCCGATCTTCACCTCATAGCTTCCGGCCTCGGCCACCCAGCTGCTGATGCCGCTGCGGAAGGAGCAAAGCGAACGGGGATCGAGCGTAAAGGTAAGCACCTGACTCTCACCGGGCGCAAGAAGCCGGGTTTTGGCAAAACCTTTCAATTCCCGCTCCGGCTTGTCCTGCAAGACGGCCGGCGCCGTCAGATAAAGCTGAACGACCTCTTTTCCGGCGACTTTGCCCGTGTTGGAGATCTTTACCGAGACATCGATCCGTCCCGGAAACGAATCGCTGCTCAGCGTCAGGTCGGAGTATTCGAACCGAGTGTAAGAAAGCCCGTAACCGAACGGATAGGACACAGGGACATCATACGTCGTGTAATAGCGGTAGCCGACATACACACCCTCATTATAGTAGGAGTTGACCGGCAGGTCGGCGGGAATTCCCGGAAACGATTTCGACGACGGAACGTCGGCATATGAAACGGGATAGCTCACGGGCAGCTTTCCGGAAGGATTGACGGTTCCCCGAAGCAGCTCGGCAACGGCCGCGCCGCCCTGCTGACCCGTCTGCCACGAGAGCAGGATCGCGTCGGGCAGCTCTTTCCACGAAGCCGTTTCGATCACCCCTCCGATATTGAGTACGACAACCACTTTTTTTCCGAGTGCATGATAGGCCGAACACACGGCTCCGAGCAGTTCCTTTTCATTGTCGGTCAGGGTGAAATAACCCTCTTCCTTACGGTCCACGCCCTCTCCGGACAACCGGCCGAGAGTCACGACTCCCAAGTCCGTAACCTTCGCCTCCGCTTCGACGAGAGCCTTGTCGATCCGAGGTTCCTGAGAGCGGGTTACCGCATATTTCTTGTGCCCGCCGGCAGCAAACACCGAATCGACGAACCGGGTGTAGAAACGGTCCGCGGCGGACGAAATCCGGAACCCGACGTTCGACAGCCCCTCTTTGAGGGATACCGCATGACCGTAATGCACCTCGCCGCTGCCCGTGCCTCCGGCTATGAAATCATAGGACGTCTTGCCGAAAAGCGCAACCCGATTCGGTTTTCTGACCGGGAGCGTATTCCGGTCGTTTTTCAGCAGCACCATCGCCTCGTCCGCAGCACGCTGAGCGACCTGTGCATGCCGCGCAAGATCGGGCTTCAGGGAGCAGGCGTATTCCCTATAAGAGGGCGTTTTCTTGACGAAGCCGAGTATCCGGCGGATATTCCGGTCAAGAACCTCCTCATCGAGCGTCTTGTCGGAAAGCGCGCTGAGAATTTCGGGCTGATGGTATTTGTAATGACCGTGAGGGAAGCCGCCCATGATGATATCGTTGCCCGCCTTCATCTGAGCCACCCCGTCGTCGCCGGCGAACCAGTCGGTCATCACCATTCCGTCGAAGCCCCATTCGTCCCGCAGCACCGTGGTCAGCAGGTCGCGGTTCTGGGAGGCGTACACCCCGTTAAGCCGATTATAGGACGACATGACGGTCCACGGCGCAGCCTCCCTGATCGCGATCTCGAAGCCGCGCAGGTAAATCTCCCGAAGCGCCCGCTGACTGATCACGGCATTGACACCCTTGCGGTTGCTCTCCTGATTGTTCGCCGCGAAATGCTTGACCGAAGTCCCGACGCCCTGCGACTGAATCCCGCGCACCATCGCGGCGCCCATTTTCCCCGACAGAAGCGGATCTTCGGAATAGTACTCGAAATTCCGTCCGCACAGCGGATCGCGCTGAATATTCATCGCAGGGGCCAGAAGCACGTCGGCACCGTATTCAAGCGTTTCGTTACCCATCGCGTCACCGACCGTCTCCACCAATTCGGTATTCCACGTAGCGGCCAGCGCGGTGGCTGTGGGGAAAGCGGTGCTGTAATAGGCTTTGGTAGAGTCGCCGTCCCGGAAGGGTTTCATGCGCACTCCGGCAGGACCGTCGCACATGACGGTCGGCATCAGACCGAGCCTTGCGCAATACCAAGTGGAACCTTCGCCGATATACCTGCGCCGGTCGTTGTTTTTGTTGCCGATCACCATGAGCACCTTCTCCTCAGGCGTCATGGCGGCGATCACCTCGTCCACCGTATTGCGCCTGAGCGTAGGAGCCGGCTCTGCGGCAGAAAGAACAAGCGTCACAAACAAAAACGCCGCTAATGCAATTCTTTTCATAAATCTACAGATCATTTAGGTTAGTACACTCGCCATCATACAGACGGCCGTGCAAATATAACCGGCACGGCGATCCGCGCCTACCAATATCTGCGCCACATATACAACGTTATTGCACAATACAAAGAACGGCGGTCAAACTGCCCGCACAATCAGTCGAGCTGCGAACTGGGCAGCTTGTTGAACTGTTTATAAAAACACTTCGCAAAATACGACGGAGTGTTGAACCCGACCAGATAGCACACCTCGTTCACCTTGTAGCTCCCCGAAGAAAGCAGCTCCGCCGCCTTGTTCAACCGGATCAGCTTGATGTAGTCGTTGGGAGTCAGCCCCGTCAGCGCCTTGATCTTCTTATGCAGGCTGGACCGGCTCATGCAAAAAAGTTCAGCCAGCCCGTTTATCGAGAATTCGGTATTGGTCAGGTTGGAGAGAATCGTATCGTTCAGTTTGTTGAGGAACTGGATGTCGCAGCCGCCGTGGTTCTCCCGGAGGTATTGCAGCGGCGAACGGACAAAATTGTCCCTCAACCTCATCCGGTTCTCGATCGCACTGCCTATCTGAGCCTTGAGCTGGTCCATCGAGAACGGCTTCTCGATGTACACGTCGGCGCCCTGTTCGAACCCCTTGATCTTAACCGACTGGTCTACCTTTGCGGAGAGGAGAATGACCGGAATGTGCGAATAGGCCGGATCGTTCTTGATCCTTTTGCACAATTCCAATCCATCGATCCGGGGCATCATGACATCCGAGATAACGAGGTCCACCACCCCTTCGTTATCCAAAACCTTGAGCGCCTGCATTCCGTCAACGGCGCTGGCAATCGTATACTGATCGCTCAGGCTGCGGCATATGAATTCCCGCAGCTCATCGTTGTCCTCGACGACCAGAATCCGCTGGCGATTGTCCTCGGCGGCGCCTCCGAACGAATGAGTCGCATGCTTGGCCAAAGATTCGTCCGCAGCGGCTTCGGCCAGCGGAAGCGTCAGTACGAACACGGCGCCTTGACCGCAGCTGCGGTCAAGTTCGATTTCGCCCTTGTTTTTCCTTGCCAGCGCCTGCGCAAGCGCGAGTCCGATTCCGGAACCGGCACTCAGCGTATTGTTGCTGCCCTGCACGAAGGGATCGAATATCCTGCCGGCATCCCGGTCATCGAGTCCGGCCCCGTTGTCGCGCACCCGGACCACCGCCGTACCCTCGTCCCGGCACAACTCCAGCCAGATCGTGTCGCGGGTAAACTTCATGGCGTTCGACATCAGGTTGCTGATCACCTTGAAAATCGCCTCCGCATCGACAAGACACCCGACCTCCTCTCCGGGAAGCTCGATCCGCAGGTCTATGTTCTTGGCCCGCGCCTCGTACTCATACTGCGCGTACACCTTGCGGACAATACCGTTGATATCCGTCCTCTCCCGGTTGAGGATAAACATCTCCTCCTCGATCTTTCTAAAATCGAGCAGTTGATTGACAAGTTCGAGCAGGCGGTTGGAATTGCGTTCGATCACGTGCAGATTGTCTCTCGTCTGCACGGTGCCGTCACCGGATTTGATGATATTTTCGAGCGGCGCCGTAATCAGCGACAGCGGAGTGCGTATCTCATGGGCGATGTTGGTGAAGAAGTTGATCTTGTCTTCCAGAAACTTCTTCTCGCTCCGGGCCTTGACGCGGGACCTGAACCTTCGGACCCAGAACCAGATTCCGGCCAGCAGCAACGCCGTATAGAGCACGAGCATCGCCACGGAAGAAAAGAACGGACGTTTGACAACGATTTCTATTTCGTCGCTTCGGTCGTTCCATACCCCGTCGCTATTGGCGGCCCGGACCCGGAACCTGTATTTTCCCGAAGGGATATTCATGTAATGGGCGTGCGGATAACCCTGCACCGTAGTCCAGTCCCGGTCAAAGCCCTCCAGTTTATAGGCATAGAGATTATCCGGCGGCGAAACGTAGCTCAACAGCACGAAGTCGAACCGGAAGGTGGACTGATTGCGTTTGAGCACAAACCGTTTGTCCCCGCCCTCCGATACGGGAATATCCCGGTTCAGCACGCTCACCGCCGTGATCTTGACCGCCGGAGTAAAATCGTTGGGCGTGATTTCCCGCGGATCGAAACG
The DNA here is from genome assembly GCF_964250025.1 of Alistipes sp. DJF_B185. Lineage (NCBI taxonomy): Bacteria > Pseudomonadati > Bacteroidota > Bacteroidia > Bacteroidales > Rikenellaceae > Alistipes > Alistipes sp. DJF_B185. The sequence goes on from NZ_CAXUDY010000001.1 coordinate 432,165, forward strand.
GACGAAGCCGTTCACGCCGCCGAAATAGAGATAATTGTCCCGGTCCCGGAGCACGGCATTGTAATTATAGAGTACGTTCTGTATCCGCTGCGAAGAGTTGTAGGTCCTGACGGTCCAGTCCTCCTCGCTGATCGCCGCGAGTCCCTTGTTGGTGCTGACCCAGAGATGCCCGTTCAAATCGTCGACGATCGCGTAGACCACATTGTTGGGCAGCCCCCGGTTTTCGTCGATCGTCCGGAACGTCTTGTCCCGGTGATTCCACAGGCACACCCCGCCGCCGTCCGTACAGAACCAGAGCCGGTTCTTCCGGTCCTCGTAGATATAATTCACCGCATTATAACTCAACGAATTGGAGTCCGCGGGATTGTTGACGTAGCGGCACCATTGACCGCTCTTGGTCCGGCACCAGATTCCCTCGTTGTTGGTGGCGAACCAGAGATTGCCCAGATAATCCTCCAAAATGGATTTCACAAAGACATTGACCAGTTGCGGAATCCGCGTAAAATTATCCTCTGCGGCGTTATAGACGTTCACCCCGATCGGCGTGGCGAAGAGCAGCTCTCCCGTGGAGAGCCGTGTGATGGCGAATATGTTGCTGTCGTCGATGCCCGTGCTGTCTCCGGGACGGCTGACATAGTTTTTCACGCGGCCCGTTTTCAAGTCGATCCGGTTGATTCCCTTGTTGTAAAGGCCCACCCACAGGTAGTCGTCATTGCAAAGAATCGCCTGCACGTTGTGGTAGGTGACCTTTCCGCACAACGCACTCGGCTCGAATTGTCCGGTCTGCGGATCGAACAGGCTCAGTCCCTTGTCGTCGGTTCCTATCCAGATCTTCCCGTTCTTGTCCTGCCGGATCTGACTGACGATGTTCCCGTTGAAATTGCGATGCCCGTTACTGGAATAATAATGCTCGAAACGATTGATCAACGGGGAATAATAGTTCACGCCGCCGAAATAGGTGCCTATCCAAAGCGAATTCTCCCGGTCACGGATAATCGAGAAGATCGAATTGTCGGACAGATTGCTGTTGAGCGACTTGTTGGTCAGGCGATATTCGCCGGTGGAGGTGTCGAGCATGACCAGCCCGTTGTCCGACCCCATAACGATAACGTCATCGAGATACTGCGTAATCGACCGGATGTTCAGGATCGATTTGTCGAGGTAGTGCTGCACCCGCAGCGCACGGTTGTTGATACAATGCAGCCCCTCTTTCGACGTGCCGACCCAGACATTGTTGTTGTCGTCGCAATAAAGGCTCGAAATCACTTTGTCCCGGATTCCCTCCGAAACATATTCGGGCAGCGAATCGACCCGCGAAGTCACGGGATCGAGCATCACGATTCCCTTGCCGACGGTTCCCACCCAAATGCCGCCCATCTTGTCCTGAACGACGGACCCGATGAAATTGGACGGAATCTGCGGAGTCTGGAAATGGTGCGTACACGCCAGATTCCTGTCGATCCGGAACAGCCCCTGCCCGTGGGTCGCCAGCCATATGTCGCCAGCATCGTCCTCCATGATCGCACTGATCTGCGCGGTCAGGATATCCCGGCCCGAAACCTCGACGAGAAACTTGCGGAACGTCTCACGCTCCTTGTCGAACAGCCAGACGCCCCGGCCCGTTCCCACCCAGAACCGGCCGTGGGAATCCTCACGGAGCGAAAACACGAAATTATTGCCCAGCGAGGTCTCCACGCCGCTCTGACGGCGATAAACCTTGAACGAATAACCGTCGAAACAATTGAGTCCGTCCTTGGTACCGAACCACATGAATCCCTCCCGGTCCTGCAGGATGGAAAGCACGCTGTTTTGCGAAAGGCCGTTTTCGACCTGATAACTTTTAAACGTATATGCTCCGGCATTCGCCCTTGCGACCGCAAAGAACGCCGTCACGACACAAGCCATCCAAATATGAATCCGTCCGCCCATCTTTTCCACCGATAAAGTCGTCTCTCTATTTCTTTATTTTTAATATTTTAAAGATAAGCCGAATTTCGTCTCTCCATATGCCACATAATTATACAAACCTATAAATATCTTACAAAATTAAGTAAATCGCAATTTTGTTTCATACAAATACAATATTCAGTCACAATTTAAACCAAAAAAAGGCTTATTTAGCTAACGGCAAAAAAATCCGAGCGAAAAACCCATTTTATAAAAACCAACTTAAATTATTAACCCGATGAACAAAATTCGACTATTATTGATTTACACTGCGCTTCCGTTATTTTGCGCAATGATTTTCGGGAGTCCCGCCTATGGGCAGGGGGGGGGTAACACCCAAAAGAGAACTGTGTCCGGTATGGTTACCGACGAAAACGACAATCCGGTGAGCGGCGCCACCGTCATCGTTCAGGGAACGACAACCGGAACGACAACCACTGCGGGAAAATTCACGATTCAGGTAACCCCGGCATCGATCCTCGAAGTAAAGTTCCTCGGCTACAAAACAGCCGAGGTTAAGGAGGGAACCCAGACCAACCTCACCATCAAGCTCGAAACGACCAGCGAGACGATCCAAGACGTCGTGGTCACCGCGCTGGGCATGACCCGTGAACGCAAATCGCTGGGATACTCGGTAGGAGACATCAAAGGCGAAGCGTTCGAAAAGGTGCGGGAGCTGAACGTCATCAACTCGCTGGCGGGACGCGAACCGGGCCTGATCATCAGCCAGACCGCCGGAGGCCCCAGCGGCTCCTCCCATGTGGAGATCCGAGGCAGCTCGATGCTCACGGGAAACAACCAGCCGCTGTACGTAGTGGACGGAATGCCCATCGACAACACCAATTTCGGCAGTGCGAACAAGGACGGCGGATATGACTTGGGAGACGGCATTTCGAGCATCAACCCCGACGACATCGAGAACATCTCCGTACTGAAAGGCCCCGCCGCATCGGCCCTGTACGGCTCGCAGGCCGGCAACGGCGTCATCATGATCACCACGAAGAAGGCCTCGTCCCGCAAAGGACAGTCCCTCGGCGTGGAGATCAACTCCACCACGACCGTAGAGCAGCAGCTGACACGCTTCGACGACGTACAATATATATATGGACAGGGATCCAACGGCCGCATCTACGGAACGATCGACGACCGCTCGAACTCCTCGAAAAGCTGGGGCCCAAAAATCGACAAGAATCTGAAAATATGGTATTTCGACAACGTACTGCGTCCCTACACCATCTCCAACCACGGCATCGAGGATTTCTTCCGGCTCGGCGTCACGGCCAACAACAGCATCACGCTCAACAAGATTTACAAGGATGCCGGCATCAGACTCTCCTATTCCGATCTGCGTAACCGGGATATCGTGCCGAACTCAGGCATGAACCGCAGCACGTTCACGGTCCGCACCAACACCAAAATCGGGCGGAAGATCGACGTGGACGTAAAAGTAAACTACGTCTACGAGAAAGTGAACAACCGTCCCGCTCTGGCAGGGGACCGCAACAACGAGGGCAAGAACCTCTCCTCGCTGCCTTCGACTTACGACCTCTACCTGCTGCGGGACAACTATAAGGACGAGGAGGGAAAATACTACAACTGGAACGGCGACGTGAACCGGGTCAATCCCTACTGGATCATCAACGAGATGAGCAACACCTCCAAAAAGAACCGTCTGATCTCCTCGGCCAGCATCTCATACAAGATCACCGACAAGCTGAAATTCAAGCTCTCCGGAGGCGCCGACATCACCGAGTTCAGTTTCGAGGACTTCGCGCCGATCTCCACGCCGAGCCACGAATCGGGCTATCTGAAGACCCAGACCAACAGCAACCGCACGATCAACGCGGACGCGGTGCTCACCTACAGCACCAACTTGGGCAAAAACATGAGTCTGGTCGGAACGGCCGGATTGAACCTCTACCGTGTGGACAACTTCCAGACCACGATCACGGGCAAGGACATGGCCGAACCCGAAATCAAGAAAATCAACAGTTTCTCCGACAAGACGATCGTCGAATCGCCCTACCAGAGACAAATCAACTCGGCCTACGCCATGGTCAATCTGGGGTATAAGAATTTCGCCTATCTGGACGTCACCGTCAGGGCCGACAACACCTCCACGCTGATCAACACACGTACGTGTATCCGTCGGTATCGGGCAGCTTCATCTTCTCCGAACTGTTACCGTCGAGCGTATCCAAAATCCTGTCGTTCGGCAAGGTGCGCGCTTCGTGGGCCGAGGTCGGCAATGACACCAGCCCCTATCAGATGTCGCTCAACTACGCACTTTATCCGCATCCGGTCGGCGGCGTATCGTCGGGTCAGATCTCCAACTCGACCGTACCCAACCGCGATCTCAAACCGACCCGGACCCGTTCGTGGGAGGTCGGCACCGAGCTCTACTTCCTGAACAAGCGCATCGTGCTCGACTTTACATACTACAGCCAGACCAGCCGCGACCAGATCCGCCACGTCAACACCTCCATCAGCACCGGCTATTCGACCGCCCTGCTCAATTCGGGCGTGCTCACCAACAAAGGCATCGAGATCAAGCTCAACACCATTCCCGTAAAGACCAAGAACTGGCAGTGGGATCTGGGCTTCAACTTCGCGCGCAACTCCAACAAGGTGCACTCGCTGGGCGAATCGCAGATGTACGAGGTGGAGAACGCCGAATGGGTAGGCGCAGCGGGCGTCCGCGTCATGGCCGTGGTGGGCGAAGAGCTGGGCACGATCATGGGCAAGGATTACAAACGCAACGAAAACGGCGACATCATCGTCGATCCGACCACCGGCATCCCCTCGGTCAGCGACAACTACACCGCGCTGGGAAACGCCCACTGGAAATTCACCGGCGGCATGTACACCAACGTCCGGTTCAAGAACTGGAACCTCAGCGCCATCTTCGACATCAAAGTCGGCGCGGACCTCTACACCTCGACCATGCGGGGCACCTACAGCTCCGGACGCTCCAAAAAGACGCTCAAAGGACGGGACGGCTGGTATCAGTCCGAAGAAGGACGCCTTGCCGCCGGACTCGAAACGGCAGCATGGAATCCTACGGGAGGCTATTTGGTGGATGGCGTAGTTCAGGTCAAAAACGACGACGGCACGATCAGCTGGGCGCCCAATACCCGCTACTGCAACCCGGAAAGCTACTGGAACTTCATCTCCAACAACATTCCCCAGTTCTTCGTGCTGGACAACTCCTACGTCAAGATCCGCGAAATGACGCTCAGCTACAGCTTCCCGCGGAGGATGATCGGAAAGGCGCTGGACGGACTGACCCTGTCGTTCGTAGCCCGAAACCCGCTGATCATCTTCAAGAACGTTCCGAACATCGACCCCGACTCCAACTACAACAACGGCAACGGAAAAGGAATCGAGTACGGCTCGCTGCCCTCGCGCCGCAGTTTCGGATTCAACATTAACCTCAAATTCTAATCAACATGAAACCAATCAATATACTGCTCATCTTATCGCTCCTGCTACTGGGTTCGTGCGTGGACAAGGATCTGAACAACGATCCTACCAAATCCGCCAACCTGAATCCGAACTTCCAGCTCACCGGCATCGAACTCAGGCAATGGGGCAGTATGGACATCGGCTCGATTTGCAACCGATACATGAGCCCGCTGACGCAACAGATGCAGGGCAACTGGGACGCCACCAATTACGGCGGCCAATACCGCAACGACGACAATCAGATCAAGAGTCTGTGGAACTTCATGTACCAGAACCAGATCAAGAACATCGTCGATCTGGTGAGCCGGACGGACGGTGATGCCGGCTACGCCAACCTCAACGCCATCGCCCGTATCTTCAAGGTATACCTTTTCTCGATTCTCACCGACGTATACGGCGACATACCCTACTTCGCTGCCGGCACCGCCTATTTCAGCAAAGACTACTACCCGAAATACGACAAGCAGCAGGATATCTACAACGACTTCTTCAACGAACTCGACGAGGCCGTCAAAGCCCTCAGCGCCGACGGCGGCAGTGCGGACGGCGACCTGATCTTCAAGGGCGACTATCAGAAATGGCGCCGGTTCGGCAACTCCCTGCGACTCCGTTTGGCCTTGCGCTTGGTTCAGGCCGACGCCAATACGGCCCGCACGCAGGCGGAAGCGGCCATAAACAACGTCGGCGGCGTGATGACCAGCGGCGACATCGCCATGTTCAACTCTTTTTCGGACATTTACGACACCGGACACGGAGAGTACCGCCGCAACGCATTGGCCCAGATATGGCAGTCGGTAGACAACTCGCCCTCGCCGTTCCTGTGCGAGACCCTTTTCAACTACATGTGGTACGGCCGCGCCGAATCCAACGACAACATCAACTTCGAGGACGGCAAGAAACTCGGCAGCAACTGGAAGCCGGAATACGCCAAATCGAGCAAAAAGGACCCGCGCACCTTCGTAATCAGCCGGCTCTACTACCATGACGACCCCCACGCCCAGAAACAGCCGTTCAAACGCATCGACCTGACCGACGAATTGTACAACAAGCAGGTTTCGGGTTCGGGAACGACTCGCTACTTCGTACCCGTTCCCAAAGGGCGCGCATGGTACGACAGCTGGCCTTGGCTGATGGCGTCCAGCAGCACGATCAAGGAGGCCTACAATGAATCGGTAGCCGTGCAGGGAGGAAGCTGCCATCCCCAGCTCAACAACGCATTCCTGAAAACCAACACCCCCGGCATCGCCATGACCTACGCCGAGACCTGCTTCCTGCTGGCCGAAGCCAAGGTGCGCTGGAACATCGCCGCAATCGCCGAAACTCCGGAGGATCTTTACAATACAGGCGTAAACGAAGCCATCAGATTCCTGAAAATATACGACGAAAAGGCGCTGGCCATTCCCCAGTCGGAGATCGACAGCTATCTGGCCGCCAATCCGCTGACGGCCGGAACGGAAGTGGAGCAGATCAACATGCAGCTGTGGATCCTTCACCTGACCAATCCGTTCGAAGCTTTCGCCAACTGGCGACGCTCCGGATTCCCCAAACTCACCCCGCCGTCCAACGCCTACACCCGCGACGCGAAGGACGGGAAGATGCCGCGCCGGCTGAGTTATCCGATCTCCGAAAGCCTTTACAATGCGGTCAATTATCAGGAAGCCATCGAACGTCTCGGAGGCAGGGACGACTGGACCAAACCGGTATGGTGGGACAAAAACAGTACTTATTAAAATAGACTTGCAACAAAACTGAAACAACTGCAGCCGGCCTTCGATCTGTTGCTAATCGCCTGCGCCGAAGCGCCGCACCAACCTACAAATCACCGAATTGGGTGAAGTAAGCGAATGACGTTCGACAAACGTATGGCTGGACTCCTGAGTCTCCTCCCTACAGCATCGAAATCACGAACCTGCTGCAACCCGGCGCCCGCATATTAGAACTCCGCCGAAAGCATTACTCCGGGAATCATGTCCCGGAGTAATTTTTTGTCCCCCGATCCATCCGAATCGGGGCCGAAAGTTATGTATTAATATGAAATTCGACAATAATGCTTACAATCCGTAAGTTTAACACCGGCAAAAACGACTGCATCGGCACATAATTTCCCGTTTCAGCCTAATTAAACCTCCGAAAAGGCCTTTCAGACCGCTTTCAAGACGTCTCGTTCCCTGCAAAGCGGGATTAACAAAATTAAAGAAATTGTTATCTTTTCTCAATTTCGGGGGTGAAAAGCCCTCCTTCGGCAAATATTTCGACATTTTTTTACGGCTTCCTAAAACCGGACGACAAAAGGAGGCCATTTCTTAAAATATATCAAAAACAAACGCCCGTTTTCCGCTTCCGAAGCTTCCGGCCCGCTAAATCCCCGCCCCGAAATCCGACCGAGCACCGCTCATATAATGATAAAATTTCAAAATAAGCAAACCTATTTCTACATTTTTATGAAAATATTTTGAATATTATTCAACCCAATCGCAACAAATCAAATCAAAACCTTAAGTTATTAATTAAGAATCGAATAGAGCACTGAAACACACCGAACAGAGCACCGAAACAGCCCTTTTCAGGCACTCCGGCTTACATTTCATCCATTTTGAATATTTGGCAAATTCATTTTAATTATTTTTCTTTGCCGCGTAAGAAAGTATCATCCACTTATGCAAAAAACGAAACTTCTACTCAACATTCTTGCACTTTTCCTATGCATCCTGCCGGCCGTATCTATGGCTCAGGGGGGGGGAAACGTGACCGTCAGTGGCATCGTCACTTCGGCGGATGACAAGCAACCCCTGATCGGGGTCAACGTGATTTCCGGAGCCACGAGCGGAGTGAGCACACTCGCCGACGGCACCTACCGGATAACCGTTTCGGCGGGGACCACCCTCACCTTCCAGTACATCGGTTACAAACCGTTCGAGTTCACGGTTCCCGCAGGCCGAAGCTCCGTTACCTGCGACGTCGCGCTGCAAGGCGATTCGCAGACGCTCGACGACGTGGTGGTGATCGCCTACGGCGTCCGCAAAAAGGGCACCATCGCAGGCTCGGTATCGACCGTCAAGGCCGAGAAGATCGAGGACACCCCGGCGGCGGCCTTCGATCAGGCCCTTCAGGGTCAGGTTCCGGGCCTGACGGTACTTTCCGACTCCGGCGAACCGAGCGAGACCGCAGCCATGGCCATCCGAGGCACCAACTCGATCAACTCCGGCACCGCGCCGCTCTACATTCTGGACGGCGTCGCCATTTCGAGCAGGGACTTCAACACCATCAACCCCTCCGACATCGAGAGCCTTTCGGTCCTCAAAGACGCTTCGTCCACCTCCATATACGGTGCGCGCGCGGCCAACGGCGTGATCGTCATCACCACCAAGCGCGGCCGCATGGCCGACCGCGCGAAAATCAACTACCGCATGCAGCTCGGTTTTTCGCAGATCGCCTACGGCAACTGGGACCTGATGAACACTTCGGAGCGCATCCAGTATGAGAAGGAGCTGGGGCTGACCGACGGCAAGAACTACAACGTGCTGGCCAAGACCGACGTCAACTGGCTCGACGAGGTGTTCAGCAACGCCGCGCTGCTCCAGAACTACGAGCTTTCCGTCTCAGGAGCCAGCGAAAAGACCAACTACTACGTTTCGGGCGGCTACTACAGTCAGGACGGTACGGCCGTGGGTTCGTCGTTCGAGCGCTACTCGATCCGCGCCAACGTCGAGCAGCGGGCCGCCAAGTGGCTCAAACTCGGCACCAACACGATGATGAACTACCAGACCATCGAGAAGGCCGACGACGGGGAATACACCCTGACCACACCGATTTCGGCCGCACGCTTCATGCTTCCCTACTGGAACCCGCACCGCGCCGGCGGTTCGCTGGCGTCGGTGAACGACGGTTCGTGGAAGGGCGAGGGGCAGAACCCGCTCGAATGGCTCAAGAACAACCCCGTAGACTACAAGAAGTACAAGATCATATCCACGGTCTTCGCCGAGGCGACCCCGATCGAAGGGCTTACGCTCCGTTCGCAGTTCGGCGTCGATTATTCGCACTCGACGGGCCGCGGCATCTCCTATCCGAGCTACGCCCCCAACCTCGGTTCGGGTACCGTACAGCGCAACTCCTCCGACGGAATGAGCCTTTCGGTCACCAATACGATCACCTACCGGTTCGACATCGACAACAAGCACATGTTCACCTTCCTCGCGGGGCAGGAGGGACTCGACTACCGGTACGAGGCCTTCTCCTTGCAGACCAAGGACCAGAACAACGACAAACTGGTGAACATCTCGTCGAGTCCGCGCGCCACCCGCTGGAGCGACACCACCGACGACAACTACGCCTATCTGTCGTTCTTCGGACGCGCCGAGTACAGCTATTCGGACCGTTACTACGCCGACTTCTCGCTGCGTACCGACGGCTCCTCGCGCTTCGGCGCCTCGAACCGCTGGGCCGGCTTCTGGTCGGTGGGCTTCATGTGGAACCTGCGCAACGAGAAATTCATGGAGAACTCCCGCCGCTGGCTGACGCTGGCGCAGATCGCCGTCAGCACCGGTACGTCGGGCAACTCGGAGATTCCCAACTACGAACACCTCGCGCTGGTGACCGGCGGCCAGAACTATTTCGGCAACGCCGGCATCGCCCCCACCCAGCCGGGCAACGAGGAGCTGAGCTGGGAGAAGCTCTGGACGACCAACGTGGCCCTGCATTTGGGCTTCTGGAGCCGGCTCAATCTGGACGTCGAACTCTACAACAAGAAGACGACCGACATGCTGATGGAGGTTCCCGAATCCTATGCCGACAAAGGCTACGGCTACCACTGGAGCAACGTGGGCGGCATGGTCAACCGCGGCGTCGAGCTGAGCCTGTCGGGCGCCGTCGTCGCAAGCAAGGACTTCCTGTGGAGCGTGAACGCCAACGTGTCCTACAACAAGAACAAGATCACCGAACTCTATAACGGCGTCACGGAGTACGAAATGTCCAGCACCAACACCAAGCTGGTCGTGGGACACCCCGTGGGCGAATTCTACATCAACCGCTTCGCCGGCGTCAATCCCGCCAACGGCGACGCCCTGTGGTACACCAAGCAGGGCGAGCTGACCACCGAACTCCGCGACGAGGACAAGGTGCTGACCGGCAAGAGCTTCTTCGCCCCGTGGCAGGGCGGCTTCGGCACGACGCTGACATGGAAGGGGCTTTCGCTCTCGGCACAGTTCGCTTGGGTGGCCGACCGCTGGATGATCAACAACGACCGCTATTTCGACGAGTCGAACGGCCGCTTCGTCTCCTTCAACCAGTCGAAACGCCTGCTCGACCGCTGGAAGAAACCGGGCGACATCACCGACATTCCGCGCCACGGCGTCTACACCGAGTTCGACGACCGCCTGCTGGAGGACGCTTCGTTCCTGCGTCTGAAGAACCTCATGCTCAGCTACACCTTCCCGCAGGAGTGGCTGCGCAAGACCCGGTTCATCGGAGGCGCCCGGATTTACGCACAGGCCCAGAACCTGTTTACGTTCACCAAATTCACGGGACTCGACCCTGAGGGTAACTCCAACATGTACCAAGCGCAGTATCCTATGGCCCGGCAATTCACCTTCGGACTCGACTTAACATTCTAAAACGGGACTATGAACATGTTACGCAATATAAAATTCCGACTTTCCGCCCTTGCGGTGCTTCTCCTCGCCACTTCGTGTCTGGACAAATACCCCGAATCCGCCATCCCCGAAAAGGATGCCATGAAGACCTTCGCGGATGCCGAGCAGACCCTCACGGGCATCTACGCCACCTTCAAGAGCAGCTCGCTTTTCAGCGGACGGCTCACGCTGCTGCCCGACATTCAGGCCGACCTCGTCTATGCCGTCGAGGGCAACAGCAACCAGTTCGGCAACTTCTGGCGCTGGGACGTCCGCCCGACCGACCTCGACCTCGAAGGCGTTTACGCCAACCTCTACACCGTCATCAGCCGCTGCAACTTCTTCCTCGAACGCATCGACGAAGTGATGCGGAACGAAATCAGCGACGACAACCTCGAAGACCTCGAAGAATACACCGGCGAGGTCTACGCCATCCGCGCGCTCTGCTATTCGGAGCTGCTCAAGAATTACTGCAAGGCCTACGACCCCGCCACCGCGCAATCGGAGCTGGGCGTGGTCATCCGCACCAAATACTCCACGCCGGAACCGATCCGCCGCGCGTCGCTGTACGACTCCTATAAGTTCGTGCTCGACGATCTGGCGGAGGCCGAGAAGCGTCTCGACAAGGAGGAGGACGCCTACAGCAACGAGTACATCACCTCGGCGGCCGCTCAGGCGCTGCACGCCCGCGTGGCCCTCTACATGCAGGACTGGGATACCGCCATCGAATACGCGAGCATCCTGATCGACGACAAGAAGAACACCTTCAAGCTGGCCGACGCCAAAACCAAGTACAACGCCGACTACACCTTCTTCGACTACATGTGGGCCTACGACCTGAGCTACGAGATCATCTGGCGCATCGGCTTCACGGAAACCTCCTACGGCAGTCCCCTCGGAACGGTGTTCCTGAACTTCACCAAGGACCTCACCTACTACTATCCCGACTACGTGCCGGCCACCGCGGCGCTGAACCTGTACGACGCCGCCGACCTGCGTTATTCGGGTTACTTCGCCGGCAAGGAGCAGGGGCTGACGATCGGCTACACCAACGGACTGGACTGGCCGATGCTGGTGAAATACTACGGCAACCGCAACTTCACCAGCAAGCTGATCTTCCACGTTTCGATGCCCAAGCCGTTCCGGCTGGCCGAGCAGTACCTGATCCGCGCCGAAGCCTACTGCCGCAAGAACGACTTCACGAAGGCCGGCAACGACCTCACGGCGCTGCGCAAGATGCGCTACGCTTCGGGCGGCACGCTGAACGTCTCGAAAAACAACTGGCTGCAGACCATCTCCGACGAGCGCGTGCGCGAACTCTACATGGAGGGTTTCCGCCTGCACGACCTCAAGCGCTGGGGCAAGGAGTACGCCGACCTGAACGGCGGCTACAGCATCCGCCGCACGCCGCAGTCGTGCTCGCAGCCCGAAGGCAGCTCGCTCAAGATCACTCCGGACAATCCGCTCTTCGTATGGCCGATTCCCCAGCACGAACTGGAGTCTCCCGGCTCGGAGATTCTGCCCAACGAAAGCAACCGATAGCAACAACGAACAGACCATAAACAATGAAACAAATTATCACGGTTTTATTTGCAACGGGACTCCTCGCCGCCCTCTTCACCGGCTGCAAGGAGGAGTACAAGACCTATTCGGACCGGGAGTTCGTCATGTTCGCCGACACTGCGGCGACCTACATGGTGCTTCAGGACAAGGAATACTTCTCGGTTCCCGTCACTTCGACCGTCGCGTGCGATTACGACCGCACGTTCGGCGTGGAGATCATCGACAAGGGCAGCAACGCCATCGAAGGGCTGCACTACGCCCTGCGTTCGAACACCATCACCATAAAGGCCGGCCAGCGCGCCGCCAACGTAGAGGTGCGCGGCCTGTACGACAACATCGAGCCGACCGACTCGCTGGGCTTCATCCTCAAGCTGGTCATGCCCGAACAGGTCAACTGGAATCTGTACCACGACCAGACCAAGGTCGTGATGATGAAGAGCTGCCCCTACGACGTCAACGACTTCACGGGCTGGTGCGTCGTGACCTCGCTCTTCCTCAACCAGTATCCCGGCATCGAGAACACTTCGCTCCAGCGGCTTATCCGCACCGAGAAGCACCCCACCGAGGAGAACATGATCATCCTTCACGACTGGCTCTTTTCGAGCTACGACGTGACGATCCGCCTCGACCCGGCCGATCCGGCCGAACCGCTGGTGACCATGGACAAGAACCAGATACTCGCAGACGAAGGCTCGGTCTTCGGACAGATCCTCGGCGACAACAAGATTCTGGTCACCAACAGCCCGCTCTACGACTCCTACTTCAATTCGTGTCAGAAATACGTCACGCTCTGGATCAAGGTCCACGTCGAGAACATGGGCGAGAACGTCGGTCTGGTGGGCCACTTCTACAACATCATCGAGTGGGTCAGCGACGAAGAGGCCGACCGGCTCCAGCGTGAAGAGGGCATGAAGCCGGGCGGAGTCATCACGCCGCACGCGCGCTAAATCCATTAAAGCAGAAAAAGACAAGAGATATGAAAAGGCACTATTTACACTTGGTGATGTCACTGCTCGCGGGAGCATGTCTGGCGGCCGCTTCGTGTTCCGATTCGGACAAGGAGATCAAGGCTCCCAGCCCCAACTTCCCCGAAGCGGTCTCCCCGACCATCGGAGCCGGAGAGACCTTCACGATCGAAATCGACCCCAATCAGGATTGGGAGGCAAGCGTCCCGACCGCAACGGCCGCATGGTTCTGGATCGAGGACGGAACGCAGAAGGTCTGGACCCTGCGCGGCGGCGCGGGCCCGGCCCGGATCGTCATCGCCGCCGCCGAACTGGAAGAGTTCGACGACAACCGCGTCTGCGAGGTGACCCTGACCATGGGCGGCCAGAGCAAGGTCATCGCCACGATCACGCGCGGCACGCTCGACCGCGGCTTCACGCTCCGCACCTGTCAGCTGGACGACTACGGCGACTTCATCTACAACCCCAACAGCACCGAAACCGGGCTTACCTACCTCTACGGCACCGAACCGGCCGAAAACGTCGCCCTGACGTGGCCCGAAGGCCGCACCGGATTTTCGATGCCGGTACTCGTGGAGGCCAACTTCGAATGGGTGCTCGGCAAACTGCCGGAGTGGCTTGAGGTCCCGGCCAAGACCATCGGCGAACCGGGCGCGCAGCTCGAACTGCGCCTGCAAGGCGACGCTTCGCGCTACCCGCTCGACGGAGCCGAGGAGACGCTGGTATTCACCGACAAGAACAACTCCGGAGTGAGCTACGAGATTCCGATCTCGATTCCGGCCTGCCGCGACATCTTCTCCGTCAGCGGCATGAGCGCCGAGACCAAATTCAACACCAAGGCCGAATATTTCAACAGCATGAACGGCGACTGGGTTCCGGGCAGCGCGATGGGCAGCGTCCAGAGCATCGACGGCGCGAAGTTCTTCCTCTTCGCGGAGGTCACGCAGCAGTGGGGCGCCCCCTACCTGAGCGCCGAAGCCGAAGACCTCGCATGGATCCTGCTGACCGAGGAGCCGTGGGACAGCACGCCCGGCAGCGACGTCGTACAGTCGCGCCAGTTCACCGTGGGCGTGACCGAGAACGGCGGCAAAGCTCGCAAGGCATACCTGCTGGCGCTGCCCGCAGCGGTCGCCGAAACGATCTCCGACCCCTATCAGCTCATCGACGCGGAGATCCGCGACGAATACAAACAATATCTCGTCACCACCATCAATCAGGAGGCCAATCCCGGCTCCATCTCGGCGAACAACCCCGCAGGCATGACCGAAATCGGCGCCGCCTTCGAGAAGCTGCCGGCCGACGACTGGTACATCGGCGAATTCGGCGTCAGGGACGGCTACAAGCTCATCTATACGAAGGAGTGGTCGAACGATCCCGAATCGACGCTGACCGTGGACCGCGAATATACCGGCGTCGCCTTCTTCGACTACGACCTGCAGCCCATGAGCGGCGAGGAGAGCTGGCTCTCGGTACGCAAGACCGCGGAGGGCGTCATCGTAGACATGGACCCCGCCAAGGACAAGTGCGGCGGCAGCTCGATGGCGAACGAGGGTATCGCCCACATCGGATTCGCCGTCTTCACCGACGCCGACGGCCGGTTTGCGCTCATCCAGTGCATCTACGACGAGAATTATCCGATCGGCGGTGGCGGCGAGGGTTTCGAAGTGAAGTTCGCCATGCCCGATCTGGTGAGCGGCGCGACGCTGGTCGAGATCACGAAGGAGAACTACGAAACGGTCGCAGGCGGCAACACGGACCTGCTCGCCTCGTTCGCCGAGAACCTCGGCATGGGAGTTCCGCAGTACATGCTGACCTACACCTCGGCCGAACCTTCGAACGCCGTACTGGAAGTCTCGCCCTACCAGCAGATCATGCTCATGCCGATGTCGGGCGCCGAGTGGCTCGACTACGAACCCCTCTCCGACACGCAGATTCTGGTCTCCATGGCCAAACCCGAAGCGGAGCAGGCTTCCTACGGCATGCTGCAGTTCATGGACGGCAGCTGGAACATGAAATGCATCGTTTACTGTACGCCCGCGTTCTAAACACCACCCACACGACAGGTCCCCGTTCGAAGGGGCGGGGACCCGTTCTATACGACTACAATTTATGGAGAATATACAGAACAGGTTTTTAGATATGAAACTTTTAAAAATTTTCGTAGCGGCGATTCTCGCACTGGCAGCGGCCCTCACCGGCGGATGTTCCGACGACGACGGCATCGACAACCGCGATCTCGACTACGGATACGTCCAGTTCAAACTATACAAGCAGGCGTCCTACGACGCCGTCAGCCGGGCGCAGAAACCCCAGCTCGACTACCTTTACGAAGCCGCCAAGGTGCAGGTGTCGCTCGGCTGCAACGGCACGACCGTCACCCAGACGCTGACGCTCTCGGCCTCCGACAAGGAGAGCGCCGAGTTCGGCCTGCGCAGCGAGAAGCTCCGGCTGCTGACGGGACAGTACCAGATCATCACCTTCTCGCTCTACAACGCCAACGACGAGCTGATATACAACGGCATGCCCCTCGACGACCGGCTCGTCGTCGAAGCCGGCGGCCTGCAGGTCCACGACCTGACGGTCGATGTCGAACCGCGCGGAAAAGTGCGCTTCACCATCCGCAAGGACCTTTCGGACTTCACCGAGACGCCCGTCACCCGTGCGGCAAACAGACAGTATACGTTCGACGAGATCGCTTTCATCAGCCTCACCGTAAAACAGGGCGAGACCAACGAACAGACGACCTTCAAGATGCTGCCCACGAAGTTCTCGATCCATTTCGACGAGGACGACGACACGTTCGGCTACCAGACCTCGTCGCTCGAATGCGACACGCTGCTTTCGCTCAAGGCCGGCAGCTACAAAATGATGCGGTACGAGACCTACGACAAGAACAAGCTGCTGCTGGAGAACAACAAGCGGCCCAAGAACCTCGACTTCGTCATCGAGGACAACAAGACCACCGAAACGAAGGTCGGCGTCACGCTTTACGAGGCCGACGAGTATATCCGCGACTACTACGCGCTGTATGAAATCTGGAAGGCGCTCGACGGCCCCAACTGGTATTTCTCCGGCGAAAACTACCCCGAAGGCACCAACTGGGACTTCAACAAGGACCCCGACCTGTGGGGCATCCAGCCCGGCGTGGAGGTACACTCCAACGGCCGCGTGGCGAAGATCACGCTCAGCGACTTCGGATTCCGGGGCCACCTGCCCGCGGCCATCGGCCAGCTCACGCAGCTGATCGAGCTTTATCTGGGTTCGCACAACGACGCCAACCTGCTCGAATACGATCCCTCGATCGCGCCCGACAAGAGCCTGAGCGAGCGGAAGCGCACCCGCATGGAGCGCAACAAGGAGTTCCTCCGCCTGATCCACACGCCGACGCAGACCTCCGAGCCGATCGCCCGTGCGCTCAAGGAGCACAACCTGACCATTCCGGGCATCTCGCTCTACGAGGAGAACTATACCGAGGACGAGATCATCGACCGCAAAACCGGACTTCAGAAGCGTATCCGCCCCTATGACGTGGTGCACGGCAAGCTGACCAACGGCCTCAAATCGATCGACCCGGCCATCGGCAAGCTCGAAAACCTCGAATACCTGTTCGTCGCCAACGGCGAGCTGGAGACGCTGCCCGACGAGCTGGCAAACCTCAAGTCGCTGACCGACGTCGAGGTGTACAACTGCCCCAAGATGACGCAGTTCCCGATGGTGCTCGCCAAGCTCCCGGAGATGATCTCGCTCAACATTTCCAACAACTCGCAGTGGTCGGCCGAGGAGGTCTACAAGGGTCTGAACGCCATCGCCAACGGCCCTGCGAAGGAGAAGCTACAGATTCTCTACGTCCGCGACAACAATCTCCGGGAAGTGCCGGAATCGTTCCGGAACCTCAAGAAGATCGGCCTGCTGGACTTGGCCCAAAACCAGATCGGGACCATCCATCCGTTCGGAAAAGAAGTGGCTCCCGCGCAGCTCTACCTCGACAACAACAAACTCACGTCGCTG
Organism: Alistipes sp. DJF_B185; assembly: GCF_964250025.1. Classification (NCBI taxonomy): domain Bacteria; kingdom Pseudomonadati; phylum Bacteroidota; class Bacteroidia; order Bacteroidales; family Rikenellaceae; genus Alistipes; species Alistipes sp. DJF_B185. The sequence continues at coordinate 449,740 of NZ_CAXUDY010000001.1, forward strand.
CCCGCCGACGGGAACGGCCTTTTCTGCACCATGGACGACGTCGAGACCTTCTCGGCGACCTACAACAAATTCACGAAGTTCCCCAACATCTTCTCGGCCAAGAGCAAGTTCACCATCAAATCGGTCGATTTCTCCTACAACGAGATCGACGGCTTCGAAGGCGAAGAGGACGGCACGTTCAAGGGCCTGAACATCGAACAGCTCTCGCTCGCGGCGAACAAGTTCACGAAGTTCCCCAAATGTCTCGGCACGACGGGATCGCTCGTCGCATACATCATCCTGCGCGGCAACATGATCGACGAAATCCCCGAAGGGTCGTTCTCCGGCAAATACTCGACTTCGATGACCTCGCTCGACCTGACCTACAACAAGCTCAGCAAGCTGCCGAAGGATTTCACGGCCGAGCAGCTGCCTTACCTCTACGGGCTGGACGTCTCGTACAACGCCTTCGACAAGTTCCCGTGGTCGCCGCTCAACTGCGCGGGCCTGACGGTCTACGCCATCCGCGGCCAGCGCGACGCTCAGGGCAACCGCTGCCTGCGCGAATGGCCCACGGGACTCTACCAGCACACCGGCCTGCGCGGATTCTACATCGGCTCGAACGACCTGCGCAAGATCGACGACACGATCTCCCACCTGATCTACCACCTCGACATCAGCGATAACCCCAACATCACGTTCGATGCCTCGGCGATCTGCTACTACTGGCAGCAGGGCGCCTACAACCTGATTTACGACAAGACCCAGAATATCCTGAACTGCGATAAAATGCTCGAATAACCACTAAGGAGAAATGACAATGAAAATAACGAATTACATACCGGTTATCCTCTGCTCGATCGCATTGTGCGGCTGCTCCGACGCCGCCAAGACCGTCGGATTCGGCACCGACAGCGACGCCATCGAAGCCCCCGCCACGGGAGGAACCCACACCGTCAGGGTGTCGGCGGAGAAAGAGTGGGTCGCCACCACCGACGAACCGTGGATCACCGTCTCGCCCGCCAACGGCCGCGGCACGACCGAATGCCGCGTACTCATCGACTCGGCCCTGACCGACCAGCCCCGCCGCGGCGTAATCCGCATCATGGAGCAGAACACTTGGGTCAAAAAGGAGATCGCCGTCTCGCAGAAAGGCTTCGACTACCTCATCGGCATCGACGACAAGGAGGTCACCGTCGCCAACTACGCGGCGTACGGCATGCGCCACTTCGACGTCAAGATAAAGACCAACGTGGATTTCTACGTCAAGGTTCCCGAATCGGCCGAAAACTGGCTCAAGTTCGAGAAGCCGGCGGTCGAATTCGACCGCGGCATCCGCCCGCGCGAAGTGACCGTGCGCTTCAACTGGAACATCAATTCGCAGCCCAACCCCCGCATCGCCGACGTCACCTTCACCTCCAAAAAGGAGGTCGAACTCGCACGGCACGACAACCTCGTGGTCACGCAACAGGCCGCCGAACCGATCGAGGAGAACACCCGCGGCGGCGACTCGATCGCCCTGCTGGCCATCGCCCGTACGCTCGAAACCATCGCAAGCTGGGAAAACGGCGAACGCATGGACAACTGGGACAACGTGATCCTCTGGGAAGAGGGCATGGAGGGGTACACGCCCGAAAAGAAGGGCCGCGTGAAATACGCCCGGTTCTTCATGTTCAACACCAAAGAGGAGCTGCCTTTCGAGGTGCAGTACCTGACGGCCGCCGACGAGCTGAGCTTCTACAGCAACGTCAACGCCTTCCTCAAGGACCTCACCACCGGCGAGTACATCACCAAGCTCACGCAGCTGCGCCGGCTCACCATCTCGGCCTACGGTCTGGTATCGCTGGACAAGAACTTCACGGCGCTCAAGAATCTCGAATACCTCGACCTGAGCAGCAACAACTTCCAGAAGGTTCCCGAAGAGATCAACCCGACGAACTTCCCGAAGCTCCGGACGCTGAACATGGGCGCCAACACGCGCAAGAACATCTATGACCTGAGCAACACCATCGAAACCAACTACGGCGGCCTTGTCGAAGAACAGGGATTCCCGCGCCGCCTGATCGAATGGGACCTCGACACGCTGGTGCTTTCGGTCAACTACCTGCAGGGACCGCTGCCCAAGATGGACGACTGGGAAAAATACACCGAACAGGACATCATTGACGCCGACACGCTGCCCCGCGCGCTGATCGGCACCCCGAAGGTGATGCCGCACACCAAGCGGTTCGCCATCAACCTCAACCGCCTGACCGGCGAACTGCCCGACTGGCTGCTCTACCACCCGGCGCTCGACTGGTGGGTGCCCAGCGTGCTGGTGTTCACGCAGGAGGGCAAGGATGCGACCGGCACGCTGGCAGGATTCACCAACGAACCCGCCAACATGAACTACTACTACGAATTCTACGAGGGATACAAGAAAGATCCCGGCACGGAAGAAGAAGAGGAGGAGACGACCAAATAATTATGACGATGAAAAACTATCTATACGGCATTCTTGCCACCGCTTTACTGGCATTTACCGCATGTACCAAAGAGGAGCTGTCCGCCCCGGAGCCGGCTCCGGGCCCGGACGTCCCGGCCGAATACCAATCGGGGGAGGTGCTGGTGAAATTCGCACCTTACGTAAGCGACATACTCGACCGGGCGGGCATCACCCGCAGCGGCGGCCCCGCGACCCGTTCGGGCATTCTCTCCGTCGATGAGATTCTGGACATCGTCGGCGGTTATGAGATCGAGCGCGTCTTCCCCGTGGACCCGCGCAACGAGGAGCGCACCCGCGAATCGGAACTGCACCTGTGGTACGTGGTCCGCTTCGGCGAGGAGTTCACCGCCGCCGAGGTCGCCGAGAAACTCTCGGCGCTGGGCGAAGTGCAGCACGTCAGCTTCAACCGCACCATCCACCGCGCCTACAACGCCGGGAAAAAGGCGATGCCCCTCTCCCGCAAGACGCTCGAAGCCATCCAGCACCAGCGCGCGACCCGGACGGGCGAAGCCTCGGCCTATCCCTTCGACGACCTGCTGCTTCCGCAGCAGTGGCACCTCGTGAACCGCGGCAACATGTTCGGCGAGAAATCCATCGTGGACGCCGACGTGCAGTGCGAGCAGGCGTGGGAACTCTCGACGGGCGACGAGTCGATCGTCGTGGCCGTCCTCGACGAGGGCGTGATGATCGAGCACCCCGACCTGAAGAACAACATGTGGGTCAACGAGAACGAAATCTACCGCTCGCACGAGGATAACGACGGCAACGGCTATCAGGGCGACGTCTACGGCTACAACTTCGTCAAGAACACGGGCGTCATCTCATGGGACGACGTCAACGACACCGGCCACGGCACGCATGTGGCGGGCGTAATCGCCGCGCAGAACGACAACGGCATCGGCATCAGCTCGATCGCCGGCGGCCGGGGCAGCATCCCCGGCGCGAAGATCATGTCGTGCCAGATTTTTTCGGGCAGCACGGCCAGCAACGCGCTGGCCACGGTCAAGGCGATCAAATACGCCGCCGACAACGGCGCCGTGATCCTGCAGTGCAGCTGGGGCTACGTTTCGGGACTGGCCAACAGCTACGAATGGGGCGAGCCGGGCTTCAAGACACAGGAAGAGTGGGAGAAAAGCATGCCGCTCGAAAAGGAGGCGCTGGAGTACTTCATACATAACGCAGGCTCGCCCAACGGTCCGATCGAGGGCGGTCTGGCGATCTTCGCCGGCGGCAACGAAACCGCCCCCATGGCCGGATTCCCCGGCGCCGCCGACTTCTGCATCTCCGTCTCCGCAACGGCCGCCGACTACACCCCCGCCGTCTACACCAATTACGGTCCGGGCACCACGATAGCGGCTCCGGGCGGCGATCAGGACTACTATTACGAATACTTCGACGACGACCACAAGCGCGGCGAGATCGGTTGCGTCCTCTCGACGCTGCCCTACAACGTCAGCGAAAGCGGCTACGGATACATGGAGGGCACCTCAATGGCCTGCCCCCACGTTTCGGGCGTCGCGGCGCTGGGACTGTCGTACGCGGCAAAACTGCGCCGCCACTTCACGGCCGACGAATTCAAGGCCCTGCTTTATGAGACCACCACGCCGATCGACGACTACATGAGCGGCATGAAACTCTACTACCGCTACGTCGCCGACGTGGGTCTGAACCAGCCCATGCAGCTCAACAAATCCAACTACCGCGGAGAGATGGGCGTCGGTCAGGTGAACGCCGCCAAACTGCTCAACGCCGTTGCCGGCAACGGCACGCAGGTGTCGTTCCCCAACCTCTACATCAACCTCGGCGGCGAAGTGACGGCCATCCCGGCCAACTATTTCCTCGGCGGCGAGACCATGACCTATACGGTCTCGATCTCCGACACGACGGTCGCAACGGCCTCCGTCGAGGGCAGGAAACTGACGGTCAAGGGACTCAGGAGCGGCACGACCAAGGCCAGCATCACGTCGAGCGGCAACGAGACGCACACCTTCAACATCACGGTGCGCAAGGTCGCGAACGGCAACGGCTGGCTCTAAACCCGCAACGATGCGCAAAACAGCGACGATAACACGCATGCTTCTCTGCTGCGGAGCGTTGTGGGCGGCTCTCTCCGCCCCGCCGCTCCGCGCCCAGATCCGCATCGTCCCGCGCGCCAAACTCGACAGTCTGGCCCACCCGGCCACGGCCGCGGGAGGAGCTGAAGCGATGCGTTTCGAACGCACGCTGATCGACGCCGGGCATATCGGCGAGGACGACGTTCCGCCGGTCTACACCTTCCGGTGGCGGAATACGGGCGGCAAGCCGCTGGTCGTCACCCGCGTGCAGACCACCTGCGGCTGCGCCGCGGCGAGCTGGGACAAAAAGCCCGTCGCACCGGGCGGCGAAGGCGCCGTGACAGTGACCTACCGCCCCAAGGGACATCCGGGGGTTTTCGACCGGCGGATTTTCGTCTACACCCAGCTCTCGGACAAGGAGCCTACAGCGATCCTCAGCCTCCGGGGCGCAGTCACGGCCTCGGTGCGCACGGACGACGACTATCCCCATGCGATGGGCGCGCTGCGGCTCAAGCAGCGGACCGTCCGCTTCGGCCGCACCGACAAGGTGCAGAGCGAGCGTATCGAGTGCCTGAATGCGGGCGACAAACCGCTGACCCCGCTCTGCGACGAGGGGTTCGCGGCGACCGGCCTGAGCTTCGCCTGCGAACCGGCGACGCTGGCACCCGGCGCAAAAGGCGATCTGGTCGTCCGCTTCGACCCGGCCAAAGCCCCGCAGCCGCTCCGGCGGACTCCCCTGCCGGTCGGGGGACCGGACGTGCCGCCGAGTCAGCGCATGCTGTGGATCGAGTTCGGGGAAACAGAATAAGAAACAGAATAAGAAACAGGATAAAAACAAGTCATATGAAAAGATTTTTGAGATTTGCGGCCCTTTTGTCGGCCCTCGCGCTGCTGGGCGCCTGCGACGACGACATGTACGTAACTCCGTTGGAGGTGACCAACAACAACATCGCGGGTACGTGGCAGCTGGCCGAATGGAACGGCGCGCCGCTCGCCGAAGGCAGCTTCGTCTACATCGAATTCATCCGCAAGGACGCCAAGTACGTCATGTACCAGAACCTCGACAGCTTCGGCACCCGCAAGCTGACGGGCCGCTTCGTCATCGACAACGACGCGGAGCTGGGTGCGGTCATCCGCGGCAGCTACGACTACGGCGCAGGCGACTGGGCGCACCGCTACATCGTGACCGACTTCACCGAGACCTCGATGGTCTGGACGGCCAAGGACGACCGCTCGGACGTACAGGTCTTCGTGCGCTGCGACGGCATTCCGGACGAGGTAACCGGCGGAAAAACCGAAGAATAAAGGAAATAAAAAGTTCGCGCCGGAAGGCGCCGGAAGGGATGTCCGGACCGGGCGTCCCTTTTTCGTCGTCCCGGCCGTCCGGAACGCCCGCAGAGAGCCGCGGAGAGCCGCAGAGAGCCGCAGGAGAGCCGCAGGAGAGCCGCAGGAGTTGGCAATGCGCGGAATTTACACTATCTTGCGCAAAATTACGACGACAATGACACAGGAGCTGCAATTCATACCTTTCGAATCCCGTTCGGACAAAGGCTGGGCCGAAGCGTGGGACCTTTACGAACAGTCATTCCCCCGCTGCGAACGCTGGAACGCGCAAGGGTACGACCGGGCGTTCGGCGATCCGCGCTTCGAAGCCGACGGCATCTGGCGCGGCGAAGAGTTCATCGGCATTCTGTTCCACTGGAACGCCGGAGCGTACCGCTACGTCGAGCATCTCGCCGTTTCGCCCGCCCTGCGCGGTCGGAACATGGGTTCGCAGGCGCTCACGGCCTTCTGCCGGAAGGTCGGCCGCGTCATTCTGGAGATCGACCCGCCGGTGGACGACATCTCGATCCGCCGCCGTCATTTCTACGAACGGCTGGGCTTCGTCGCCAACCCCTACGAGTACATCCACCCTTCGTTCCGCAAACCCTTCACGCCCCATCAGCTGATCCTGATGAGCTATCCCGGCCCCCTTACATACGACGAAGCCCGCGGCTTCGCGGACTTCGTACGGGAGACGGTGCTCGGCTATTCGGAGCACGAAGCCCCCACGCTGCCGAAATTACCGTAAAGCGGAGACTCCGGGCAGCTCTGTTTACAAGATTCCGACCAGATATTTGGTGACGAAATAACCGCCCGCCACCAGCCAGACATACAGCAGGCCCGCCAAGACGAAGGGCTTCGCCCCGGCCTGCCGGAACTTGTCGATACTCGTCTCGGTGCCCAGCGCCGTCATGGCCATCGTCAGCAGGAAGGTATCGGCGTATTCGATCGCTCCGTTGAGCGGAATCTCGCGGACGCTCTCCACGCCGAACAGGTATTGCAGCAGCGAATTGAGGCAGATGATCCCGATAAATCCGAAGGCGAACCACGGCACGGCGATCTTGCTCTTCTCCCTGCAGGCTCCGGAACTCTTCCGGCGGCCCAGCACGAAGCCCATGACGACCAGCACCGGCGCGAGCATCATCACGCGGATCATCTTGGTAATCGTGGCCGTCCCCGCGATTCCCAGCGCATCGGTCGGGTCCATCGCATTGCCGGCTCCGGCCACATGGGCCACTTCATGCAGCGTACTGCCCGTGTAGACGGCCACGCCCGTGTCCGTAAGTCCACCGAGCAGCCCCATCCGGAACATCAGCGGATAGAGGAACATCGAGAGGGTTCCGAAAATCACGACCGTGGAGACGGCGATGGCGGTCTTGTAACCCTCGCACTTCACGACCGGTTCGGCGCCCAGCACGGCCGCCGCGCCGCAGATGGCGCTGCCCGTCGAGGTCATCAGCGCCGTATCGCGGTCGATCTTCAAGAGACGGCCCAGCAGGACTCCCCCGAAAATGGTGACCGTCACGATGACCAGATCGACGGCGACGGCCGGAATGCCGACAGCCGCCACTTCGGTCAGCGTCAGGCGGAATCCGTACAGGACGATGCCCCAGCGCAGCAGCTGCTTGGTGCAGAACTTGATGCCGGGGACCCACGTTTCGGGCAGTTTGTTGCGAAGGCTGTTGGCGTAGAGCATACCCAGCACGATGCCCACGATCAGCGGACTGAACGACAATCTTTTTACGATGGGAAAGCCGGCGATGTAGAAGGCCGCGAACGAAAACAGCGCGATCAGCAGAATTCCGTGCAGGGTGTTCGCCCTGTTACCTTTTTCCAGCATATGCTTGTATTTTTTTAATGGTCACTATAACTTTTTCTTTATTCCGCCGGCAAAGGTCGCATCTTTTAGCGGAATATAAAACAAGAAATCATTATATACCATAACAAAAAGTTATACTGAAGAGCAAACGGGCGGATCGTCTCCGGAAGCGGCGGCACAAAGAAGGGAGGAAACGAAGCCCGGAACCGCAACGCGAGCACGGCGGGAACGGCGGCAGAAACGGCGGCTGCGGAAACGCGGCAGAAATGAGAGCAGAAACGGCGAAGGAATCACGGCAAATACGCTCGTCGAGGCTGCGCCAGAAAGCCCGCCCGGTCAACGGTCGGCCCTTGCGAACTCGATGAACTGCCGGACGAGAGCCGACGGCTCGGCTTCGACGTGCACGAACGCGAAATCGCGCCGCAGGGGAAGGTCTTCGAGGTCGATGATCCGCAGCACGCCGCTGCGCAGCTCGTCCACGACCGAGATCACCGAAACGATGGCCATGGCGTCGCTGTTGCGGACGAAAGCCTTGATCCCCTCGGTCGAGCCCAGCCGCATGACCACGTTGAGCTGCGGAATGCGGATGCCCGCGCGTCCCAGCGCCGCCTTGATGACTTCGAGCGTTCCCGATCCGCCCTCGCGCAACACGAGCGGAATTTCGCGCAGCTCATCGGCCGTTATCGACTCGGTCCGCGAATAGGGACCGCCCGTGCGGGCCACCAGCACCAGCTCGTCGGGAGCGAAAACCGTATAGTGCAGCCCCTGACGGCGGCTCAGGCTCTCGACCATTCCCAAGTCGATGCCGTGCCCGCCGAGCGCCTGCTCGACCTGATCGCTGTTGCCCGACATCATCGCGACCCGAACGCCCGGAAAGCGCGTCGTAAATCTGGCCAGAATCGGCGGCAGGAGGTATTGGGCGATGGTCGTGCTGGCCCCCAGCCGCAATTCGCCCACGGGAGCGTCGGCGCAGAGACTCATTTCGTACTGCATGCAGCGGTAGTCGTCGGCCAGCCGTTCGGCGCAGGCGAGCAGGGTCTCTCCGGCCCCGGTCAGTTCGAGACGGCTGCCGCGGCGCATGAAAAGCTGTACCTTATATTGGGATTCCAACTCGCCGATGTGTTTGCTGACGGCGGGCTGCGAGATGAAAAGCCGTTCGGCCGTCCGGGTGAAGCTGAGCGTCCGGGCCGCCGTAATGAAGACTTTGAGTCGGAAATCGTCCATAACGTTCCAAATTAATGAGACAGCATCTTTTGCGGCAACCGGCGGAATTCACGGCCGGAATTCGGGTGCACGACGGCCCGAAAACCGGGAACCGCAGGCGGCTGCCGCGAGCGCACCAGAACCGCAGGGGTCGCTGCTGCCCGGCAGAAGCGATACGGCAGGCCCCGGAAGCCATGCAGCCGGAATCGGACGGGCAAAAGTCGCTACAAAGGCGATCGGCAGCCAAAAATCCGGTGCAGAAACCGCCGCAAGACAGTTGACAGCCGGAAACCGGGCGGCAGAATCGAGCAGGCGGAAACCGCAGCAAAACGATTGATCGCCGGAAACCGCCACAAGGCGGCAGACCACCGGAAACCGGACGGGCAAAGTCGCTGCAAAGGCGATCGGCAGCCAAAAATCCGGTGCAGAAACCGCCGCAAGACAGTTGACAGCCGGAAACCGGGCGGCGGAATCGAGCAGGCGGAAACCGCAGCAAAACGATTGACCGCCGGAAACCGCCACAAGGCGGCAGACCACCGGAAACCGGACGGGCAAAGTCGCCGCAAGACGATTGACAGCCGAAACCGATCTGCCGAAACCATTGACAACCGGAAATCCGGCCGCAGAGAACTGCCGGAAACCGCCGCAGCGCGGCCGCTCCGGCGGATCAGCCGAGATGGCCCTCGTCAGCGAATTCCTTTACCGACTTGATATAGTGTGCGATAGTCTCCTGCATCGAAACGAACGATTTACCTCCGGCGGCGTTCTTATGGCCGCCGCCGCTGAAGTACTTGCGGGCGAAGAGATTGACGTCGACATCTCCGCGCGAACGCAAGCTGACGCGGATGAACTTGCGGTGAGCCAGAAACATGGCCGACATCTTCATCTTCTTGACCGTCAGGGCGTAGTTCACGAAACCCTCGCTGTCCCCCTGCTGGAACTGGAAGCGGCGCATCTCGTTCTCCAGCAGCGACATGTAGGCCACCGTGCCGTCCTGAATAATCTCCATCTTGCGGTTGATGGCATAGCCGAACAGCCGGGCGCGGCCCTCGGTATAGGCGTTGTAGACGTTGTTGTGAATGTCGGGAATGCTGATGCCCGTCCCGACCAGCACGGCCACGGCGCGGAACAGCTCAGGCGTGAGGAACGAATAGGCGAAATTGCCCGTGTCGGTCATGATGCCCACATAGAGCGCTTCGGCCATGCGGCGCGTAACGGCCTGCGCGCCGAACAGCGCTTCGACGATGGAGTAGACCAGAAAGCAGGTGCTCGACGAATCGGGATGCGAGAACGAAAGGTCGAAACCCTCGTCGGGCGAAAGGTGGTGGTCGATCAGCACGCGGCGGGCCGTCGTATTGGCACCGATGGTCTCGCTGAGGATTTCGAGCCGCGAAACGGCGTTGAAATCGAGACAGAAGAGGATGTCCGCATCGGCGATGGCGCGGGCGGCGCGGCCTTCGGTGTCGTTCTTGAAGACCACGACCTCCTCGATGCCCTGCATCCAGTCGAGAAAATAGGGGTATTTGTTCGGAACGACGCACGTCACCTCATGTCCCATCGACCGCAGCGCCTCGGCCCATGCCAGCGACGATCCCACGGCGTCGCCGTCGGGATTGGTGTGCGACACGATCACGATCTGCTGATGGGCGGGGGCAAGCAGTTCCCGCAGGCGTTCGAGACGCTCTTTCGATAACTCCATTTCGGCTCTGTTTCGCTAAATGATCTTTGCAAAGATACAAAAAAAGAAGAGATATGCAACCGCGACCGCGGGAACGTACCGAAATAGCACGTTTCCATACTCCGGAAAGCCGGCGGCCGGCGATCCGGTTTCGGGGCGGCGGTTGTCGGTTCGGTATTTTTGCGTAGCTTTGCATACACAAAAAAAACGCATTATGGCTTGTTGTCTTCAGGTGGAGAACCTGACCAAATCGTTCGGCGATCTGGTACTCTTCGAAAATATATCGTTTGCGATCGAGGACGGGCGGCGCGTGGCCCTCGTCGCCAAGAACGGCACCGGGAAAACCACGCTCCTGAACATCATAGCGGGACGAGAGGATCACGACGGCGGGGAGGTCGTACCCCGCCGCGATCTGAGGATCGCCTACCTCGAACAGAGTCCGGTCTATCCGGCGGAGATGACGGTGCTGGAGGCCTGCTTCCACTCGGAAAATCCGGCGCTGAAGGCCATCGCCGAATACGAACGGGCGATCGAAGAGCCGTCGGGCGAAGGATTGCAGGAGGCGATGGCCCGCATGGACGCGCTCGAAGCGTGGGACTATGAACAGCGGGCCAAGCGGATTCTGTCGCGGCTGAAGATCCGCGACTTCGGACAGCGGGTCGGGACCCTTTCGGGCGGACAGCTCAAGCGCGTGGCGCTGGCCAACGTGCTGATAAGCGAGTCGGACCTGCTGATCCTCGACGAGCCGACCAACCACCTCGACACCGATATGACCGAGTGGCTCGAAGAGTATCTCACGGCAAGCGGCGCGGGGCTGCTGATGGTGACGCACGACCGCTACTTTCTGGACAAGGTGTGCAGCGACATCCTCGAAATCGAGGACCGGCAGCTATACCACTACGCGGGCAACTACTCCTATTATCTGGAGAAGAAGCAGGAGCGCGAGACGGCGCAGGCGGCCCGGCGGGAGAGCGAGACGAATCTCTACCGCCGCGAGCTGGAGTGGATGCGCCGCCAGCCGCAGGCGCGGGCGACGAAGGCCCGGTCGCGCATCGACGCCTTTCACGAGCTGGAAGCGCGCCTGCAATCGACGCGCAGCCGCGGCGAAGTGCGGCTCGACGTCAAGGCGTCGCGGATCGGGACCAAGATATTCGAAGCCAAGGAGGTCGGCAAACGGTTCGGCGAGCTGGTGCTCCTCGACAAATTCAACTACAACTTCACCCGCTACGAGAAACTGGGGATCGTGGGCGACAACGGCTGCGGGAAATCGACGTTCCTCAAACTGCTGACGGGGATCGAACGCCCTGACAGCGGGACGATCGAGGTCGGCGAGACGGTCCGCTTCGGCTATTACAGCCAGCAGGGGCTGGAGTTCGACGAGGGGAAGCGGGTGATCGACGTGGTGACCGAAATCGCCGAGCAGATCGACTTGGGCGACGGACGGCGCATGAGCGCGTCGCAGTTCCTGCAGCACTTCCTCTTCACGCCCGAAACACAGTACAGCTTCGTGGCGCGGCTCAGCGGCGGCGAACGGCGGCGGCTGTATCTCTGCACGGTGCTGATGCGCAACCCCAATTTCCTGATTCTGGACGAGCCGACGAACGATCTGGACATCGTGACGCTCGGCATTCTGGAGGAGTACCTGCGCGCATTCAAGGGGTGTGTGATCGTAGTGTCGCACGACCGCTATTTCGTAGACAAGGTGGCCGACCACCTGCTGGTCTTCTGCGGCGGAGGCGAGATCAAGGATTTCACGGGCACCTACTCGGAATACGTGGCGTGGAAACGCGAATACGAAGCCGCACGCCACGCGCAGGAGGCGCAGGCGCGGCCCAAACCGCAGGCGGTGCGGACGCAGGCGGCGGAGACGGCGCCGCGCAGGCTCTCGTACAACGAAAAGCGCGAGCTGGAGGCGCTGGAGCGGGAGATTCCGGCGCTGGAAGCCGAAAAAGCGGCGCTGGAGGAGTCGCTTTCGTCGGGTTCGCTCGGAGTGGACGAACTGACGGCCCAGTCGCAGCGCATCGCGGAGCTGATCGGGCTGATCGACGAAAAGACGATGCGCTGGCTCCTCCTGAGCGAGCGGTAGTCGCCGGACGCAGAACGAAAAGCCGGGAAAACAGAGAACAGGCTAACAGAGCGGGAAAAACGGGCAGGCGGAAGAGCGGAAAACCGAGACGGGAGAAAAACGGAAAAGCGGCTGCGGCCGGGAAAGCGGGGACCGGAGGGAAACAGAAAAGCGCAAAAAACCGGACACGAATGGAAGAACGGGTAACCGGGCGCAGGCGGCAGAACGAAGACCCCGATAAACGGAAACCGGAAACCGGACGGAAGAAAAGCGGGAAACCAGCCGCAGCCGGGAAAGCGGGGACCGGAGGGAAACAGAAAAGCGCAAAAGGACGGATGCCGCCGGAAGGACGGAAAACCGAAGCGAAAGAGACCGGACGACTTATAAACGACAACGGCGGAGCCGAATGCTCCGCCGTTGTCGTCTTATTCGGGTTCGGCCGTCGAATCTGGCCGCCGGATTATTCGAGATTGAGCAGCGTCCGGTTTTCGAGGACCGTTTGCTGGGCTACGCGCTGGAGGTATTCGGCCTGTTCGGGCGGAAGACCCATCGTGCAATCGGTCTGGTAGGGTTTGCCGTAGATGGTCGTGAAGATCACGTTGGCCGCGAGGTAGCTGCCCGGCAGCGCGGGGTGGAAACAATCCTGCGCATAGAGCACGCAGTCGGGACGTTCGGCCCGCACGCGGCGCCACGCCATGCCAACAGGGGCGCACCACGCGTCGTTGTCATAGGCCATTTCGAGGTAGCTCGTAATCAGCCGCTCCTGCATGGTCTCGTAGCGGTTGATGGGCGGATATTCCGGAATCGGGAAGCGGTTGCCGTTCTTGTGGCCCCACGTCATGTAGAAGATCACACGGGCGTCGGGTGAACCCGCATGCACGAGGCTGTCGAGCGTGCGGGCCTGCGGATAGACCTCGCGGGCGACCTGCCGCGTCGGCATGGCGGGCGCGGAGCTTTGCTCCTGCAGGACGACGTAGTCCCAGCCGCCGGCAGCCAGCGCCTTCAGCAGTTTCTGGTTCGTCAGGTGGCCGGAGAAGCGTTCGCCGCCTTTGAGGAAGTGCGTGCAGGAGACCTTCACCTTCTGCGTCGCGGCGATCTGCTGCACGATGGCCGGCATGTCGTTGTAATAGGTATAGCTGTTGCCGACCCAGAGCACGCGCAGCGAATCGGCGTCTTTGGCCTGCCCGGCGAGGGGCAGCAGCAGGAACAACAGAATACGGAAGAGGTTTTTTGTCATATCGTTGAAGTTTTTAGGGTTTTCGGTCGGTGGTTCAGCCCTTCGGGGCCTTATGGTCGGCGGCGTATTTGCGGCACCACACGGCGATGCCGCACTCGCCGCACTTCGGGGCGCGGGCCGTGCAGACATAGCGGCCGTGGAGAATGAGCCAGTGATGGGCCACCGGCAGCAGATGCGGCGGGATGTTCTTTTCGAGCGTCAACTCGGTCTGAAGGGGCGTTTTGGAGTTGGTTGTCAGGCCGATGCGGTTCGAGACGCGGAAGACGTGCGTATCGACCGGCATCACCTCCTTCTGCCACAACACCGCGCCCAGCACGTTGGCCGTCTTGCGGCCCACGCCCGGCAGGCGCTGCATCTGCTGCAGATCGCTCGGCACCTCGCCGCCGAACTCCGAACAGAGCATGCGGGCCATGCCCGCGAGGTTGCGGGCCTTGTTGTTGGGATAGGAGATGCTCTTGATATAGGGGTAAATATCCTCGGCCGTGGCCGCGGCCATATCGAAGGGCGTGGGAAACGCCTCGAACAGCGCGGGAGTGGTCATGTTGACCCGTTTGTCGGTGCACTGCGCCGAAAGGATCACCGCCACCAGCAGCTGGTAGGGGTCGGTGTAGTGCAGTTCGCTCTCGGCCACGGGCATATGCTCCGAGAACCATGCGATTACGCCGTCGTAACGTTGTTTGGTCGTCATAAATGCTGTTTTTTACGTCGAAAAAGAATTTTCTTCACCAGAAAAATAGCCCCCTCCGGGCAGAAGACGAGCCGCGGCGTCCGCCGCAGATCGGCCCACCAGCGCGCGAGGTATTCGCCGACTCCCGCCCCTTTCCACGAGAGCAGCCAGAGTCCCACCACATGACGGCGGCGCAGAATGCGGAAGCGGTTGCGCGAAGCCGTGAAGCGTTCGTCGAACCAGAGGCTGGTCTCCATCGCCGAATCGCGGCTCGCAAGGCGTCCCCTGTAGGAATCTCCGTGGCTCACGCTCCCGACCATGCGCCGGTGCACGGCCGTCACGCGGTCTATGAAGCGTATTCGGGAACGGCAGGCGAACCACAGCCACATGGGCCAGTCGTCGGTCAGCCATTCGGGATGCTCCTCAGGGCGGATCTCGGCATAGTAGGCCGCGATCAGCTCACGGCGGGCCAGCGCCGTGCAGTTGGGGACCGAAATGCCGAGCAGCATCTGCTCGAAATCGGTATAGTGCCGGTCGGGATCGGATTTCAGGGTCCCTTCCGCCTGCCAGTATTCGTCGGCGCCCGTATAACACATGCCGCAACCGGGATCGGACTCCATCAGATCGGCCTGCATCTGCAGCTTGCAGGGGTCGGTCCACCAGTCGTCTCCGTCGCAGTAGGCCACGTATTTCCCGCGGCAGGCGTCGAACGTACGGCGGTAGTTGGCCCGCCAGCCGACGTTGCGGCCGCCCGTCACCAGCCGCACGCGGCCGGGGTATTTCGCGGCGTATTCGCGGCAGAGCTCCGCCGTGCCGTCCGTACTGCAATCCTCGCCCAGCACCAGTTCGACGCCGAACGAGGTCTGCTGGGAGAGCACGCTCTCGATGGCCTGACGCAGGTAGGGCGCGTGGTTATAGGTGGTCATGCAGACTGAAATGAGGGGGGGGGAAGTTTCCATCATCTCTACAGTTTGGTCAGCTTGGCGAATTTGGCCAGCAGGGTTTTCTCGCCCACGCTGTCGAAGGCCACGACCAGTTTGTGGTCGGTGGCGAGGGTCTCGATGCGCTGGACGATGCCGACGCCGAATTTGGGATGTTCGACGCGCTGGCCCACGGTGTAGTCGCCGCTGACGGGCATCGACGGCCCTACGGGCACGCCGCCGTCGACCGCCTGCCGCACGCCCACGCGGCGCATGCCGTCGGTCGAGGGGCGCGGTGTCTGGACGAGGGCCGGATCGGGTCTGCCCGCAGGGCGCGCGCCCTGCGGAGCCGCGGCGCGGGCGAAGCGCCGGGCGGGACCGGACTGGTCGTCGGCAGAACGCCCGCCGAAACTGCTGCCCCGGCCGCCGAAGCCGCCCTGCTGGCCGCCGTTATTGCCGCCCGCACGGTCGGCCTGCCGTTTCTGCTGGAAGCGGTAGTCGAAGCGGCGGCGCAGTTCGTCGATGGCCGAGGGGCCTGCGCCGTCCTGCGGGCGGCGCGGACGCTCCTCGCCGGCGTCGAAGTCGGCGCGGACATATTTGGGGTCGATCTCGCGCAGGAAACAGCTCGGACGCGAGAACTCCATATTGCCCCACTTGAAGCGCATCTCGGCATAGGAGATCGTCGCCTCGACCTTGGCGCGCGTCAGGGCCACATAGAACAGGCGGCGCTCCTCCTCGATGCCGTCGGGCGACTCGGCGGCCCGCTGCGAGGGGAAAAGGTTCTCTTCCAGACCGACGATATAGACGTATTTGTATTCGAGCCCCTTGGCCGAATGGACGGTCATGAGCGTCACCTTGTTGCGGTCCTCAGGATCGTCCTTGTCCATGTCGGTCATCAGCATGACGTTCTGCAGCCACTCGTCGATGGTCGCCTCCTCGTCCTCCTGCCGTTCGCCGCTGCGGATCTCGGCGTCGCGCTGCTCCTTGAAGAGCTGCATCGAGTTGAGCAGCTCCTCGATATTGTCCAGCGCCGAGGTCGCCTCAGGGGTATTCTCGGTGCGGTAGGCGGCGATGATGCCCGAACGGGTGGCAATCTCCAGACCGAAGTCGTAAAGGCTCTTTTCGTTGCGGGCCAGAGACAGGCCGCGGATCATGGCGACGAAATCCGACACCTTGCGGGCGATGGTCTTCTGCACGGGATCGGCGGCGGGTTCGGCGACCAGCGTATCGACCGCCTCCCACATCGAGACGCCGCGCCCGGCGGCCAGCTCGGCGATGCGCTGGACGGTCGTGTCGCCGATGCCGCGCGCGGGATAGTTGACGATGCGTTTGAACGCCTCGTCGTCGCGCGGATTGATCACCAGCCGGATATAGGCCAGCATGTCCTTGACCTCCTTGTGGTCGTAGAACGAACTGCCCTTGTAGATGCGGTAGGGAACGCCCCGGCGGCGGAGGTTGTCCTCCAGCACGGCCGACTGGCTGTTGGTGCGGTAGAGAATCACCGCCTCGGACCACTCGTCGCCCGTCTGGCGGATCTTGTCGCGCAGGTCGGAGACGACCATTTCAGCCTCCTCGCGGTCGGTATAGGCTTTGAGGATGCGGATCGGCTCGCCCTTGTCGCCCTCCGAGAAGCAGTGTTTCTCCATGCGTTTGGAGTTGCGGACGATCACCGAGTTGGCCGCATCGACGATGGTGCGGGTCGAGCGGTAGTTCTGCTCCAGCTTGAAGACCATGGCGTCGGGAAAATCCTTCTGGAACGAGAGGATATTCTCGATCTTGGCCCCGCGGAAGGAGTAGATCGACTGCGCGTCGTCGCCCACGACGCAGACCTTCGAATGCAGCTGCGAGAGACGGCGGATGATGACGTACTGGGCGTAGTTGGTGTCCTGATACTCGTCCACCAGAATATATTTGAACTGCTCCTGATAGCGCGCCAGCACGTCGGGAGCGTCGCGCAGCAGGATGTTGGTCTGCAGCAGCAGGTCGTCGAAATCCATCGCGCCGTTGCGCTTGCAGCGCTGGCAATAGATGTTGTAGATGTTGCCGAATTCGGGAATCTGCGCCTGACGGTCCTCGGCGGCGTAGACCGAATTGGCGAGGTAGGCGCCGGGGGTCACCAGACAGTTTTTGGCATAGGATATGCGCGAAGCCAAGAGGTTGGGCTTGTATTTCTCGTCCGGAAGGTTCAGCTCGCGGACGATGGTCTTCAGCAGGTTCTTGCAGTCCGAAGGTTCGTAGATGGTGAACGAATCGGGGAAACCGATGCGGTCGGCGTTCTCGCGCAGGATACGCGAAAAAACCGAGTGGAAGGTTCCCATGCGGATATAGCGGCTGCGGTTGTCGGGGATCATCTGTGCGATGCGTTCGCGCATCTGCTCGGCGGCCTTGTTGGTAAAGGTGAGCGCGAGGATGTTGAAGGGAGCCACGCCCTGCTCGATCATATAGGCGATGCGCGAGGTCAGCACCCGCGTTTTGCCCGAACCCGCGCCCGCGATAATGAGCGACGGGGCGTCGTAATTCACCACGGCGGCGCGCTGAGCGGGGTTCAGGCCTTGTAAAATAGGTGATTCTTTGGATTCCATGACGGCAAAGTTAATAAGAATTGAATAAGTTTTTTTCAAAGAAAATAATATCTTTGCATTGTAAACGTTAAAAAACTAAATCCGACGGCAATACGGCGACATGCTCTCTGCGCCCGCAGTCCGGGACCGGGATTTTCGGGCTGAGCATGCAGGCCGAATGTGCGGACCGGGTTTGTCGGGCAGCATGTGCGGAACCGGGGTTGCCGGCAGAGTATGCGGGGCCGGATTTGCCGGGCCGGACATGCAGGGCGCGGAAAAGAGGTAATGAAATTCAACAATATAAAACAATGAGCGAAGTCATCAACATCAAGGAACTCAACGAGCGCATCGAACGCGAAAGCGTCTTCGTGGATACGCTCCGTACGGAAATGGGCAAGGTCATCATCGGCCAGAGCCATCTGGTAGACACGCTGCTGATCGGCCTGCTGTCGAACGGCCATATTCTGCTGGAAGGCGTGCCGGGACTGGCCAAGACGCTGGCCATCACTACGCTGGCGAAGGCCGTGGACGCCGCCTTCTCGCGCATACAGTTCACCCCCGACCTACTGCCGGCCGACCTGATCGGTACGCTGATCTACTCGCAGAAGAACGAGGAGTTCGTCGTCAAGAAAGGCCCCGTATTCGCCAACTTCGTGCTGGCGGACGAAATCAACCGCTCCCCGGCCAAGGTGCAGTCGGCACTGCTGGAGGCCATGCAGGAGCGTCAGGTGACCATCGGCGACAACACCTATTCGCTGCCGCAGCCCTTTCTGGTGCTGGCCACGCAGAACCCGCTGGAGCAGGAGGGAACCTACCCGCTGCCCGAAGCGCAGGTGGACCGTTTCATGCTCAAAGCCAAAATATCCTACCCCAAGAAGCAGGAGGAGCGCGACATCGTACGCATGAACCTCGCCGGGGGAGGACTCCCCGCCGTCAACAAGGTCATCTCGCCCGAAGACATCGTCAAGGCCCGCAAGGTCGTGGAGGACGTCTACATGGACGAGAAGATCGAGAAATACATCATCGACATCATCTTCGCCACGCGCGAGCCGGCGGAGTACAACCTCCAGAAGCTCCAGAACCTGATCGCATACGGCGGTTCGCCCCGTGCGTCGATCTCGCTGGCCAAGGCCGCACGCGCCTACGCCTTCATCCGCCGCCGCGGGTACGTCATTCCCGAAGACGTGCGCGCCGTATGCCACGACGTGCTGCGCCACCGCATAGGCCTGACGTACGAAGCCGAGGCCGAGAACATCACCTCGGAGGAGATCATCACCGACATTCTCAACAACGTAATCGTACCCTAACGATGCAGCAGACCGAGAACGATATTCTGAAACGCGTCCGTAAGATCGAGATCAAGACCCGCGGTCTTTCGAACGAGATCTTCGCCGGAAAGTACCATACGGCTTTCCGCGGACGGGGCATGTCGTTTTCCGAAGTCAGGGAGTACCGCGCGGGCGACGACGTAAGGGACATCGACTGGAACGTGACGGCCCGGTCGCGCAAACCCCACATCAAAATCTACGAGGAGGAGCGCGAACTGACGATGATGCTTCTGGTGGACGTCTCCGCATCGCGCATGTTCGGATCGACGGACCGCCTGAAGAAGAACATCATCACCGAAATCGCCGCCGTGCTGGCCTTCTCGGCCGCGCAGAACAACGACAAGGTGGGCTGCATCTTCTTCTCGGACAAGGTCGAGAAGTTCATCCCCCCGAAGAAGGGGCGCAGCCACATCCTGATGATCATCCGCGAGCTGGTGGGCTTCCGGCCCGAATCGACCGGCACGAAGCTTTCGGAGCCGGTGCGGTTTCTGACCAACGTCAACAAGAAACGCTGCACGACCTTCATCCTCTCGGACTTCATGGATTCGTCGAAGGACAAGGCCGCGCTGGACGACGCGCTGAAGATCGCCGGGGGCAAGCACGATCTGGTGGGCATCCGCGTATACGATCCCCGCGAGACGGAGCTGCCCGACGTGGGCATCGTCGAGCTGAAGGACGCCGAGAGCGGCCGCAAGGTATGGGTGGACACCTCGTCGCGGGCCGTGCGGGAGCACTACGCCCGGACGTGGGAGCGACGCAGCGCCGAGATCGACTCGACGCTCAAGCACAACCGCATCGATTCGACGATGATCTCGACCGACGGCGATTACGTGGCCGAACTGTTAAAACTGTTCAAACAGCGATGAAACGACTTTTAGCAATAGCACTGCTCCTTGCGGGCGCGGCCGTCCGGGCGCAGAACGCACCGACGGTCACGGCGCGCATCGAGCCGGACAGCATCATGATCGGCGACCGGTTCGACCTGACGGTCGAGGTGGACAAGGATCTGGTGCAGGTGGTGCAGTTCCCGGAATTCGAAAACAAGGAGGGAAGTCCCCTCGAACTGGTCAAGGACCACCCGATCGACACGCTCGAACGCGACGGACGCCACCTCAGGCTGCGCAAGCGCTACACGCTGGCGGCGTTCGAGGAGGGCAAGTGGAACCTCGGACTGCCGGCCGTGCTGTATGCCGACAAGAACATCGTCGATACGCTCCGGGCGCGCGACTCGCTCTATCTGGAGGTGGCCACGTTCCAGATCGACTCGACCTCGCAGTCGATCTACGACCTGAAACCCCAGCGCAACCTGCCGTTCCGCTTCGCGGAGGTCAGCGGATACGCCAAATGGGGCGTGCTGGCCCTGCTGCTGGCGCTGGTGGCGCTCTATGCGCTCAAGCGCATTCTGGCCCGTTACGGCAAGGGGCTGGGCGACCTGTTCAAGCCCGCGCCGCCGCAGCCGCCCCACGTGGTGGCGATCAAGGCCCTCGAAGCGCTGCACAACCAGAAACTATGGCAGAACAACAGGCACAAGCAGTATTATTCGGGACTGACGGACATCCTGCGCACCTACATCGCGGCGCGCTGGGGCGTGGGCGCCATGGAGATGACCTCCGACGAGATCATCGAGGCGATGCGCAGCGAAGAGCTGCCCGACAAGGCCCGGATGGACCTTACGGCGATCCTGCGCGACGCCGATCTGGTGAAGTTCGCCAAGGCGACGCCCGACGGCGAGCAGAACGAAGCCGACTACCTGAAGGCGTTCTATTTCGTCGAGGAGACCAAGCTCGTCGTCGAAGAGGAGGAGCCGGAGCAACCGGACCCGATGCAAAACCAAAATGCGTAACAAGATGTACAGACTCCTATATATCGTATTTCTCTTTGCCGCCCTCGGCGCTTCGGCGCAGGACATGCCCGAACGCAGCGAGGTGCGCCGCGGCAACCGGCAGTACAACAAGGGCAATTACGAAAAGAGCATCGAGCGTTACGAGCGGGCTTTGGAGGCCGCACCCGAATCGTTCGAGGCCCGTTACAACCTCGGAAACGCGCTCTACAAGGCCGAACGGTTCGACAAGGCCGAGCAGACCATGCGGCAGGCGGCGGCCGATACGCTGCGCACGGACGACGAGCGCGCCCAAGCCTTCTACAACCTCGGAAACGCGCAGTTCAAGCAGCAGAAATACAAGGAAGCGCTCGAAAGCTACAAGCAGTCGCTGCGGCTGAATCCCTCTGATCAGGAGGCCAAATACAACTACGCCTACACCAAGCGTCTGATCGACGACGACGAGAACGGCGGCGGTGGCGGCGGCGACGACAAGAATCAAGACCAAAACAAGGAGCAGCAGGGCGGTCAGGACCGGCAGAACGGCGATCAGCAGAAAGACGACCAACAGAAGGACGACAAGGGGCAGGGCGACGACAAGGAGCAGCAGGGCGACCCGCAGCAGAACCCCGCGCAGCCCGACAAGGAGCAGGAAGGCGATCAGCAGGGAGAGCCGCAGCCCGTTCCGGCCGGCATTTCGCCGCAGGAGCAGGAGCAGATGCTCGACGCCATTCAGGCGCAGGAGGACCGCACGCAGGACAAACTCAAGGAGAAGCAGGGCGTCGTGGTGCGCGGATCGAAAAACTGGTAAAAAAGAGGAACTATGCATTTCGCATCACCATATTATCTGTGGCTGTTGTCGGCGCTCGTGCCGATGATCGCCTACTACGTGTGGCGTACGCTGCAGGGCGGCGCGTCGATCCAGATTTCGAGCGTCGAAGGGGTCGTGCGCGCGCCGAAGACCGTACGCTACTGGCTGCGGCATCTGCCGTTCGTACTGCGGCTGGCGGCGCTGGCCCTGCTGATCGTGGCGCTGGCGCGCCCGCAGGACGTCGAGCGTCTTTCGCGCACGAACACCGAGGGTATCGACATCATGCTGGCCATCGACGTTTCGGGTTCGATGCTGGCACGGGACTTCCGCCCCGACCGCATCACGGCGGCCAAGGAGGTGGCCGGATCGTTCATCGCGGACCGTTACGGCGACCGCATCGGACTGGTAGCCTTCGCGGGCGAAGCCTTCACACAAAGCCCGCTGACGACGGATCAGGGAACGCTCCAGACGCTGCTGGCACGCATCCGCAGCGGACTGATCGAGGACGGCACGGCCATCGGCAACGGACTGGCCACGGCGATAAACCGCCTGCGCGAGAGCGAAGCCAAGTCGAAGGTCATCATCCTGCTGACCGACGGCGTGAACAACCGCGGCGAGATCGCGCCCCAGACGGCGGCCGAGATCGCCAAAGCGCAGGGCATCCGCGTCTACACCATCGGCGTCGGCACCGAGGGCATGGCCCCCTACCCCGCCGTGGACATCTACGGCACGCCGACCGGAGGAACCGTCATGGCGAAGGTCGAGATCGACGAGAAAACCCTCAGGTCGATCGCCGAGCAGACCGGCGGACAATATTTCCGCGCCACGGACAAGGCCAAGCTCAAGGCCATTTATGACCAGATCAACCAACTGGAAAAGAGCAAGGTGGAAGTTACGGAACACGTCACCTACCACGAGCAGTTCCTGCTCTGGGCGCTGGCGGGTCTGGGGCTGCTCGTGCTGGAGTTCCTGTTCTCGAATCTGGTGCTGAAAAGAATACCGTAAAACGTAATTTGCAATGTTTAGATTCGCAAATCCGCAATATTTCTGGCTGCTGCCGGTCATACCCGCGCTGATCCTGCTCTTCTGGCTGGCGGCGCGCAACCGCCGCAGGCGGCTGGAGCGCTTCGGGCGCATGCAGGTATTGGAAGAGCTGATGCCCGAAGTATCGACCGGGCGCGTGACGCTCAAATTCATCCTCTTCTGCGCAGCGGTCACGCTGCTCATACTGGCGGCGGCACGCCCGCAGTTCGGGTCGAAACTCCGCGAAGAGAAGACGCAGGGCGTCGAGATGATGCTGGCCGTAGACGTCTCGAACTCGATGCTGGCCGAAGATTTCGAACCCAACCGGCTGGAGAGGACCAAATACGCCATCAACAAGCTCTTCGACGGTCTGCATCAGGACCGTGTCGGGCTGATCGTCTTCGCCGGGGAGCCGAAGGTGCAGCTGCCGATCACCTCGGACTACCGCATGGCCAAGGCCTTCGCCAAGCGCATCGACCCGTCGCTGGTGCCGGTGCAGGGCACGGCCATCGGCAAGGCGCTGTCGCAGGCCCTGATGTCGTTTTCGGGCGAAACCGAGGAAAATCACAGCCGCGTCGTCATCCTCATCACCGACGGAGAGAACCACGAGGACGACGCACTGGCGGCCGCACGGCGCGCCGCGGAGATGGGCATACGGATTTACACCATCGGCATCGGCACGCCCGAAGGCGCCCCGATTCAGATCGGCGGCGAATTCATCAAGGACGAGAAGGGCGACATGGTCGTTTCGAAGCTCAACGAGGAGATGCTGGCCCAGATCGCCGACATCACGGGCGGCGCCTATGTCCGTTCGAGCAAGCAGTCGATCGGTCTCGACGAGATCGTGAAGAGCATCAACGAAATGGAGCAGAGCGAGTTGTCGGTGATGCGCTTCGAAGAGTTCAACGAACAGTACCAATACCTGCTGCTCGCGGCAATCGTGTTGCTGCTGGCGGAGTTCCTGCTGCTCGACCGCCGCAATCCGCTGCTGGCGCACCTCAACATCTTCAGGGAATAACTTACTTCGGAAAGAATTTTATCCGTAAAAAATACGGTAAAGGGGGAGACGATGATGCGTCTCCCCCTTTGCCGTTTGCCGCATTCGGAGCAATAAAAGACAAACGAAATCCCGTATGGTGCGAAGGCTCGCCGTGTCAATATTTAACAATAAAACAAACAGGCAAGAGACTTTACATCACCCGCTGCACCCCCGGATCACCCCCTTCAGAAGAGCTTGCAAGGCAACTTTAAACAAAAAATCCGGAGAAAATGCAGCAGAAATCATCAATTTTACTATATTTGAAGCGATCACTCAGTTCTTTTAAACCAATTTCTTTAAAAGGCTTGCCATGAAAAAAATTCTTCTGATGATTGTGCCGCTAATGGCACTGATCGGATGTTCGTACGACGATACGGACATCCAAAAACGGTTGGACGACCTCGACGGTCAGCTCACCGAACTGCAGGCGCTCGTCAAGGCGCTCAACTCCGACGTCACAACACTCAAGGAGCTTGTCGCCGGGAAACGGTTCATCTCGGACGTACAGCCCGGTGAAGACGGCGGCTACGTCATCACGCTGGTCACCGCGGCCGGCGAGACCTCGACGATCACCATCAGCGACGGAAAAGACGGGACTTCGTCGGTCATCGGGGTGAAACAGGATTCCGACGGTGTCTACTACTGGACGCTCAACGGCGACTTTATCCTCGACAACGGCAAAAAACTTCCCGTATCGGGCGTCACCCCCGAATTCAAGATCGAAAACAGCCATTGGTGGGTATCCTACGACAACGGCGCGACGTGGACCGACTGCGGACAGGCCCAGACGGACCAGAATCTGTTCAAGTCTGTCGCCACGAGCGAGGACGGCAAGCTGGTTTACCTGACGCTGGCCGACGGAACGGTGCTGACGTTCGAGTTGTACGTGCAGTTCGGCATCGCGTTCGACACCGCCTCGGCGACGATCCGCGTGGGCGAAACGGCGGAAATTCCCTTCACGCTGACCGGAGCCGACGCCAAAACCGACATTCAGGCCCTCGCTGACGGCGCATGGAAGGCCGAAGTGAAACGCACGGGCAACGAAGGCGGAACGATCGCCGTGACGGCTCCCGGCAACAGCTCGACCGGCAAGGTCATCGTGCTGGTCAGCGACGGCGACGCCAAGACGCTGATGCGCACGCTGACATTCGTGTCGGGCGTGCTGAACGTCTCGACCTCCTCGAAGGAGGCGACGGCCGCAGGAGGCCCCGTAACGGTCGAGGTGGAGACCGATCTGGATTACACGGTAGCGATTCCCGAAGCCGCGAAAGCATGGATTACGCTGGCAGAGACGAGGGGGGGGGAGATTCGGACCGAAACCCTGACCTTTAACGTCGCGGCCAACACGGAAACCCAGTCCCGCAGCGCCAACATCGAGCTGGTGGCGGGAGAGACGGTGATCGAAACCATCCTGATCTATCAGGAAGCCTATTACGACCCGGCCCAGATGGTGCTCAAGGTCGAAGCGAAGGAATACAGCAGCAGCGCCTACAACAACAAGGTCTACCTGCCCCTCTACGGCGCCGTGGACGTCACGATCAACTGGGGCGACGGCCAGAGCGAGCCGGTCGCAGCCACGATCTCGACCGCGGCCGCGATGGTGAACCACACCTACGCCGAATCCGGCATCTATTACGTAACCATAAGCGGAACCACGGAAAAACTCTCCGGAAGACTCACCAACAAAACCGTGGCTCCCGCCATTCTCGAAGTCAGACAATGGGGCAAACTCGGCATGACGACGCTGGATTACGCCTTCGCGAACACCTCGCTCGTAACCGTGCCCCAGCCCGAAGAGGACGCCTTCGCCGCCGTCACCACGGTCGAATACATGTTCTCCGGGTGTGCGGCTCTGGAAACCGTGCCCGAAGGACTGCTGGCCGGCGCGCCCGAAATCACCTCGGTCGCCTCGATGTTCTACAACTGCACGGCGCTAAAGAGCGTCCCGGAAAAACTCTTCGAAAAGACGACAAAAGCCACCTCGGCATCCGGCCTGTTCAGCGGCTGCAAGGCGCTGGAAAGCGTTCCGGCAGGACTGCTGGCCGACATGCCCGCCCTGACCAACCTCGGAAGCATCTTCAACAACTGCGCATCGCTCAAGAGCGTTCCCGAAACATTCTTCACCAACCAGACGGAAGCGAACAGCCTCACGTCGGGATTCTTCGGCTGCGCGGCGCTCGAAACCCTGCCCGCAGAGCTGTTCAAGAACATGACCAAGCTCACCAACGTCGCGTCGCTGTTCAAGGGGTGTGCAAACCTCAAATCACTCCCCGAAGGGCTGTTCGACACCCTCACGGAAGCGACGAACATGAACAGTCTGTTCAGCGGCTGCAAGACGCTGGAGACCATTCCCGTCGATATTTTCAAGAACATGACCAAAATCACCACGGCCAGCTATCTCTATGAAGGGTGTATCAAACTGACCGAATTCCCTTCGCTGAAGCACTGCGTCGCGCTGAAAACGATTCCCGCGCTCTGGAAAGACTGCACGCAGCTGGAAACGGCGCCTGCGGACTACTTCCCGGAAAGCGTGAAAAACGGCACGTCCGCCGCTTACCTGTTCAGCGGCTGTACGTCGCTCAAGACCGTTCCCGAAGACATGTTCCGCCATTTCGAAGGTACGACCATCATCAGCGAAATGTTCCTCAACTGCACGTCGCTCGAATCGCTGCCCGTAACCATTTTCGACAGCATGAAAAAAATCTCGACGGCGAGCAAAACCTTCAGCGGCTGCACCGCCTTCACCGGCGAATCGCCCTACACGATGGTGCAGGACGGCGAGCAGCAGGTCAAGGTGCACCTCTACGAACGCACGAATTACCCCGACATCTTCGGCGCCAAGATCTTCACCTCGGCCAGCAGTTACAAGGATACCTTCAAGGGCTGTACGCAGATGGCCGATTACGCCGATATTCCGATCCCGTGGGGCGGCATCAGCGACGGCACGAAGGCCAAGCCGACGCTCACGCTGACGGCTGCGCCCGCCGAAGGCAAGGAGTACTTCCAGCTGTCGGGCACCGTCAAGAGTACGGAGATGAAATCGGGAAAGGTTCTCTGCACGACGAAAGCGCTGCTCCCGGAACTGATCGAACAAATGGGCGAGCTTGAAAAAGTGATGAACCGCTACGGCAACCCCATCAGTTCGGCGGCTGTGACGCAGGCGAATTCGGAAACCGGAGCCACGTTCTATTTCAACGTCGATGCTGATACAGAATACATCTTCCTCGCATCGGGCACCAACGCCCACGGCACGACCATCGAACAGACCGAGGTGAAGATCCCGGCCGTACCGACGGGCGAGGCCGACTACGAGCGTTATATAGGCACTTGGACCGTGACCTCGACCTCGTCGGAAATCAACAAACAGCCCCAGACATACACCGTGGAGATCACGCCCTACCGCACCAACGAAAGCTTCAGGGTCAAGGGCTGGGGCATCACCACGCTGGGCGACGACTACCCCTTCCTGCTCAAATACAACGAGGACGGCAACGTCACGATTCCGACGTTCGACCCGCAGGGCATGTACGGCCTGACGGCATACGTATACCTTAGGTATCATTTCAACGATCCCACGCAAACGCCGCCCTACCCGATCTACACCACAGATCAGGAGCTGATCGCGGGCAGTTATGACATAGGCAGTAACTCAGTGCTGTTCGAAGGCCGGAAGTTCACCTATAACGGGACCGAATACACCGTATGCGGCATCGACTACGCCATCTATTCGGGCGGTCAGTATGTCATTTGGCCGGATCTCTTCAAGGCCGGATATACGCTGCAGGATTATGCGATCGGGCCTTACACGATGACCAAAAATTCGGCGTCCGTAACGAAGTCCGAAGTCAAGGCCGAAACCGGCATCGCACCGCTCGCCGGAACGGAGATGCCGAAAGCCGCAACCCCGACGGGCGTACAGCGGCTGATCCGCAAGTAACGACACACTGAAGGTCCTCAGGGACCCGTCAAAAAGAGGGATGCGGCCTGACGGCCGCATCCCTTTTCGCAAAACGGACGCAACGCGACGGTTACTCGACGATGATTTCGTCGGTGAAGATCCAGCCGCCGGGACGGCCGTTGTGACGGGCTTTCAGGCGGACGTAACGCGCCTCGGTCTGGCCCGTCCAGCCGAACTCCCTGTAGCAGTCCTGCTTGAATTCGACCGGAATGTCGTTCCCGACCGTGGCGAGGGGCGTGAAGTGCTCGTTGTCGTCCGAGACCGAAAATTCGACCGCACGGGGCATCCAGATATCGGCGTAGAAGCCCTGCATGAAATCGGCGGCGATGCGCCGCACGGGCTGCCGCTCACCCAGATCGACGACCAGATCGACATCGGTGTCGAGCCAGCCCAGCCAGCGTCGGTCGCCGTAGTTCCAGCCGCCGCGCAGTCCGTCGGTCAGCGAGCCGTCGCCCGCAGCGGCGTATTTGGGACTGTAGGGCGTATGGTAAATCACGGTCTTGCCGGTCGAAAGGCAGCGGAGGGGTTCGAGCGATTCGGGACGCGGCCCCACGGCGTTCTTCTGATCGAAGGGGTGGTATCCGCGCTCCTGAAGCCATGCCACGGCGTCGAGCGCACGGGCATAAAAGTCGTCGTAATCCTTCCTTTCAGGCGCACTCCACCCCACTTCGGCGACGGCCAGCAGGCGCGGCCACATCATATGCTCGGCATGCTCGGCGGTCGGGACGTGCTCGCACCAGAGGTTGCCCTGCACGCCGAGGATCATCGGCACGACCTGAGCGCCGAGCGAATCGGGAGCCGGATCGTAGGAATAGGCCTGTTCGAGGGTCAGGAACGCCGCGGCGGCGACCGGTTCGGTCGTGGGATCGTCCTGACAGAAGTCGAGGTAGCAGTAATTCGAAGGGGTCATGACGGCATGATGTCCGGCGGTGGCAGCGGCGATGCCGCCCTCGGTGCCGCGCCACGACATGACCGTGGCGTCGGGCGCAAGTCCCCCTTCGAGAATCTCGTCCCAGCCCAGCAGGCGGCGGCCCTTGGCGTTGAGGAAGGTCTCGATGCGGCGGATCATGTAGCTTTGCAGCTCATCGACGTCTTTCAGCCCCTCTTTGCGCATCCGCGCGGCGCATTTGGGGCAGGTGCGCCAGCCCTGCTTCGAGGCTTCGTCGCCGCCGATGTGGATATACTCCGAGGGGAAGAGTCCGATCACCTCGGAAAGGACGTTTTCGAGGAATTCGAACGTCTGTTCGTTGCCGATGCAGAAGTCGGAATTGAGATAGGGTTTCCCGCTGCACGAAAGTTCGGGGAAGACGGCCAGCACCTCCTCGCTGTGGCCTGGCATCTCGATTTCGGGGATCACCTCGATATGCAGGGCGCGGGCGTATTCGACCACCTCGCGGATTTCGTCCTGCGTATAGTAGCCGCCATCGGCCGCCGGATCGTCGCGGCGGCAGTAGCGTTTGCCGCCGAAGTTCCACCCCTCCCAGTCGGGATAGGGCCGCCATGCGGCGATGTCGGTAAGGACGGGGTATTTCTTGATCTCGATGCGCCAGCCGGCGCCGTCGGTCAGGTGCCAGTGGAAGCGGTTGAATTTGTAGCGGGCCAAGAGGTCCAGCTGCCGCTTGACGAACTCCTTGTCGCGGAAGTGGCGCGAGACGTCGAGCATGAAGCCCCGGTAGCCGAAGCGCGGAGCGTCCTCGATCACAACGGCCGGAATCCGGCGGCCGCAGCGTTCGGCCAGCTGGCCCAGCGACTGAAGTCCGTAGAAGAGTCCGGCGGCATCGGGCGCCGTGACGGTGATTTTTCCGCGGGCGACGTCGAGGCGGTAGCTTTCGGGCGCGCCGCCCTCGGCAAGCAGCAGGTAGAGAACGGGGATGTCGTCCCCGGCGGCTTCGGCGAAAGAGACGGGGAAAAAGCCGTCGCCGGAGCGCCGCATCCACGCCTCAAGGTCGGCCTTGGCCTGCCCTTCGAGGTTGGTCGCAAAGAGCAGCGTAGAGGGCATCCGGAAGGCGCCGTCGCCCCACGCCACCTGCTGCGGAGCGGGGATAATGCCCGTCGAGAGATCGCCGCGGGAGTTACCGCATGCCGCGAAAAACACGCATGCGGCGGTGAAAAGCAAAAGTCGTAGTTTCATCGGTAAGTTTTATGGGTGATCGGTTTGGTTCTTCGTACAAAGATAGCACAATCCGGCGCCGCGTCAAATAAATTTGCCGCCGACGGAAGAGAGTATCGCCAAGCCGGGATTCAGCTCCGCCAAAAGCGACCGGTCCGCCGGGAATAAAAACCGGAATAAAAAGAAGCCGTGCCCCGGCGGCAGTCTCCTGCACCAGCCGCACGGCTTCCGTTCAGCGGATCGGAATGGTATCCGGTATCCGGATTACATCCACTTGGTGTCCATCATCCTCGGGTTGGAGCTGCCGCCCACGGCGTCGTAGCCGTGGCCCGTAAGGTCCTTGACGATGTTGCCGCCGCCGTCCTTGGCCTCCCAAGCGTTCATACGCCAGTAAGCCAGCAGGCCGTCCGATTCCGGATTGACATAATTCATGTTGTTCGATATCTCGGCCTCAGTCAGCGCACGCGTCCAGACCCGGCACTCAGCGACATAACCATTGAGCGGACGTCCACCGCCATAAGAAGCGCCGAGATAAAAACCGCCCGAATTATCGCTCGACAAGTTGATGGTCTCCCCCTGTGTCGCAACACCAGTAACATACACGCCGTCGATAAAAATATCCCAACTCTTCCCCGACCATACGGCAGCTACATGATACCACTTGCCCGTATCAAAAGGTTTAGAGGTCGCAGCAGGCTGATAATCGCCATGGCAGATCTGAAGAACGTTCTTGGGGACCTTCACGTCTCCGAAGCGGACACCGCACTCGCCCTCAATACCCATAATCGAACTAATATAAGGATCATAATTCTGGAATCCGTCCATATAGACACGGGCTTCAAGCGTTATGGCTTTGAGTGCAGCAAGATTGGCGTCTTCCTGAAACGACGGCACTTTATAAATGTTACTTGATCCGAGGTAGATAGCCTTACTGATAACCGGTGTTTTTAATACTATGAAAAGTGTCCGAGAAGGTTCCAAAACGGCAAGACCGCTGTTTTCGATCCGCTCGATGCTCACGGGCATGCAGTAGGTCGTACCCTCCTGAAAGTCATCGAGTGACGTGACGGTAAAATCGACCTCCGAGGAGCGACTGTAACCGGCCGAGATCACCACTTCGTCACCGCTGAGCGTATAACTGTCTGCGGGGGGCATAACATAATTTTTCTGGTATTTGGCATTATACTCCTCCAGCAGGTCGGGGCGCAACGAAATCTTGATTTTGGTATCCTTATTCACAGGCACCGAGGAGGAGACCGAAATCTCCGTTCCGGCCGGGGGCGTATCGATGGTAACCGACTTGGAAACCGTCTTCTGCGCATCGGTCATGTAGGCCACCGGATGGATTTCCGCCGTCTCCTGACAGCCGCAGAGAGCAGCCGCAGCGAGGAGGAAAGGGGCGATTAAATATTTCAGTTTCATAACATACATTTTTTTCTGGTTAATAAATCGCTAGTTGGCCGGGCCGTAGATTTCGGCTTCGTTCATGCTCGTCCAGCCCGTTACAAGACCCACGTAAACCCGGATATAGCGGGCTTTGACCGTTCTCTTGAATTTGACCCACTTCCAGTTGTCGGACAGCACCGGAGTGAAGGGAACGCCGGCCGAAAGGCTGTACCAGACATTGCCGTCTTCGCTGTAGGTGAGGTCGGTGCACTGCGGTTCGGAATCCTGATAGTGGATATGCCAGCGCAGGCCGGTCACGTCGTTGACTTCGCCCATGTCGATGGTGAAGTTGCCGCCGTTGCCCCACGAATAGGAAGCGCTGCTTGCATACCAGCAGTTGCCGTCGAGCTTGCCGTCGAACATGGCCGCCTTCTGCGCGGCGGAGTCGCAGTTCCAAACACCGGTGGCGCCGCTCGTCGCAGTACCCTGACAGCAGGTGATCGTCCATGCCGAGGTCGGAGCGATCTTCGAGCCGTCGAGCGTCGTCGCGCCGATTTCGACATCCATCGCGACCTTCGTAACGAAGATATAATGTACGGAGCCCTCCTTGACGGCATATCCGGCATCCGAAATAGGACTGATCACCACCGGAATCAAATAATACCCCTTTTCGATTGACTTAGGATCGAGCGTAATCGTCGCATCGGGAGAGAACACCTGATTTTCGGCGCACTGGATCGGCTCCATCTTAACCAACGACGGATCGACGGTCTCATATTCCGTACCGTTCTCATCGTTATAAACGGCTACGAGCGAATTATCCACACCCAGCGTCAACTGCATACCGCTTACAACGGGACGCGAGAACGACAACGAAACTTTATCCTGCATCGTTCCGGTCACCGAACCATCGTCCTCGACAACGAACGAAAAGTTGGAAGATTGGTTACTCGAAAAAGCCACATCGATAGGCGTTTTCCAGCCTCCGGCAGGATTGGCCATCTGAATCGCATTGCGCATAAATTGGTACGGCATGGCCGAATTACCGTATTCGTACTCCATATGGTATGCACCGAATCCGGCGCCGGCACCCTGCGTGGGATTAAAGGTCGCCATACCGTAAAGAGACGGCATCCTATTACCTTCGCGGTCCGTAAAATTCACACCGCCAGTTTTCCAATAAGACTCAAAATTCTCGGCAAAGATATACTGTTCAGGCTTCCAGCCTTTTGCATCGGCATTATTGAAGCGATTTTGCAGATCGGTATAACCAGAAGAAGCATACGCCTGCACGATACCATAGTCGAAACAATCCACAACCGAACGATCCACCGCATAAGGCACGCCATCGATTATCAGCAGGCGTCCGGTACCAGATTTCGGACCGACATACTTGCTCATGGCATTGATCAACTTGGTAAACAGAGCATTGTCATGTCCGACAAAAGGCCCTGATGCACCATAGCCCGGCTCATAGTCGATATCGATGCCGTCGTACTGATACTTGTCCATCGAGTCTTTGCAATAGGCTTTTGCATAAGCTTCAATGGCCTCGTCGGTATATTCACCGTTGCCGATTTCAAGGAACGGTTCGGGCAGTTTATCCGAAAAAATCGTATAGGTCACTTTCGTACCCAACGTTTTCTGAACGAACTCCTTATCGGCCATTTGCTGGGGCGTGAGCGTGTGCCACTGGCTCCAGATCGAGATGATGTCCATCGAGTCTGGGGCGCTGATCAGACGCGACTGATAGGACGCGCCGACGGCCGTCCACGAACCGTACCAGCCGAAAGCCAGTTTGTGTTTGGTCTGCTTGTAGGCGCGGAGATTCTGGTAATAGGCATTGTCGCGCAGGATCGGCGACTGCTGGTCCGGATGCTGGATATTGATCCGCTCAGGCGTCGTCTCCTTCGTACAGGAGGCCACCGCGGCCGCCAGCACGAGACAAACTACTGCATGTTTCAATATATTTTTCATAGTTTACTCAGGTATAGTTTCAGGTTACTAATTCTTTTTGTCCCACCACAGCTTCGTGCCGCCGTTGTCAGGACCGCCGAGCAGTTTGACGGCCTCCTGCACGGCCGCGCCGTTGTTGGAGTATTCCGACTGCGGGAAGACCATGCGGCGGATCTGCTTGTTGGTATCGACGCCGCTGGTCGGATAGTTGGAGCGTACGGGGAAAATCAGGGGATAACCCGTACGACGGAATTCGGACCAAGCCTCGGTGCCGTTGGGGAACATGGCGATCCATTTCTGGGTGATGATGCGCTCAAGCTGCTCCTCTTCGGAAGCGCCGGCGTTCCATTTGATCGTAATCTTGCCCAAGGCCGAAATATTATACTTGGTATTGGCGGCCGAAACGTCGGTGAAGTCGGTCGGTTTGCTCGTTTCGTCGGCGGCATACCTTGCGGCGGCATCGGCGCTCAGGCCGTTTTCGAGGAACGACAGCTCGATACCCTTGTTATAGAACTCCTCGGCGGTACCGCCCATCTCGGCCGTCCAGCCGCGCATGGCACCTTCGGCGCGCAGGAACGCGACTTCCGAGGCCATCATCCAGCGCAAGGGCGAATCGGTGGATTTCTCCTGTACGTTGGGCGCGGACATGGCCTTGTAATCATCCTGCTGGGGATTGGGCATTCCGTTGGCTACACCGCGGTATTCGCCCTTGTTGTCGCCTTCGGTGACAGGCTGGAAATAAACCGGAAGACGCGGGTCGTTGTAACCGTTGAGGTAGGAGTCCATCGAAGCGCCCATGCGGGTGTCGCTATAGCCGTTCCAGATCTTTTCGAGCGGGTTGATGATCGTAATGGATCCCCAGCTCTGGAAAAGCGCGCTGTCGTCGGCCGTCTCCATCACGCCGTCGCGGACGGCTTCCATGGCGTACTGCTTCGCAAGGTCGGGCTTCACGTAACAGATGCGCATGGCCAGACGCAGCTTCACCGAGTTGGCGAGCTTGAGCCATTTCGAATAATCGCCGTGGTAGAGGGCATCGACCTCTTCGAGCGGTTTGGCGTCGGGATTGTTCTCCACGACGTCCTTCAGCACCGCGATCGCGCTGTCGAGCGTCTCGAAGAAGTGCATATAGCACTCTTCCTGCGAATTGTAAGGGTTCTCCGTCTCGCCGAAATGCAGCACGGGCAGCGGGCCGTAGATATCGCTCACGCGATGAAGCGACATGACTTTCAGAATATTAGCCACAGCGAAGATGTCGTCGCTGAGCAAACCGTTGGCGTGGGCGTACTTCAGCTGCAGCCAAGCGGGCATGACATTGGTGAACGACTCGCTGAAAGGTACGTTGCACCAATCGCTGCCGTTCAGCGCATAAATCTGGGGGTTGGTGCCGCCGTCCCAGTTGTTCGTACCGGACATATAACCGGCGTATACGTCGCCGATCAGGTTATAAGCTTTTTGATAACGGTTGTTGGGATCGGTATCCGAGCCGCTGCACGAGTAGACGGCGTCCATCTGCATGGTGGTGATGAACATCTTCAGATCCACATCCTGCGCAGCATTGGGGTCGGTATTGAAGCGCTCGAAGTCCCCGGTGCAGGCGGTGAACGCCAGACAGGCGGCCGCCAGCGAAAGGAATCCTTGTTTGATATTGTTTCGTTTCATAGTCGGTTGAGCTTTAGAATTGGAGTTTTACACTGAATCCGAGGGTGCGGACGCTCGGCTGCATGAAGAAGTCGACACCCTGATAGTAGGTACTCGTCGAAGCGGTCACTTCGGGGTCGAACGGAGCCTTGTTGTAGAACATGAACAGGTTGCGGCCGACGAACGATACGCTCATATTGACCTTGTTGCGGAACCATTTGGAGGGCAGGTCGTAACCCAGCGTAAGCTCGCGCAGGCGGACATTGGTCATGCTGTAGACATAGTGCGAAAGCATCGCCATGCCGTCGCCGCTGTTGGCATAGAAGGTCTTGGCGTCGGGAACCTGCTGGTCGTCGGAAATCCATACGCCGCCGTTCTCGCGGGCGTCGGCCGAATCCTGCGAAACGCCGAAGCGGTCCATGAGGGCCTGCGTGGCCGATACGCCGCGGCCACCGATACGTGCGTCGATCAGCACGCCGAGCGAAACGCCCTTGTAGGAGAACTGGTTGTTCCAGCCCCAGCGGAAGCGGGCTTCGGTGTTGCCGGCGAAGATGTAGGCTTCGGGATCGGGATCGAGCAGCACGGTGTTGGAGTTGGGATCGACATAGATATGACCCTTGTCGTCGGTCAGCAGGCCTTTGACATAGAAGTCGCCGATCGAACCGCCCTCGACGAGCTTGACACGGTAACCGCCGTAGTCCTTATTGACCTCCTTGATATCGACCAGCGAGCCCGTATCCGGATCGCGGGTGCCTTCGGGAACCAGCTCCTTGATCTTGTTGCGGTTCATCGAGAAGTTGAGGGTCGTGGCCCACGAGAAATCGCGCCATGTGTTCTTGTATCCGGCCGAAGCCTCGATACCCCAGTTATTGACCTTGCCGGCGTTGATGTATTTCTGTTTGTAGCCGGAGCTGGGAGGTGCGTCGTAAAGGAAGAGCTGGTTGTAGGTGTTGGTATTGTAGTAGGTAGCCGTAGCCGAGATCTTGTTGCCCAAGAACTTGACGTCGAGACCGGCCTCGAACGACTTGGTACGCTCGGCTTCGAGGTGCTTGGCCGGAGCGATCGTCGCCGTGCTCACCACGCCGTTGGTCAGCGTGTAGTTGGGACCGGTGATGTAACGTTCGGGAGCGTTGCCCACCTCGGCATAGGATCCGCGCACCTTGAGGAACGAGATGCCCGCCTTCGAGAGGTCGGCCATCGACGAAATCACGGCCGAAAGGCCCACCGAAGGATAGAAGATGTTCTGTTTGGGCGTGAAGGCCAGCATCGAGGCCCAGTCGTTGCGGACCGAAACGTCAACGTAGAGCATACCCCGCCAGCCCAGCTGCATGGTCGCATACACGGCCTGAATCTGGTCGTGGTAGTTCTCCTGCGTCGGGAAACTCTGCGAGTTGTCGGAGATGATGTTGTTGTAGGTGAACTTGTTGGGAATGCCCGCCAGATAACCTTCGTAACCCGTCAGCTGGTTCTTGTCGTCCATGATGCTGGCGCCGAGGTTGAACTGCAGGGAGAAGGCATTGTCGAAGAAGCTCTTGTCGATGCTCAGCAGCACGTCGCCGTAGAGGTTGTTGTGCGTCATCGTGCGGTTCAGGTAGCTGCCGTACTTCGAAGCGAAGAGCGTGTTGGTCGAAGCGCTGAGTTTGCGGGTGTAGTTGATCGTCGCATTATCGGTACGGATACGGCCCGTCAGGCTCATCCAGTCGGTGATGTCGAGCTTCATCGTAGCGTTGAAGCTGTAGCGGTGCTGACGGTTTTCGTTCAGCTCGCGGTTGGTGATCCACCACGGGTTCTCGACGCCCTTGAGGAATTCGAGGTCCCAGAACTGCTCCATATAGCGCGAGTCGGAACCCGGACGCTCGTAAATCTCGTATTTGCGGATGTCGTTGCCGCGCGGGAAGAGGTAGATGCCCACCAGCGGGTTGCGGTACTGGCCCTGAATGGTCTGGTTGCGGGTGTACTGCTTCATGTAGGTCGCGCCCACGTCGAGCGTCAGGCGGTCCTTGATAAGCATCGTCGTATTGCGGATCGAGAAATTGTAGCGGTTGTAGACATTGTTGGGTACGATACCGCGCGAATTGACGGCGGAAGCCAACGCATAGGTCTGGTTGCGTTCGGTACCGGCGGAAAGGCCCACCGAGTTGGTCTCGTTGAATCCGGTCTGGAAGAAATCCGCGGGATCGTACGAAGTCGGCGTGGCGAGTTTGCTGCCCCAGCTCATCATCGGCTCGATTTCGCTCGTGCCGTAGGTGTTCTGGAATTTGGGCATCACGAAGGGATGGGAGAAGGTCGTCGAGTTCGAAT
Source organism: Alistipes sp. DJF_B185 (assembly GCF_964250025.1). Taxonomy (NCBI): domain Bacteria; kingdom Pseudomonadati; phylum Bacteroidota; class Bacteroidia; order Bacteroidales; family Rikenellaceae; genus Alistipes; species Alistipes sp. DJF_B185. The sequence continues at coordinate 487,100 of NZ_CAXUDY010000001.1, forward strand.
AGTTGACCCGCACGCGGCCCTCCTTGCCCTTCTTGGTGGTGATGAGGATCACACCGTTGGCGCCCTGAGCACCGTAGAGGGCCGAAGCCGTGGCACCCGAAAGGATCGACATGGACTCGATGTCGTCGGGGTTGAAGTTGGCGATACCTTCGAAGTCGCCGCCGTCGGGCGTTTCATACGTGCCTGAGGTCTGGCTCGAACGCAGGCTCGGAAGCGGAATACCGTCGATCACGTAGAGGGCGTTGTTCTCGCCGTTGATCGACTTGACGCCTCGCATCACCACGCGGGTCGAACCGCCGGCGCCCGATGCACTGGCATTGATCTGAAGGCCGGCGACCTTACCCGAAAGGGAGTTCATGAAGTTGGCGTCCTTGACCGAGGTGACGATGTCGCCGGCTACCTCCTGCACGTTGTAGGTCAGCGATTTCTCGGCGCGCTTGATACCGAGGGCGGTCACCACGACGGCGTCGAGCACCTCGTTGTCTTCGAGCATTACCACCTGAAGGGGCGCGGAGCCCGTTACGGGAAGGGTTTGCTTGGCATAGCCGATCAGCGAAATTTCGAGCGTGTCGCCGACCTTGGCCTGCGGCAGCATGAAATTGCCGTCGAGATCGACGGCCACGCCGGTCGTCGTGCCCTGAATCAGCACCGTGGCGCCGATCAGCGGCATGCCCTGAGCGTCCTTAACGGTTCCGCTGACTCCGCCCTGAGCGTTGTGGGGGGGGGAATTTTTAGTTTTCTTCGAAAGGACGATGTGCTTGTCGCGAAGCGTGTAGGCGATGTCGGAACCTGCGAAAAGTTTGTCGAGCAGAGCCGTCAGCGGCTCGTCCTGCGCGGAAACGGTCACTTTGCGGTCGGTGTCGATGTCCGACGTGTTGTAGACGAACGAGCAGCCGGTCTGCTGCTGAACGGTTTGGAAAACGTTGACGATAGCGGCGTCCCGGACGTCGAGGCTGACGCGGGAAACGGACTGCTGCGTCTGTGCTGCGGCATGAGCGCCGAAGCATCCCAATACGAAAATCGGGATAAGAAACAGACAACGGAAACATGCGGAGACGGCATGCACTCCCCTGCCTGCTGCAAGGTAAGTTTTTTTCATGGATCTGAATTTAGGTTAGATTTTGAAAAGTAGATTGTCAAAAACCGCCGCTGCGTACAGCGGCCTGCGAAAACTGACGTATTATTCTCCCATAGGCGGTTCGGTGGTTTTCAGGTTGGTATTAGGTTATCGTTTAGGATTCGGGTAGATTTCGATGTCGTTGCCGACGACCTTGTAGGTGAACTTATAGGTGAGCTGCAGCACCGACATGATGTGGTAGATGCCGTCCTCGACGCGGAAGTCGCCGGAGAAGCGTTCGCTGCGCAGGGCTTCGTCCATAAAGCGGATATCGACGTTGTAGTAGCGTTTGAGTTCGGCGACGATCTCCCCGAAGGTGTCGTGCTCGAAGCAGAAGCGGCCGTCGATCCAGTTGATCGACCGGTCGGCCGAAGGTTCGTCGGTCAGGCGCATGGCGCCGGTCCGGGTATCGAACACCAGCTGCTGCGAGGGGCGCAGGCGCACGGCGGCCTTCTCGTCGCCCGAAGCGTAGGCCTTGACCGCTCCTTCGAGCAGGACGGTGGTGATGCGGTGGTCGCTGTCGTCGTTGCGGATGTTGAAGCGGGTGCCGAGCACCTTGATGTCGAGTCCGTTGGTCGAGACGACGAAGGGCGCCTGAGCGTCGTGCTGCACCTCGAAATAGGCTTCGCCGTCCATCTTCACGCGGCGTTCGCGCGAAAAGAACGGTGCGACGTACTCGACGCTGCTGGCGGAGTTGAGCCAGACCTTGGTGCCGTCGGGCAGCACCACCTGCGAACGTTCGCCCAGATGGGTGATGACGGTCAGGGGCTGCGCAAGGCGTTTGGAAAGCGACACGGTGGTAACGCCCCCGGCCAGCAGAATCACCGCCACGGCGGCAGCGGCGGCGGCGCGGACCGCGATGCGCCGCAAGGAGATACGGCGTCCGGCGTGCATGCGGCGCTTGAACTGACGGAGCGAACGCTCGACGTCGATACCGGCCGTATCGTTGATACGGTCGTTGACATATAATATGTAATAAACCTCCCCAAGCAGTTTGCGGTTGGCGGCCGACGCGTCGTACCACGCTTCGACGGCCGCGGCCTCCGCAGCATTCAGTTCGCCTCTCAGGTAGGCTGCCAATACTTCTTCGCTGATCTGTAAATTCGTCATCTGTTCGCTAATCTATATAGTAATACAATCCGTCGGCAGAGGATGCTAAACGGAATTCAAAAAAAATAGGGAATTTTCGGTATTTTTTCAGTGCAGGTCCGGCCACAACAGCAAAACGACGAGCGGCCAGTACTCTTTCAGCTCTTCGCGCAGCAGGCGCACGGTCTGCCCGATCCGGTAATTGACCGTCTGCGGCGACACGCCGAGCGCGGCGGCGATCTCCTTGTGGGTCCTGCCTTCGAGCCGGTGCATGCGGAAAGTCTGCTGGAATTCGGGCGGCATCTTGCGCAGCGCGGCCGTGAGACGCTCCACCAGTTCGCCTTCGAGGTAAAAATCGGGATCGTCGAACTCCTCCGCATAGTCTTCGGCGAGCTGGCGGATCACGCGGTTTTTGATCGTATCGCGCGACATATGGTTGATCGACTTGTTCTTGACGATGGTGAACAACAGCGACTTGAGGGGCATTTCGGGCAGCAGCGACGTGCGGTTTTCCCAGACCCACATCAGCGTATCCTGCACCAGCTCCTCGGCGCGGGCCGGGGTGACGAAACGGGTGGCGTAGGTACAGAGGGGTTTATAATAACGGCGGAAGAGCGCGTCGAAACATTTTTCGTCTCCGGCGCGGAGCAAACCCACAACCGTACGGTTGTCTTGCATGTTGATTGTTTGCGCGTTATCTGTCATAGGCCGGGTTATTCGCACGATTCGGCCGCCGCTGCGGACGGAATCAGCCTTTAGCAAAAGTACTATTTAATCCGATATTTCCAAAAAACTTCGCATGCACCGCATCGGTACGGCCCGTACGGAGGAGGAAAACGCATTTTCCGAATATCGCGCCCCCGAAGCGGGAATACCGCCGAATTTTATTATCTTTGCGGTGCAGGTCCGCTCTGTCGCTGCCGGCCGTGGCCGGGAGAGGAAAGTCCGGGCAACGCAGAGCGCCGCGCAAGCTAATGACTTGATATCCGTGAGGGTATAGGAGCGTAACAGAAAAGAACCGCCCACAAGGGATTTCCCGGCGGGTAAGGGTGAAAAGGCGGGGTAAGAGCCCACCGCGGGGGCAGCGATGTCGCCCGGCAGTACGTCTCGCGGGTTGCAAGACCGTGTATACCGGCAATTAAGGGTTGCTCGCCCGATGCCGGGGGGTAGGTTGCTTGAGACGGCAGGAGACTGCCGCCCTAGATAAATGACAGAGGTCCGGGGTTCGCCCCGGAAACAGAACCCGGCTTACAGGACCTGCACGTACGGAACGTTCTCGAATAGAGAGCGTTCCTTTTTTTTCGGGCGCAGCCTTATCCGCATCCGCGGGTTTTGCCGCCCGGCCGCCTCGCGTTGCGATTCCCCGGACGCGGGTCGTCCCGATTGCTCTGCGGCGGCTGTTCAGGCCGCCGGTTTTCCCCTCCCTTCGGTCCGCCGCCGCTGTGGTGGCATTTTTTTTGACGCACTGCCGCGCAATGGCGAATCTGCGCGAACACATACGGCAAAGCAGCGGCTACAAATGGTGGATTCTGGGCATGATCATGCTCGGAACGTTCATGGCCGTGCTGGACGTGACGGTGGTGAACGTCGGACTGCCGGCGATCATGTCGGCCTTCGGCATCGGCATCTCGTCGGCCGAATGGGTCATCACGACCTACATGATTACGATGACGATCATGCTTCCTTCGGCAGGGTGGTTTGCGGACCGGTTCGGCAACAAACGCGTCTATATCCTCGGACTGGTGCTGTTCACGCTCGGCTCGTGGCTCTGCGGCAAGGCTTCGAGCGACCCGTTCCTGATCGGGGCGCGGGCCTTGCAGGGCGTAGGAAGCGGCATCATACAAGCGCTGGGACTGGCGATCGTGACGCGCGAGTTCAAGCCCGCGGAGCGCGGTCTGGCGCTGGGTCTGTGGTCGATGGCCGCGGCGGCTTCGATCTCGTTCGGGCCGCTGCTGGGCGGCTATCTGGTCGATGCGTACAGCTGGCACAAGATATTCGACGTGAACGTGCCGGTCGGAGTGCTGGCCGTCCTGCTCGCGGCATTCGTCCAAAAGGAGTGGAAGAACCAGACGCGCAGCCCGTTCGACTGGCAGGGGTTCGCGGCCATCGTGCTCTTCATGCCGCTGGCGATCTATGCGCTGGCGCGGGGCAATTCGCCGTCGAATCCCGGCGGGTGGAGCGCGCCCGAAGTGATCGGCTGTTTCATCGTCGCTGGGGCGGCGCTGGCGTGGTTCATCGTCGCGGAGCTGCGCAATCCCGCGCCGCTGCTGCAGATCCGGCTGCTCGCGGAACGCAACTTCGGAATTTCGATGGCCGTGCTGACGCTCTTCGCCATAGGCATGCTCGGCGGCACCTATCTGCTGCCGCTCTACATGCAGCGGGGACTGGGATACACGGCACTGGCGGCGGGAAGCATGTTCCTGCCCGTAGGTGTGATTCAGGGCGTGCTCTCGGCCGTTTCGGGTTATCTGACCCGCTATGTCAGGCCACTGCTGCTGAGCGCGGCGGGCATTCTGATCATGGCGCTGAGTTTCTGGCTCGCCAGCCGTTTCACGCTCCACACCACGCACGGACATATTCTCTTCATACTCTATCTGCGCGGCTTCGGCATGGGACTTACGTTCGCGCCGCTCAACCTCTTCTCGCTCAAGAACCTCACCCAGCAGGACATGGCCGCGGCGGCCGGCATTTCGAACAGCATCAAACAGCTGGCCGGAAGCATCGGAATCGCCCTCCTGACGGTGATCTTCTCGGCGCGAACCTCCTACCACGCCGCACACGAGACCGTCTCCGCGGCGCAGACCTACGTCGAAGGGGTCACGGACGCCCTGCGCGTGGTGGCGGTCATCACGCTGGCGGCGTTGCTTCCGCTGCTGGGGGTCTTCCGGAAAAAACGGCCGGGAAAGAGCGGAGTGAAAGGTGCGGCAACCCCTTCGCCGGGAGAGGCCGTCTCCGGCAAAACCGACAAGACAACCATTTACCGGACAAAACCCGAATAGGGCGGCGTCCGCCGGACACAAATAAAACGCCTGCACCCGGAGAAGGATGCAGGCGTATTCGTATGCCGGGCAGGGTTATTCCAGCCCCATGCGTTTGCGGGCGAAGGGCATGACCCACGCCGGAGCCTGCTGTTTAGACAGCAGGTCGCGCATGTATTCCATGTACGGCTCCACGTGGCGGAAGTAGATTTTCAAACCTTCGCAGAGCGAGTTTTTCGGGCTTCCGTCGGCACCGCGGTCGAAGCGGTGCTTGGGGCACTCGCCACGGCAGGCGAAGTAGAATTTGCAGCGCAGACATTCCGTGGGCAGCGTGTTGCGCTTGTTCAGGCCGAATTCGCGGCGTTTGGCCGTGCGGTAGATTTCGTCGAGCGGCGTCTGGGCGATGTTGCCCAGTTTGTATTCGGGGTAGACGAAGTGGTCGCAGGAGTAGACGTCGCCGTTGTGCTCGACGACCAGCGCGTCGCCGCACGTCTCGCCCATCGAGCAGACGCCCGGCTGCACGCCGCACCACTGGGCCAGCGAGGCGTCGAACATCTGGACGTAATAGCGGCCCACGTCGCCCACGACCCACTGGTCGAAAACGTCGCACAGAAAACGCCCGTAGCCTTCGGCCGTGACGGACCACTCGGCCACCCGCGCGCCTTCGCGGTCGGGGGAGACGATCAGCGGACGGTGGAAGCCCGGCTTGTCGACGACATGCTCCACGGCGGGCAGGAACTGCATGTATTTGCTGTGGACCGTGTCGCGGAAAAAGCGGTAGATCTCCGCGCCGCGGCCTTCGCAGCGGCGGTTCACGACGCTCAGCGTATTGAATTCCACGCCGCTGCGTTCGAACATCCGCACGGTCTCCATGACGCGCGCGAAGGTCGGCTTGCCGCCTTTGGTAAGGCGGAAAGCGTCGTGAATGTCTTCGGGACCGTCGAGCGAGACGCCCACCAGAAAATTGTTCGACGCGAACAGATCGCACCACGCCTCGTCGACCAGCGTGCCGTTGGTCTGAAGGGTGTTCTCGATGCGTTTGCCGTCGGCGTATTTCCGCTGGAACTCCATGGCCCGGCGGTAGAAATCGACGCCCAGCAGCAGCGGTTCGCCCCCGTGCCAGCAGAACTGGACCGTATCGACTTCGTTGGCGCAGATATATTGTTTGACGTAAAGTTCCAGCAGTTCGTCGCTCATCACGGCCTGCCGGCCGCCGTACTGCACCGCCTTGTCGAGGTAATAGCAGTAGTGGCAATCGAGGTTGCAGGCCGAGCCGGCCGGCTTGAGCATCGTCGAGAAGGCAACGGGGCCGGCCTGTTTCTCGGCGTCGCGGAAAGTGAAGATGTCTTTCGATTTCATAGGTAAGCAGGAAAGTCCGGACAAAAATAATAAAATCCCGGCAATATCCGCCATGAATGTTCAAAAGAGTCTCCGAAACGGCAAATCCGGAAAGCCGCCGCGACACCGCGAATGGCCGGCGTCCGGAATGCGTAAGGGCGCGGCGGGTCCGGCACCCTGCCCGCAGAGCACGGCCGGAGTGGACAATGGAAACAAAAAAGTGACCATATAAAGGATTTATTGAGATAGTTTTTGTATTTTTGGAGCCATAAATCCGTTCAAAAAATGCACTATTCGGACTTGGACTCCATTAACGGCCGGATTTTCAACCGGACAGAAGTTTCGCTCGGCGAAGCGGAACTCCGGGAAGTCGAGGCATGTTACCGTTTTCTCGAAGATTTCGAGCAGGGAAAAGTAATATACGGCATCAACACCGGTTTCGGCCCCATGGCCCAGTACCGGATCGGCGATGCCGACCTGAACAGCCTGCAATACAACATCATACGTTCGCACAGCTGCGGTGCGGGCGAGACGCTGCCCGACATCTGCGTGCGTGCGGCCATGCTTGCGCGCTTGCAAACCTTTCTCAACGCCAAATCGGGCGTACATCCCGACGTGGTGCGGATTCTGGCCGATTTCCTCAACAACGAAATATATCCGCTCGTGCCGCGCCACGGCAGCGTCGGCGCCAGCGGCGACTTGGTGCAGCTGGCGCATATCGCGCTGGCGCTGATCGGCGAATCGGAAGTGTCGTTCCGCGGCGAAACCGTCTCCGCGGCCGAAGCGATGAAGGCGTGCGGCATAACGCCGCTCAGGCTCCGCATCCGCGACGGGCTGGCGCTGACCAACGGCACAGCCGTGATGACGGGAATCGGCATGGTGAACCTCGCGCAGGCCCGCCGCCTGCTCGACTGGGCCGTGAAGGCTTCGGTGATGCTCAACGAGGTGGTCGAATCGTACGACGACTTCATGGCCGAGCCGCTCAACGCCTGCAAGCTCCACGCCGGGCAGATCGAAATCGCCCGCCGGATGCGCGAAATATGCGCATCGAGCCGCCGCCTGCGCAAGCGCGAAACGGAACTTTACAACGGCGACACGGGAGAGGCTCCGACCTTCAAGCACAAGGTGCAGCCCTACTATTCGCTGCGCTGCACGCCCCAGATACTGGGTCCGGTGCTCGAAACGCTCGAACAGGCGGAGAAGATACTCGTCGAAGAGTTCAATTCGGTGGACGACAATCCGGTGGTGGACTCCAAGACGGGGACCATCTACCACGGCGGCAACTTCCACGGCGACTACGTTTCGCTGGAGATGGACAAGCTCAAGATCGCCGTCACGAAGATGACGATGCTCGCCGAGCGGCAGCTGAACTACCTCTTCCACGACCGCATCAACGAAACGCTGCCGCCGTTCGTGAACCTCGGCAAGCTGGGGCTCAACTACGGCCTGCAGGCGGCGCAGTTCACGGCGACCTCGACCACGGCCGAATCGCAGACGCTTTCGAATCCGATGTACGTGCACTCGATACCCAACAACAACGACAATCAGGATATCGTCAGCATGGGCACCAACGCCGCGATGCTGACCCGTCAGGTGATCGAAAACGGCTATCAGGTGCTGGCGATCGAGATGCTCGCGCTGGTGCAGGCCGCGGATTATCTGGAGTGCGCCGCAGAACTGTCGGCCCAGACCCGGCAGCTGTACGACGACATCCGCCGCATCGTACCCAAGTTCATCGACGACACGCCCAAATACCGGGAGATCGCAGCCATCGAAAACTTCCTCAAACAGCAAGCATGACCGAACCGACGAAATATGCGCTCGTCACCGGCGGAAGCCGGGGCATAGGCCGCGAGATATGTCTCAAGCTGGCCCGGAGCGGCTACTACGTACTCATCAACTACCGCTCGAACGCCGACGAAGCCCAAAGGACGCTCGAAGGCGTCCGCGCCGCGGGCGGCGACGGGGAGACCCTGCGGTTCGACGTGGCCGCGGGCGAAGAGACCGCGGCGGCGATCGCGGCGTGGCAGGAGCGGCACAAGGGAGCCGTCATCGAGGTGGTGGTGAACAACGCGGGCATCCGCAGCGACACTCTGATGATGTGGATGGAGCCGCAGCAGTGGCACTCGGTAGTGGATACCGGCCTCGGAGGATTCTACAACGTCACGCGCCCGCTGCTGAAGGACATGCTGGTCAAACGTTTCGGCCGCATCGTCAACATCGTCTCGCTGTCGGGAATCAAGGGACTGCCCGGACAGACCAACTATTCGGCGGCCAAAGGCGGCGTGATCGCGGCGACGAAGGCGCTGGCGCAGGAGGTGGCCAAGAAGGGCGTGACGGTAAACGCCATCGCGCCGGGATTCGTACGCACGGACATGACCGCCGACCTCGACGAAGCGGAACTCAAAAAACAGATACCCGCCGGACGCTTCTGCGAGGCGGAGGAGGTCGCCGATCTGGCGATGTTCCTCATCTCGGACAAGGCCTCCTACATCACGGGGGAGGTGATATCGATCAACGGAGGATTATACACCTGACACCATGGAAAACAGAGTAGTCATCACCGGACTGGGCATCTGGTCCTCGATCGGCACCAGCCTCGGCGAAGTGACCGAATCGCTGCGCGAAGGGCGTTCGGGCATCGGGCTGGACCCGGAGCGCAGGGAGCTGGGATACATATCGGCGCTGACCGGTATCGTCAAGCGCCCCGAACTGAAGGGGGCGCTCGACCGCCGCAAGCGGCTCTGCCTGCCCCAGCAGGGCGAGTACGCCTACATGGCCACGGCCGAGGCGATGCGCAACGCGGGAATGGACGAAGCGTTTCTGGCGGCCAACGAGGTCGGCATCATCTACGGCAATGACAGCAGCGCGGCCCCGGTGATCGAGGGCATCGACATCATCCGCGCCAAGCGGAATACGGCGATGGTCGGTTCGGGAAACATCTTCCAGTCGATGAACTCGACCGTCACGATGAACCTCTCGGTGATCTTCAACCTGCGGGGCGTCAACCTCACCCTCTCGGCGGCCTGCGCCAGCGGCTCGCACGCGATCGGCATGGGATACCTGATGATCCGGCAGGGACTGCAGGAGCGCATCGTATGCGGCGGAGCGCAGGAGGTGAACCTCTATTCGGTCGGCAGTTTCGACGGGCTGGGAGCCTTCTCGAAGCGCGAATCGGACCCCGCGGCGGCATCGCGCCCCTTCGATAAGGACCGCGACGGGCTGGTACCGAGCGGAGGCGCGGCGACCGTGATCCTCGAAAGCTACGACTCGGCGGTGCGCCGGGGCGCGGCGATACTGGGCGAAGTGGCCGGATACGGATTCTCGTCGAACGGCGAGCATATCTCCGTGCCGAACGTGGACGGACCGCGCCGCTCGCTGCTGCGCTGTCTGGCGGATGCGGGCATGCAGCCCGGAGAGATTCCCTACGTCAACGCCCACGCCACCTCGACGCCGCTGGGCGACTACAACGAAGCGCTGGCCATCGACGAGGTGTTCGGCGCGCACAGGCCCTACGTCGCCTCGACCAAGTCGATGACCGGCCACGAAATGTGGATGGCGGGAGCCAGCGAAATCGTCTACTCGATGCTGATGATGGAGCACGGATTCATCGCCCCGAACATCAATTTCGCGCAGGGAGACGAAGCCACCTCGAAGCTCAACATCCCCGCCCGCAAGGTGGACCTCGCCTTCGACCGCTTTCTGTCGAACTCGTTCGGATTCGGCGGAACCAACTCGACCCTCATTATCAAGAAATGCAAATAAATCTCACGCAGACAATGACACAACAGGAACTCATCGAAAAAATCAATACCGTTTTGGCCGACGAATTCGAAGTGGAGCAGGAGGTCATCACCCCCGATGCGCCGCTGCTCGAAACGCTCGACCTCGACAGCCTCGATCTGGTGGATGTCGTGGTGCTCGTCGACAAGAATTTCGGCGTGACGCTCACGGGTCCCGACTTCAAGGAGCTGAAGACCTTTCAGGACTTCTACGACCTGATCATCAGCCGAACGAATGGCAAATAACGACAAACGGTGGAGCGGACGCTCGCGCGGCGGATCTTTCGGATACGGTTTCTTCATCTTCCTGATGAACGTGTTCGGAATACGCGCCGCGTACGCTTTCCTCTCGCTGGTAGTCGTCTACTTCATCCCTTTCGCACCCCGCGCCACGCGGGCCGTCTGGTTCTATAACCGCCGCATACTCCGTTACGGCGTCTTCCGCTCGGCGGTCAAACTCTATGCCCACTATTACGCGCTGGGGCAGACCATCATCGACCGGGTGGCCATCGGCAGCGGCATGGCGGACCGGTATAAATTCGAATTCGAGAATTACGACGCTTTCCTGCGTCTGCTCGACGGCGGGCGCGGCGCGGTGATCATCGGCGCGCACGTCGGCTGCTGGGGCACGGGGGCCGGGTTCTTCGGCGACTACGCCCGCAAAATGCACCTCGTGATGTACGACGCCGAATACCGGCGGATCAAAAACGTCATGGACAAGCACTGCAAACAGGAGGGCTACAAGGTGATCCCCGTGAACGAGGGCGGCATCGAGTCGATCCTGCGGATCAAGGAGGTGCTCGACAGCAGGGAGTACGTCTGCTTTCAGGGCGACCGCTTCGTCGAAGGCGGCGCCACGGCACCGGTGACCTTCATGGGCCGCAAGGCCCTCTTCCCGGCGGGACCCTTCGTCGTCGCCGAGAAGTTCCGGGCGCCGGCGGTATTCTACTATGCGATGCGCGAACGCGGCAGGCGTTACCGCTTCATCTTCGACATTCCGGAGACGCCGGACGGCAAAACCCCGAACGCCGTGCTCGAAAGCTACGTCCGCTCGCTCGAAGCCGTGGTGAGGCGCTATCCGCAGCAATGGTTCAATTTCTATCGGTTCTGGTCGTGAGCGCATGTAGCATATTACTCATTTCGGCAAACCGTCACACGTCGCCCTACCCCGTTTATCCGCTCGGAATTTCCTACCTGAAAACCTACCTTGAGCGCACGATAAGCGGGATACGTGTCGATACGGCCGACTGCAACCTGCTCACGGACGAAGAGCTGGCCGAACGCATCCGCACGCTCGCGCCCCGCTACATCGGGGTGTCGCTGCGCAACGTGGACGGCGCCAATTCGCTCGACCGGCGGGGGTTTCTGCCGGAGTACAAGGCGCTGATCGACGTCATACGCGCAGCCAGCGACGCACCCCTGATTATCGGCGGGGCGGGATTCTCGATCTATCCGCAGGCGTTCATGCGGGAGCTGGGGGCCGATTACGGCATTCACGGCGAGGGCGAAGGGCCGCTGGCGGAGCTGATCGGAGCCTTGGAGCGGGGCGAAACCGGGGCAGACATTCCGGCGGTCTACACCCGCGACGGCCGCACGGGAAACGGACCTATGGGAAACGGCCCTGCGGAAAACCGTCTCTCGGAAAACGAACGCACGGAAAACACACCCACGGAAAACGAACGCACCAACAGCCCCACCGGAAACGAACGCACGGGAAACGGGCGGCGCAGTTACCTGCCGGCGATCGAAGTGGAGTTCGAGCCGGAGCTGACCGGGTATTACTGGAAGCGGAGCGGCATGCTCAACATCCAGACCAAGCGGGGGTGCCCCTACGAGTGCATCTACTGTTCGTATCCTCATATCGACGGGCGGTGCGTGCGCACGATGGACCCCGAAATCATCGCCGAAAACATCCTCCGCGCCAAGCGCGATTACGGCATAAATTACCTGTTCTTCACCGACTCGGTGTTCAACATCCGTCCCGAATACAACGTCCGGCTGGCCGAAACGCTCATCCGGCGCGGGACGAACGTCGCGTGGGGCGCCTACTTCTCGCCGCGGGGCATCGACGCCGAGCAGATGCGGCTGTTCAGGGCTTCGGGCCTGACCCACATCGAATTCGGCACCGAGTCGTTCTGCGACCGGACGCTGGAAGCCTACGGCAAACGCTTCACCTTCGGCGACGTCGTGCGGGCCAGCCGGCTGGCGCTGGACAACGGCGTCTACTACGCCCACTTCCTGATTCTGGGCGGGTACGGCGACACGCGGGAGCATGTGCGCGAAACGATCGAAAATTCGCGCCGGCTGGAATACACCGTCATGTTCCCCTATGCGGGCATGCGCATCTATCCGCACACCCGGCTGGCGGAGCTGGCCGCACGCGAAGGCGTCGTCGCCCCGGACGACGACCTGCTGGCGCCGGCCTATTACATCGCCCCGGACTTCGACTTGGAAGAGGCCCGCAGCGCGGCCGCCGCGACGGGCAAGGCGTGGGTTTTCCCCGACGATCCGCAGAGCGCGCTGGTCGATACGCTGCGGCTGAAACGAAATAAAAAAGGACCTTTATGGGAGTACCTGAGAAAGCCCTGATTGCGGCGGACGAAATAGTGGAATACATTCCGCAGCGGCCGCCGATCGTCATGGCGGACGCCTTCTACGGCATCGGCGAAGACGGATGCGCCCGCAGCGGGCTGACCGTATGCGAAGACAACATCTTCGTCGAAGAGGGCGCGCTCAGCGAGTGCGGCCTGATCGAGCATATCGCCCAGTCGGCCGCCCTGCGCGCAGGCTACATGGACCGCAGCCGCGGCGAAAAGGTGCGGCTGGGATATATCGGGGCCGTGAACGACCTGAAAGTCCACGCACTGCCCCCGGTCGGCAGCCGGCTCGTCACGACGATCGCCGTCGAACAGGCGGTAATGAACGTAACCCTACTTTCGGCACGGACCGAATGCGGCGGAAAGCCCGTCGCCGAGTGCCGGATGAAAATATACATGGAAGAGTGATGGTACGCAGAAAAACAGCCGAGGCGAGTCTGGTCGGCAAGACGTCGCTGCGCGTAAGATTCAGCGAGGTGGACTCGATGCAGATCGTGTGGCACGGCGAATACGTGCGCTATTTCGAGGACGGACGCGAGGCCTTCGGGCGCGAATTCGCGGGGCTGGGCTACATGGACATCCATGCCAGCGGATACACCGCGCCGATCGTCGAACTGCAGCTGCAATACAAAAAGCCGCTGCGCGTAAACGACACGGCCGTGGTCGAGACCCGTTATATCGCCACCGAAGCGGCGAAAATATGTTTCGAATACACGATCCGCAGCGCCACCGACGGAGAAATCGTCGCCGAGGGAAGCTCGACGCAGGTGTTTCTCGACGCCCGCGGCGAGCTGCAGCTGCTCGCGCCGGAGTTCTACCGCAAATGGAAGGAGAGATGGGACGTGAAGTAGCGGTCTGGTGGGGACCCGACAGCATCCTGTCAGCGCTCGGATTCGGCACGCGGGAGAATATGGAGGCCGTGCGCGCCGGGAGGACGAATCTCTCGGTATGGCACGACGGCACGCCCGTCTGCCGGATCGACCCGGAACGGTTTGCGCAGCTGGCGGCGGAGCGGGCAGTGGCGGAATACACGCCCGCGGAACGACTGGCGCTGCTGACTCTGGGCGAGGTGATCGCCCGATCGGGCGTGTCGCCCGCGAACGAACGGACGCTCATCCTGCTCTCCACGACCAAAGGCAACATCGGCCTGCTGAACGGTGATCCGGCGAAATGCGACCTGAACGACACGGCGGAGGTCGTCGGAAAGTATTTCGGGGCAGCGAACCGGCCACTGGTGATCTCGAACGCCTGCATTTCGGGCGTGTCGGCCATCGTCGTCGCGTCGCGGCTGATCCGCAGCGGCGAGTACGACCATGTTTTCGTCGCGGGATTCGACCTGCTGTGCGATTTCATCGTCAGCGGATTCAACGCCTTCAAATCGGTAAGTCCCGCGCTCTGCCGCCCCTACGACGCGGCGCGCGACGGGCTGACGCTGGGCGAAGCCGGCGGCGCGGTGCTGCTCACGGCCGACAGAGGACTTTCGGCGACGGGCGTCACCGTGGCGGGAGGCGGCATCTCCAACGACGCGAACCACATATCGGCTCCGTCGCGCACGGGCGACGGACTCGCGTTCGCAATCGGCGCAGCGCTCCGCGAAGCGTCGCTCGGCGCCGCAGCGATCGGCATGGTCAATCCCCACGGCACGGCGACGCTCTACAACGACGAGATGGAGAGCCGGGCGCTGCATCTCGCGGGACTGTGCGGCACGCCCTGCAACTCGCTCAAACCCTATTTCGGGCATACGCTCGGCGCATCGGGCGTCATCGAAAGCATCGTCACGGTGCACGGATTGGCCGAAGGAACCGTCTTCGGCGTCAAAGGCTATGCGGAGTGCGGGGTGCCCTATCCGCTGAACATAAGCGCGGAACACCGCACGACCCGGACGGACGCCGCGCTGAAAACGGCGTCGGGATTCGGCGGCTGCAACGCCGCGGCGGTATTCCGGCGCGGGACGGGCCGGAACGCATACGGCACGGACGAGACGGGCAGCACGGACGAGAATGCCGCGGCGGAGCGAAGCGACGTTTTCGGCGGACGATACTGCGACGGAGAGAATCCCGCCCGTCAGGACGGGACAAACGGCGCCGAAACCGACCGGGACGACGCACAGAACAAACGCAGGCAGGAAACAGCCGGCGGACAACCCGGATTCACCGGAGCGGACGAGAGTAACGCCGCAGCGAACGTCGGACAGAAAGAGTGCGCCGCTGCGAACGAAAACAACGTCATAACAAACGCCGGACAGGCAGGCGGCGACGAGACCGAAGAGATACGCACCGCCCGCGACACGGCGCACGTAGCCATAACGCGGCATCCGGAGGTGCCGTTCGGCGTCTTCATCCGCGAGAGATACCGCGCGCTGGCAGACCCGAACATGAAGTTTTCGAAGATGGACGACCTCTGCAAGCTGGCCTACGTCGCATCGTGCGAACTGCTGGCCGGGCGACGGCCCGACTGCCCGGCCGAGCGGATCGGCGTGGTGCTGGCCAACCGCAGCGCATCGCTCGACAGCGACATGCGCCATCAGGCCGTCATCGACGCCGACGACGGGGGCGGGGCTTCTCCGGCGGTGTTCGTCTACACGCTCCCGAACATCATGCTGGGGCAGATCGCGATCAAGCACGGGCTGAAAGGCGAGAGCACTTTTTTTGCGTTCCCCGACAAAAGCTGTAACTTTATCCGGAAATACGCCGAAGGACTGATCGCCCAAGGACGCATGGACGCCGTCGTATGGGGCTGGTGCGAACTCTGCGGCGGGGAGTACGACTGTGAACTGACATTAACCGAAAAACTCGAATAGATACGATGGAAAATCTGGAAATGCAACTCAAACAGCAGATTATCGAAGCGCTGAATCTGGAGGAGATCACCGCCGAAGAGATCGCCACCGACGCGCCGCTGTTCGGCGAAGGACTCGGACTGGATTCGATCGACGCCCTCGAAATCACGCTCCTGCTCGAAAAACACTACGGCATCCGGCTGGCCAACCCGGCCGAAGCCAAACCGATATTCCACTCGGTCGCCACGCTGGCCGACTATATCCGTAAAAACCGCAAATGAACATAGCCGTCCGGGGCATAGGGATCATCTCGGCACTCGGCAACGGGGCCGGGGAGACGCTGGCGGCCCTGCGGGCCGGACGCAGCGGGATCGGGAAGCTGACGCTTTTCCGTTCGGCCGTCGACGTGCCCGTCGGAGAGGTCCGGCGCGACAACCGGGCGCTCGGCGAACTGCTCGGCATCCCGGCGCGCGAGACCCCTTCGCGCACGGCCCTGCTGGGGATGATCGCCGCGGCGCAGGCCGTGGCCGATGCGGCGATTCCCGCCGCGGCGCGCGTGGCACTCGTTTCGGGGACTTCGGTCGGCGGCATGGACCTCACGGAGAACTTCTACCGCGACTTCAGGTCGGACAACGGCAGAGGCCGCCTGCGCTCAGTGGCGGGGCACGACTGCGCCGACAGCACCCGCCGGATCGCGGAGTACTGCGGCATCACGGGTTACACGGCGACCGTCAGCACGGCCTGTTCGTCGGCCGCGAACACCGTCATCACCGGAGCCTTGCTGCTCGAAAACGACATGGCCGATTATGTCGTGGCCGGAGGCACCGACGCACTGTGCCGCTTCACGCTCAACGGATTCAACTCGCTCTCGATTCTCGACCCGGAGCGGTGCCGCCCGTTCGACGCCACGCGCGCAGGGCTGAATCTGGGCGAAGGGGCGGGATATGTCGTCCTTGCGCGCGAAGAACCGGGCATGCGCTCCTATTGCCGCCTTGCGGGGTACGCCAACGCCAACGACGCCCACCACCAGACCGCTTCGTCCGAGACGGGCGAGGGGGCGTACCGCGCCATGGCCGAAGCGCTGGCCCGGAGCGGGCTGGAGCGCGTGGACTACATCAACGCACACGGCACGGCGACGCCGAACAACGACCTGACCGAAGGCACCGCTCTGCGGCGGCTGTTCGGCGAGCAGGTGCCGCCGTTCAGTTCGACGAAGGGCTTCACCGGGCACGCGCTGGCCGCGGCGGGCGGCATCGAAGCCGTGCTGTCGGCGCTGGCCATCGGGCACGGACTGCGCTACGGCAATCCCGGATTCGCGGAGCCGATTCCGGAGCTGGGGCTGCGGCCCGTCGCGGAGACGGAATCCGCAGCCGTAAATTCGGTGCTGTCCAATTCGTTCGGGTTCGGCGGAAACTGTTCCTCACTGATATTCGCAAAATGAAGGCATACGTCAATTGCATAACATCGGGCGCGGAGCTGCGCAGCGACATCAAGGTCCTGATTCCCGAAATGAATCTGCGGCGGCGGATGAGCCGTGTCGTGAAGTCGGGCGTGGCCGCCGGCATCGAATCGCTGCTGGAATTCGGCGCACGGGCGCCGATTGACGCGATAATCACCGCGACGGGGCTGGGGTGCATCGCCGACAGCGAGAAATTCCTCGACGGGCTGATCGCAGGCAATGAGACGATGCTCAACCCCACGCCGTTCATCCAGTCGACCTTCAACACGGTCGGCGCGCAGATCGCCCTGCTGCGCGGACTGCACTGTTACAACACCACCTACGCCCACCGCTGGACGAGTTTCGAAAACGCGCTTACGGACGCCGCACTGCGCATCGGCGCGGGCTGGTCGCAGGCCGTGCTGGTCGGCGCATTCGACGAGACGACGCCCTCGGTCGAGAAGGTTCTGCAGCGGCTCCGCGTCGCACAGGAGGGGACGTGGGGCGAATCGTCGGTATTCTTCGTGCTGACGGCCGAGCGGTTCGACTGTTCGGTCGCCGAAATCACGGGAATCCGCATCCCGGCCGGGACTCCGGCAGCGGACGGCGGATATCCGGCGGGCGGAGAAACAAGCGGAGAAACGGACGGAGAAGAGAAGCCCCGCGCCGAAGAACCCGGCGGAAAGGCACACGAAAGAGAACCCGGCGGAAAAGCATACGCCAGAGCGACCTGCGAAAAGAGATACGAAAGAGAGAGCGGCGGGGAAAAGAACCATACGGAAAACCCCTGCGGAAAGACATCGGGAAACGAAAACGCCTGTATCGGACAAGCCGGCGCAGAAGCGTCCGAAGGCCGGGCGATACGGGCTTCGCAAACCGGCGTCAAGCCGCACTTTACAGCGATCGCCGAGGTATTCCGGCAGGCGGTCGCGGAGAACGCCGGGCATAAGATCACACTTTACAACGACTTTTCGGGCCGCACCGAATCGGCCATGGAACTGACATGTATGTAGCCGCCGTCATAATCGCCGCGGGATTCGTCCTGTTCTACTGCTCCTACCAGATACGGCTGGGGGCGTACGTCCGCACGCTGTGCCGCAACCGGGCCGCGGGACGGGTCGTCGCGCTGACGTTCGACGACGGACCGGACCCGGAGATGACGCCCCGTGTGCTGGACCTGCTCCGGGAGAGGGGCGTAAGGGCGACGTTCTTCCTCGTCGGCGCAAAGGCCGAGCGGCATCCGGAACTGGTGCGCCGCATCGCCGCCGAAGGGCACGATACAGGCATACACACTTGGGAGCACGCAGCCGGGTTCCCGATGCGGAGCAGCTGGGCGATGACGGCCGACATCCTGCGGTGCAGGGAGTCGCTCCGGCAGATCGCCGGCGTGGAGACGCACCTTTTCCGGCCGCCGTTCGGGGTCACCAACCCGATGGTGGCGCGGGCCGTGAAGCGGACGCAGAGCCGCTGCATCGGGTGGAGCGTCCGCTCGTTCGACACGCTTCTGCGCCGCAGCCGCGAAGCCGTGGCGGAGCGCATAGCCCGCCGGCTGGGCGACGGCAAGGTGATCCTGCTGCACGACGACCGTCCCGGCGCGGATCGGCTGCTAAGGCTGGTTCTCGACGACCTGAAGCGGCGCGGCTACGGCACGGCGACCGTATGCGAACTGTTTAAAATCGAAAAACCATGAAAATAACCTCCCTGCTAATTCCCTTTGCGCTGCTGTCGGCGCTGACGGCCCAAGGACAGCTGCCCGACTCGTTCCGGGAGCGGCTCGCCCAAGCCAGCCGCGATAACAAGACCATTCAGTGCGACTTCACGCAGCACCGGCAGGTGCGCCGGATGAAGGGCGAAATCGAGCTAAAAGGCCGTTTCTACTACGACAACACCAAAGCCATGGCGCTCGAATACACCGTGCCTGCGGGCGACAAAGTCATCATCCGCGACGACCGCATCATCCTCAGGACCGCCGGGCAGGTGACCGAAACCGCGACCTCGGCCAATCCCATGCTGCAGCAGGTCGCGCTGATGATCCGCGCCAGCATGACGGGCGACCTCTCGCAGTTCGGCGAGGGGTGGCAGATCGGCTACGACGAAACGGAGGGCGCGGGGACCGTACGGATGGTACCCCTGTCGCGCCGCGCCCGCAAATACATCGACTCGATCACGCTCCGCTTCGACTTGGAGAACATGACGCTCGACCGGATGGAGCTGAACGAAACCGAAGGCGGACATTCGGTCTACGAGTTCCGCGACAAACGATTCAACCTCGCGGTCGATCCCGCGAAATTCAACCCCTGACCTCCGATCCCGACTCAGATGCAGAAACTCTTCAGCGACATAGACAACTACCTCTCGGCAGAGGACCGGCTCGCGTTCCGGGTCCGGCTCGATGCGGCGCATCCGGTCTACGCAGGGCACTTCCCCGGCAACCCCGTGCTGCCGGGCGTCTGCACGCTGCAGATCGTCCGGGAGTGTCTGGAGCGCGGCACGGGACGCAGGCACCGCTTCACGGCGATCCGCGAATGCAAGTTCCTCGGCATGATCGTTCCGCAGGCGGACACTCTGCTCGACATAGACATCCGCCTCGCAGACGACGGCACGGCGGCGAAAAAAGTGACCTGCGTCGTCACGAACAACGAAAAAACGGTCCTCAAACTCAAGGCGACCGCCACCCCCAAACCATGAACGACCGGAACGACATACTGGCGGTGATCCCGACCTACAACAACGAAAAAACCGTCGCCCGCGTGATCGCCGACGTGCGCCGCTACTGCGCGCACGTGCTGGTCGTAAACGACGGCTCGACCGATTCGACGGCGCAGATACTGGCCGCCGAGGGCGTCGGGACCATCTCCTACGCCCCGAACCGCGGCAAAGGGTACGCGATACGCCGGGCACTGCGCTATGCCGAAGAACACGGCTACCGCTACATGATAACGATCGACTCGGACGGACAGCACTTCGCGTCGGACATCCCGAAGTTCGTCGAAGAGATCGAAAAGACGCCCGACGCGCTGCTGGTAGGCGCCCGGAACCTCCGCTCGGACAACATGCCGGGCAAGAACACCTTCGCCAACAAATTCTCGAACTTCTGGTTCCGCGTCGAGACCGGCATGCGGCTCGACGACACGCAGTCGGGATTCCGGCTCTATCCCGTACGGCGGATGAAGGGCATGCGGTTCCTGACGCGCCGCTACGAATTCGAAGTCGAGGTGCTGGTGCGGGCCGCATGGCGGGGAATCGCCGTGCGCAACATCCCCGTCAACGTCTTCTACCCCGAAAAGGACGAACGCGTGACGCACTTCCGGCCGGGCAAGGATTTCACGCGCATCAGCATCCTCAACACGTTCCTCGTGCTGGGCGCCCTGCTGTTCTACTATCCGTGGCGGTTCCTGCGGTCGCTCACCAAAGAGAATATCCGGCGTTTCGTGGCGGACAACATCACCCGTTCGCGGGATTCGAATCCGCAGCTGGCCGCCTCGATCGGGCTGGGAATCTTCTTCGGCATCGCCCCGCTGTGGGGCTACCAGATGATCGCGGCGGGGGTTACGGCCCACTTCACACGGCTCAACAAGGCCGTGGCGATACTCAGCTCGAACATCAGCATCCCGCCGATGATCCCCTTCATCCTCTACGGCAGCTACTGGACCGGCGCGCAGGTACTGCGGCGCGCAATGCCGCTGTCGCTGTCGGACATCACGCTCGAAAGGGCCGCCGCCGACATGTTCCAGTACGTCGTGGGCAGTTTCGTCATGGCCGCCGTATGCGCGGTCGCGGCCGCGGCGGTCAGCTACGCCCTGCTCGTCTTCTGTAAACGCACGCCCCGCCATGAATAAGTTCTTCATCGCCCTGTACGACTTCTTCGAATCCCGCCGCACGCTGCTCTATGCGCTGCTGGGAGTGCTGGTCGTGGCGATGGCCTCAGCCGCACTGCGGCTGCGGTTCAGCGAGAACATCACCGGATTCTTCCCCGACGGGGAGCGGAAGGCGGCCGCGGCGTTCTCGAACCTGAAGATCAAGGACAAGATCGCCGTGATGATAAATGCCGGCGAGGATGCGGCCGACAAGACCGACGAGATGATGGCCTGCGCCGATTCGCTGGCGGCGCGGCTCAACGCCGACACGCTCTTCAGGCGTTATGCCGAAGTCGAAGCGACCTTCGGCCGCGAACTGGCGGACGGCATGCGGTCGTTCCTGCAGGGCAACCTGCCGCTGCTGCTTTCGGAAGCGGATTACGCCCGCATGGACACGCTCGTCACCCCGCGGGGCATCGCGCAGGCGATGGAGGGCAACTACCGCCGCCTGCTGTCGCCCGTCGGGGGATTTATCGACGAATATATCTACGACGATCCGCTGGGGCTGTCGTTCGGCGCGCTGGGCAAGCTGCAGGAGCTGAACATCGGAGGCAACTACACGCTCTGCGACGACTACCTCTTCTCGAAGGACATGACCACGCTGCTGGTCTTCATATCACCGCACTACCAGAGCGGCGACACGGGCGTCGGCGACCGGCTGATCGAGCGGATCGAGTCGGCGCTGGAGGGGCTGAACGCCGAATACGCCGCCGCAGGAATCACGGCGGACTATTACGGCGGACCCGCCGTGGCGGCCTACAACGCCCGCCAGATCAAGCGCGACATGATGCTGACGCTCAACGTCGCCATCCTGATCATCGTGGCGTTCATCACCTTCTCGTTCCGCAACAAGTTCGCGGTCCTGCTGGCCCTGATTCCCGTGGCGGGCGGCGCGCTGTTCGCGCTGGCGCTCATGTCGCTGACGTGCCATACGATTTCGTCGATCGCCGTAGGTGCGGGGACCGTCGTAATGGGCATCGCGCTGAGCTATTCGATCCACATACTCTGCCATGCGAACCACTGCCACGATCCGCGGCAGATCATCCGCGATCTGGCCTATCCGCTGACCATCGGCAGCATAACGACCATCGGCGCCTTCGCGGGACTGCTCTTCACCGATTCGCAGCTGCTGCGCGACTTCGGGCTGTTCGCATCGCTGACGCTGGTCGGAACGACGCTTTTCAGTCTGGTGCTGCTTCCCCACCTGATCCGTAAGGAGAAACGCGGGGGGGGGTCCGCCGTGCTGGAACGGGTGGAGCGGCTCACGGGAATGCGTCCCGACCGGAACCGCCCGCTGGTGGCGGCGATCCTGCTGCTCACGTTCATATGTCTCTTCTTCTTCAACCGCATCGGCTTTGACAGCGACATGATGCACCTGAACTACGACCCGCCCCGGCTGGCCGCCGCGCAGCAGCGGCTGAGCAGGCTGACCGACGAAGACGGCGAACGGTCGAAGGTGCTCTTCATCACCACGGCCGACACGCCGGGCGAAGCCGTCGCGAGCTACCTGCGCATGGGCCGGCGGCTCGACTCGCTCAAACAGGCCGGGAAAATCGACTCCCACGCCGGCATCGCATCGTTCGTGGTGGACAGCGCCGAACAGCAGCGGCGGCTGGAGCGGTGGCGCCGGTTCTGGACTCCGCAGCGGCGGGAAGCGGTGCGCGCGGGGATTCGAGAGGCGGAAAAACGCTACGGTTTCGCCGACGGCGCGTTCGACGGCGCGCTGAAGCTGGCCGAAAAGGAGTACGGCCCGCTCGACTACGCATCCGCGGCGGCGCGCGAGGTATTCCGCGAGTGGATCGACGGACAGGAGAAGTCTCCCATCTTCCTGAGCCATGTGACGCTGGCTGACAGCTGCAAGCACGAGGTATACGCGGCGTTCTCGGCGACGGACGACATCGTAGCCGCCGACCGGGCGTTCTACGCCGGGAAAATGGCGCGGAGCGTGAACCGCAACTTCTACCTGATACTCTCGATCTCGTCGATACTGGTCACCGCGGCGCTGTTCCTCTGCTACGGCCGGATCGAACTGACGCTCATGTCGCTGCTGCCGATGGCCGTCGGGTGGGTCATCATCCTCGGACTGATGGCCATGCTGGGCATCGAGTTCAACATCGTGACGATCATCCTCTCGACCTTCATATTCGGCATCGGCGACGACTTCAGCATCTTCATCATGGACGGACTGCTGAGCGAATACAAAACCGGGCGCAGGATGCTCGACACGCACAAGACGGCCATCTTCTTCTCAGCCTTCACGGTCGTCGTGGGACTCGGAGCGCTGATCTTCGCGCGGCATCCGGCGCTCCATTCGCTGGCGCTGATCTCGCTCTTCGGCATCGTCGCCGTGGTGCTGGTATCCTACACCGTACAGCCCGTGCTGTTCCGGATGCTCGTCTCGTCGCAGACCGAAAAAGGCGGCGCGCCCTACACGCTGGGCAGCCTCATCAACACCCTCTACGCATTCGGACTGTTCGTGACGGGATGCCAGCTGCTGCAGGCGCTGATCTTCACGCTCTGGCCGCTGCCGATGGCGCGACGACGCAAGCAGCGCATCGTGCAGTGGTCGATCCACCACATGACGCGGGGATTCCTGCGGGCGATGGTCACCACCAAAACCATCCGCCTGAACGACACGGGCGAGACGTTCGCCGAACCGGCGGTGGTGATCGCCAACCACCAGTCGTTCATCGACATCCTCGTACTGCTGAGCATCTGCCCCAAGGCGGTGATGGTGACCAACGGCTGGGTGTGGCGTTCGCCGGTCTTCGGACGCATCGTCCGCTATCTGGGCTTCTACCACGCCGCAGACGGGTACGAACGCCTCGCTCCCGCGCTCGCGCAGAAGGTCGCAGAGGGTTACAGCGTCATCGTCTTCCCCGAAGGCACGCGCTCGGCCGACGGCAGGATCAAGCGTTTCCACAAGGGCGCCTTCTACCTCGCGGCGGAGTTAGGACTGGACATCCTGCCGATATGTCTCTACGGCAACGGCATGATCTCGTCCAAACGCCAGCCCATCTACATCAAGCACGGACTGGTCGTGAGCCGCATCCTGCCGCGCACGGCCTGCGGCGACCCCGCGGACTACTCCGCGCAGGCCAAGTCCGCATGCCGCCAGATGCGCCGCGAGTACCGCAAACTCTACGAGACCTACAACCGGCCCTGCAACCCCTATTTCCGCGACATGCTCATCAAAAGCTACACCTACAAAGGCCCCGTGCTGGAGTGGTACATGCGGGTCAAGATACGGCTGGAGAAGTGCTACACGCTCTTCGACCGCATCGTGCCGCGCGAAGGGACCGTCGTGGACCTCGGCTGCGGATACGGACCGCTGAGCTACATGCTCGCCATGCTCTCGGACCGCCGCCGCATCGTGGGCGTGGATTACGACGCGGAGAAGATCGAAACGGCGCGGCACAGTTTCCTGCGGCGGCCCGAAACGGAGTTCGTCCACGCCGACCTGCGCACGGCGGAGCTGCCCGAAGCCGATGCGTTCCTGCTGCTCGACGTACTGCACTACATGCAGCCCGAAGAGCAGCGCGGACTGATCGCACGCTGTGCGGCGCGGCTCAAGGCGGGCGGGCGGATCATCATCCGCGACGGCGACGCGGGGAAGGCCGAACGGCACAAGACCACGGCCATGACCGAAGTGTGGTCCACGAAGATCGTCGGATTCAACAAGACAGACGGCGAACTGCACTTCACCTCGACGCCGGAACTGCAGCAGACGGCCCGCAGGCTGGGGCTGGAGATCCACGCGGCGCACACGGACGCGCACACGTCGAATACGGTTTACATACTGACCCGACCGGAATAAGATGCAGGAGGAATTCGACATAATCGTCATCGGCAGCGGGCTGGGCGGACTGGAATGCGGCGTCATGCTGAGCCGCGAAGGGCTGGGCGTCTGCGTAGTCGAACAGGCGGCGGTCCCCGGCGGCTGCCTGCAGTCGTTCCGCCGCCGCGGCCATTCCATCGACACGGGGATGCACTACGTGGGCAGCATGCAGCAGGGCGGCATCATGCGCCGCTATTTCGACTATTTCGGCATCGGGGATTCGCTCGAAATACGGCCGCTCGACGAAGCGTTCGACATCGTATCGCCGGGCGGAGCCGGAGAGTTCGCCTACATGCACGGCTACGACGAGTTCCGGCGGCACCTGACCTCCCTCTTCCCGCGCGAGGCGGCGGGAATCGCCCGCTACTGCGACAAAATCAGGGAGATAGGAGACAGCATAGGCGTCGAAGTGCACCGTTCGGGACGGCTGTCGTCCGGCGGGGTGAAATACCTCGGCGCATCGGCGGCGGAGTTCATCGGCGAATGCGTCGCCGACCCGCTGCTGCGCAGCGTTCTGGCCGGGACCAACCCCCTCTACGGCGGCGTGCGGGAGCGTTCGCCGCTCTACCACCACGCCATGATAAACCATTCGAACATCGAAGGCGCCTGCCGTTTCGCCGGCGGGACGCAGCATATCGCCGACGCGCTGGCGGCCAGAATCCGCGAGCACGGCGGCACGATCCTCACCGGATGCCGGGCAAGCGCGCTCCACACCGAAGGCAGGCGCATCACGGGCGTGGAACTCGCCGACGGCAGGATACTGCAGGCGAAGAGCGTCATTTCGGCCATCCATCCCGCGGCGACGTTCGGCCTGATCGGGCCGACGCCGGTTCTGCGCCGCGCGTTCCGCGACCGGATGGCCGGCATGCCGGGCACGTACGGCCTTTTCTCGGTGTATCTGCTGCTCAGGCCGCAAAGTTTTCCCTATATCAACCGCAACCTCTATTATTACGCCGAGGGCGGAGACGTCTGGGATACGCTCTTCGACACGGAGGCCATGCGCCCGAAAATGGTATTGTTCAGCGCACAGCCGCCGTGCGCCGATCCGGCATGGAGCGAGGTGGTGACGCTGATGGCCCCGATCGCCACCGACATCTGGTCGGCATGGAGCGGATCGGCGCCGGGCCGCCGTCCCGAAGCGTATACGGCCCTGAAAACGGCCGTCGCGGAGCATCTGACGGACTTCGTCTGCGAGCGGCTGCCCGGCCTGCGGGCGGCGATCGAACAGACGTACGCGGCCACGCCCCTCACCTACCGGCATTACACCGGAATCCCCCACGGGGCTGCCTACGGCCTGCAGAAAGACTGCCGCAACGTCATGGCGACCTGCATTCCCGTACGGACGAAATTCGAAAACCTGCTGCTCACGGGGCAGAACCTGACGGTTCACGGCGCGATCGGGGTAACGCTCTCGGCGGCGGCGACCTGCGCCGAGCTGCTGGGCACGGAATATCTGGCTAAAAAAATAGGCGACGCATGAAACGATTTCTCAAATACACGCTCATCACGCTCCTTGCGCTTCCGCTGCTGGCGGCGGCGTTCCTCTGGGGACTCTACCTCACGGCCGACATGGAGCCGCCCGCGATGACCGTAGACACGGCGGCCTACCGCGTCGCGGACCACGGCGGCTACACCTCGTGCCGCGGAAGTTTCCTGCGCCATAACAGATACGGTCTCTGGGAGCTTTACACGGCCGGGTCGCCCGAAGAGTCGGGAGCGGCGGCGGGAGCGCTCACGGCCGGGCTGATGCGCTATCAGGAGCAGGTTTTCGTGGACCAGATCCGCGAATTCATCCCTTCGGACGGTTACCTGAAGTTCCTGCGGGGCCTGATCGTGATCTTCAACCGCAATCTGGGACGGCACGTCCCCGAAGAGTACCGGCGCGAGATATACGCCCGGTCGCTCTACTGCTCGCACGACTTCGACGCCATAGGCACCCCTTACGAGCGTCAGCTCAACTACCATGCGGCGCACGACATCGGGCACGCCATGAGCCAGTACATGCTCGTCGGGTGCAGTTCGTTCGCGGCATGGGGCGGCATGAGCGCCGACGGGGAGCTGGTGGTCGGCCGCA
Source organism: Alistipes sp. DJF_B185 (assembly GCF_964250025.1). NCBI lineage: Bacteria > Pseudomonadati > Bacteroidota > Bacteroidia > Bacteroidales > Rikenellaceae > Alistipes > Alistipes sp. DJF_B185. Next base: position 513,987 of record NZ_CAXUDY010000001.1, read on the forward strand.
ATTTCGACTTCTACATGGGCGACGACTTCGCCCGCCACAAAATCGTCACCTTCTGCCGTCCGCAGGCCGGGCACCCTTTCGTCAGCATCGGCTGGGCCGGGATGATCGGCGTACTGTCGGGCATGAACGACAAGGGGCTGACCGTGACGATCAACGCCGCCAAAGGTCCCGTTCCGCTCTCGGCGGCGACCCCGATTTCGATCCTCGCGCGCGAAATCCTGCAGCATGCGGCCACGATCGGCGAAGCCCTCGAAATCGCCCGCCGCCGCGACACCTTCGTCAGCGAATCGCTGCTCATCGCATCGGCGCGCGACGGAAGGGCCGCGATCATCGAGAAGACGCCCCGCAAGACCGCCCTGTACGAAAGCGGCGGCGAATACCTCCTCTGCACGAACCATTACCAGTCGGCCGAACTGGCCGGCGACGAACACAACCTCGAAAACCTCGCCCGAACGGACAGCCCCTGCCGCTTCGCACGGCTGGAGGAGCTGACGGCGGCAAACGCGCCGCTCACACCTCAGGCGGCCGTGGCCATGCTGCGCGACCAGCGGGGCGAAGGCGGCGCGGACATCGGCGTCGGAAACGACTGCTCGGTCAACCAGTCGATCGCCCACCACTCGGTGGTATTCCGGCCCTCGGCGTTGAAAATGTGGGTTTCGACCTCGCCGTGGCAGGGCGGCGCCTATATCTGCTACGATCTGGGAGCCGTCATGCGCGATCCCGATCCGGCCGGAGAGCTTTGCGACGCGGCGCAGGAGATAGCCGCCGACACGGCCTACCTCGCGCACGACTATCCGCGCGTGGTGGCATACAGGCGGCTGGGCGGAGAAATCCGCAAAGCCATGCGGGAAGAGACCGCCGCCGACGCCGCGACGCTCGACCGTTTCGAACGGACCAATCCGCAGAATTTCCACACATGGAAACTGCTGGGAGAATACTACCGCTCGCAGGGCGACGACGTCCGGGCGGCGCAATGCTTCGACAAGGCGCTGCAGAGCGGAATCCCGCGCACCGACGAGCGGGAAGCGGTTGAAAGACTAAAATCGGAATGTAAGCCATGATAAGAAATCCGGAAATACAATTCGCATCGGCGGATGCGATCGCCGCGTTCCAGCAGGAACGCCTGCGCGAAGAGATCGCCTATCTGTACGAAAATTCACCCTACTACCGGCGCATGTTCGACCACTGCGGCGCGCGTCCGGGCGACATCCGCACGCAGGAGGACCTGCGGCGGCTGCCGGTGACCACCAAGACCGACCTGCAGCTCCACCCGCAGGATTTCATCTGCGTACCCCGCAGCCGCATCATCGACTACGTGACCACTTCGGGAACGCTCGGCGACCCGGTGACGTTCGCCCTCACGGAGGAGGACCTCGACCGGCTGGCCTACAACGAAGCCGAATCCTTCACCACGGCGGGATGCACGCCGGAGGACGTGCTGCAGCTGATGACCACCATCGACCGCCGCTTCATGGCGGGGCTGGCCTATTTTCTGGGCGCGCGGAAGCTCCGGTGCGGCGTGATCCGCGTCGGGAACGGCATTCCCGAACTGCAGTGGGACACCATACGGCGCATCGGCCCCACGGGCTGCATCGTCGTGCCGTCGTTCCTGACAAAACTGGTCGCCTATGCCGAGGAGCACGGCATCGACTACCGCCGCTCGTCGCTGCGCCGTGCGATCTGCATCGGCGAAGCGCTGCGCGACACCGCCTTCGGCAACAACACGCTGGGGGCCAAGATTACCGAGCTGTGGCCTGAACTGGAGCTCTTCTCGACCTACGCTTCGACCGAGATGCAGACCTCGATCACCGAGTGCGGGCACCATTGCGGCGGCCACGTGCCGGCCGACCTGATTCTGGTGGAGCTGCTCGACGAGCAGAACAACCCCGTCGCCGAAGGCGAGGAGGGAGAGGTCGTCATTACGACGCTCGGCGTGCGGGGCATGCCGCTGCTGCGCTTCCGCACGGGCGACATCTGCATCGGATACACGGAGCGGTGCGCCTGCGGACGCGGCACGATGCGGCTTTCGTCGGTCATCGGCCGAAAGGGGCAGATGATCAAGTTCAAGGGCACGACGCTCTATCCGCCCGCGCTGTACGACATACTGGAGAACATTCCGGGCGTGAGCAACTACATCATCGAGGTCTTCACGGGCAGTCTGGGCACCGACCAGATCGTGCTGCGCATCGGCAGCGCGCGCCGCGACGAAGCTTTCGAAAAGGAGATAAAGGACACGTTCCGCTCGAAAGTGCGCGTCGCCCCGGAGGTGGTTTTCGAACCCGTGGAGTACATTGCGAAAAAACAGATGCCCCAGATTAGCCGGAAACAAATTAAATTCGTAGATTTACGCGAACAAACCAAATAAAAAATCCGACAATGAAAAAGTTACTGGCCATGGCATTGTGCCTCGTCGCAGTCAGCGGCTACGCCCAGAAGGGAAAAGAGAAGATCGCAGCCGATTTCTACGGCGTGGATTACAGCTGCGTCAACGTCAAAGGCGCCGACGAGGAACCGGGCGCCTTCATCAAGGCGTTCGAAGCCATCAACAGGCTCTTCCTGAGCGAACCGAAGAAATACGACGTGGCAGGGTTCACCGGCATCGACATCCTCTCGACCGGCGTAGAGCAGGCCAACGAATCGCTCGGCGCACTGGCCGCAGAGCAGTTCACGCCCCGCAGCGCAGCAACCGACTGGCAGACGCAGCTGCCGCAGATCGTCGCCCGCTACGACAACGGTTCGGGCAACAAGGGGCTGGTGCTGGTCGCCACGACGCTCGACAAGGGCAACGGTCTGGGCTACTACACCGCAGTGCTGTTCGATCCCGCGACGCACGAGATAATCACCCAGATGGACATGGTCGGCAAGCCCGGCGGCTTCGGCCTGCGCAACTACTGGGCAGGTTCGGTTTACAACGCCCTCAAAAAACAGGGAAAATACCTGACCAAGTAGGAGAGGTCCCGTCCTGAAACGATCCCTGCACGTTTCCGTGCAGGGATTTTTCATTGCCCGGCGGAAAGGAACCGCGCACGCCGTGCACGGCGGACCATTGGAATTCGATACGAAACAGCGGAAGAGTTCCGGTCGGGCCGGAAGTTTCACAACGAAAGATTATGCGGCGGTTTTTTGACCGCAACGCAATTTTTTTCGTAACTTTATCCCCACACAACGAAAATGCGCTGTACGCGTGTGCACGCATTATCCTAAACGTAACCGACTCAAACCTATGAAAAAACTGCTGAAACCGCTCTTCACGGCCCTGTTCGCGGGCATGGTCTGCACCGGCGCCAAGGCCGCCGAACCGCAGGTCATCAACATCCGGACCAACGACCTTTCGATGGTCATGAGCGTCGCTCCGAACGGCGAAGTGCTGTTCCACCACTTCGGAGGACGCATCGACGACGCATCGCCCGCCGCAGGCATCAAAAGCTACCGCCGCACGGACCACGGCACCGACAACCTCGCCTACTCGACGATGGGCGGCCGCAACTTCCGCGAACCCGCGCTGCGCGTGACCCACGCCGACGGGGACATGAACACCGAACTGCGTTACGTGTCGCACGCCACGCGCACGCTGGCCGACAAGAACGTCAGCGAAACGGTCGTCAAACTCACCGACACCAATCAGGCGCTGGACGTCGAACTGGTCTATACGGCCTATGCCAAAGAGAACGTCATCACGACCCACACCGTGATCCGCAACCGCGAAAAGGGCGACGCCGTACTGCACGCCTTCTATTCGTCGTCGCTGCCCGTAAAGGCGCGCAGCTACCTGCTGACCCACCTCTACGGCTCATGGGCGCGCGAGAGCCAGACCGACCACACGCTGCTCACCCACGGCTCGAAGAGCATCGAGTCGCGCAAGCTGGTGCGCACGACGCACACCGAGAACCCGGCCTTCATGGTCACGCTCGACAGCGAAGCCTTCGACGAGAACTACGGCGAGGTGATCGCCGGCGCGCTGGCATGGAGCGGCAACTTCCGGCTCAACTTCGAGGTCGATGAATTCAACGTGCTCAACATCCTCGCGGGAGTCAACCCCTACGCTTCGGATTACACGCTCGCCAAGGGCGAATCGTTCACCACGCCCGAAATGGTCTACACCTACAGCTTCGAGGGCGCAGGCGGCGCGAGCCGCAGCCTGCACGACTGGGCGCGCAACTACGGCGTATGGCACGGCCATACGTACGCCCCGACGCTGCTCAACAGCTGGGAGGGCGCCTACTTCACGTTCGACGCCAAGACCCTGACGGACATGATCGACGACGCGGCGGACATGGGACTGGAAATGTTCGTGCTGGACGACGGATGGTTCGGCAACAAATATCCGCGCAACGATGCGAACGCCGGACTCGGCGACTGGCAGATCAACGCAAAAAAACTCCCCGAAGGCATCGACTACATCGCTTCGCACGCACACCGCAAAGGGCTGAAATTCGGCATCTGGATCGAGCCGGAGATGGTCAACCCCAAGAGCGAACTGGCCGAGAAACATCCTGACTGGATCGTCAGGTCGGGCGACCGCGAAATGCCCCGGATGCGCAACCAGTGGCTGCTGGACCTGACCAACCCCAAGGTGCAGGACTTCGTATTCTCGGTATTCGACAACACGATGAAGCTCTCGCCCAACATCGACTACATCAAATGGGACGCCAACCGCCATGCGGAGAACGCCGGATCGGAATTCCTGCCCAAAGACAGGCAGTCGCACTTCTGGATCGACTATGTGCAGGGATTCTACAAGGTCATGGAGCGCATCCGCGCCAAATATCCCGACGTGCTGATCCAAGCCTGCGCTTCGGGCGGCGGCCGCGTGGAGTACGGCGCGATGAAGTACTTCAACGAGGTGTGGACCAGCGACAACACCGAAGCGCTTTCGCGCGCCCGCATCCAGTACGGCACCAGCCTGTTCTACCCGGCGACGGTCATGGGCTCGCACGTCTCGGCCACGCCCAACCACCAGACCAGCAACATCACGCCGATCAAATTCCGCTTCGACATGGCCTGCGCGGGCCGTCTGGGCATGGAGTTGCAGCCCAAGCAGATGAACGCCGAGGAGAAGGCCTTCGCGCGCAAAGCCATCGAAAGCTACAAGGGATACCGCGACATCGTCATGGAGGGCGACCTCTACCGCATCGGCACGCCTTACGACGATACGGGCTACTACGGGGTGATGTACGTATCGAAAGACAAGAAAAAAGCCGTGCTGTTCACCTACTGCACCCTCTACCAGAGCCGCACGCTGGTTCCGAAATACCGGCTTTACGGACTCGACGCGCAGACCCGCTACAAGATCAGGGAGCAGAACGTCGATAAGAAACGGTTCTGGTTCGACGGCGGCACCTTCACCGGCGAATACCTCAACCATGCGGGCATCAACCCCAATCTGAACAAAATTTACGACAGCGCCGTATTCGTGCTCGAAGCCGAATAGCGCTCCCCGAAGGGGAGAAGCGCCTGCTCCGGAAAGCCTGCGGCCCTGTTATGGCCGCAGGCTTTTTCGTCGCCCGGCAAAGGGCCGGAGAAGCGGACGGCACAAGCGGGAAAAAACGGCGGGGACGGGACCGGATGGCGAAAGCGAAACCGGACGGCAGAAACGGGATCGGACGGCAGAAGCGGGATCGGACGGCAGAAGCGGGCGGAAAAAACACCCCTTCTGCGGCCGCCGGCGTACGATTCCGTAAAAATGGTATGACGAACCGTAATCGGGGTAGCCGGCAATAACGCGAAATCGAATATCTTTGCAATGTGGAATTACGGGCGGACCGCAAAAAGCGGTGCGGACCCGAAAAAACGGCATACGCTATGACGAAGGAACAGAAGGAGCAGACGATCGGACTGCTGTTCGCCGAGAAGTGTTCGTGCGTCGTCCGCAACGGGGACGAGGTGCGGATTTTCCGCGAACGGGGCGTGAAGGACCTCTACAGGCTGCTGCGCGAGGAGCCGCAGCTGCTCGACGGGGCTTTCGTGGCCGACAAGGTGGTCGGCAAAGGCGCGGCGGCGCTGATGATTCTGGGCGGCGTGGATGAGCTTTTCGCCGACGTGGTGAGCCGTGCGGCCCTCGACCTGCTCGCCGCCGCGGGAAAAGCGGTCGCCTACACGGTCGCCGTGCCCCATATCATCAACCGTGCGGACGACGGGATATGTCCCGTGGAGCGGCTCTGCGCCGAGGCGCAGACGGCCGGGGAGTGTCTGCCGCTGATCGAAGGATTCATCCGCAAAATGCAGGAGCGAAACGAATAGATGGGGTTCGCCACTGCCCGGCACGGGGATTTTCCGCTGGCGCAGCGACGGGATCGACGCCGGAACCCGATGCCCCGGACGACGCTCTTCGGGGGCGTGAACCTCGATTTTCAAAACCGCACGAAAAGCACTGTTTTTGAATATGAACAAACAAAAGACAAAATGGAAACAACGGCTGTAAAACTCTATTCGCTCGATTACCGCGATGCGAAAACCTACCTCGCGGCGGCACTCTTCGTCGCGGGCAACATCCTCCTGCCCCAAATCTGCCACTCGGTGCCACAGGGCGGACTGCGGTGGCTGCCGATCTACTTCTTCACGCTCGTCGGAGCCTACAAATACGGCTGGCGCGTGGGCCTGCTGACCGCCGTGCTGTCGCCGCTGGTCAACTCCGCGCTGTTCGGAATGCCCGCCGCGGCGGCATTGCCGGCGATTCTGCTCAAGTCCGTACTGCTGGCCGCAGCCGCCGGATTCGCCGCACGGCGGTTCGGGCGCGCTACGCTGCCGCTGCTGGCGGGCGTGGTGCTCTTCTACCAGACGGTGGGTGCGCTGGGCGAATGGGCCTTCACGGGTTCGGCGACGGCCGCCGTGCAGGATTTCCGCATCGGGATTCCCGGCATGCTCGCGCAGGCGGCGGGCGGTTACCTGATTATCAACTATCTGTTACGCAAATAAATCCAATCGACATGATCAATAGAATGTATGTGATCACACTGCTGTCGGTCCTGCCTTTCACGGCATGCGGGTCGGCTCAGGGCGGCGGCGAAAAGACCGAAACCCCCAAAGTATACTTCATCCGCGAGATTACGCCGCAGAACATGGTGCGCATCTACGAAGCGCTGGAACGTCCCGCGACGGGAAAGGTCGCCGTCAAGCTCTCGACGGGCGAACCGGGCGGGCACAATTACCTCAAACCGGAGCTGATAAAGGAGATCGTGACCCAAGTCGGCGGCACGATCGTCGAGTGCAACACCGCCTACGGCGGCGGACGCGCACGCACGCAGGATCACCTGAAGGCCGCCGCCGACCACGGTTTCACGGCCATCGCCCCGGTGGACATCATGGACGCCGACGGAGAGGTGAGCCTGCCGGTGAAAGGCGGAAAACACCTGAAAGAGAACTTCGTCGGCTCGCACTACCCCCGCTACGATTTCACGGTCGTGCTGTCGCACTTCAAGGGGCATGCGATGGGCGGCTTCGGCGGTGCAGTCAAGAACATCTCGATCGGCATCGCGTCGTCGGCCGGGAAAGCGTGGATACACTCGGCGGGCAAGACCAAAAACGCCGCCGAAATGTGGAGCGACCTCCCGGCGCAGGACGATTTTCTGGAGTCGATGGCCGAGTCGGCCAAGTCGGTCGCCGACCACTGCGGCGACAGGATTCTCTACATCAGCGTGATGAACAACCTCTCGGTGGACTGCGACTGCGACGCCCATCCCGAAGAGCCGAAGATGGGCGACATCGGCATCCTCGCCTCGCTCGATCCCGTAGCGCTGGACAAGGCGTGCGTCGATCTGGTGTACGCATCGCCCGATCCGGGGAAATCGCACCTGATCGAGCGCATGGAGTCGCGCCACGGCATTCACACGCTCGAACACGCCGAAGCCATAGGGCTGGGTTCGCAGCAGTACCGACTCGTGGAACTGAAATAGCATGGAGTACAGGACACTGGGCCGCACGGGACTGCGCGTCAGCGCCGTGGCGCTGGGCTGCGAGGGATTTATGAACCGGCCGGAGGAAGAGGTGCGGGCCGACTTCGACTTCGCAATCGAAAACGGGATCAACTTCCTCGACCTCTACGCTTCGAACCCCGAACTGCGCAGCAGCATCGGCGCGGCACTGGCCCGGCGGCGCGAAGGGTTCGTCATACAGGGGCACCTCTGCTCGGTGTGGGAAGAGGGGCAGTATCTCCGCACGCGCGATCCGGAGAAGGCGCAGGCCGCATTCGACGACCTGCTCGCGCGGCTGGGGACGGATTACGTCGATATAGGCATGATCCACTACGTCGATGCCGAGGCCGACCTGCGGAAGGTATTGGACGGGCCGATCCTGCAACTGGCACTGCGGCTCCGGTCGGAGGGGCGCATCCGCCATATCGGCATCAGCAGCCACAACCCCGCCGTAGCGCGGCAGGCCGCGGAAACCGGACTGATCGACGTGCTGATGTTCTCGCTCAATCCCTGTTACGACCTGCTGCCGCCGAGCGACGACGTGGACACGCTCTGGGCCGACGAAAGCTATGCGCAGGAGCTGCACAACATCGACCCCGAACGCCAGCGGCTCTACGAATTCTGCGAACGCGAAGGCGTGGCGATCGACGTGATGAAGGCGTACGGCGGCGGGGACCTGCTGAGCGGGACCAACTCGCCGTTCGGGAAGCCGATGACACCGGTGCAGTGCATCGAATACGCCCTGACGCGCCCCGGCGTGGCGGCCGTGATGGCCGGATGCCGCAGCCGGACCGAAATCGAGGCGGCGCTCGCATGGTGTACGGCGACAGCCGCCCAGCGCGACTACACGCAGGCGTTGACCGGACTCGGCCGGTTCTCGTGGGAAGGACACTGCATGTACTGCGGCCACTGCGCCCCCTGCACGGCGGGGATCGACATCGCAAGCGTGAACAAATACTACAACCTGACGCTGGCGCAGGACGAAGTGCCCGAAACCGTGCGCGAACATTACAGCCTGCTGGCGCACCACGCTTCGGAGTGCATCGCCTGCGGCCGCTGCCAGAGCAACTGCCCGTTCGGAGTCGATATCATCGGACATATGCGGCTGGCGGCCGCGAAATTCGGGTACTGATCCGCATTCTGGGGGAGGAGCGGGCGAAAAAGCGAATCCGGCGGCGATTCCGGCTTCCGAAATCGCGACAATTTCCTATCTTTGCCGATCGACACACACCGACAATGACCGAACAAATCATAGCACAAAGACTCGGAATCGCCCTCCGGCAGGTGCAGGGCACGGTACGCCTGCTGCGCGACGGCGCGACGATCCCCTTTATCAGCCGCTACCGCAAGGAGGCGACCGGTTCGCTCGACGAACTGCAGGTCGGGGCCGTCAAGGAGCAGCTGGACAAACTCACCGAACTCGAAGCCCGCAAACAGACCGTCCTCTCGACGATCGGGGAGCAGGGCAAACTGACCGACGAACTTCGCAAACGCATCGAAGCGTGCTGGGAGGCCGTGGAGCTGGAGGATATTTACCTGCCTTACAAGCCCAAGCGGCGGACACGGGCGACCGTGGCGCGCGAACGCGGGCTGGAGCCGCTGGCAAACAGCATCATGGCGCAAAATTCGCACGACATCGCACGGCAGGCGCAGCGTTTCGTCACGGCCGACGTACCGACTCCGGAGGAGGCGATAGCCGGGGCGTGCGACATCATCGCCGAGCGGGTGTCGGAGGACGAGCGCGCCCGCAACAGCGTGCGCCGCACGGCGGCCCGCGAAGGCGCAGTTCACTCCCGGCTCGTGAAAGGCAAGGAGCAGGAAGGCGTCAAATATTCGGACTACTTCGATGCGGCGTCGCCGCTGCGTACCGTTTCGTCGCACCGTTTTCTGGCCATGCGGCGCGGCATGGACGAAGGGGTCCTGAAGATCTCGGTGGAGATGGACGCCGACCGCATTACGGAAGGGCTTTGCCGCCAGTTCGTACGCCACGGCTCGGCGACGCGCGAATGGATGGAAGCCGCCGTCGCGGACTCGTTCAAACGTCTGATACGGCCCTCGATCGAGACCGAACTGCTGGCGGCGGCCAAGGAGAAGGCCGACGACGAAGCGATCCGGGTATTCGCCGAAAACCTGCGGCAGCTGCTGCTCTCGGCGCCGCTCGGACAGAAGCGCATCATCGCCGTCGACCCCGGATTCCGCACGGGCTGCAAAGTCGTGGCGCTCGATTCGCAGGGCAACCTGCTGCACAACACCACCGTCTATCCCCATCCGCCGCAGAACCGTTACGCCGAAGCCGCCGAAACGCTGCGGTCGCTGGCGGCCCGGTACAAGGCCGAAGCCTTCGCCATAGGCGACGGCACGGCAGGGCGCGAGACCGAACAGCTGGTCCGCGGACTGGGGCTGGAGGGCGTCGGGGTGTTCATGGTGAGCGAGGACGGCGCATCGGTCTACTCGGCGTCGGCCGCGGCCCGCGAAGAGTTCCCCGATCACGACGTGACCGTTCGCGGCGCAGTCAGCATCGGCCGCAGGCTGATGGACCCGCTGTCGGAGCTGGTGAAGATCGACCCAAAGTCGATCGGCGTGGGACAATACCAGCACAGCGTCGATCAGTCCAAGCTCAGGGCCAGACTGGTCACGGTGGTCGAGAGCTGCGTGAACAAGGTCGGCGTGAACATCAACACCGCATCGAAGCATATTCTGACCTACATATCCGGTCTGGGGCTTGCGCTGGCCGAAAACATCGTCGCATACCGCGCCGCGAACGGCGATTTCAAAGACCGGAAAAGCCTGCTGAAAGTGCCGCGTCTGGGCGCCAAAGCCTACGAGCAGGCGGCGGGATTCCTGCGCGTGGTGGGCGGCAGGAATCCGCTCGACAACAGCGCCGTGCACCCGGAGTCGTATCATATCGTGGAGCGGATGGCCGCCGACGCGGGCGTGACGGTCGAGCAACTGCTGGCAGACACGGAGCTGCGCAAGGCCATAAAACCCGAAAGATATGTGGACGCCGAGGTGGGGCTGCCGACCGTGACGGACATTCTCGAAGCGCTCGACAAGCGGGGTCTCGACCCGCGCGAACAGCTGCAGGCATTCTCGTTCGATCCCGACGTGCACTCGGTCGCCGACCTGCGCGAAGGCATGACGCTGCCCGGCATCGTCACCAACATCACGGCCTTCGGCGCGTTCGTCGATATCGGCATCAAGCAGGACGGGCTGGTGCATATCTCGCAGCTGGCCGACCGCTACGTCGCATCGCCGGCCGATGTCGTCCATTTGGGACAGCACATCGAAGTCCGCGTGACGGGCATCGACACGGTCCGCAACCGCATTGCACTGTCGATGCGCAAGAACGGCTGATAAAATCGGCGTCCGGGTAATTCCGAACGCCGATTTTCACATAGCATCCCGTTCACTACTCAGGCGACACGAAAGACCAATGCGCGTGCATGATTTCCCAACGCCCGGATGAATTCCGCCGATAAACCAACTTTATTGCGCCAAATGGTTAAAATGCATATAAATGAATTAAATTATACAAAATCAGAACTAGCCCAAAATTAGAATTGAATGAATCAGATTGCGATAGTTATTTATACATGAATGCATCTCCGCGACGGTCTCAATTAAGACTCGGATAATGCGAATGTCAGAAGATGTATGACAAATGTATGACAAGCTAAAAATAAAACGCCGTTGTAGATTACTACAACGGCGTTTTAGTGAGGTCTGAAGCGGATTCGAACCGCTGTACAAGGTTTTGCAGACCTTTGCCTAGCCACTCGGCCATCAGACCATTTTTCGTTTCCGATCCGTCTTTCGCAGACCGTTGTACGGGCAGCGGCCGCTGATTTCATTCAGCCCCCGGCTTCACCGTCTCAGGTGTTTTCCGGGTTACGCTCAGGCGTATCGGAGTGCAAATATACAAACATTTCTAAAATCTGCAAAACTTCGGCTCAACTTTGCGTTATTTCCCAAAAATATTTACTTTTACGACACGTTAAACGACTTTTGCGGCTATGACAATCGAGGATATCGCCCTTCAGATGACACCGGGTATCGGGGTGAAGGGCGCCGTGCATCTGCTCGGAGTGTTCGGGAGCGCACGAGACATTTTCGCCGCGGCTCCGGACGAACTGGCGGGCGAAGCGGGCCTGCGCGAAGAGATAGCCCGCGAAATCGTCCGCCGCAGAGGATTCGCCGCCGCGGAAAAGGAGCTGGAGCATTGTCGCCGCAACGGAATCGCGGCCATCGCCTCGACCGATCCGGAATACCCGCCGCTCCTGCGGGAAATCCCCGACTATCCCCATGTCCTATACATAAAAGGTGATACGGAAGCCCTTTCGGCACGCTGTCTGTCGATGGTCGGCACGCGCAATGCGACGCCCTACGGACAGACCATGTGCAACCGGCTCGTGGAGGGACTCGCGGCGCAGGTGCCGGGACTCTGCATCGTCAGCGGACTGGCTTTCGGGATCGACGTCGCGGCACACCGCGCGGCATTGGCGGCGGGAGTGCCGACCGTCGCCGTGCTGGCCAACCCGCTGCCGGAAGTGACGCCAGCACAGCATACGGCCGTAGCCCGCGACATCCTCGATCACGGCGGGGCGCTGGTCACGGAGCTTCACTCGCAGACCCGGCAGAACGGCACGGCTTATATCGCCCGCAACCGCATCATCGCCGGGCTTAGCGCCGGATGTATCGTCGTCGAATCGCCTGACAGCGGCGGATCGCTCGTCACGGCGCACTGCGCCGACGATTACGACCGTTCGGTGATGGCCGTACCGGGCCGCGCCACGGACCGCATGTCGGCAGGGACCAACCACCTGATCCGCAACCGTAAAGCGCAGCTGGTGCTGACGGCCGACGACATTGTCCGCGAATTGATGTGGGACCTCGGCGCGGAACCGGCGACGCTCCGGCCGAAACCCGCCACACCGCAGCTCACGCCCGACGAAACGGGACTGCTGGGTTGTTTCCGCACGGACGATCCGCTGTCGCACGAAACGCTTTCGGAACTGAGCGGACTCGATCCCGGCGAGCTGGCGACGCTGCTCGTGGGGCTGGAACTGGCGGGCGCCGTACGCCAGCTGCCCGGCAACAGATACATGAAACTGATATGAGACTTACCGATACACATTCGCATCTGTACGCCCCCGAATTCGACGCGGACCGCGAGGAGGCCCTCGCACGTGCGGCCGACGCCGGGGTGGAGAGACTGCTGCTCCCAGCGATCGACTCCGAAAGCCATGAACGGTTGTTCGGGTTGTGCCGCAGCCATCCGGAGCGGTGCGCCCCGATGATGGGCCTGCACCCCACGTCGGTGAACGACAATCCACGCTGGCGCGAGGAGCTGGCGCTCGTAGAGCGTTATCTCGAAACGCCGTCCGCAGGGATCCGCTTCTGCGCCGTGGGCGAAATCGGGCTGGACCTCTACTGGAGCCGTGATTTCAGGGCCGAACAGCTCGAAGCCTTCCGCCGCCAGATCGACCTGTCGCTGGAGTACGGTCTTCCGATCGCGGTCCACACGCGCGACGCATGGCCCGAAACCGTGGAGCTGATGCGCGAATACAAGGGCAGAGGCGTCCGGGGCGTTTTCCACGCCTTTTCGGACACGGCCGACACCTACCGGAAACTGAAGGAGTACGGCGACTTCGTCTTCGGAATCGGCGGGGTGGTGACGTTCAAAAAGAGCAAGCTGGCCGAGGCGGTGCGGGAGATGGAGCTGCGCGACATCGTCCTCGAAACCGACTGCCCCTACCTGACGCCCGCACCCCACCGCGGCGAACGCAACGAATCGGCCTACGTGCGGTACGTCTGCGAAAAAGTCGCGGAGCTGAAGGGGCTGACGCCCGGCGAGACGGCCGAAGCGACGACGGCCAATGCCGAACGCATTTTCGGAAAATAAAGAATACGACCATACACGATGAAATCCTCTATCCTGATTATCTACACGGGCGGCACGATCGGCATGAAGAACGACGCCGAAACCGGAGCCTTGGTGCCGTTCGACTTCAGCGCCATATACGACGAATTCCCGTCGCTCAAGCGGCTCAACGTGGACATCGACGTACTGACGATGAACCCCGTGATCGACTCGTCGAACGTCACGCCCGCCAACTGGGCCGCACTTGCCGAACTGATCCGCGACAACTACGCGCGCTACGACGGATTCGTCGTGCTGCACGGCACCGACACCATGTCGTATACCGCGTCGGCCATGAGTTTCATGCTCGAAAACCTCGCAAAGCCGGTCGTCTTCACCGGAAGCCAGATTCCGATCGGCGTACTGCGGACCGACGGCCGCGAGAACCTCATCACGGCCATCGAAATCGCGGGCGCGCACATCGGCGGACGCCCCGAAGTGCCCGAAGTGTCGCTCTATTTCCAGAACCGGCTGTTCCGCGCCAACCGCACCACCAAGCGCAGCGCCGAAGCGCTGAGCGCCTTCCGCTCCTACAATTATCCGCCGCTGGCGGAGGTCGGGGTCAATATCGCCTACAACCTCCCGGCCATCCTGCATCCGACGGAGGTTTCGCCCCAGCTGCGCATCGCCACGCGGCTGGCCGACGGAATCGAGGTGGTCAAACTCTTTCCGGGACTGGGCGAAAACATCCTCCGGGCCATGCTCTCGGCGCCCGGACTGAGAGCCGTGGTGCTCGAAACCTTCGGCGCGGGCAACGCCCCGACCAACGAGTGGTTCATCCGCGTACTGAAGGAGGCGATCGGCCGCGGGATCATCATTCTCAACATCACGCAGTGCGGCGGCGGCAAAGTCTCGATGGAACTTTACGAAACGGGGCTTCGCCTGCAGGAAATCGGCGTCCTGTGCGGCCACGACATGACCACCGAAGCCGCCGTGACCAAACTGATGTACGTGCTGGGACTCGACCTGCCGGACGACCGGACGCGCGCGCTGCTGCGCCGCCCCCTGCGGGGAGAATTTACGGCCTAAGCCATTGCACGGAACGATTTTTTTTTCTATATTTCGCACTGCTAATGTATCCTTAGAAGGCCCCCGGTGACGGCGGACGGAAAGATGCGAACATCGCAACAAGTTGATCGGCAGGAAATTGCATGAGTTCAGAATGAAAGATTCGGGATTCGGCTGCCTGCGTGAAACCGGTACGGAAAATATGCGGACAGCGACCAAAAAACGCCGGATAAATTCCGGAAGCGTGAAAAAAAAGATTTTTTTAGGATTTTTTTAGGGAAAAATAAGAAATTGAAGAAGTCGGGAAACCGAGATATGGAATAAACCAAAAAAGACACAAACAAATAAACAACTAATCAAATTTAATTTTATCCAACACAACTATGAAAAAACTTTTTTTGATTCTGTCAGTGGCCCTGTTCGCACTGGGTACTGTTAACGCTTTCGCGCAGGAAGCCGCTGCCGCTGCCGAAACCGCACTCGCAGGTGACAGCATGCACCACATCATGATGCAGAAATTCCTCGAAGGCGGTTGGGAATGGATGCTCCCGGTTCTTCTCTGCTTGGTGATCGGTCTGGCTGTCGCTATCGAGCGTATCCTCTACCTGTCGCTGGCAACGATCAACTCGAAGAAGCTCATCGCTGCCGTTGAGGACGCACTGAAGAACGGCGGCATCGAAGCTGCCAAAGAAGTTTGCCGCAACACCCGCGGTCCTATCGCTTCGATCTACTATCAGGGTCTCGACCGCTACGATCAGGGTCTGGATTCGGTCGAGAAGGCTGTCGTTTCCTACGGTTCGGTTCAGACCGGCCAGATGGAGTCGGGTCTTTCGTGGATCGGTCTGTTCATCGCTCTGTCGCCGATGTTGGGCTTCATGGGTACCGTTGTCGGCATGATCGCGGCGTTCGACGCCATTCAGGCTGCCGGCGATATCAGCCCGACCCTCGTTGCAGGCGGTATCAAGGTCGCCCTTCTGACCACCCTCATGGGTCTTATCGCTGCGGTTATTCTTCAGCTGTTCTACAACTATATCGTTTCGAAGATCGATTCGCTCGTGAACGATATGGAGGATTCGTCCATCACGCTGATGGATATCCTGACGGCATACAGCAAGAAATAATCCCAACGATTTAAAGAGTTAAAAAGCAATTATGAAAAAGATATTGAACATATTGCTGGGCATTCTGATGGCGATCACCGTGGTACTTCTGGTATACGCGATCGCTACGGGCGGCTCGGATGCTGCGATCAGCCTGAACCTCGTATGGGGATACTTCCTCTTCGTGTTCGCTGTCGCCGCAGCCCTGTTCTGCGCCATCTTCGGAATGATTCAGAACCCGGCAGGCATCAAGGGAACCATCCTCTCTCTGGCGCTGATAATCATCGTCGTCGGCGTGTCGTACTTCTACGCTGCCGGCCACACGGTGAACATCGTCGATCTCCAGACCAATGGTTTCTTCGGCCACGGTGAAACCGTAATTACCGAAACGAGCATTCTCGTGACGTACGTTGCTTTCGTCGCCGCTTTCCTGACGGCCGTAGTAACCGAAATCTGGGGCGCTTTCAAATAATGGAGTGAACAACAATGGCAACAGATAAAAGGAAAATACAGGAAATCAATGCCGGCTCGATGGCCGACATCGCCTTCCTGCTGCTGATTTTCTTCCTTGTGGCCACTACGATGAATGTCGATACAGGTCTGGTGCGTATGCTCCCGCCTATGCCCCCCGATGAGAAACAGCAGGAGGACATCAAGGTCAAGGAACGCAACCTCTTCCTCGTGCTTATTTCGGGCAGCGGCAACATCATGGCAGGCCCCGCGGGCAAGCAGGAGATCATCGACCTGCACCAGCTCAAGGACAGAACGAAGGAATTCATCCTCAATCCGATGGATGATGAAAACCTTCCTGAAAAAGCCGATAAGGAAATCGAATTGGCTGACGGCAGCAAGTGGGTATATCCCGAAAGTCAGGGCGTCGTTTCGCTTCAGACCACCCGTGATACCGGCTATCAGTCGTACATCATGGTGCAGAACGAACTCACCCGCGCATTCAACGAAGTACGCGACGAGGTCGCCATGCGGAAATTCGGCTCGAAATTCGCCGACCTTCCCGAAGAGAACCGCAACGCAGTATCAAAAGCCGTTCCGCTGAAGATCTCGGAGGCAGAACCGCGTAATATAAAGAAGTAAGCTATGGCAGTAATGAAAAAGAAGGGCAACAAAGGTTTGCCCCCTATCTCGACCGCATCGCTTCCTGACGTGATCTTCATGATCCTCTTCTTCTTTATGGTATCGACGACCATGCGCGATCAGGAACTGCTCGTGAGATACAAACTCCCTGAGGCTACCGAGGTGCAGAAGCTGGAGAAGAAATCGCTCGTCAGCTACATCCACATCGGACAGCCTTCGCTGGCGATGCAGGCCAAATTCGGCACTGCACCCCGTATCCAGCTGAACGACTCGTACAAAACGACCAAGGATATTCTGGATTTCGTCGCCGCAGAGCGCGATAACCTCAGCGAGGCCGACCGTGCTTCGATGACGATCTGTCTCAAGGCAGACCAGACCACGAAAATGGGTATCGTAACCGACGTGAAGCAGGAGCTTCGCCGTGCCAACGCACTGAAAGTCTCCTACGCCGCTTCCAAGTCGCTGGGATACTAAAATCCGAGGAAAATTGTTTGAAAAAGAGCTGAAGTCAAGACTTCAGCTCTTTTTGTTTTGCCGTATGAAGAGGGATTTCGGCGTTTCGAATACGAATGATACGCCGCCGGATCAGAACGCCAATTCCAGCTGGCCGATTTCGTGGTTGAAGGTCAGCCGGTGGTGTGGAGTGAGACCGTACTCGCGGATTGCAAGACGGTGTTCGCGCGTCGGATAACCTTTGTTCTTCCGCCAGCCGTACTGGGGAAACTCCTCGGCCAGACGCAGCATATACTCGTCGCGGTGCGTTTTGGCCAGCACCGAAGCGGCGGCGATGTCGGCATACTTGCCGTCGCCTTTGACGATGCAGCGGTAAGGCAGTTCGAGCCGGGTCCGGAAGCGGTTGCCGTCGATGGCCAGAAAGCCGGGAGCGGGATCGAGCCGCGCCGCGGCCAGCGACATTCCCTCGAACGACGCATTCAGGATGTTGATCTCGTCGATCCGCTCGGCGGAGACCGCTTCGACGGCCCATGCCACGGCTTCGCGTTCGATAACCGCCCGAAGCTTCTCGCGGTTGCGCTCGGTCATCTGCTTCGAATCGTTGAGCAGGGGATCGTGGAAATCGGGCGGCAGCATCACGGCCGCGGCAAAAACCGGCCCGGCGAGACACCCCCGCCCGGCCTCGTCGCATCCCGCTTCGGGAAGATCGTATTGAAAGCAATTTTCAAGCATAGCCAAAAACATTAAATCATCGGCACCCGACACAAATCAAGGAAAACCGGCAACAAACTATTACACGCCCGCCGCCGGAAGCTGCTGCGGCAAAAATTGCACAGACGAATCCTGCGACCGGAAAAGCAAATCCCGAAACAGGCCCGGAAAGCTGGTCCGAAAAGCGAGTCGGAACCCAATTCCGGACAGAACCGCCGGAATGCAACCGGCATCTCCGGAGACGTCGATCCGCCCAGCGGCCGCCCCACCAATTCCGCCCAGCGGCCGAGCAACTGAACAGCCGAGCAGCCGAGCAACCGAACAACCGAACAGCCGGACAGCCGGACAGCCGAAACATGCCGTGTTGCTCCTGCGAACGGGCCGCAACCATACGCAAGACTGGAAAAGAAACACCCTCCGCAGGATTCCGGCTACAACAAAGTTAGCAATTATTTAGTCCCGTACAGCTTTTTTCCGTAATTCTGGAAGATTTTTATAACCACTTTATTAGCAAGCAGTTCTGAGGATAAGGTAAAAATGAGGTAATGATTTGGCAACCCTGTCTATTTCTACGTTCTGCTGTGAGTTGCTGTCAATGTCTCTCGTCTTGGTACAAAAGTAGCAATAAAAATCGGATACACATCAAAATGTCCCATGATTTTTATCACAGGACGTTTTTTATCTTCGCTGAATAATCCGGTTTAACCGTTACTTCTATTTTCGGCAAGTTGCGGGCTATGATTGCTGAAATTTATACTTTAATCCATACTCTTCCAACTTGCTATACAGCGTTGTACGTCCGATTCCGAGCAATTCGGCGGCAACCTTGCGGTTTCCGTTTGCCTGCTTCAACGCGCGTAAGATGCGTTCCTTGTCCTCCGCATCGTTTCGCAAGGCGAAGCTGACAGGTGAGGTCGGTTTCGTTACGGCAAGTTCCAGATGCTCTTTCATGACAACTCCCGTCTGTGCCTGCAACACCGCGCCCATTATCTTCTGCCGAAGCTCACGGACATTACCCGGCCACGGATGGGTCAGCAATGTCTTACGGGCTTCCGCATCGAACCCAGTCACGCTACATTCCAATTCATTGTTGGCAATCTCACGGAAGAACTCCGCCAACGGCATGATGTCCTCCTGACAGTCACGCAAGGGCGGAACAGTTATCTCGAAGTCGTGCAAACGGTACAGCAAATCCTGTCGGAAACGTTTTTCAATGACCGCTTTCTCCAGATCCTCGTTGGTGGCGGCGATGATGCGGACATTGAAGCTCTTGTCCGTCTTGTCACCTATAGGGCGGTATCTCCGTTCCTGTATGGCACGGAGTAACATCTGCTGGGTTTCCAATGCGAGATTGCCTACCTCATCCAAGAACAATGTGCCACCCTCTGCCTCATTGAAGTATCCTTTCTTTGTGCTGTCCGCACCCGTAAACGCGCCTTTGACATGTCCGAAGAATGCCGAGGGCGCAAGGTCTTTGGAGAGTGAACCGCAGTCCACAGGCACAAACGGTTTCCCTGCCCTTTTGCTCTTATCATGCAGATGGTGGGCGATATGCTCCTTGCCCGTGCCGTTCTCTCCGAATATCAGCACGCTCATATCAGTAGGGGCAACTAATCTTATCTGTTGCATGATTTTCTGAAAGGCGGAACTGTCACGGGCAAAAACGGGCATACGATTTCGTCCGATACTCCGTTCTTTCAGGATGGTATGAAGCAGAGGCATAAGTTTATCCTCCACAAGCTGCTTGGGGATATAGTCCAGCGAGCCGAGTTTCATACTTTCGACTGCCGTATGCACTTCGGCATAGTTGGTCATGATGATTAACGGTTGTGTCATGCCTTCCTTGCGCATCCATCGTAATAGGTCGATGCCGTCACCGTCGGGTAGTCGTAGGTCAGAAACCACGATGTCCCCGTCTGAGGCTTGTTGCAGAAGTTTCTTCGCGGTCGAGAGGTGGTAAGCCTGCACGGTACGGAATCCTTCCCGTGCCAGCAGGTTGCAGACAAACTCGCAATACACGATATTGTCCTCCACCACGATGATTCTTGTTTTATCCATTTTCGTATTTTTCCTTTCTTCTTTTGCCTGCCGGATAATTTCAGCACCTTTATCCAGCACAGCCGGTCACCGCTTTGCATATCGCTTCGTCATCTGGAGTGGCACTTCCATGAAGTTGGGCGTAAAGTTCCCTCAATGGCTGGTCGGCACGGAGAATCTGCCATGAACTTCGCAGATGGTGTGTAAGTGTGTCCAGTTCTTGGAGGTCTTTACGCTGTTCTGCATCCTTGACCGCCTGCATTTCCTTTTCGGTTTCCGCTATCAGTTTGTCCAGCATGACGGATTCATTGCCATAAGATAGCTGAGTGGAAAAATCCGGCTTTTCATCCAATATGCTGCTTAATGCGCATTTATCCGTAATCTCCATCAGTTCGGATATGGAGAACGGCTTGAACAGGCATCCGGCAAATCCACGCCCTATAAGTTCCTCCTTGCTGCAACTGCCCGAAGCGGTTGTCACGACTATGGGAATACTCTTCGAGTTGCCTACATTGGATGAGCGCAACAGTTCCAGCAGTTCAAAACCGCTTATCTCAGGCATATTCAGATCCGTCAGAAGCAGGCTGTATTCCTTTTTTCGTATCAGCTCCATCAGTACCGAAACATTGGTACAGGTATCGCAGTGCATCCCTTCATGGGCATACATTTCTTTCAACATAAGGAGAAGTACCTCGTCATTGTCGATGGCAATCACATCATGGCAGATATGATTATGGCGCATTTGCGCTTGAATTGTCTGTTCCGGCAGTTCCTCGGCTGTCTGCATGGGAATTTCCACCGTGAAGCGGCTCCCTTTGCCTTTCTCGCTTTCCAAGCGTATAGTTCCACCGAGCATCGCCACAATACGCTGCACGATGGACAATCCTAATCCGAAGCCGTCTTTTGCGGCGGCATTTGAAAGACGTTCAAATGCACCGAATACTCGTTGTTGCTCATCTTCGGTCATGCCCGTACCGGTATCTTCAACGATAAGTTTCAGCAAACCGTTATCATAATCCGCTGCCAATGATACACTACCGTTATCCGTGAACTTGATGGCGTTTGACAACAAGTTGTTGCCGATTTGCAGGATACGTTCCTTGTCGGTCAAAACCACCGCATCGGTGTGGCTCTCCACTATCAAAGTCAGACCCTTGTTCATGGCAATGGGCATGAACTCCGTTTCAAGAATATGCGTGATTGCGGAAATCCTGCAAGGGGAAAGGTTGGGTTGCTCCTTGCCGTTGTCCAGACGGAAGAAATCCAGCAGCGTGTTGAGCATCTCCCGCATACGCTCGGAAGATTGCCGGATATTATCCACATACATGGTGCTTTTATCCGCGCTACAACTTTTCTGCATCAGTCCGGCATAGCCTCATTTTGTCAATCGTATTTTTTCGTGGTAGAAGTAGTTTACGATGACAGGTTTGCCTTTTTCCGAGCGTCCGTATGGCAGATCGTTTATACGATACGGGAAGCCCTGCTCCTTGGCGTAATTTGAAATGTCCTGCTCCAATGCCTGCCAGTATTCAAGCCTTTTTTTATTGTAAATTTCCTCGTAAAGCGGTATGAGGTCAGGATACTTCTCACGGATATACGTCATTATCCCGCCTTTGAACTGCCCGCGTAAATTCAGGTTTTCAAGCCAGATTAAATCAGCATAATCTTTTACCTCCTCTATTATTGCCTTCACGTCTGTTATTCTGGGGAATATGGGCGAGACGAAGCATACGGTGCGGATACCTGCCTCGTATGTCTGACGCATCGCTTTCAGACGGCGTTCAATGCTTACGGCGTTGTCCATATCTGCGCAGAACTGCTCGTCGAGCGTATTGACAGACCATGACACAGTCACTTTGGGAAAACTCTTCAACAGGTCGAGATCGCGAAGGACAAGATCGGACTTTGTGCATATCATAATCTCGGCATCGCTTCCTCGCAGCTCTTCGAGCAGCCTTCGGGTACGGTGGAATTCTTCTTCATACGGATTGTAACCGTCCGTCACAGACCCTATTACAACACGTTCACCGTCGTATTTATGAGGATTCGTTATCGGCTTCCAGTTTTTTACATCTAAAAACGTACCCCACGGCTCGGTGTGCCCGGTGAACCGTTTCATGAACGATGCGTAGCAATACCTGCAGGCGTGGGGACACCCTACATAAGGGTTGACCGAATATCCTCCCACCGGCAGAGAGGATTTGGTCATTACACTCTTTACATCTATTTCCTTTATTGTATCCATATTCATTGTATTCGTCTGGTAAATTGTTCCGGCAATTCCTGAATCATTCTTTCGTCGCCCATAATCGGCAGCAAATCCTCTTTCATGAACACCGGTATGCCATGAGCCTTTGCCTGTTCTGCAATGCTAAGCACCCATTCGGGGCGCGAATATGACTTTCCTTTTCGGTTTCCGGTCTCTGTGCCTATGACAATCCAGTCAATTCCCTCGAAATCAATCTCGCCGATATCATCGAAGAGAGGTTCAAACGTGACATGGTAGTGTCGTGCTTTGATATTCTTTTTCAAATCATCAATCCTCCTTTTCTCGGAACTGCGCGTGACGGTCACGCCCATCCATACGTTCTCGTCGTCAGAGGAGAAACTGATTTTGTCAGGGCGCTTCGTCAGAAAGATATAGGCGTGCTGGGGATTGCTGCTGATCCGCTCGAAAATTTCTGCGTTCCATTCAGGCTTCCAATCGGAGAAATCGCTCATTCCTGTCATGAGCCACACATGAGGACGGGACGTATCGATGATGCGCAGTTTTCGTTCCATGTATTCAGGCACGGAAAAGTCGTCGGTAATGTGGAAACGGCGGCAGTTGTTACGGGCATAGCAGTAAGGGCATCCTATAGTGCACCCTACCACTATGTTCATGTTTTTTATCAGGGATTTAATGCAGACACTCATAACACAACTGTTTCTCCGTCCTCCGGGATAATCAGCCGGCTCATGTCGGCTTCGTGATGCGTTGCCTCATTGCGCAGAATTGCACGGGTGGTCTGGCAATGGTCGATGGCATCCATGTGTACGGCTATCAGCTTGATATGCGAAGGCAATTCGTCAAGTATCTGCATCACTTCGTTCTCGTCGGGGATGATAGGACCGTCCGTTTTGGAAAATTCGGGAAAGATTGCACCTCCGGAGTTTACCACGATATAGTCAGGATTGAACCGTTCCACGGTGTCTCGGATACATGCTTCCCATCGGCAGTCACCCATTATATAAACGGTCGGGAAGCCCTCGGCTTTTAGCACATAACCTGATACAGGTCCCATCATCTGCCCGATCTGCCCGAAACCATGATGTCCGGTCGTGCGGTAAATGGATATGCCGTCTATTGTTTTTATTTCTTCGATGGGTATCACATTTGTAAATCCGTCGTTTCTGATGGCGTCCGCGTCCTGGGGCTGAACGTAGAAAGGAATTTCTTTGGGCAAATGTGTGGGGACACTCGGCTCGTAATGGTCGATGTGATTGTGGGTCAGGAGCACCATGTCCACGCCTCCGATAATATCCTGAATAGGAATGGTGAGGTGTACCCTCGGTGTTTTATTCACACCGAGGGCCGATATCAAAGTGCCTTTGTCGGCTAAAACGGGGTCAATTAGCATGGTGTGTCCCGCATACCTGATTTTCAAGGTGGCATTGCGCACCAATTGTACTGTGGATGTCTTTTTCATGACTATATGTCTTGTTATTGATTACGGGTGCAAAGTTCGGAAGAATCCGGCGAAACATCTATGCCTGAAAAAACGGTAATTATGCCATTTTGATAAATGAAATTATTATCTTTGCAAAAACGACAAGGATATGGACGAGATAATCAACCCTGATCGACTGGTCAGCGTACCGTTCAACAAGACACGCTGCGGCGTGGATTTTTACATCAATACTGCCATAAACAAGGACATCGGACTTGTGCTGACAGAAAACAAGCGGTTTAAGACAGACTTCTTCAGCTTCTACTTTTTCCGTAAGGCAAACGGATATTTGCTACTGAACTTCCGCAAGATTGAACTGCGCGACGGCATGGTTCTCCTGCTTTCACCCCATCAGCAACAAGAGTGGCATGTAGATGAGACGGCGTTGGATTACACGTTCCTTATATTCCGCGAAGATTTCATGCGTACTTTTATCGCCGACAAGTTCTTCGTTTTTCGCCTTTTGTATTGTTACCAGACAGATACGCCGCCTTACATCAATGCCACACATGACGAAATGAAGGAATATATGCGGCTGCTCGGAAAGATTAAGTATGAGCTGATGAATCCAGTGTCCGATACGTACAATATCATTGTTTCCTTACTATATTATCTTTTGCTGATTATCAATCGTACATACGCTGCCGCCTATTGCTTGCCCGCTGAAATTGCTAAAAACAATTTCGCTTTTCGGTTCAAGGACTTGTTGGAACAGAATATCCGCACCCACCAGCGGGTGCAGGAATATGCAGACATGCTTCATGTCAGTCGCATCACACTCAATAACTCAGTAAAAGCCCAATTCGGAGTATCAGCTACCCATTTGATAAAACAACGTCTGCTTGAGGAACTGAAGAACGAATTGCTATTCTCCAACCGCACTGTCAGTGAAATGGCGGATGATTTCAATTTCTCTGATCCGAGCCATCTCATGCGCTTCTTCAAACAGCAAACAGGCAAAACATTTACTCAGTACATGACGGATTACAATAAAGGCATATACGAATAACTTCTTAATATAGTCGATAGCGGCTATCGAAATATGGTTGTTGATGTTCAGGCGTTTTTGTACTGCATGAACCATTTTACGATTTCTGGATCTTCGTGCGAGCCGAGTAAGAAAGGCTTGTCGGTATCCAGCGTCTTTATCCGTGCCATGTCGTCGGCCGACAGGGTGAAGTCTAATATGTCGAGATTCTGCTTCATGCGTTCCGGTTTCACAGACTTAGGAATAATTATGCACACTGATATTTATCGCGCCCGGACAGGTGTTCGGTGCGGAAGATGACGGCATGCAGTTCCAACCAGATGGCTACCTGCTTATGTTCCATCCCGACCTGCTGCGGAATACACCTCTCGGGCGGATAATGCGTGAATATTCGTTCTTTTCCTACGAGACAAACGAGGCATTGCACCTTAGTGTGGAAGAACGGCAAATCATCATGGATTGCTTCCACAAGATTCAATATGAATTGAACCATCCGATACACCGTCACAGCAAGAACCTCATCACAGACAGCATCAAGACGTTCCTTGATTACTGCACACGTTTCTATGACCGCCAGTTCATCACACGCGACAACCAAAACCGAGACATCCTCGCAAGATTTGAGCGGTTGCTTGACGAATACTTCCATGATGGGGCTGCTAAACGGATAGGCTTGCCCACTGTACAGTATTGTGCAGACAAGCTCTGCCTCTCGCCCAACTATTTCAGTGATTTATTGAAAAAAGAAACAGGTTCAACCGCCCTGCATTTCATTCATGACAAGTCTATTGAAATAGCCAAGACGGAACTTGCATCTACAGACGACACCGTTAATGAAATCGCCTATAATCTCGGTTTTCAGTACCCGCAACATTTTACCCGACTGTTCAAGAAAGAGGTAGGTTACACTCCGAATGAATATAGAGCGCAAGTGTCGTGAGAATTGGATTAGTACAGAATATTAGAACCCAACACCTCTCTTGCGCTTAACTTTCTTCCTTCTGCGAAGTATATCCACCATTTCCTGATTGGCTTCCGCATCAGCAGCGTTATAAGATGAGCCACTGCTTTTTAGCAATCCCCAAGAGCCGTTGAACAACTCGCTTTGTGCCGTGCCGGACGGTGCGCTTGGTGTAGCCGTTTCATATATTCCGGCTGTTATTCCCATACGTTCCCTGCATCTGTTGTGCTGCAAAGCCGCGTCAATCTTGGAATAACTGAAACGCCTGTCCACTTTGGAGCCGTTGAAATGGTAGCCATTCATGGAGAATACAACACCCTGCACCTCGCTGGTCTGCCCCTTATGCTTGAAATGTACTTCCACTCCCTGCCGTTTCAGGTTGGCGATAAGCACGTTCCAGTTGCCGCATCTGCCGACTTCCATTTTGATGATGTCGTAAAGCGCATATTTCGTCCTGTCTGGCTCTTTCAGGCGGTTGCGTTTGACATTGTCCTTTCCGCCAGCCATATGCAAGCCGTATTTCAAGGTCAATTCCTTGCAGATGCGGGTACTGCGCAGACGCTCGTGCCTGTCCGATATGGTATTGCCGTTGTTGTCTATGCGGTTGAAAGCAATATGCACGTGCGGATGCTCCTTGTCGAAATGCTGGGCGATGAAGAACTGCGTATTCTTGATTCCCATCCGTTCCATATATTCAAGCGCGATGCCTGCCATGATACGGTTCGTCAGCCGTAACTCATCCTCTTTGGAAAAACTCAACGCGATATGTCCGACAGGTTTTGTCACCTTATCGTTCATCCGTGACTGGGCATTGAAACTCATGGCGATAGTTTCCAGATTTTCCATAAACAAGCCTTCGCTTGCTACTATCTGCGTATCCTTCTTCTTGTCGATGATGTAATCCACCACACCCTTGAAGTCGCTTCCTTTTACGATTTTCGCCATCATATCCCTATCTTGGTTATAAGTTCATGAATCCTTGCCACTGCCACCTTGCAGTCCCACCGTTCATCGTGGAAGCCTCCGGCGTTTGCCTTACGCGCAAGCTGGTTGAGATTGTTAGCCATGCCGCAGAGTTGGCGGATGTATCCGGCATGTTCCTCCGACAGCCGTTCTTTCACATGACCGTTACGGAAACATTCCCTCATGTACTCGCTTGGTGATACGCCCGCCTCATGCGATCGTGTCAGCAGGCGGAAGTAGTCGGCTGCCGTCATTTTCACTGCGATACGGTATTTCAGTTTCTCGGTTGCTTCCTTCTTGGGGCGACCTCCCTTGTTGCGTTCCTTGTGTTCCTTTGTCTGTTCCATATTTTATTCCTTTTAATTCGGTTACTGATTCAACTGTATAGACCGACGGGATGCCACCTCCTGCAATTTGGATGGTGGGTGGCAAGCGGTTTCGGTACACCCGAAACACAAACTTGCTACCTCCCAATCCTTAAGGAATGAGTTTCGGGCATCTCCCGTTTTTCTCATTCGGGATGTCATAATCCCAACCCTTTCTTCTTGGGTTTTACGATAGTTCTTGGCGGTGGACTAACGGCTAATTTCTGCCGGATTCCACGCAGGTAATCGTTCAGGTCTTTATGCCCTTTGTAGTTGTCGGAGAAGTCGCGGATGCGTCCGGCGAACTTCCTTTCCAATTCCCGATACGCCTTTCTTCCCGCCTCGTCATTGTCGAGCATGCAGTGGATACGTCCATACCCGTGCAGCACATCTATAGCTTTGGAAACATTGGCGGTCGAATTGAGGATGACGTAATCCTGCCTGTCAAGGTCGGGCAAGTTCGAGCAGTTCCTCTTCCGCAACGTGAGGAATGAAAGATAGTCCATCATGCCCTCGAATACAAGGCATTTCTCTCTCGCTTCTCCCTGTTGCCGAATATGGCTGATGTCTTTGGGTGCGACACAGCCTTTGAAAAAACGGTTACGCACTTCAAATCCTCCCGCCACATTCGGAAAACCGATGGCGAAATAGGGCTTGCCGTTATGGGTGAAGTGGAGCTCTTTACATTGCGCCTTTGCCAAAGCGATGTTTATGCCCCGTTCCTGCAAGTATCGGAGCAATGCCGGATGGGTGAGTTCGCCCACCTCCAAATGTTGGAAACTCGGTTCGGATGCCTGCTGGCGAAAAGAGAAAGATATGGGACGGATGTGTGGTGCCTGTTCCGCTATCTTGCCAAGCAGATAAGGCACATGGTCGGATGCGTACAGTACCCCTGCAAGTGCGATGATGTTACCACCTCTTCCCAGTCCATAATCGAACCACAGGTTGCGGTCGGTGTTCACCTTGAACGAGGCTTCCGTTTCCTGACGGAACGGGGATTTATACCACAGGCAGTTTCCCTGTTGCTTTACGGGCGAATAACCCAAACTTTGCAGATAGTCCGCAATTTTGATTTGTTTTGCTTCTTGGATGTTCATGATATAATTTCTATGGATTTGATGATGACTGTAAAAACGTTGATTTGATGAATGAGATATGTATTGTCCTATACGTTAATGCTTTATATTCTCAACATCTTCTCAACAAACCACTCACAAATAGAGAATCCAACAAACTGATGCTGTTTCCCTCTCAACTTTTCTTTTCGATTGTTGAGAATTTGTTGAGAGTGTATGCTGTTTATTATCAGTATGGTTATATCATTATTCATCAATTCAACAAAAAAAGAATAGTATTACAGGGATTCAAGTTGTTCCCTTGTGACGGTGTAGAAACGACCGACTCTTTTTATCGGCTCATATCGGCACTCCCGATTGTAATTGAATTGGTAAGTGGTATATGTAAGCCCGTTAGAGGCAGGAGTAAGTTTCCAACATTCCTGCAATACCTTTCTGACTTGGTGCTTCTCCACCTTTACCTGCGAATGTACCAGCAAAAGAAGAATGTCGTTGTGGCAGAACGAGAATGTGTCCGTGCCGACACTTTCCATAATGTCAAGGATAAGTTCGCACATCTCTATCTCCAATCGGTTGCGGTTGCTGCGGATAATCTTCTGCAAGGCTTCGGTATGCAGCAAAGAGGGCGCAAACCACATACGGCTTTCCTTTTCGGTGGAAAGTTGTCTGTATTGCAGGTAATACAGAAAGGCAGGTATCTCAGCTTTCAGCTTTTGCAGGAAGTCTGTGTCATCGGATTGCAGACGGTCTATCTTGCGCACCCAATAGCGTGTTTCACCTGCATCAATGATAACAGGCAGATACTCGTTGTTGGAGCATAGCACGAACTTGGCAAAGAACGCTATCTCGTCACGGTCTTTGCCTTTGGCTTCCACCTTGTAGGAAAGTGTGGTGCTGAGGTTCTTCAACCGCTCGCTATCCTCCCTGCGGTTGAGCAATACCTCGTCCACCACGATGAGCAGTTTTCCTGCCCAGTCGGAATTGAACTGGCTGCGGAAGTCTTCGTTGGTATTGAAAGTGACATTGTTTTGAAACACAGCTTTCAGGAAGTTCAGGAATGTACTCTTGCCCGTGTTGCGTTCTTCTGATACCAACAGCAGGATAGGCAGTTTCTGCACGGGTTGCAGGTAGAGCAATTGAAGATAGTCCATGCCCAATTCATACTGTTCACCGAAGATATGGCGCACCAATGACCGGATACAGGGAAACTCGCCTTGTTGCGGACGGTGTCCTATCGGCTCGTAGAGGTTCAGGAACTTGTCCACCACGGGACGGTAGTCCACATGGTCGGGGACGGTGCAGAAGCCGTCGTACTTCGGCACGGTGGCGAGATAGTCCTTGCCGTAGTCCTGCCGCAGTGTTTCGTTGTTCCACACGATGCGCTTCTTCACATAGCCTCCGTTCAGACGGGGCTGGTTCACTAACTTGTAGAGGGTAGTACCCACACGGATAAACTCCTCATTTTCAAAGTTGCCTTGTTTCATTAGCACTTCATTTTTTTGTTTAATCAGTGCAAAACTCGGCAATTAGCGCAGAACGGATTAACAACTCACGCATACCTCACGTAAGATTTTCTTGGATTTGGCTTTATGACATACAACAAAAGCCCGAAGAAATGCCATTCTAATGGATTTTTCTTCGGGTTTGTCGTAATCGTACGTATGAATGGCAATACACCTATTCACATACTCGTATAAATACATTGTTGGCAATGGGAATACGCATAGGTCTCACTACTTCATGTCGTCATATCATTAGAACTTATGCCTGATAATTAGACATATCCCAACCATTTATACCCAGCGAAAAGAAGATATTTGTTTTCTCTTTTCGCAAGTACAGCCTTTTAAATATGGCATTGCGCACCTGTTCCGCACCGAAGCTGTCAATGCGGAAAGCAAGTGCGACTATCATCGGAAAGCTGAACACATCGGCATGATACCCGTTCTCCTGCCGAACATACTTCTGTACCTCGTATTCTTTTAATGCTCCACTGTTATAGATGTTTCTGATGGCAGAACGAAGTGTCGGAGCAATTACTCCGAACAGTTCCACCAATTCCGGCTCGCTCATCCAAATGTTTGAGACATTCTCCGGCATGATGATATTGCCGGATTCATTCACTGTTATGCTGTTTCTTCTCATACTCATGACATCGTTATTCCGTTAAACGTCTTACTCAGTTTGTCGCCGAACATGGTCAGGTCGTTGTCGAGCTTCTGCGTGGTTATCTTTGCGTAGAGTTGGGTCGTGACTATATTCGTATGTCCCAACACACGGCTTACGCTTTCAATGGGCATCCCCTTGCTCAAAGCTAATGTTGCGAAGCCATGACGACTGCAATGAAATGATATTGACTTGGTTATGCCACATTCCCTTATCATCCGTTTCAACGGTTTGCAGATAGACCAATAGTTCAAGCCGGGGAATATACGATTGTCTTTCTGCATCGGTCGGTAGCGTTCGACTATCTGCAAGGGTATATCCAGCAGCTTCACTTGGAAGGCGACTTTTGTCTTGTGGCGTTTGGACAATATCCACTTCTCGCCGTTCACCTCCACGATGTTGTCATTCGTCAGTTCCTGAATGTCCACGAATGACAAGGCGGTGAAACTGGCAAAGATGAAAATGTCACGGATGTATGCGAGCTTGCTGTCTGCAAACTCATGTGTCATGACCGCTTTCAGTTCATCCTCCGTCAGATATTCCCGTTCTTTCACATTGGGGCTGATATGAAACTGGATGAAAGGATTGCGCGGTATCAACCCGTTATAATGCGCTTTCATGACCACGCCTTTCAGCCACATACAGTTTGCCCATATCGAACCGTTCCGCAATCCGGCTTCAGTCGAGAGGTATGCGGCGAACTCCTTGATGAAATCGGGAGTAAGTTCCAACATGGACATATCGCTGCGTCTGTAAAACGACTTGATAAAGGCGGCTACATGGTTTCTTGCCCGTACACGTGCCCGATAGGTAGCCATTACCCTGTCTTTGCCTACCCGTTTCTTGAACACTTCGTTCTCACGGTCGAATGCTTTTAGCAGCGTCTCATACTCGCTGCCGATTCCCTGATAGGCGTTGCGCACCATCTCAGCCGTAACAAATGCCTCGCGGTCTGAAATGCGCTGGTAATGTTTGATGATTTGCGCCTTGATGTTGTCAAGGGCAAGGTTGATGTCTCGTGCCTCGCGGCTCTTGCCTTTCGCCTTGTTTCCTTTCACGTCCCAAAGCGTTTTCGGGATGTTCTGCTTACAACTGAACTGCGCCACAGTCCCGTTGATTGTCACTCGTCCCATGATGGGGACAATACCGTTTTTCTCCTTGCTGCCGTTCACGTAGAACAGAACCTTGAATGTGCTTCTTGCCATACTCGTTTTTTGTTTGCAAAGTTATTACTCAACGAGTTAGACCTTGATATGCCAACCTGTGCCACAAGCTGCCAAATACAACACGGTGTGTTAAAAATCACCATTCGGCGGGTAATGATTTGGAGACCGTTCTTCTTCATAAATCCGCTTTCCTTTACGTTACCTCGATTTTTCGCCTGTCCTCATTTGTCTTCGCAAACGCCTTATTGACAGGCATTACGAAGACATTTGTCCCTTTTTATTCGTCTTTTCCAGAGATTTTCCGTATTTTTGCCGAAAGCAGAAATCGCCGCATGAAGATAGATATCGCCCGACAACCGCTGGTCCCGGCCTTCGTCACCCTCTTCGCACTCGCAGTCACGGCCATGTGGGGCGGGGCGGGAAACGGCGTGTCCGCCGGCGCGCCGGAGACAATGCCCCTGCTGGGCGGAGCGCTGACCCGGTTTCAGGCAGCATATCCGGTGTGGGCACGTCTGGCCGCCGGATTCATGATCCTCTTCACGGGAATGTGCACGGGGCGGATCGCCATCCGCTACAACCTCTATGGCGTCAGCACATGCCTGCCGATTCCGCTCTACGCCGTCGTCGCCTGCGGAATCTTCTCCGGCGGGAACTACCTGACGGCATTCGCCGCTTCGATGCTGCTGGCGCTCGCCGCCAAGAACTACTGCCGTTCGTACTGCAACGGCTACGGATTCGACGCCATTTTCCGCGCGTCCCTGTATCTGGGATTGCTGCCGCTGGTCTATGCTCCCGCGACGCCGCCGGTGCTGATCCTTCCGCTGGCGATACTGCTTTTCAAGCGTACCTTCCGCGAAGCGGTAGTCGCCGCCGCAGGGCTGATACTGCCCCTCCTGACCGCCTGCTATGTCAGCTGGGGCATGGGTGACGAATTTACGGCTCCGGTCATGACGCTGGCCGATGCGCTCGTATCGGGCGTTCCGCTGTGGATCTTTAAGGGCCTTCCGCTCCCGTCGCTCGTCATGTTGTGCGTCATCGCGGCGCTTGCCCTGACGGCGCTCCTTTTCTTTCTCTCGGACATTTATGCCGCCGGAACCAAACCCCGCTTCATCCTTATTTTCAATACAGGTATACTGGCGATGACTCTCGCCCTGCTCTGCACCCCGTCGGTCACCCCCGAAGCATTCACCCTGACGGCGGTTCCCGCCGCCCTGCTTTTCCCGGTGTTTTTCGTGCGGATAGACCGCAGAATCGCACTGCCCGTTTACCTGATTCTGCTGGCCGCGTCGGTCTACATTGCAACATTACAATAATCTATTTAGTCACAAAGGTAATACAAACAGTCCTATTTGCCTTAATGCGCCTTTTTAGCGTATTAATTCTTTTATAAAACAAATATTAAATTGTATATTTGGAGTTGAACAAAAGTGACGCAACTTATTGTTCATAGAAACTTAAAATACGATTTAGTATGAAGAATTCATTGAATTCGTCGGCTCAGCAGCCGATGATCGTGAAGTATGTCGAAGCACTTCACAACGGAATCCAGTCTCAGGCGCTTTCGCGCTATGCAATCGGTTACATTCTTCGTGGTACGAAGTACATCTACGAAGGCGATAAGCGCCAGACGCTCACACGCGGAGACGTATTCTACCTCGGCATCGGGCATCACTATATCGAGAACTTCCCGGAAAACGGCCAGCCCTTCGAACAAGTGCTCTTTTATTATACGCCGGCGGACCTCCAGCGTATCCTGATGCATCTGAACATCACCTACGGCCTGAACATTTCGAACGAACATTCG
The DNA here is from genome assembly GCF_964250025.1 of Alistipes sp. DJF_B185. Lineage (NCBI taxonomy): Bacteria > Pseudomonadati > Bacteroidota > Bacteroidia > Bacteroidales > Rikenellaceae > Alistipes > Alistipes sp. DJF_B185. Next base: position 547,417 of record NZ_CAXUDY010000001.1, read on the forward strand.
TGTGAAAACTGCCGCAACCGCACGCACGTCGCCATGCCCGCATGGAATTCGATCCGCAACTTTTTCGTCAATACCAACAACGACCTGCGCGACGAAGATTTCCACCGCGACGAGACGGCCGAGAACATCAAGATGACCGAATTGATCTATCTGATCGCCTCGCACGAGGACTGCTGCATCAAAAGCAAGCTGCTGAGCAACATGGACGCCGCGAAAGAGAATTTCGAACAGATCGTCTACGACCATATCTTCAAAGACATCTCCATCGAGGAGCTTTCGAAACTGACGAACCGTTCGCTCACTTCGTTCAAGAAGGAGTTCCGCCGTCATTTCCAGATGCCGCCCCACAAGTGGTACATCCGCCAGCGGCTGATGCACTCGCGTCTGCTGCTGATCTCGACCTCGAAATCCATTTCGGAGATCGGCAACGCCTGCACGTTCCCCAATACGTCGCATTTTATTAAACTTTTCAAAAAGGAATACCAGATGACGCCGGCCGCTTACCGCAACCGCCACATCACTTCGCTCACCCCGGAGAAGCAGCCCGAAACGGTGCAGAACGCGGAAATACGCGAAGCGCTTTAATCAAAAACTTATAAATCGGCTATTATTTTAAATTTTTTAATTATAATTTAACAGATTTCTTCAGGTTAGTTTGAAAAAATGTTATAAAAGATTTGGTGAATTGTGAATTTCAGTTTATCTTTGTATAACAAAACGTGGGATTCTCCCACTCTCATTAACCTAACTAACCTAACCAGAGGGGTTCGCTACTGCCAGGTACCGAACCCCTTTCTCGTGTCCGGAAGCGGCGGAGAGAAGGCTCCGATAATGAATTATTGCAGTTTCGGCAGGTGCGTTTTTTTATTTTTTAATATGCTTTCTCCCCGCGGCGACGACGGGAGGGCGGAAAGCGGTTCCCCCTTCGAAGATCCGCCCCGAAAAGCCCGAAAACGGACGGATGCCGGCGCAGAAGCGTCCGGCGCAGGGCTGTCAAAGAAAATGAACCATTCTTAGGGAATATCAATTATTTTTTCGTATTTTTGCATCAATTGGAAAATAATGATCTTAAATGCCGAAGTTTTATGACAAGGTAGACGTACTGAAAAAACCCGGATGGCTGAAGATCCGGCTCCACCGAACCCCGGAATACGCCGAGGTTCAGCAGATAGTCCGAAAACATGCGCTGCACACGATTTGCAGCAGCGGCATGTGTCCCAACAAGGCCGAATGCTGGAGCCGCAGAACCGCGACCTTCATGATTCTGGGCGATATCTGCACACGGGGCTGCCGCTTCTGTGCCACCAGAACAGGACATCCCCTTGCCCCGGACGCCGAGGAACCCCGGCGGGTAGCCGAAAGCGTCTCGCTGATGAAACTGAGGTATGTCGTCGTAACTTCTGTAACGCGTGACGACCTGCCGGACGGCGGCGCCGCACATTGGGCCGAAACCGTCCGCGCCATCCGCAAACAGAATCCCGACGCCGCAATTGAGCTCCTTATTCCCGATCTCGACGCACGGCCCGACCTCTTGGACACGGTCATCGCGTCGAAGCCCGATATAATCGGGCACAACATCGAAACCGTCGAGCGGCTGACCCCCGTGGTCCGTTCCAGAGCGAAATATCGCACGAGTCTGGAGACCCTGCGCCACATGAGCCGGCAGGGCGTCGCAACGAAAAGCGGACTGATGGTCGGACTTGGCGAGAGCGATGACGAAGTATTACAAACCCTGCACGACCTGCGCGAAGCGGGCGTCGGGATCGTAACGCTCGGTCAGTACCTTCGTCCAACTTTGGAGCATTACCCCGTGGCGGCGTATATCACTCCTGAAAAATTCGAATGGTACAGACTCAAAGCGCTGGAAATGGGCTTCGCCTACTGCGCGAGCGCGCCGCTGGTCCGCTCGTCGTATTTGGCGGAAGAGGCCCTGAAAAGCGTTAAAAGTTTGCAGCGATGAACGTTTACTGCCGGGACCTCGGACAGATGGACTACAAAGCCTGCTGGGATTTGCAGCAGACCCTGTTCGACGCCCTGACAGCCGGAAAAACGAACCGGACGGCAGCGCCGGAGAGCGCAACGCCGTCCTCGGAAGAGGCGGGCACGATCCTGCTGGTGGAGCATCCGCCGGTGTACACGCTCGGCAAAAGCGGCCACGCCGAGAACCTGCTCGTGGGCCGCGAAGCGCTCGAAGCGATGGGCGCGCAGTTCTTTCACATAGACCGAGGGGGCGACATCACCTTCCACGGACCCGGACAGCTGGTCTGCTATCCGATTCTGGACCTCGAAAGGTTAGGCATCGGGCTGAGGGCATACATCGACGCGCTGGAAGAGTCCGTCATCCGCACCGTGGCCGAATACGGCATCCGGGCGGAACGCATCGCAGGCGCTTCGGGCGTCTGGGTGGGAGCGGGAATCGCGCAAGAAGGCGATCACCGGACCGCGGACGGCGGCGGAAAATGCACGCCGGCGGGCGCTCCGCGCAAGATATGCGCAATAGGAGTCCGTTCGTCGCGTTATATTACCATGCACGGGTTCGCGCTGAACGTAACGACCGATCTGGAGTGGTTTTCGCGCATCAACCCCTGCGGATTCACCGACCGGGGCGCGACCTCGATCGAAAGGGAAACGGGCGCCAAAGTCCCGATGGACGATGTCAAAAGACTCGTCGTGAAATTTTTAAGTGAGATATTAAATGTTAGAATATATAAATAGTAAATCGTATGCCTATAGAAAAACGATGGGTAGTGAAACCGCAGGGCGATTCCGAGGCGGTGGCGAAGCTCGCCTCCGTGCTCAGGATATCCCCCGTGCTGGCGAATCTGCTCGTACAGAGAGGCATAGACACTGTAGAAAAGGCGGACAAGTTCTTTAAACCGAGCCTCGCCGACCTCCACGACCCGTTCCTGATGAAGGATATGGACAAGGCGGTCGAGCGGGTCGAACAGGCCGTTCGTAACAATGAGAAGATCATGGTTTACGGCGACTACGACGTGGACGGCTGCACGGCCGTTGCGCTGGTGTACAAGTTCCTGCGCCAGATCGGGCATAAAAACCTGATGTTCTACATTCCCGACCGTTATACCGAAGGTTACGGCATTTCGGTCAAAGGTATCGACCTCGCGGCCCGCAAGGGCGTGGGGCTTATCATCGCTCTGGACTGCGGTATCAAAGCCACGGAAAAGATTGTCTATGCAAAGAGCAAGGGCGTGGATTTCATCATCTGCGACCATCACCTCCCGGCCGAGGAAATTCCCCGCGCCGTAGCCGTTCTGGACCCCAAGCGGGTCGATTGTTCCTACCCGTTCGACGAACTGTCGGGTTGCGGCGTGGGATTCAAACTCGTGCAGGCCTACGCCCAGAAAAACCGGATTCCCTTCGAGCAGATCAGCCCGCTGCTGGACCTGCTGGTAGTGAGCATCGCCTCGGACATCGTGCCGCTGGTGGACGAAAACCGCATTCTGGCGCATTTCGGCCTCAAAGACCTCAACCGCGAGCCGTCGAAGGGCCTGCTGTCGATCATCAAGATCTGCGGTCTGGACAAGCACAACATCACCATCGACGACATCGTCTTCAAGATCGGTCCCCGCATCAACGCCGCCGGGCGCATGCGCATGGACGAGAACGACGAGAATGCGTCGCCTTCGGGCGGTCACGCCGCCGTCGAGCTGCTGATCGAGGGTAACGAAAGCATCGCCGCGGAGTTCGGCAACGTCATCGACGCCTACAATCAGGACCGCAAGTCGATCGACCGTTCCGTCACGCAGGAAGCGCACGACTTCATCGAGCGCAACCCCGAAATGAAGCAGCTGAAGAGCACCGTGATCTACAATCCCAAGTGGATGAAGGGCATCGTGGGCATCGTCGCGTCGCGCCTGATCGAAACCTACTACCGGCCCACGGTGGTGCTGACGATGAGCAACGGATTCGTGACCGGATCGGCCCGTTCGGTGCCGGGCTTCGACCTCTATCAGGCCGTCGAATCGTGCTCGGACCTGCTGGAGAACTTCGGCGGACACATGTACGCCGCAGGACTGACGATGCGGCCCGAAAACGTGGACGAGTTCACCCGGCGCTTCAACGCCTATGTCGAGGAGAATATCGACCCGCAGATGCTGATGCCACAAGTGGACATCGACAGCGAACTGCTCTTCTCGGACATCACGCCCGCGTTCCGCAAGGACCTCAACCGCTTCCAGCCCTTCGGGCCGGGCAATACGGCGCCGGTCTTCGCAACGTACGGGGTCAGCAACCACGGCGACGCCAAACTGGTCGGCGTGGAGTGCGAGCACCTGCGCATGGACCTCATCCAGCGGCAGAAGCCCAACACCAAGATCCAGTCGATCGCCTTCCAGCAGCCCACGCACTACGAATGGGTGCGTTCGGGACGCCCGATCGACGTATGCTACCAGATCGTCGAAAACCACTACCGCGGTACGGTAACCACCCAGTTGCGTATCAAGGACATTAAACCCGTTTTAAACAAATAGATGATTCGGAGAGCCGTAAAGACCCGCCGCACGGCGGGTCTTTACGGCTCCGATCCTCTTTTTTTGCGTCTCTTTTCACTAAAAACCTGCGTCGTCTCACCCCTAATCTCCGCATCCGGTCCCCGCGCTCGGCACACGGAACCCGTCCCACACCATGAACTTACTGAAAAAACCGTTCGGACTGACGCTTCAGGCGTTGCTATGGGTCATGATTTTCGGATGCCTGCTGGCTCATCCTTTCACCAACGCCACCAGCAGCCCTCCGGGAGACAAACGTGATTACGTACTGATAATCAACAGCTACAACGAATCTTCCTCGTGGGGATGGGAGATAATCACCGACATCACCGCCCGGATAGAGCAGATCGAAAACCTCGAAGTATACGTCGAGCATATGAACACGCTCCTGATGGACCAGCAGTCGGATCTGGACAATTTCCGGACGAATCTCTCCCGTGAATACGGCAAGAATCCGCCCCGGATGCTGATATACATCGGCGCCCCGGCCTTCATCATGCGGGACTTCGCCGAAAAGGAGTGGGGGAAAGGCATCCCGTCGATCATCTGCGCCGAGGAGGATTTCATCGGCCCCGACAAGTACTATGTCAGCAAGCGGGCCATCCCGCACTCCGAGCGCATTCCGCTCCGGGAGCTGAGCGGGGAATACAATCTGACGCTGCTCTACGCCCCGATCTACCTCGAACAGACCATCGAGCTGATGCGCCGCATGATTCCGGAGATGAACCGCCTCGTATTCGTCCGCGACGGCCGTTATATCAACCAGCAATACGAAGACGAGCTGAGGAAACTGCTCGACACCGATTATCCGGGAATGCGGTTCACCTCCTACAAGGCCTCGAACATGAGCGTGGACCAGCTGCTCGACTCGCTGAACGTCACCGACACCCGGCATACCGGCGTGCTCTTTTCCTCGTGGCACTACACAAGAAATATCGCCGGCAATACCGAGATAACGGCCAATCCCTTCAAGATCATCGCAAGTTCGACGGCTCCGCTGTTCGCACTATGGCCCTCTTCGGTGAAAAACAGCGGCGTGGTAGGCGGATTCACATACGACGTGAGCGTATACAACCGGCAGATCATCAAGACGTTCAACACCATTCTGGAGGGACGCCAGCCGCGCGACATTCCGTTCTACACCCCGACCGACGCACACCCGACGTTCAACTATCCGGCGATGCTGCGCAACAAGATTTCACCCGAAATATGTCCCCCGGATTCGGTATTCATCGACAAACCGGAGACATTCGCGGAGCGGAACAGAACGGCGATCATCCTATGCGGCGGTTTCTTCCTGCTGTTCATCCTCTTCCAGCAATGGCGCATCCGCGTCATGCGAAAGGTCGAAGCGGCCCGCCGACGGGAATCGGAAAGCCAGATAAAATATGCGAACCTGTTCAACCGGATGCCGATCATCTACATTCAGGAACGGGTCATATTCGACGAGAAACACTATCCCGCCGATACGGAATTCAGCGACATAAACGCCTACTTCGAACGGACGTTCCTGCCCCGGAATCAGGTCGTCGGCAAACGGGGGAGCGAACTTTTCGCCGATTCGTTCTCCGAGTTCCTGCGGCTCGTGAACATCGTCCTGACGGAAAACCGGACCGTCACCTATCCCTTCTACTACAAACCGCTGGACATCTTTTTCGAAGTGATTCTGAGCCGCTCGTACCTGACCGACCACATCGACATCTTCTGTCTGGACGGCACCGCGCTGCACAAGGCGCAGCAGAAACTGGACTCGATCAACCACAAGCTCTCGCTGGCGCTCGACGTGGCCAACATCGTTCCGTGGAAATGCGACCTGAACAACGGCACCATCCTCTGCGACATCAACAAACCGGTCAAAGCCGCCTCCGGAGAGGCGATCCTGCAGAACGAAGCTTCGCTTTCGGTAAGCGACGAATGCTATTTCTCGAAGATACACAAGGAGGACCGCGACCGCATACGGCAGGCCTACGACGACCTGATAGCCGGCCGTACGGACAAGGTCTGCGAAGAGTACCGCGTGATCTCCAACGAAAGCGGACACTGGCACATGGAATGGGTCGAAGCGCTGGCCGCCGTGGAGTCGTTCGACGCGCAGGGACGGCCCAAGACGCTCGTCGGAACGTCGCAGGTCATCACCGAACGCAAACGCATGGAGCAGGAACTCCTCTCGGCCCGCGACCGCGCCGAAGAGTCGAACCGCCTGAAAACGGCGTTTCTGGCCAACATGAGCCACGAGATACGCACGCCGCTCAACGCCATCGTCGGATTTTCGGGCATTCTGGCCTCGACCGACGAGGAGCAGGAGAAGCAGGAATACGTCTCGATCATCGAAAACAACAACGCCCTGCTGCTGCAGCTCATCGGCGACATCCTCGACCTCTCGAAAATCGAGGCGGGGACGCTCGACTTCATCCACACGGACTTCGACCTGAACGAACTGATGCGGGAGAAGGAAAACGTCATCCGCATGAAAGTCCGGGAGGGCGTCGAACTGCTCTTCGAGCAGAAATACGAACAATGCTCCGTCTGCACCGACCGCAACCGGCTCTCGCAGGTGATCATCAACCTGCTGACCAACGCCGCGAAGTTCACGCAGACGGGCAGCATCCGGTTCGGATACGAAATGCGCGGCAGAGAACTCTATTTCTGGGTCTCGGACACCGGCAGCGGAATCCCCGCAGACAAAACGGAACAGGTTTTCGAACGCTTCGTCAAACTCAACACCTTCAAGCAGGGCACGGGACTCGGTCTGTCGATCTGCAAGATGATCGTCGAGCATCTGGGCGGACGTATCGGCGTGGAATCCGAAGAGGGCAAAGGATCGAAATTCTGGTTTATCCTGCCCTATGTTCCGGGAAAGGCCGCGGCGCAAAGGACGGAGGAGCAATATCCCGTCATCTCGGTCGAAAAGGACAAACTGGTGATTCTGATCGCCGAAGACAATGACAGCAACTACCGGCTGTTCGAATCGATCCTGCGCAAAGAATACACGCTTCTGCACGCATGGAACGGGCAGGAAGCGGTCGAAATATACCGGCAGCGCCGTCCGCATCTCGTATTGATGGACATCAACATGCCCGTGATGAACGGTTACGAGGCGGCGGCCGAGATACGCAAACTCTCCGACAGCGTCCCGATCATCGCCGTGACGGCATTCGCATTCGCTTCCGACGAACAGAAGGTGCTCAAGAGCGGATTCGACGGCTACATGGCCAAGCCGATCAACGCCCTGCAGCTGCGGACGCAGATCGTCGACATGCTGCGCAAACACGTGGTCCTGCTGTAGCCGGAAAAAACTGTTTAAAGGCGGATGATCCGCGCCGCGTCGTCCGCGTCGGGCAGGGGAGCGGGCGTGAAGTCGGAGTAGCCGGCCGCAATGGCGCAGAGGGGTTCGCAGTCCGCCGGGACGGGCAGGAAACTGCGCAGGTAATCGGCCGCGCTCTGCCCGTCGGGTTCATCCTTGCGGCGCGGCCGGCCGTTGATATGCACCCAGCAGGAGCCGAGTCCCTCGTCCACGCAGGCGAGCTGCAGCAGCGTGGCCGAAATCGCGGCGTTTTCGCGCCAGAGATCGCTTTTCGAAGTATCGCCCAGCACGACGAAAGCCAGCGGCGCACCCTTCATGAACGCCGACCCGTAATCGCGCATTTCGGCCATGCGGGCCACCAAGGCCGGATCGTCCACCACCATGAGACGCGTGGTCCGGGTGTTGCGCGCCGAAGGCGCCGTAAGGGTCTCGCGCAGGATGCGGTCCACCGTCTCGCGCGGCACCGCCCGGTCCGAGAATTTTCGGATGCTGCGGCGTTTTTCGATCAACTCTTTGAATTCCATTTGTTTTGTCTTTTCGGTCTCGCTTTTGCAAAAGTAGTGAAAAATAGGTATATTTGAAATTCAAAACACCCCGAAGAATGGATTACCGATTCAACATCGCCCTGATTTACGATTTCGACGGCACGCTCGCCCCCGGCAACATGCAGGAGTACGACTTCATCCCCGCCGTGGGCAAAAGCAACAAGGAGTTCTGGACCGAAGCCAACACGCTGGCCGAGGAGCAGGACGCCGACATGGTCCTGACCTACATGGCGCGCATGCTTCAGGAGGCCAAATCGAAAGGACTGTCGCTGCGGCGCGAAGCCTTTCAGGAGTCGGGCCGCCGCGTGACGCTTTACAAGGGGGTCCGGGAGTGGTTCGGGCGGATAAACGCCTACGGGGCCGCACGCGGCATCCGGATTCTGCACTACATCAATTCGTCGGGCATGAAGGAGATCATCGAAGGCACGGAGATCGCCCACGAATTCCGGAAAATATACGCCTGCTCGTTTCTCTACGACGTGGACGGCATCGCCTACTGGCCCGCCGTGGCGGTCAACTACACCAACAAGACGCAGTTCATCTTCAAGATCAACAAAGGCGTCGAGTCGGTTTTCGACAGCAAGCTGGTGAACCGCTACATCCCCGAAAACGAGCGTCCCATACCGTTCAAACACATGATTTACGTAGGCGACGGAACGACCGACATCCCCTGCATGCGGCTGGTGAAGAACTCCGGCGGACACTCCATCGCCGTCTACAACCCCGACCAGAAGGGGGCGCGGCGGGAGATGGCTTCGCTGATTCACGACAACCGCGTGAGCCACGTCTGCCCGGCCGACTACTCCGAAGGGTCGGACATGGACGTGCTGGTCAAAGCCATCATCGACAAGATCGACCTCGACGACAAACTCGAAAAGCTGGAGGTCGTAAAATGACCGGGAAGCGAACGCAGATACAACCATCCGACACAACAAATATGTCACAATCCGAAACAGACGCAGTGAATATCCTCTTCGCTACGAATAACGCGCATAAACTCATGGAGGTGCAGGCCGTGCTGGGTCCCGGCTTCCGGCTGGTGACGCCCCGCGAATGCGGCGTCACGGAGGAGATTCCCGAAGAGCAGCAGACCCTCGAAGGCAACGCTTCGCAGAAGGCGCATTACCTCAACGACCGCACGGGACTCGACTGCTTCGCCGACGATACCGGACTCGAAGTGAAGGCGCTGGGCGGCGCTCCGGGCGTGCATTCGGCCCGTTACGCCACCGACGGACACGATTTCGCGGCCAACAACCGCCTGCTGCTGAAAAACCTCGAAGGAGCGACCGACCGCCGGGCGCAGTTCAGAACGGTCATTTCGCTGATCCTCAACGGCGAAGAACATCTTTTCGAAGGTGTGGTCGAAGGGCGCATCATCGACCGCGAAGAGGGGCACGAAGGTTTCGGGTACGATCCGCTGTTCATACCCGACGGATACGACAAGACCTTCGCCCAGATGTCCACCGAAGAGAAAAACGAGGTTTCGCACCGCGCCCGCGCCGTACGCAAACTCGCGGCCTATTTGCATTCCGCCGGGAAATAGGGCCTCTTTACGGCACACGGGCGCGATCCGGAAAAATGCACGCTTGCTTTTGCACGCTACTTTATCTATCTTTGCCCTCCAATGGAAGAGAGAACTTACAACAAAGAGGAACGTTTCGACGCCCGGACCATCGAGGCGCTGAAGCTCCATTACACCGAAATCCTGCGGCGGCTGGGAGAGGATCCCACGCGCGAAGGACTTCTGAAAACCCCCGAACGCGTCGCCAAGGCGATGTCGTTCCTGACGAAGGGATACGAAGAGAATCCGCTCGAAATCATCCGCTCCGCGACGTTCCGCGAAGAGTACAAACAGATGGTGCTCGTGAAGGACATCGAGCTGTACTCGCTCTGCGAACACCATATGCTGCCGTTTTACGGCAAGGCGCACGTCGCCTACATTCCCAACGGACACATCACGGGACTTTCCAAAATCGCCCGCGTCGTGGAGTGCTACGCCCGCCGCCTGCAGGTGCAGGAGCGGCTGACGGTGCAGATCCGCGACTGCATACAGGAGGCGCTCAACCCGATGGGCGTGGCCGTGGTGATCGAAGCCAGCCACATGTGCATGCAGATGCGCGGCATCGAAAAACAGCAGTCGGCGACGACCACGTCGGCATTCACGGGCATTTTCCTCTCGGACCACCGCACGCGCGAGGAGTTCATGACCCTCATATCGCACAAATACCGGTAGGATTCAGCACCGGATGGAATAAAAATCCTCGCGGCTTGTGACGTTGCGGGGATTTTAGCCGAAAGGCGCACCTGCGGATGAAGACGGCATCCGCGGACTATTCCCGGCTTTCGAGATTCACCAGACAGGTGTTCAGCATTTTATGCAGTTCGGCCTGCGTGAACGGTTTGGGCAGGAACCCGGTACATCCGGCGGCGACGGCGCTTTCGGCTTCGCGGTCGGAAGGGTAGGCCGACATGACGACGACCGGCAGATCGGGAGCGCTCTCCCGGATGCGGCGCGTAACTTCGAATCCGTCCATGACCGGCAGCCGCGTATCGACCAGCACGGCGTCGGGACGCTCCGAACGGAACAGTTCCGCAGCCTCGGCTCCGGAGCGCGCACGCACCAGCCGGAAACGCGCGCTCAGCATCGCCTCGATCAGTTTGAAGCTGATGTCCGAGTCCTCGCCGACCAGCAGGGTCCACGAAACGCCGCCCTTCAGGGCGCCCATATCGGCCGGAGCCGGTTCGCACTGTACGTCGCACTGCACGACGGGAATCGAGAAATGGAACCGCGTACCCTTTCCCAATTCGGACTCCACGCCGATCGTGCCGTTGAGCTTCTCGACGATCGTTTTCGAAATAGCCAGTCCGAGCCCCGTGCCGGAGACGAAATCGTCGAGCTTGACGAAACGGTCGAAAATGTCGCGGACCTTTTCGGCAGGGATTCCCGTGCCGGTATCTTCCACGAAAAACTCCACGCGCCCTTCGCGCAGGTCGAATCCGAAGCGGATTTCGCCCTCGGTCGTAAACTTGGAGGCGTTGTTTATCAGGTTCGAGATGACCTGCGCCAACCGGTTCTGGTCGCAGACGATCTCCACGTTCTCGATCCGCTCGTCGAAAACGAGTTTCACGCCCGGATTCGTCCGGCCCTTGTGCATCTCGTATTCCGATCGGCACAAATCGTTGAGATTCATTGGCCTGAAGTGGAATTCGAGCGTTCCGGCCTCGATTTTCGAGATGTCGAGAATGTCGCCGATAAGCTGCAGCAGCAGGCTGGAATTGGTGTCGATGATGTCGATGAACTGCTGTTTCTCCTCCTCGGTCTCCGCTTCGCCCATCAGCTTGGCAAAGCCGACAATGGCGTTGAGCGGCGTACGTATCTCATGGCTCATATTGGCCAGAAACGCCGTCTTGAGCCGGTCGGACTCCTCGGCGCGGATACGGGCCTCGATGACCTTAAGCTCGGCGTTTTTCTGCTCGGTGATGTCCCACGACACGCCGATAATCAGCGGCAGACGGTTCTCGACCGGAACCAGCGATTTCGAGGTGTTGACGATGCGCGTCTCCCCCTTCGCCGAGACATACTCTTCGATGAACTCCATGCGCTCGCCCGTGCGCAGCAGTTCGAGGTCGTCGCGCCGGAAATGCTCCGCATCCTTCGGACTGGAAAACACCTCGTAATCGGTATATCCGAGCGCCTTCGACGCGGGGATATGCGAAAACTCCTCGAAAGCCCGGTTCCAGTAGAGATAACGGAACTCGTTGCCGGGGTCCTTGACGAAGAGATAGACCGGAATGTTGTTGAGGATGCTGTCAAGGATGGAGTTCATCTCCTTGACCTTGTTTTCGTGTTCGATGCGCCGCGTGATATCGCGGCCGAAGAACCAGACGATTTCACGCTCCTTGAAGTGGTCGTAGATGATATAGGCCACGATGTCCCACGCCACGATACGCCCCTGAGCGTTCTTCAGACGGACGGTGTATTTGTATGCGCCGTTGTCCCGGCGGATCTTCGCCAGCCGCTCCTCCCACAACTGCCGCGTCGCGTCGATCGACCAGAACTCGTACACCTTGCGCCGCGACAGATCGCCCTTCAGGTCGTGCCGCCTCCGGAAACGTTCGTTGGCGTACTCCATCGTCCCGTCTACGGCGCATGCGTAAATCTCCTCATCGACATTGTTCAGCGCATACTTGACCATCTCCAGCTCGTGCTTGGCGACTTCGGCCTCGGTGATGTCGCGGCAGATGCAGAGGGCGTGTTCGCCGTCGAGCGGCATGATGCGGTTTTCGTAATTGCGGGTCCGGCCGTCGAGCGTGATGTCGTGATGCGAAGAGGAACCCTTCCCCGACGCGAAAACGTTTTCGAGGTTGTCCTTCACGTTGCGGCACACTTCGGGCGAGAGCATCGACCGGATATTCCGGCCCACCAGCCGGGGACCTTCGATCCCGACATGATTGGTCTGCTCGGAGGAGACCAGTTCGACCAGCGTCCCGTCGCGTCTCAGCACGGTCAGCATGTCGGGAATCGAATCCAGAATCTTACAGGCGTACCGGTCGCGGAAGCGGCCCGCGGTGTCGGCCGCCGAAGCGAGCCGCGCCTCAAGCTCTTCGATCCTGCCGATAAGCTCCTCGCGGGAGCAGTTATCATAATGGCTCATATGTCACGAAATTGTGGTGGGTCTTACAAAGGTAACATAATTCCCGGAAGTCGGCGTCTTTTTCCGGATAAAACGGATTATCGCCGGAACCAGTTCGACAAATGCTCCTCCGCACGTGAACGACATCCCGAATTCCACGCCGGCGCAGTGCGGAACCGCCACCGGCAGCACAGTGCGGAACCGCCCCGGCGGCGTGCAAACCGCAGATGCGTTCCGGGCGGAACACACCCCGACGAGCATCAGCGGCGGCAGGCGCCTGTCCGCTGAGAGCCAATCCGTTCAGGAAGGAAAACCGGACGGTCCGCTCTGCGCCGCCCGATTTTTCATACCGCAAATCCGCTTCTTTATAGCCCGATCGGACAACACGGCGCAAAACGGAGGTTGCGGAACGAATTTTGAACACGGTATCTGACAGCAAACTAAAAATTCAAAATCATGACCGTGAAAAAATTACGCTACCTTGCATTCGCACTCACAGCAGTTGCGTTTTGCGCGTGCCAGAAAGAGCCCTCGACATCGAGTCTCCACAAAGATTATCTGGTCTACACCGCTCACGACACCGACGTCGATTTCGCCGCCTTCGACACCTACTACATTCCCGACAGCATCCTGCTGATCGGCTCCGCCGACAAGACGGAATACTGGAAAGACGCCAATGCGCTGGAGATCGTCAATACCGTCGTAGGACGCATGAACGCCGCAGGCTACACCCGTACCGACGACAAAGATGCGGCCAATCTCGGCCTGCAGCTCAGCTACGTGCAGAAAGTGACCTATTTCGTGGGTTACGACTATCCCTACTGGTGGTGGTACTATCCCTATTACTGGACGCCCGGTTACTGGGGCGACTGGGCCGGCTGGCACTATCCCTACAGCGTTTACTACGGATATACGGCCGGTTCGCTACTCGTGGAGATGATGAATCTCGAAGCCGATCAAGAGAGCGGCAAGAAGCTGCCCGTGATCTGGGACAGCTTTATCGGCGGGCTGCTGACCTCGTCGGAGGAGCTGAACCAGCAGCGCACGGTGGACGCCGTGCAACAGGCTTTCGATCAGTCGCCTTATCTGAAAAAATAATTTAACCGCAAAACACGTCCGATTATGAAAACATCGAAATATCAGGTTCTCAAAACCATCGCACTCTGTGTCGTGCTGCTCGCAGCCGCGCGTACGGGCAAGGCGCAGATTTTCCCTAACTCCTACATCAACGTCGACTGGCAGGTAGGCGTGCCGCTGGGCAGCGCCTATGCCGACAAGGCGTCGGGATGGGGCATGAACTTCGAAGGCGGCTACTTCATCACGCCGTCGGTCTCCGTAGGTCCCTTCATCTCCTACCAGACCAACCTTTCGAGCATTCCGCGCCAGACGCTCGATCTGGGCGACGGCTCGGCCCTGACCGTCAATCAGAAACACGGCTCGTTCCAGCTGCCGTTCGGCGTCACGGGACGCTACACATGGCTTCCGGACAGCGTATTCCAGCCCTATGCGGGTCTGAAGCTGGGCGCCAACTATGCAGAATTCTCGTCCTACTACTACGTAATCAAGCAGTACACCGACACATGGGGATTCTACCTCTCGCCCGAAATCGGCGTTAGCATCTTCCCGCGTCCGGACTACCGCTTCGGTTTCCACGTGGCGCTCTACTACAGCTACGCCACCAACAGCGGCGATATCCTGACCTATTCGGTAAACAACCTCAACAACTTCGGCATACGCGTCGGTATATCGTTCTGACGCCTCCGGAACACGACGCGAGCAGGCCGGACCCGACGGGTCCGGCCTGTCGTTTTGGGGGAGAGACGCATAAAGAGATACGACATAAAAATCCCCCTTTGGAAAGGGGGATTTTCGATATAAGCGCGCAAAACGCATCGTCAGATATTCCGATCAATGCGCTTCGAGCCAGTTGCCACCCACGCCGTAATCCACCACCAGACGGACTTTGAGCGCGGCGGCGGACTCCATGGCTTCGGTAACGATGGCCACGACGCGCTCCTGCTCGGAGCGGAGCATATCGACGACCAGTTCGTCATGCACCTGCAGGATCACCTTCGAGCGGATGCCTTCGGCGGCGAAACGGCGGTGTACGTTGATCATGGCGATCTTCATGATGTCGGCCGCAGAACCCTGAATCGGAGCGTTCACGGCGTTTCGCTCGGCAAGGCCGCGGGCGATGGCATTGTGCGAAGCGATGTCGTTGAGGTAGCGGCGCCGGCCGAAAATCGTCGAGACGAAGCCCTCTTCCTTGGCCTTGGCAACCACCTTGTCCATATACTCCTGCACCTTGGGGTAGGATGCGAAATAGCCGTCGATAATCTCTTTGGCCTCCTTGCGGGGAATCTCCAGCCGCTGGCTCAGGCCGAAGGCCGAAATGCCGTAGATGATGCCGAAATTGGCGGTCTTGGCGCGGCGGCGCTCCTCGGAAGTCACTTCGCCGAGGGTTTTGTTGAACAGTTTGGCGGCCGTCGCGGCGTGGATGTCCTCGCCGTGGGCAAAAGCCGCGATCAACGATTCGTCGCCCGAAAGGTGCGCCATCAGCCGCAGTTCGACCTGACTGTAGTCGGCCGAGAGCAGCAGATGCTCCTCGTCGGAGGGGATGAACGTCCTGCGGATACGGCGGCCCATCTCTTCGCGCACGGGGATATTCTGCAGGTTGGGATTCGTGGACGAAAGGCGTCCCGTAGCGGTAACAGCCTGATTGAAAGAGGTGTGTATGCGTCCCGTGCGGCGATTGACCAGCTGGGGCAGCGCCTCGACATAGGTAGAGAGGAGTTTCTTGACACCCCGGTATTCGAGGATCAGATCGACGATGCGGTGTTTGTGCGCAAACGACTGCAGGTAATCCTCGTCGGTGCAGAACTGCTTGGTTTTGGTCATCTTGGGCTTCTCGGCGATGCGCATTTTGCCGAACAGCACCTCGCCCAGCTGACGCGCCGAGTTGATGTTGAGCTGCGATTCGCCGGCCTCCTCGCGGATCGCGGCCTCCAGCTCGGCCAGCCGGCGGCTCAGCTCCACGGAATAGACGGCCAGCGCCTCGGAGTCGATCCGCACGCCCGCCATCTCGATATCGGCCAGCACGGCGATCATCGGCTCCTCGATTTCGAAATAGAGGTGCTGCAGGCCAAGCTCTTCGATCTGCGGATAGAGCGCATGCTTGAGCCGCAGCGTGACGTCGGCATCCTCGGCGGCGTACTCCTTGACCCGCTCGACGTTCACCAGATCCATCGTCAGCTGCTTGGAGCCTTTGCCGATCAGGGTTTCGATCTCGATCGGCTTGTAGTTGAGGTATTTCTCCGCAAGGGCGTTCATGTTGTGGCGCGATTCGGGATCGAGCAGGTAGTGCAGGATCATCGTATCGTACTTGCGGCCCCGGATTTCGAGTCCCAGCTGCCGCAGGACCATCAGGTCGAACTTGATATTCTGGCCGATCTTGGCGATCCGGTCGTTTTCGAAAAGCGGCCGCACGATTTCGGCGTATTCCGCCGTATTCTCCTCCTTGAAAGGAATGTACCACGCTTCGAAAGGCTTCACGGCCAGCGACATGCCGACGATGCGGTCGTTGAAGATGTCGAATCCCGTCGTCTCGGTGTCGAAGCAGAACTCTTCGTATTTCCCGACTTCGTCCACCACTTCGCGCAGCTGCGCGGCGTCCTCCACGAGTCTGTAGTCGTGAGGCGTGGTCTGCGCCGTCTTGAACTGCATCGCTTCGGCTTCGGCCTGCAATTCGGCGGCGGGAACGTCCGACGCCGCAGGCATCTCCACGACCGGGTCGCCGAAGAGGTTGCCCTGACCGACCAGCGCGGCCCGTTTCGCGGCCGCCGACTTGGCGCGGGCCATCTCGGCCAGCTGCGTCTGCGCCTCCTGCCGGGGACCTTCGGGCAGGGTTTCGGGAGGGGCGAGGTTCGTCAGGTCGTTCATAAACGCCTTGAAATCCAGTTCTGCGAAAACGGCCTTGAGTTCGTCGATATGGGGATCGCAGACCGTAAGGTCCTCAGGCCGGAAGGGAATCGGCACGTCGAGACAGATCGTGGTCAGGTGCTTGGCGAGACGCAGTTTATCGCCCCACGCGGCGATTTTCTCGCCCTGCTTGCCCTTGATCTTCGACACGTTGTCGAGGATGTTCTCCACCGTTCCCCACTCCTGCACCAGTTTGCAGGCGCTCTTCTCGCCGATGCCCGGCACGCCGGGAATGTTGTCCGAAGCGTCGCCCCACAGCGCGAGGATGTCGCGCACAAGGACCGGATCGTCGATGCCGTACTTCTCGCGGATCGAATCGCGGTCCACGATCTCGATGCTTCCGTCCGCGCCTTTCTGCTTGTAAATCTTACAGTTGTCGCGCACCAGCTGGCCGTAGTCCTTGTCGGGGGTCACCATGAAGACCTCGTAACCGGCTTCGACGCCCTTCTGCGACAGAGTGCCGATCACGTCGTCGGCCTCGTAGCCTTCGACCTCCAGAATCGGAATGCACATCGCCTCCAGCACCCGTTTCACATAAGGAACCGAAAGCAGGATGTCTTCGGGAGTCTCGGCGCGGTTGGCCTTGTACTCCGGAAAAACCTCGCGGCGGAAACTGCCGCCCTTGGGGTCGAACGCCACGCCCAGCAGGTCGGGCCGTTCGCGTTTCTGAATGTCGCGCAGGAACTTGACGAAGCCGAACACCACCGAGGTGTTCATGCCCGCGCGGTTGCGCATCGGACGGCCCAGAAAAGCATAGTAATACTTGAAGATCAACGCATAGGCGTCAACGAGAAAAAGTTTTTTCATATATAAGAAGTCGCGTCAATAATAGTTTCGCATGGATGACGCCGCACGGCCCGGACGGAGCGAAGCGCATACGGCATGTGTTCCGAATGAGACACCTTACCGGTTATCTTCGGCAAACCACTCGGCGAACGAAGTCGCGGTTTCATGCAGGCGGAGCGAATGCAGCTCCACGCCCTCCGGCAGTCGGCGCGAAATGCGGCGGGCGAAATCGCCGAGCATATTCTCGCAGGTCGGCTGGTAGTCCACCGTGACGATATTGCCGAAACGTTCGGTGAGCATGGCCCGCAGCGACGCGTTGCACGGCGTCTGACGCAGGACGAGGGAGTGGTCGAAGTGCGACACGATCTCTTCGTTGACGATGCGCTTCAACACCCCGAAATCCATCACCATCCCGCATTTAGGGTCTCCTTCGCCGGCCACAGGCCGTCCCTTGACGGTCACGAAAAGCCGGTAGGAGTGGCCGTGAATCTCACGGCAGGGCCCGTCGTATCCGTCCAAAGCGTGCGCCGCCTCGAAGGAGAACTCTTTTGTCAATCTGATCACTGTCATATGCGCAAAGATATTCATTAAATGCGAAAGGCGGAAAGGATTTCTGATTTTTCAGCGTCCCGCGTCCGCTTCTCCGCCCCCGGACGGAGTAAATCGCAACGGCAGAAGGGTGTTTCCGGCGTTCGCCGGAACGCCGTATCGGGTCGCGCCGTGCCGGACCGATTTTCGGCCGAAACATGCGGTAACAAATTTACACTTTCAGAAATTATTATTACATTGCAACAATAAAACACTAATAACGAGAAAGATACACCACAGCCCGAACGAACAATCACGCGCTATTTCTCCATAAAAAGTACGATATTTTTACCAAATACGGTTTTTTAATAACAAATCGAAAGTACATTATCATTCGGGCACTATGTCATCTCGAACACCATCAACAATATTTTATCCCTATTTTTTAACTAAAAACCCCTTATGCTATGAAATTTTGGAAATCCGCGCTTCTCTACGCAGCGACGGTTTGCACACTGACGGCCACCTCTTGTTCCGATGAGACGAAAGAGCCGAAACTGTACACGACTGCCGTAACCGACGACGGCAACGGCACGGCCGAAGCCAACCCCGCGTCGGCCATTCCCGGCGAAACGGTAACCCTGACGGCAACGCCCGCCGAGAACTTCTTCTTCCTGAAATGGACGGTCCTCAGCGGCGGTATCGAACTGGAAAATCCGACGGAAAACCCGACGACGTTCACCCTGCCGGAGGGAGGGGGAATATCGAAATCAGAGCCGAATTCACCGATCTGCTTTCGCTTGCAGCCTCCGAAATCATCGCGTATGACGCAGAGAAAGCGGCCACGGTAACCAGACTGTCCGTCAGCGGCGACCTGACGGACGAGGTAACCGCCGCGATCTTCGACAAATTCCAGAATCTTCTCTTCCTCTAACTCACCGACGCCAAAGCCATTCCCGACAATTTCATGTACGATGCCGGCTCACGCGCACCGAAACAGACCAAACTCGAAGAGCTGAA
Source organism: Alistipes sp. DJF_B185 (assembly GCF_964250025.1). Lineage (NCBI taxonomy): Bacteria > Pseudomonadati > Bacteroidota > Bacteroidia > Bacteroidales > Rikenellaceae > Alistipes > Alistipes sp. DJF_B185. Next base: position 566,720 of record NZ_CAXUDY010000001.1, read on the forward strand.
TGCACCGGAGGTAACGTCGGTAGGCGTAAATGCGTTTCGCAACAGCGTCCTCACCGCCGTCAACAATTCATCGCTCCGCACCGTTCACCTTCCCAAGGTGCAGACCATCGGCGAACGGACATTCAGCGACCTGTGGACGCTCGAAGAGGCAGGCAGCGCCTTCTTCTACTGCGGAGGTCCGACGAGCATCTCGCTGCCCAAACTCAAGACGGCCGGAGAGTCGTGTTTCGCCTATTCGACCAAACTGACGCAAATCGACATCCCCAACGTGGAAAAGCTGGAGAAGATGGCCATGTACGCCTGCAACGGCCTGCTGAGCTTCAGCGGAGAAAAAGTCGAGTCCGTCGGCGCCCAGTGCTTCGAAAGATGTTACGCCCTCAAGGAGGTTTCGTTCCCCGCGGCCACGGCTTTCGGAAGCGGCTGCTTCATCGACTGCGAATCGCTGACAAAGGTCAATTTTCCCCTGTGCACCGCCATCAGCGACAAGATGTTCTTCATCGCGCAGGCCTCCGTCTGCACCTCGACGCTCAAGACGATCGACCTGTCCAATATCACGACCATCGGTACGAGCGCATTCGAAGGATGCAAGGCGCTCGAAGACGTGGTGGACTTTTCCAAAGTCACGACTGTGGGCGAACGTGCCTTCCGCGAATGTATCACGCTCAAGAACGTGGATCTCTCCAATGTCACGACAACGGGCGATTACGCCTTCTTCAGGTGCTGGGGTTTCACGGGCGAGCTGAACATGCCGAAGCTGACCGCACCCGGCAAATACCTCTTCCGCGAATGCAAGAATATCACCAAGGTGAGCGCTCCGGTATTGGAGAACATGTCCTTATATATGTTCGCCGAATGTACCGCTCTTGCGGACATAGATATGCCCGTACTCAAGAAGGTGGAAAACTTCTCTTTCAACAAATGCGAAGGTTTGACGAAAGTGGATATGCCCACGGTCGAGACCGTGGTCGCCGGAGCGTTCAGCAATTGTGTAAATATCGCGACGGTCAATCTCCCCAACGTGAAAAGCATCGGTGGAACCGTCTTCAACAACTGCTCGCTCATCACCTCCATTTCTCTTCCGGCGCTTCAGACCTTCACCGGCGGAGCATTCAGCGGAATGACCGGCCTGACGAGTTATGACGTTCCTCTTTTGGCCACGCTCGAAACGGTCCCCTCGTCGCTGTTCCAGAACTGCAAGAGCCTGACGGCAATCGACCTGCCCGCCGCAAAAGAGCTGGGTATGAATGCCATTCGCGGGTGCGACGCTCTGGAGAGCATCTCGCTTCCCAATGTCGAGAAGGTCGGAAACTTCTGTTTCGCCGAAAACCCGAAGCTCAAGGAGGTCGATCTTCCCAAAGCCACCTCGCTCGGAACCAAGGCTTTCGACAAATGCACCGCCCTGACGACCCTGAAGCTGGGTGCGACGACGGCCATCACGCTGGCCACCGACACATTCACCTCGGCCGACGTTCCCGCCGCCTGCAACCTGTTCCTCAACGCTGCGGGCGTGGAATACCCGACCGCCGCCGGGCAGCAATGGAAAAACCTCACTTGGAAATCCATCGCCTCCTACATCCCCTGAGCAGGGGCGGCGTCAGCACGCCGGAGCGCTGTTCCCATGTCTTAGAAAACAGCCGCCGCGCGTACCGGCAAACAATTATCCGATAATCTGCAACGAACCCGTCTCCGAACATGGAGACGGGTTCGTCGTATTTTATTTTCGCCTTCCGGCAGATTAAATCACACGGGGTTTGCGTTTTATATCCGATTAATTCGTATATTTGTTAAAAGTCCCGACATATGAAATATGTTTTAAAAGACCTTGCGCCACGGCCTGAAAAAGACTTGTTCATCACGCAGTACTGGTCCGACAAACAGTCGGATCCGCCGCTGCATTTCCACGAGGACTACATGCTGAGCCTGACCCTGAACGTCAGGGGCACACGCATCACGGGCCGTACGGCCGACGACTTCACCGAAAAGGACCTGATCATCATCTTTCCGGGCGTTCCGCACTGCTACACGCGCGACGAAGCCTATGCCGACATCGACTGCGAAGCCGTGGCTGTGCAGTTCAGCCGCGACATGCCCAACTGGCAGCTTTTCGAAACCGAGTACCTGCAACCCATTCAGAAGATGCTGAGCCTGCCCGTCGCAGGTCTTCATTTCTCCGAAATGGTGGTGGACCGGGTCCGCGAACGGCTGCTGCAGCTGCCCGGACTGCGGGGATTCGAGTCGGTGGCGCTCTTTCTGGACATACTCAACGACCTCGCCACGGCGGGACCGGACGAAATGCACATTATCGGAACGACGGATTACAAGACGCAGGCCGACGGCAACGAACGCATCAAGAAAATCCTGCAGTTCGTGGAAAACAACTACCACAACAAAATCACGCTCGAAGACATCGGCGCCGAAGTGGGCATGTCCCCTTCGTCGGTATGCCGCTATTTCAAGAAGAACACCTGCCAGAATCTCTGGACCTATATCAACGGGTTTCGCATCGTGCGCGCCGCGCAGATGATCGTGGAGACCGACGCTCCGATTTCGGAAATCAGCACCCGGTGCGGATTCCACAACATCTCGAATTTCAACCACGCCTTCCGCGAGCGCATCGGCTCAGCGCCGGGCGAATACCGGCGCAAATTCGGCTCGACGGTGATTTCACCCGACCGGAAGCAGGTCGAGGAGATAGGCCGCAAACTCGACGATTTACGCAACGGCGGGAGTTTGTCCGAGGGGGGGGGAAATCCGCCCTCCGGGACCTCTTCGGAAAACGGGGAGAGGTAATCTGAACCCGCTTTCCCGGTCAAAATAGAAAGCGGGCCCCGCACGGGGGCCGCTTTTCGTATCGGCTTGCGGGACAGCGTCCGCGCAGGTTCAGTCCATCGGTTTGCGGTGCGGTCTCAACGCAGCTCCAGCTTATAGGGGTAGTACATGACGACTCCCTGCTGTTTGGTAGCCTCCTGCACCTGCTTGTACTCCTTCATCAGCAGTCCCAGTTCCGAACGGGTCATGGCCTCGCGGACGCTGATGTTGAGCGACGCGATGAAGGCGGCGAATCCCGTCGGCTCCTCGATCACCTCGGTCACCCGGTAGCTGTCGCCCAGACCGGCCTTGTCCACGGCGATGGCGATGGCCGTTTTCAGACCTCCGTAGGTGTCGATCAGACCGATGCCGAGCGCATCTTCGCCCGACCAGACGCGGCCCCCGGCGATGTCGAGCACCTTCTCGACCGGCAGGTTGCGCCCTTCGGCTACATGGGTCGTGAAGGTCTCATAGACCTTGTCCACGCCGCGCATGATCGAAGCCCGTTCGGCGGCGGTCAGCGGCGAGGTCGCCCCCATACCGGCCGAGGTGTTGCTCTTCACGGCGTCGAACGTGATTCCCAGCTTGTTTTTAAAGGCGTCGATGGTGTTGAGGTACATGCCGAAGACACCGATCGAACCCGTAAGGGTCAGTTTGTCGGCCACGATGACGTCGGCGGGACACGAAATGTAATAACCTCCGCTGGCGGCATAGGAGCCCATCGAAACGACCACCGGTTTCTCGGCTTTCAGCAGCTCCATTTCGCGCCAGATGACGTCCGAAGCCAGTGCACTGCCGCCGGGGGAGTTCACGCGCAGCACCACGGCCTTGACCTTCTCGTCGTCGCGCACGCCGGCCAGCGTCGCAGCCAGCGTATTGCCGTAAATCTCCTTTCCGAAGCCTTCGCCGTCGACGATCGCGCCGTCGGCATAGACGACGGCCACCTGATCGGCCGAGATGTTTTTGAGGTCGGCGCCTACCTGCGAAGCGTATTCGCCCAGCGTGATGAAATTATACTCTCCGTCGGAATCGGACGCTACGCCCAGTTCGGCGAATATGTCCTTCATCTGGTCCTCGTAGATCAGGCTGTCCACGAAGCCGTGTTCGAGGGCATCCTCAGGCAGCGAAACCTCCAGTTTGTCGGTGATGCGGTTCAGCTCCTTCAGGTCGATGCCGCGGGCTTCGGCGACCGAGCCGGCGATGGTGTTCCACATCGAATTCACGAGCGCCTGCATCTGCTCGCGGTTGGCGTCCGACATTTTGGGAAGGATATACGGCTCGACGGCGCTCTTGTATTTGCAGGCCGTGGGGCGGAAGACTTCGGCCTTGATGTCGAGTTTGTCGAGCAGGCCCTTGTAGAACATCAGGTTGAACGCGAGACCCGACCAGTCCATGGCGCCTTCGGGCTGCATGTAGATTTTGTCGGCCGCCGAAGCGAGGTAATATTTCCCCTGCGAATAGGTCTCGTCGTAAGCGACGACGAATTTGCCGCTCTGCTTGAAATCGACGACCGCTTCGCGCAGCTCTTCCAGCAGGGCCGCGCCCATCACGCCGCCGTTGCCGTTCATCCGCAGGTAAATGCCCTTGATGCGGCTGTCGTCCTTGGCGGCTTCGAGCGCGCGCAGAGCCTTCATCAGCGGAAGCTGGCGCGTGGAGCGCAGCGTGGCGAAGTCGATCCCGGCGAAGGGATCGCTCGACGGAGCGTCGGTCAGCACATCCGAAAAGTCGATCTTGAGGATCGACTCCGCATGCACGGCCACCGTCTTCTCCATCGAGCCGGCTATGCCCAGCAGAATGAATATCCAGAGAAAAAACACCAGAAACGACCCCACGACGAAGGCGAGGATAGCAGCCAGAAAAGTCTTGATAAAATTCATAACGTATCGTTTATTGTTTGTCCTGTTTCGTTCCGAGTCCGGATTTCCTTTGCAAATATAAGGAAATTTTACGAAAAACAAATAAAATTTATCGTTTTTCGATAAAATAATAGGCCCTGCTATATTTATTCTGCAAAATATACGTTATCTTTGCGATTGTAGTCACAACACGAATCATGGAAGAAAAAATCAGACATCTGCTGACGTCCGTCGTCCATCCCGAAACGGGACAGGACATCGTCGGCAGCGGCTTTATCGAGCATATCGCCTCCGGAGCCGGCAAGATCACCGTCGTACTCCGTTTCGCCAAGGCCCGCGACCCATTCGCGGTGAAAATCAAAAACCAAGCCGAGGAGATTCTCCGGCGTGAATTCCCGCAGCAAAACGTCATGGTCGTCATCAAGGAGGGCGGCGCCGCGCCGCGGCCCGAACCCAAGCTCAAGACGACCACCGGCGGCATCGCCAAAGTGATCGCCGTGGCATCGGGCAAAGGCGGGGTAGGAAAGTCCACCGTGACGGCCAACCTCGCCGTCGCACTGCGCAACATGGGTTACCGCGTCGGAATTCTCGACGCCGATATTTACGGTCCCTCGCAGCCCAAGATGTTCGGCGTGGAGGGGTACCTGCCCGATGCGGTGCAGGAGGAGGGAACGGACCGCATCGTTCCGGCCGAGTCGATGGACATACGCCTCATGTCGATCGGATTCTTCATCAAACCGACCGACGCCCTTTTGTGGCGCGGCGCCATGGCGGTCAGCGCCCTCAAGCAGATGATCCACCAGACCAAATGGGGAACGCTCGATTTCCTGCTCGCGGACCTGCCCCCCGGAACGGGCGACGTACACCTCTCTATTATAGGCGAACTGAAAATCGACGCCGCGGTGATCGTCTCGACGCCCCAGCAGGTGGCGGTCGCCGACGTGGTGCGCGGTGTGGAGATGTTCCGCAACGAAAACGTGAACATCCCGGTAGCGGGCGTGATAGAAAACATGGCGTGGTTCACGCCCGAAGAACTGCCCGAAAACCGGTACTATATCTTCGGGAAAGGCGGCGCGCGCCGTTACGCCGAAGAGAACGGCGTGGATTTTCTGGGCGAAATACCCATCGTACAGTCCATCATGGAGGGTTCCGACGAGGGACGCCCTGCGGCGGGGATCGATCCGAGGGTCGAAAAATGGTACCGCGAAATCGCCGAAAAGACTGTCGAAAAGGTGATGAAATCGTGTTAGAAACCCTGTTGATAACCGGCGATAAATAATGAAAACTTCCAGCCCCGAAGAGTTGCAATTCCCAAAACGGGAAGGGTATATACAAGTTTTCGCCGAAACCAAAAAAAGTTTTGCCGAATTATAGTCAGCGGCCGACTCCCAAAAGAACAACGGAATGTTCACAAAAAAGGGCTGTCGAAATGTTGAAAACAGTTGTGAACAATTGTCGATTATTATTTTTATGGATTGATAATCAAATTATTGAAATAAAAACGGAAGAAAAAGAAGAGGAGAAAATGTTGAGAGAAAAATCGCGGGGGAACTTGTGAACAGTATCAACAGCTATTATTTCTATTCTTATATCTTTATTTAAAATTAATAAATAGTAAAAATAAAAAATGAAGGTCAATAACTCCGCGGAGATCCGCCGCCGGATCGACGAACTCAAGCGCCGCAAGCGCGCCGTCATACTGGCCCATTACTACACCACGCCCGAAGTGCAGGAGGCGGCCGACTTTCTGGGCGACTCGCTGGCCCTCTCGGTCAAGGCGCAGTCGGTAGACGCCGACATCATCCTGTTCGCCGGCGTGCACTTCATGGCCGAGACCGCCAAGGTGCTCTGCCCCGACAAGAAGGTGCTGATTCCCTGCCCCGAAGCGGGATGTTCGCTGGCCGAGTCGTGCGATGAGAAGGATTTTGCGGTCTTCAAGGCGAAATATCCCGGCCATACGGTCGTTTCGTACGTCAATACCACGGTCGGCGTCAAGGCCCTGACCGATATCTGCTGCACTTCGTCCAATGCGCTGAAGGTCGTGCAGTCGATTCCGGCCGACCGACCGATCATCTTCGCGCCCGACCGCAATCTGGGAGGGTATATCAAAAAGCTGACGGGACGCGAGAATATCGTGTTGTGGGACGGCGCATGTCATGTGCACGAGGAATTTTCGCTGGAGAAGCTGCTGCAGCTCAAAAAGGAGCATCCGGCCGCCAAGGTCGTCGTGCATCCCGAATGCCGGGCCTATATCGTCGAAGTGGCCGACTTCGTAGGGTCCACGGCGGCGATCCTCGACTACTGCGGCCGCAGCGGCGCCGACGAGTTCATCGTGGTGACCGAATCGGGCATCCTCGCCGAGATGAAGAAGCGTTACCCCGGCAAGACGTTTATACCGGCACCCCCCGACGACGAGACCTGCGGATGCAACAACTGCAAGTACATGAAGATGGTGACGCTCGAAAACATCTGCGCGTGTCTCGAAAACGAATCGCCCGAAATCGTGCTCGATGAAGAGGTGCGACGCAGGGCCGAGCGTTCGATCCTGAACATGATAAATATCAAATAACAATCCTGTATGAAGAAACTCTTTTTACTGATCGCCGCGGCGTGCGCCTCTTTGACCGCTGCGGCCGACGAGGGAATGTGGCTGCTGCCCTACCTTCAGAAAATGAATATCAAGGAGATGAAGGCCCGCGGGTGCAAACTTTCGGCTGAGGAGATTTACAGCGTCAACAAATCCTCGCTCAAGGACGCCATCGTGATCTTCGGTCCCGGATGTACGGGCGAGATCGTTTCGGCCGACGGCCTGCTGTTTACCAACCACCACTGCGGCTACGGTTCGATTCAGGCGCTGTCGTCCGTCGAACACGACTACCTGAAAAACGGTTTCTGGGCCATGTCGCGCGAAGAGGAGATCCCGGCTCCGGGACTCAAGGTGCGTTTTATCCGCAAGATTTCGGACGTCACTTCCGACATTCTGGGATATGTGCCCGACGTGGCTTCGGGCGAAGAGCGGGCGCGCATCGTGGCCGAACATGCTGCGGCCGTGCGCAGCCGCATTGCTCAGGACAATCCCGGCATGGAGGTGCTGGTGAAGGATTTCTTCGGCGGAAACCAGTTTTTCGCCTTCGTGATCGAGGTTTTCAGCGACGTGCGTCTGGTGGGAACTCCCCCCACTTCGATCGGCAAGTTCGGCGGAGACACCGACAACTGGATGTGGCCGCGTCATACGGGCGATTTCTCGGTCTTTCGCGTCTATGCCGGACCCGACAACAAGCCGGCCGATTACGCGCCCGAAAACCGCCCTTACAAGGCCGACAAGTTTCTGAAGGTTTCGGTGGACGGATACAAGGAGGGAGATTTCGCGATGATCATGGGTTTCCCCGGTTCGACGTCGCGTTACATGACTTCGTTCGAGATCGACCGCATGCTGGATATCGAGAATCCGCAGCGCATCTTCATCCGCGGCGAGCGTCAGGCTATTCTCAAGGAGGATATGGCCGCAAGCGATAAGGTGCGGATTCAGTACGCTTCGAAATACGCCCAGTCGTCGAACTACTGGAAGAATTCGATCGGCATGTCGCGCGGCATCCGCAAACTGAACGTCAAGGCGCAGAAAGAGGCGCAGGAGGCGGCTTTCCGGAAATGGGCCGAAGCCAATACGCTGCCGACCGAAGGCTATATGGATGCGCTGGACCGCATCCGCGAAGCGGTGGAAGGCAACGCTTCCGCTTTTGCGGCCGAGCAGGTGCTCAGGGAGGCGCTTTACCGTGCCGTGGAGATTCTGACGCCGGCGCGTTCGTTCCTCGCCGTGGAGAAGATCACCGACCCGGCGCGTTCGAAGGAGGCCATGAGGGCCTTCTACAAGGATTACAACCCGGCGACGGACCGACGTGTAGCCAAGCGCATGATGCAGATCGTCAAGGAGAAATGCGGAGACCTTCCGACGGTGTTCGCCGAAGTGATCGACAAGCGGTTCGGCGGCGATACGGATGCTTATGTCGATTATCTGTACGATAACTCGATTTTTGCCACCGAGGAAGGCACGCTGGCCTTCGTGGATGATTTTTCGGTGGAAAAACGCGATGCCGATCCGGCGGTCGTATTCGTGCGTTCGCTCGATGCGAAACTGCTCGAACTGGCGGATGCCCAGCGGGAGAATAACCGCAGGTTCAAGGACGGGCACCGTCTCTACATCGCCGGTCTGATGCGTATGCAGCCCGACAAGGCGTGGGCTTCGGATGCGAACTTTACGATCCGCCTGACTTACGGCCGCGTTCTGCCCTACGATCCGGCGGACGGTATTCGCTACAACTATTATACGACGCTCAAGGGCGTGATGGAGAAGGAAGATCCCAAGAATCCTACGGAGTTTACGGTTCCCGACAAGCTCAAGGAGCTGTACGCCGCGAAGGATTTCGGGCGGTATGCCAACGCCGAGGGCGAACTTCCGGTAGCTTTCTTGGCCGACTGCGATATTACGGGCGGCAATTCGGGTTCGCCGGTGATGAACGCCAAGGGCGAGCTGATCGGTCTGGCGTTCGACGGCAACTGGGAAGCGATGTCGGGCGACGTGGCTTTCGAGCCGCAGCTGCAGCGCACGATCGCCGTGGATGTCCGCTACGTGCTCTTCGTCATCGACAAGTTCGCCGGCGCGAAATGGCTGATCGACGAGTTGTCGATCGACTGATCGGTGCGGAATCGACCGTTGAACCGGGGCCTGATTTCAGGTTCCGGTTTTTGTTTCTTACCATCTGTAAACAAATAATGGCGCTTTGCTTTTTTTTAGCCTAAAAATTACTAATTTTGACAGAAATTAGTAATACTGTATCTGTTTTTATGGCAAAAGAATTCAAGCGTTATCTCGTTACCTCGGCTCTTCCCTATGCCAACGGTCCGGTGCATATCGGCCATCTGGCGGGAGTTTACATACCTTCGGACATTTATACCCGTTACCTGCGGCTCAGGGGCCGCGACGTGATTTCGGTCTGCGGAAGCGACGAACACGGCGTGCCCATCACCATCAAGGCCCGCAAGGAAGGGGTGACGCCGCAGCAGATCGTGGACCGTTACCACAATATGATCAAAAAGTCGTTCGAGGGGCTGGGAATGTCGTTCGACATCTATTCGCGGACTTCGTCGGCGACGCATGCCAAGACCGCTTCGGAATTTTTCCGCAAGTTGTACGACGAGGGGAAGTTCATCGAGCAGACTTCGATGCAGTATTACGACGAGGAGACGCAGACGTTCCTCGCAGACCGTTATATCGTCGGCACCTGTCCTAAGTGCGGCAACGACCGCGCTTACGGCGACCAGTGCGAGAAGTGCGGCTCTACCCTCTCGCCCGACGAGTTGATCGATCCGCACAGCGCCGTGTCGGGTTCCGTGCCCGTGAAGCGTGAGACGAAACACTGGTATCTGCCGCTGGATCAGTACGAAGGATTTCTGCGCGAGTGGATTCTCGAAGGGCACAAAGAGTGGAAAAGCAATGTTTACGGACAGTGCAAGAGCTGGCTGGACGGAGGTTTGCAGCCCCGTGCCGTAAGCCGCGACCTCGATTGGGGCATTCCCGTGCCGGTGGAGGGCGCCGAAGGGAAGGTGCTTTATGTCTGGTTCGACGCTCCGATCGGTTATATATCTGCTACAAAGGACCTTACACCCGATTGGGAGACCTATTGGAAGTCGGAGGACACCAAGATGGTCCATTTTATCGGCAAAGACAATATCGTTTTCCACTGCATCGTCTTCCCGTCGATGCTCAAGGCGCACGGCGGCTATATCCTGCCCGAAAACGTGCCGGCGAATGAGTTCCTGAATCTCGAAGGCGACAAGATTTCGACCTCGCGCAACTGGGCCGTGTGGCTGCACGAATACCTCGAAGAGTTTCCGGGCAAGGAGGATGTGCTTCGTTACGTACTCTGCGCCAATGCGCCCGAAACCAAGGACAACGACTTTACGTGGAAGGATTTTCAGGCCCGCAACAACAACGAGCTGGTTGCTGTTCTGGGCAATTTCGTGAATCGCGCGCTGGTGCTGACCCGGAAATATTACGACGGGGAGGTTCCGGCCTGCGGCGAGCTGAATGACTATGACCGCCAGACTGTCGGCGAGGTGGCTGCGGTGAAGGCGTCGCTGGAGTCCAATATCGAACATTACCATTTCCGCGAAGCGCTGAAAGACGCCATGAATATCGCCCGCATAGGTAACAAGTACCTTGCGGATACCGAGCCGTGGAAAGTCGTCAAGACCGATCCCGAACGTGTCGGGACGATTCTCAACATCGCACTGCAGATCACGGCCAATACGGCCATTGCTATCGAACCTTTCATGCCCTTCTCCGCAGCGAAGATACTGAAGATGCTCTCTGTCGAGAAGTTCGGATGGGAACAGCTGGGGACGATGGATCTGATTGCGGCCGGGCATAAGATCGGAGAAACGGTTTTGCTGTTCGAGAAGATCGAGGACGACGTGATTCAGCGCCAGCTGGACAAACTTGCGGCGACCAAAGAGGCCAACGCAGCGGCTGAGGCAGCGCAACAGGTTGAACCTCAGAAAGATGCGGTAAGTTTCGACGATTTCCAGAAAATGGATATTCGGGTTTCGACGATTCTTGCGGCTGAAAAGGTGGCGAAAACGAAGAAACTGTTGAAATTGACGGTCGATACGGGTATAGATCAGCGCGAAATAGTATCGGGAATTGCCGAATACTTCACGCCTGAGGAGTTGGTCGGACGTCAGGTGCTCGTGTTGGTCAATCTGCACCCCCGCGAATTGAAGGGGATTTTGTCGCGCGGCATGATTCTGATGGCCGAGGATGCCTCCGGAAAACTGCGTCTGCTGAGCCCGAATGAGGCGACGAACAGCGGCGCCGTCGTGGGATAATGTTGTAAAACCTTTAAAACTTATTATAATGGAAAATATGGATTGGGGTGCCTTGGGATTCGATTATCGCAAGACCGACGCAAACGTTCGCTATTATTATACGGACGGCAAATGGAGTGAGATGGAGGTCACGGGCGACGAGTATATCAAGATACACATGTCGGCGTCGTGTCTGCATTACGGTATCGAGCTGTTCGAAGGGCTGAAAGCCTTTCGGGGCGTCGATGGGAAAGTCCGTCTTTTCCGTGTAGAGGAGAACGCCAAGCGGTTGCAGTCTTCGGCGGAACGTCTTTGCCTTCCCGTCCCGACGATCGAAATGATCGTCAAGGCCTGCGTCGAAGTGGTTAAACGTAACGAAAAATATATTCCTCCCTATGGTACCGGCGCATCACTCTATCTGCGTCCCGTTATGTTCGGTACGACTGCCGGATTGGGGGTCAAACCTGCCAAGGATGCTTTGCTGATCGTTTATTGCTCTCCCGTGGGTGCTTATTTCAAAGACGGCATCAAGCCTATCTCCGTTGCCATAGACCGTGAACAGGACCGCGCTGCTCCACGTGGAACAGGCGACGTGAAGGTCGGCGGCAACTATGCTTCCAGCCTGCTGTCGGGTGAAAACGGCCATAAATTGGGCTATTCGAATATCATGTATCTCGATGCCGCAGAGCATAAGTACATCGAAGAGTGCGGAGCCTGCAATTTCTTCGGTATCAAGGAGGGTAAATATATTACGCCGAAATCCTCTTCTGTATTGCCTTCGATCACCAACAAGAGTCTGCGGCAGTTGGCGCGGGATATGGGGCTTGAGGTCGAAGACCGTCTGATTCCTGTCGAGGAGCTTCCTACCTTCGAGGAGTGCGGCGGCTGCGGAACGGCGGCTGTTATCTCCCCTATCGGGAAGATTTTCGATATGCAGACGAATGATATTTATGAATATGGCACTGAAGTAGGTAAGGTTTGTATGGAACTTTACACACGTCTTCAGGATATTCAATACGGTCGTGCCGAGGATAAGTATAATTGGTGTACAATTGTAGAGTGATATTCTCTTTATTTGCATCAAAAAGGCCGCTCATTCGAGCGGCCTTTTAAGTTTGTTCCACGTGGAACTATGTGTTGTGGTTTGTGATCATATAGGGGTTTGTGTTCACTAAATTGCTCCACGTGGAACTGTGTTGAGCACTTTTGGTTTTATCTTCCGAATTTCACCAACAATACATTGACGTCAGCCGGGGAAACTCCCGGAATCCGGGACGCCTGCCCTATTGTTGCCGGGCGTATCCGGGTCAGTTTCTGACGGGCTTCTATCGTCAGTGAGTTCATCGAATGAAAGTCGAAATCTTCGGGAATGCGAATGTTTTCGAGTCTGTGAAGCTTTTCTGCGATGAATTTTTCACGTTCTATATAGCCTTTGTATTTTATTTGAATTTCGGCTTCTTCGATTGCTTCGGCTGAAATGTTGTTGTCCGAGATGAATTTTCGGAGTTTTGGAAGTGCTTCCGAGAGCGATTCGAACGTAACATTATTGCGCATCAGGATGTCGTAAAGCTTCCTTCCCTGAGTCAAAGGCTCCGAATTTACCGATTTTAAATAGTCGTTAATTTCGGCTGCTTTGATGCTCTGCCGGCGGGCGAAGGAAATAAGCGATTCTACGGATGCTTTTTTTTCGGTGAAATGGGCGTATCTTTTTTGTGAAATCAGCCCTATTTTATATCCGATCGGAGTAAGTCTGATATCCGCATTGTCCTGCCGGAGCAGAATGCGGTATTCGGCCCGCGAGGTAAACATGCGGTAGGGTTCGTCCACACCTTTGGTAACGAGGTCGTCGATCAGCACTCCGATGTAGGCTTCGTCGCGCTGCAATACCACGGCTTCTTCCCCTTTCAGCGCCCGGTGGGCGTTGATTCCGGCCATGAGTCCCTGCGCCGCGGCCTCTTCGTATCCGGTAGTTCCGTTGACCTGACCTGCGAAATATAAGCCGGAAACGAGTTTCGTTTCGAGTGAATGGTGCAGTTGCGTAGGCGGAAAATAGTCGTATTCGATGGCGTAGCCGGGGCGGAATATGTGCAAATCTTCGAATCCCCGGATTTTGTGCAGCGCTTCCCACTGTATGTCCCAAGGCAGCGACGAGGAAAATCCGTTGAGATAATATTCGTTGGTCGATTCGCCTTCGGGCTCCAGAAAGAGCTGGTGCTGATCCTTGTCGGCAAAGGTCCGGAGCTTGTCTTCGATGCTGGGACAATAGCGGGGACCTATTCCTTTGATCGTTCCGTTGAACAGAGGCGAACGGTCGAAACCGGTGCGCAGCAGGTCGTGCACTTCGGCCGTAGTGTAGACCAGAAAGCAAGGCAGTTGATGCTTAACCGGTTGTGTATCAGGTGAAAAAGAGAACTTGGCCGGATTTTCGTCGCCGTATTGCGGTTCGAGCGATTCGAAGTCGATCGTGCGTGCGTCGAGACGCGCCGGAGTGCCTGTTTTCATGCGTCCCGTTTCGAATCCTATGGCGCGCAGGGATTCCGTGATTCCGTGCGAAGCGGCATCCCCCGCCCTGCCCCCTTCGGCGTGCGAAGTGCCGCAGTGCATCATTCCTCCGAGAAAGGTTCCCGAAGTCAGCACGACGGCGCGGCAGGCGAACTCGATGCCCATTTGGGTCCTTACTCCCTTTATGCGGGGTTTGACCCCGGCGGTGTCGAAGAGGAGCTCCGTCGCCGCATCCTGCCAGATGTAGAGGTTCACGGTGTTTTCGAGCGTGTGCCGCCATTGGGCCGAGAAGCGCGATTTGTCGCACTGGGCGCGCGGACTCCACATGGCGGCGCCCTTCGAACGGTTGAGCATCCGGAACTGGATGGTCGTGAGGTCCGTGATGCGGCCCATTTGTCCGCCCAAAGCGTCTATCTCTCTGACAATCTGACCTTTGGCGACTCCGCCGACTGCCGGGTTGCAGGACATCGAGGCCATTTTGGTCATATCCATCGTAAGCAGCAGCGTGCGCGAGCCGAGACGCGCGGCGGCCGAGGCCGCTTCGCATCCGGCGTGTCCGCCGCCGATGACGATAATATCGTATTCTAAAATCATTGCTCTGTTCTCAATTCTTGTTTGGTTCTCCGGCTGGGGGCGTTTTTTCGGCCCTGCCCTGCCGGAATCGCACGCAAAAGAGGGCTGTTATTGCTCCTCCCAGAACTTCAGGTATTTGTCCTCTTTGCGGTGCATCTGCGCGTTGGTGCGGGGGGTTTTGTCGCCCTGACCGCAGAGGTGCAGTACGCCGTGGACCACTACCCTGCGCATCTCCTGAAGCGTCGAGAATCCGTACAGCCGGGCGTTGTCGGCGACGGTTTCGACGTCGATGAAGATGTCGCCCGAAATTACGCGGGCGCCTTTGCGGTCGCTGTAATCGAACGTGATGACGTCGGTGAAATAGTCGTGGCCCAAGTACTGGCGGTTCATCTCCAGCAACCGCTGCGCCGAACAGAAGATATAACTCACCTCGCCCAGCTCATACCCTTCCGCTTCGGCGACCCGGCGGAGCCACTCCGCGGTCAGCCGTTTCCGGGGCAGCCGGTAGCTGCAATCGTCCGTATAATATTTGACAGCCATTTTTTCGTATTTTTCAGATTTTACGTCCTTCCTCCTTCGTCCGGGGTGTTTCGCTGCTGAGGACGCGGATTTCCGGCGCTGGACGGAGATTTTCGGCGTTGGGGACACGGATTTCCGGTGCTGGACGGAGATCCGGCCACTGCCGGAATCGGGTGTCTGCCTGCGGATGCCGGCAGCAGGTTTCGGGAAACCGCACCGTCGCATGTCGTCCTCATGTTATTTCTTGAAACAGTTCTCGGCACGGAGCTTCTGGCCCGGATTCGGCGGATAGATGCCGAAGACGAGTTTGTACTCCGTTTCCATGGTCATGATGTTCACCGCCGAACCGATGGTGCCCAACTGTGCGTTTCTGGCTACTTTCTGGCCCTTCTCGACGCAGATCGACCCCATGTTGGCATAGGAGGTTATATATTCGCCGTGAGCCACGTAAACGTCGTATTTGTTGGTTATGCGATTGCGCTTGACGTCCACGACCTTGCCGTCGTAGATCGAAATGACGTGCGCCCCCTTGGGACCCGTGATTTCGGCCATGTTCTCCTTGTAGCGCTTCACGCGGCCCGCCGTGACGGGGAGCCGCAGTCCCGTGGTTTTGGTCGAGAACGAATCGCCCTCCTTGTTGCCCTTGGTCAGTTTGCGCAGTTCGCCGATGGCCATGTCGAGCTGCTGCTCCTGCGATATTTTGCGCTGGAGGGCCGTTTTCTCCTTCTGGGAGAGCTGCCGGATGCTGGTGCGGGCGTTGCGGGCGTCGCGTTCGAGCTTCTGTTTCTGGGCTTTCAGTTTGAGCGTTACCGAGTCGAGCGACCGTTTGCGGCGGTCGAGCAGCTCCTTCTCCTCGGCGACCTGCTTCGAGAGCGCCGCGATGTCCTGCAGTTTGCGTTCGCGCATCGACGCCACTTCCCGCAGGTTGGTGAGCTTGCGGGCCATGTCGGCGAAGTCGCGCGACGAGAAGATATAGGTCAGATAATTGTTGTGCCGGTAGTTGCGATAGGCTTCGCGCACCATTTCGGCGTATTGGGTACGGTTGCGGTCCAGCGATCTGCCGAGGTCTCCGGCGACGCTGTCCGTGCGGTCGATCTCCCCGCGCAGCAGGCGGGCCTGCTTCTCGGTCTCTTCGAGCAGCTGGTTCCGCGAATCTATCTGGCGTGCCAGACGCCGTATGCGCTCCTCGGTGGCGGCGCGGCCCTCCTTGAGCTTCGAAATCTCCCGCTCCTCGGCGGCGATTTTCTGCTCCAGTGCCGCGATAACCCGCTTCTGCTGTTCGATCTTGCGGTCGGCCTGAGCGGAGGCCGCAAGGGCGGCGAACAGCAGGAAAAGGGTCAGTATGCAGCTTTTCGTCGGCTTCATCGCATTTGCAGGGTTACTCTTTTTTTGCTTTGCTTTCCGTTATCCGGCGTTCGATGCGCCCGGCGTCGTAGCCCTTTTCGAGGGCTTTGCGCCAGTATATCTCGGCCATGAAATTCTCGCCCAGCGCCTTCAGTATGTCGCCGTAGTGGACCAGCAGCGCGGCGCTTTCCTGCGCGTCGAGGGCGACGGCCTGCTGCATGATTTTCCGGGCTTCGTCCACACGTCCCAGTTTGAAGAGCACCCAAGCGTGGGTGTCGAGGTAGGTGGGGTTGTTGTCCGTGAGGGCCGTGGCGCGGCTGGCCATGGCGAGCGCCTTTTCCAGATCGCGCTCCTCAAGCGAGAGGAAATAGGCGTAATTGTTCAGCACCATGGCGTTGTCGGGATCGTAGCGCAGGCTCCTGTCATAGGCTTTGTAGCACTGCTTCATGGCCGCACGGAACGAGCCTTTGCGGCTGATCTGCACGAAATCCTCTTCGTCGCCGGACTCCCCCGCCGCGGCTTTCTGGTGCCAGGTGTCGCCGATCATTCCCCAGATCGCGCCGCGCAGCGAATCGGTGTGCGCATAACGGAGCGATTGTTGATAGGCTTTTATCGCTTTGTCGTACTGCTTGGTGTAATTCAGCACATGGCCTTTCGAGAGCTGGAAGTCGATCTCTCCGGGGAAAAGCTCCAGCGCCCGGTTGATGTAGAGGGCCGCCGAGTCGGGATGCTGGAGATAGCTCTCGATGTCGATCACCGACCGGTAGTAGCTTTCGACGGGCGGCTGGTCGTCGAGGTGGAGTTTGTAGAGCGCCAGCGCCTGTTCCAGTTCGCCTGAGGCGATCAGGTGCTTGGCGTAGAGTTCCACCACGCGCCGGTCCTGCGGATAGCGCACGGCCAGCGTCGAGGCCAGCGCGTTGAGCTGGATGTAGTATTCGCGGTAGAACCGCATGTCGGAGGTGAGCTGCTCGAAGCGTTTGATCTTGGCGTCGAGCGGCATCTGGTCCGAGTCGAAGAGTCGCTGGGTGACGTTGAGTACCGACCGGTAATCGCGGCGGCCGTTGTAGTAGTCGGCCAGCGACATCAGCGTGGCGACGTCGGTCGAGTCGATCTGCATGGCGCGGTCGTACTCCGCCATGGCCAGCGAGTCCTTGTTCAGAATCGCATAGAGGTCGGCCAGCACCACATGGTGCTGCGCTTCGTAGGGAGCGGCTTCGACCATGGCCTTGGCTTCGTCGACGGCTTTGTCCAACTGCCGCGTGGAGATCAGCAGTTGGCGTTTCATCGCGCTCAGCATCGGGATGCGCCCGAAGCGGAGTTCCGCCGAGTCGAGCGTGGCGATGGCCGAATAGGGCTGCTGGACCTGCTCGTAGAGCGCCGCCAGAAGCCGGTAGTTGTCGGGGTTCTGCGGATCTGCGGCGCGCAGGCGCTTGTAGACGCCGAGGGCTTCGGGGTAACGCTGGGCGAAGATCAGGGCCTGTCCGAGGAACTGGTGATACCATTTATTCGTCGTGTCGAGCCGGTAGGCGCGGCGGGCCAGCTCCACCGCCTCGTCGGGCGTGGAGTACATGCCGTTGGTCGCCATTTCGTAATAAGCCGGCGCGTAGGTCGAATCGGCGCGGATCGCCTCGGTGAGATATTCCCGCGCCCGGACCGTATCGTGAAAAATGGTATTCTGTTTGATGCCCTCGGTATAGAGCCAGACGCTGCGCAGCGAATCGGGGTAACTGCCGGGTACGGTCGCGGCGGGACCCTTCCCCGCGGCGAAAGCCGTGCAGAAGAGTACGCAGAGTGCCGTTGTCGCTGTCAGACGCTTCATGGATCGCGGTTTTAGAGTGCCGTGTCGAACTGGTGGAGGAACCGCACGTCGTTTTCGAAATAGAGACGCAGGTCCTTCACGCCGTATTTGAGCATTGCGATGCGCTCAATACCCATGCCGAAGGCGAATCCCGAATATTTTTCGGGGTCTATGTTGTTTGCTTTCAGTACGTTGGGATCGACCATGCCGCAGCCCATGATTTCGAGCCAGCCCGTGCCCTTGCAGACCGGACAGCCCTTGCCGCCGCAGAGGTTGCACGACACGTCCACCTCGGCCGAAGGCTCGGTGAAGGGGAAGTACGAGGGACGCATGCGGATGACGGTCTGTTCGCCGAAGACCTCCTTGGCGAAGTAGAGCAGCGACTGCTTCATGTCGGCGAACGAGACTCCTTCGTCGATGTAGAGTCCTTCGATCTGGTGGAAGATGCAGTGCGCGCGGTAGGAGATGGCTTCGTTGCGGAAGACGCGGCCGGGGCAGATGACGCGGATGGGCGGCTTCTGGTGCTCCATGGTGCGCACCTGAATCGACGAGGTGTGCGTGCGCAGCAGGATGTCGGGATTCTTCTCGATGAAGAAGGTGTCCTGCATGTCGCGCGCCGGGTGTTCGGGCGGGAAGTTGAGCGCCGAGAAGACGTGCCAGTCGTCCTCGATTTCGGGACCGTCGGCGACGGTGTAGCCCAGCCGCGAGAAGACCTCGACGATCTGGTTCTTGACCAGCGAAATCGGATGGCGCGAACCGAGTTGTTCGGCCGAACCGGGGCGGGTCATGTCTTCGGTTGCGGCGCCGTCGTCGGAGGCTGCGTCCTGCAGCTGTTCGCGCAGGCTGTTGATGCGGTCGAGCGCCGTGGTTTTGAGTTTGTTGAGCTGCTGGCCTAGCTCGCGTTTGAGTTCCGGAGCCACCGTTTTGAAATCTTCCATCAGGGCGTTCAGTTCGCCTTTCTTGCCGAGGATTTTGATGCGGAATTCCTCGATCTCGGCCGCTGCCTTGGGGTTAAACTCTTCGACACGTCGGAGGAGTTCATTGATTTTGTCGGTCATATTTTGTTTGTTTACGCTTTTTCCCTACTTTTACCACTCGTATAACGTGCAAAGTTATAAAAAAATTGAGATATGTTGCGTAAAACCCTCTCATTTATCTCGGTGCTGCTGCTGGGCGCAGGGGCTGCCGGGGCGCAGAATCCGGAGACTCCGGCTGCGCGGCCCCGTACGGTGGGCGTCGTGATGAGCGGCGGCGGCGCAAAGGGGCTTTACCATATCGGCGTTTTGGAAGCGCTCGAAGAGAACGGCGTGCCGATCGACTACGTGGCCGGAACCTCGATGGGTTCGATCATCGCCGCGATGTACGCCGCGGGCTATTCGCCCGCCGAGATGCGCGAGATCGTTGCGTCGGGCGTGGTCAAGGACTGGGTTTCGGGGCGCATCGACCCCCGCTATACTCCCTATTACCGGCAGATCGGGCACAATCCGGCGTTTCTGAGCGTGCGTATGAACGTGGGAGGCGCCGGCAAGCGGTTCCGGGTGACGAACCTGCTCTCCTCGACGCCGATCGACATGGCGCTGACGGAGCTTTTCGCGCCGGCGACGGCAGCCGCCGAGGGCGATTTCGACCGCCTGATGGTGCCTTTCCTGTGCGTTTCGAGCGACATGAACGCCCGCGAACCCGTGGTGATGCGCAACGGCGACCTGAGCGAAGCGGTGCGTTCGTCGATGTCCATTCCGCTGGTTTTCAAACCGATGAAGAAGGATTCGATGCTGCTCTACGACGGTGGCATCTACGATAACTTTCCGTGGCGGCCCCTCGACGTGGGATTCCGCCCCGATCTGATCGTGGGCAGTATCTGCACCGCGGGAAACGCCCCGCCGAGCGAAAACAGCAGCATCCTCGATCAGGCTTTCATGCTGGCGATGCACGACACCGACTACGACCTGCCCAAAGGGCGCAGCGTGACGGTGCGCCGCGCCGTGGATGTCAACATGCTCGATTTCAACAGCGCCGTGGCGATCATGGACGCCGGCTATGCCGATGCGACGGCGGCCATGCCGCAGATACTGGAACGCGTTTCCGAACGCTGGTCGCCCGAACGTTACGCCGAGCGACGCGAGGAGTTCCGTGCCAAATGGCCGCCGCTGTGGTTCAGCGACTATAAGCTGGAGGGGCTGGCCGAAGCGCCGGAGTCTTACATCCGCGACTTCGTGAAGGTGGACCGGCGCACGCCCGGACGCCAGCGCCCGATGGGATTCGAAGAGCTGCGCGACAACTTGTATGCGGTGCTCGCCGGCGGCGATTTCACGATGGATTTCCCGCATGTGCGCTACGACTCGCTCCGGGGGAGCTATTCGTTCGCCGCGCAGTTCCACACCAAGCCAAACTTCAAACTGACCATCGGCGGCAACATCTCCTCCACGGCCTTCAACCAAGCCTATATCGGCGTCAACTACGAGACGATCGGCCGCGTGGGCCAGCAGCTGGGCGCCGATCTCTATCTGGGGCCGATCTATACGTGGGGCGCGATCGGCGGACGTACGGATTTCTACATGTGGAAGCCGGTGTTCCTCGACTACTCCTATAATTTCGCGGTGCGCAACTTCCGGCACGGCGCCTTCGGCAACCTCACCAAGATCGACAACACCCAGCAGGTCAAGAACAGCGAGAGCTTCTTCTCGGTGGCCGCCGGCATGCCCCTCGCCCACCGCGGGGTCTTCCTGCTCCGCGCCAACGGCGGACACATCAATTACAGATACGATTCCGACGTGCTTTTCGCCGACGACACCGACCATTCGCGCTATTCGTTCTTCGGTCTCAAGGCCGAGCTGGCCCGCAACACCCTCGACAAGTTCCTCTATCCGCGCAAAGGCTCCGACATGCGGCTTTCGGGCATTTTCGTGACGGGCCGCGACAAGTACGAGCCTTTCAATGCCGACCGGTTCCTGTCGCGGACCACCCGCCGGTGGGTCGGGGCGCGTTTCACGTGGGACAAGTATTTCGACATGCCCGGCACGGGGTGGTTCTCGCTGGGCGTCAACGTCGACGGCGTGATTACCAACCATCCCGAATTCACCACGGGAGGCGCGACGCTGATGTCGATGCCTGCCTATACGCCGGTTTCGCATGCGCAGATGATCTACATGCCCGACTTCCGGGGCAAGCGTTTCGTCGCGGGCGGCGTGATGCCGACCTTCGACCTGATGCCCAACTTCTTCTTCCGCACGGGTTTCTATACGATGTTCCGCGCCAAACGCGACTATGTGCCCGGATCGCTGAGCACGACCGCGGACGAACGCTGGCACTATATCGCCGAGGCGTCGCTGGTCTATCACACCCCGATCGGTCCGGTGAGTCTCGCGCTCACGAAATACGACCTGCGTAACTGGAAGAACATGTACCTGACGTTCAACTTCGGCTATGCGATCTTCGCCCCGAAGGGAACCTTCTATTGACGGCCCGCGGGGTGGAGCGGCCCCTGCCGGCGAAGCGCCGGCGGAAGGATTTCCGGCTTTCCGGACCCGGTTCCGCATCATTTTTTCTGTTATCGGAATAACAGATTTCTAAAATATTTTCATAAATTTGCCCCGGAATAAGGAGCTGAAAGATCAATTCATCAAAATAATTCAAAATCAAAGAGCTATGTTCGCAATCGACAATTACGATTTCAAAGGCAAGCGCGCAATCATCCGCGTGGATTTCAATGTGCCCCTCAACGAAAAGGGCGAGGTGACGGACGACACCCGTATCCGTGCGGCGATCCCCACGATCAAGAAAGTGCTCGAAAAGGGCGGTTCGGTGATCCTGATGTCGCATCTGGGACGTCCCAAGAAGAATCCCGATCCCAAGTTCTCGCTGGAGCAGATCGTTCCCGCCATCGAGAAGCGTCTGGGCGTGAAGGTGATGTTCGCCGGCGACTGCATGGGCGAGAAGGCCGCCGAGATGGCTAAGAACCTCAAGCCCGGCGAGGTGATGCTGCTGGAGAACCTGCGTTTCTACGCCGAGGAGGAGGGCAAGCCCCGCGGTCTGGCCGAAGACGCCACCGACGAGGAGAAGAAGGCCGCCAAGAAGGCGCTGAAGGAGGGTCCGCAGAAGGAGTTCGTCAAGAAGCTCGCATCGTATGCCGACTGCTACATCAACGACGCGTTCGGCACGGCGCACCGCGCACACGCTTCGACGGCCCTGATCGCCGACTATTTCCCCAACGACAAGATGTTCGGCTACGTGATGGAGAACGAGCTGAAGGCCATCGACGGCATCATGCTCAATCCGGAGCGTCCGTTCTGCGCCATTCTGGGCGGTTCGAAGGTTTCGACCAAGATCACCATCATCGAGAACTTGCTCGAAAAGGTCGACGTGCTGGTGCTGGGCGGCGGCATGACCTATACCTTCGCAGCTGCGGAGGGCGGCAAGGTCGGCAACTCGATCTGCGAGCCGGATCAGTTCCAGACGGCGCTCGACATTCTGGCCAAGGCCAAGGAGAAGGGCGTGAAGGTCGTGATGTCGCCCGACGCGCTGATCGCCGACGCATTCTCGGCCGACGCCAATACGAACGTCGCTCCGGCCAACAACATTCCCGACGGCTGGGAAGGCGTGGACATCGCCGACGAGGGCAAGAAGGTCTTCCGCGAGGAGATTCTCAAGTGCAAGACGATCCTCTGGAACGGTCCCGTGGGCGTGTTCGAGATCGACAAATTCGCGACCGGTTCGCGCGCCGTGGCCGAAGCGATCGCCGAAGCCACTTCGAAGGGCGCCTACTCGCTCATCGGCGGCGGCGACTCGGTAGCCTGCATCAACAAGTTCGGGCTGGCCGACAAGGTTTCCTATGTCTCGACGGGCGGCGGCGCCCTGCTGGAGTACATGGAGGGCAAAGAGCTTCCGGGCGTTGCGGCCATCCGCAAATAAGCCGGGCTTCCGAACAAGATACGAACAGACAGGGGTGCTCCGGCAAGTACGGACACCCCTGTCGTCACTAAAAACCCGAACCTATGAAAAAGATTTTCATTTTTGCAGCAACAGTAGCTTGTATGGCAAGTTGTCAGAATACATCCAAGACGCCGGCTATCGACATGGCCAATTTCGACCTTTCGGTCGCTCCCGACGCCGATTTTTACCAGTACGCCACGGGCGGCTGGCAGAAGAACAACCCGCTGAAGCCCGAATATTCGCGTTACGGCTCGTTCGACGTGCTGCGCGACAACAACGAGAAGCGCATCAACGAGCTTTTCTCGGAGATGACCAAGATCAGCGCCGCGCCGGGAAGCGTCGAGCAGAAGATTTCGGACCTCTACAAGATGGGTCTCGATTCGACGCGTCTGAACGCCGAGGGCGCCGCGCCGCTGAAGAGCGCCGTCGGGGAGATTCTCTCCGTCGGGGACCGCAGGCAACTGACCGGCATCGTGGCCAAACTCCACACGACGGTAGCCAATCCGTTCTTCGGCGTGGGCGTGCAGGCCGATCTGATGAACAGCGACATCAACGCCCTCTATATCTCGCAGTCGGGGCTGACGATGGGCAACCGCGACTACTACCTCGATCCTGAGAACGAGCATATCCGCAAGGGCTACAAGGAGTATCTGGGCAGGATATTCCGTTTTGCGGGCATTCCCGAAGCCGATGTCGAAAAGGCGGTCGCCGGCGTGATGAACGTCGAGACGAAGCTGGCCGAGAAGTCGTGGTCGAACGTCGAGCTGCGCAACATTCCCGCGCAGTACAACCCCACGGCGAAGGCCGATTTCGAGAAGACTTACGACGCCGTAGACTGGGAGGCCTACTATAAGGCCATGGGCATCGGCGACTTCGAGACGATCATCGTCACCACGCCGTCGGCCGTCGCCAACGCCAACGACCTGCTGAAAAACGCCCCGCTGGAGGATATCCGCTACTACCTCGCGGCGCAGTATATCGACGCTGCGGCACCCTACCTGAGCGACGACTTCCAGCAGGCGTCGTTCGACTTCTACGGCAAGGTGATGTCGGGCCAGCAGGAGATGAAACCCCGCTGGAAGCGCGCGATGTCGGTGCCCAACGGCACGTTGTCGGAGGCTGTCGGCGAGATGTACGTCGCCAAATACTTCCCCGCCAAGGACAAGGAGCGCATGCTAACGCTGGTGAAGAACCTGCAGACGGCGCTCGGCCAGCACATCGCGGCGCTCGACTGGATGTCGGACGCCACCAAGGCCAAGGCGCAGGAGAAGCTGGCCGCCTTTACGGTGAAGATCGGCTATCCCGACAAGTGGAAGGACTATTCGACGCTGGAGATCGACCCCTCGAAGAGCTATTGGGAGAACATCGTCAATGCCAACCGCTGGTATACGGCCGACAATATCTCGGAACTCGGCAAGCCCGTGGATAAGGAGAAGTGGCATATGTCGCCCCAGACGGTGAACGCCTACTACAACCCCACGACCAACGAGATCTGCTTCCCGGCCGCCATTCTCCAGCCGCCGTTCTACAACCCCGACGCCGACGACGCGGTGAATTACGGTGCCATCGGCGTGGTGATCGGGCACGAGATGACCCACGGATTCGACGATCAGGGCCGCAACTTCGACAAGGACGGCAACATGAACAACTGGTGGACCGAGGCGGATGCCGAGGCGTTCAAGGCCAAGACCGATATTCTCGTAAAACAGTTCGACGCGATCGAGGTGCTGCCCGCCAAGGAGGGCCAGCCCGCCGTCATGGCCAACGGTTCGCTCAGTCTGGGCGAGAACATCGCCGATCAGGGCGGCCTGCGCGTGGCATACACGGCGTTCCACAACTCGCTGAACGGCACGGAGCCTGCGCCGATCGACAACTTCACGGCCGACCAGCGTTTTTATCTGGCCTATGCGGCCTTGTGGGCGCAGAACATCCGCGACGAGGAGATCGCCCGTCTCACCAAGATCGACGTGCACTCGCTGGGCAAGTGGCGCGTGAACGCCACGCTGCGCAACCTGCAGACGTTCTACGATGCGTTCGACATTACCGACGGGGCCATGTTCATGCCCGAACAGGAGCGCGTGATCGTCTGGTAGGGTATCGTCCGGCGGGATGAAACATCCTGCGATCGAAGGCGGCCGGGACTCCCGGCCGCCTTTTTTTATAGGGATTTCTTTTACAAAGGGAACGGCCGGTCTCTCCGGTCCGCCGCTTTGTGGCGGTCGGATATGCGGCGGATGTGAATTATCGAAAAACGATAAATATTTTTTGATATTCAAAATTTGTTGTTATATTTGTCGCCGAACAAACCCCAAAAATAACTCGCAGCGACTATGGATTTACTTACAGTAGAACATGTCACCAAGCAGTACGCCGGGCACAAGGCCCTCGACGACGTATCGCTTGCCATTCCCAAGGGTTCGGTATACGGCCTGCTCGGTCCCAACGGCGCCGGAAAGACGACCCTGATCCGCATCATCAACCGCATTACGGCGCCCGACTGCGGTCGTGTGATGTTCGGCGGCCGCGAAATTTCGCCTGAGGACGTTTACCACATCGGCTACCTGCCTGAGGAGCGCGGACTTTACAAGAAGATGAAGGTCGGTGAACAGGCCGTCTTTTTCGCCCGGCTGAAGGGCCTTTCGCGCCGCGAGGCCGTCGTACGGCTCAAGCAGTGGTTCGTGAAGTTCGGCATTCAGGACTGGTGGGACAAAAAGATCGAGGAGTTGTCGAAGGGCATGGCCCAGAAGGTGCAGTTCATCGTCACGGTGCTGCACGAACCCGAACTGCTGATCTTCGACGAGCCTTTTTCGGGTTTCGACCCGATCAACGCCAACCTGCTGAAGGACGAGATACTGGCGCTGTGCGACAAGGGGGCGACGATCATCTTCTCGACGCACAACATGTCGTCCGTCGAGGAGATCTGTGACCATATCACGCTGATAAACAAGTCTCGCAATATCCTTTCGGGCCGTGTGGACGACATTCGCCGCCGTCACGGAAGCAACATCTTCGAAGTGTTCTACCGCGGCGACGAACAGGCGCTGCGC
Organism: Alistipes sp. DJF_B185; assembly: GCF_964250025.1. Classification (NCBI taxonomy): domain Bacteria; kingdom Pseudomonadati; phylum Bacteroidota; class Bacteroidia; order Bacteroidales; family Rikenellaceae; genus Alistipes; species Alistipes sp. DJF_B185. The sequence goes on from NZ_CAXUDY010000001.1 coordinate 592,960, forward strand.
AATGCCGTCGACGGCCGTTGCGAAATTCTGGAAGGCTCGCAGGCGCAGGCGGTCTACACCTCGCTCAAACTGCACGTCGAGCGCGACGAAGAGGTGCGCGGAGTGATCGCCGCGGTGAACGACGCCGTCGAACTGCGCTCGTTTCAGGAGATCATTCCCTCGATGAACGATATTTTCATCCGCGCCGTAAACGGAAACCTTTAAAACGATACGATCATGTCACAAGTCAGCATTATCATAGGGCGCGAATTCAACGAGCGCGTCCGCAAAAAATCCTTCATCATCACCACGCTGCTCATGCCCCTGCTGATGATCGGCCTGATGTTCGCCCCGATGCTCATCATGAAGTATTCGCGCGGCGACGAGAAGCAGATCGCCGTCATCGACGATAGCGGGTTGATCGCCCCGCAGCTGCAAAGCGGCGAAGAGCTGGTCTTCCAGACTACGGACCTCTCGACCGAAGCGGCCCGCAAGGAGCTGACCGACAAGTTCGGCGTGCTCTATATCGGCTCGGACATCCTCACCAACCCCAACAACGTGAAGCTTTACGTCAATTCGTCGTCGTCGCTGACGGTCGAGAGCAATATCACGGGGCAGCTCGAAGAGATCATCGAGGCCGAAAAACTCAAGTCGTACAATATCGAGAACCTCTCGCAGATTCTGCAGGAGGTGAAGACCACGGTCGGCATGCAGACCTTCCGCAACGACGAGTCGCAGGAGGAGGAGTCGCAGGCCAAGTCGTCGGTCATCGCCACCGGCGTCGGCTTCGTGCTGGGCATGATCCTCTACATGTTCCTGCTCATTTACGGGTCGATGGTCATGCAGTCGGTCATCGAAGAGAAGAACAGCCGCGTGCTGGAGGTGATGGTGTCGTCGGTGCGGCCCTTCGACCTGATGCTGGGCAAGATACTCGGCGTGGCTTCGGTGGCCGTGGTGCAGGTGCTGATCTGGGGCGTGCTCTGCGCCGTCGGCGCGGCCGCGGCGGTGCACATGATGCCGGCCGACGTGCTGGCCGGGGTGCAGGCCATGCAGCAAGGGGTTCCCGACGCCGCGGCGTCGATAGACATGAATCCGGAGATGCTGCAGGTGATGGCCGCCGTGACCGATTTCGGCTATATCCTCCGTATCTTCGCCTACCTGCTGCTGTTCGTCTTCGGCGGATACCTTTTCTACTCGGCGATGTTCGCCGCCGTGGGTTCGGCTGTGGACAGCATTCAGGACGCCCAGCAGCTGCAGACGCCGATCACCATTCCGATCATCCTCGCCCTGCTGGTGATGATAACCGTCATCAACGACCCCAATTCACAGATGGCCTTCTGGTTCTCGATGATCCCCTTCACCTCGCCCGTGGTGATGATGGCGCGTATTCCGTACGGCATTCCCCTCTGGGAGGTGATTCTTTCGCTGGCGATCCTTTACGCCTCGTTTACCGCGATGGTGTGGCTGGCGGCCAAGATCTACCGCGTGGGAATCTTCATGTACGGCAAAAAGCCGACGTTCAAGGAACTTTACAAGTGGATTCGGTATAAGTATTAGTCCGCACCGCGATCGCTGAAAATACCGGGCCGTACGATGTCGTACGGCCCGGTCTGTTTTCGGGGCGGGACGGATTTGCGATCCGGGAACGAAAGAGATTCCGGATTCGCGGGTTTTTCGTATCTTTGTCCGGAAGGGTCCGGCGATCGGGGAGTGTGCAAACGTAGATTTCCGCCGAATGTCGCTCCGCATCCTTTGTCTTTGAAGGCATGAAAGAGTCGAAATTCGTCAAAACCAAGATTTTCGCGGGATATGCGATCCTGATCGCGGTCTGCGTCCTTTCGGTAGGCTATGTCTACCGGACGGTGGTGCGTTTTTCGACTCCCGACGGCAGCTATTCCCTGCTCCATACCAAACGCAGCGTCGCGGGACAGGCGCTCTACCATCTTTATCAGGCCGAGAGTTACGGCCAGCTGATGATCGCCGGATACCAGTCCTACGAGTCCCGCTACAAACGCGAACTGCGCACCGTGCGCGGCCTGATCGACTCGCTGCGGGGGCTGACCGCTGCGGAGGATTCGCTGCAGACGATGCGTCTGGACAGCATCGTGCGTCTTTTGGCCGACAAGGAGCGGCGGACGATGAGCCTGCGGCGGACGATCCGTTCGGCCGCCACGTCCAGCCTGCTGGACAAGAATATCCGCGAGCTGATCGGTCCGGCGGACAGCGCGGCGCACGGGGACAGCGTCGTCGTACGGGCGGCGGACACCGTCGCTTCGCGCGTGGTCGTGCAGGATACGGTGACCGTCCCGCGGCGCAAGCGCAAGTTCTTCCGCCGCTTCGCCGACCTGTTCAGCCCGCCGAAGGAGGAGGCCGGGATGATCATTTCCCGTCACGAACGGGTCGTGGATTCGCTGCCTGCGCCGGAGGTGAAGGATACGATCGCGGTGGTGCTGCGGACGCTGCAGGACCGGGTGACCAGCGACCGCATCGGCATCTACGACCGGGCGTGGAACGAAGGGATGCGCCTGCGGTACAGCAACGAGCTGGTGAACACGAAGATATACCGCCTTATCATGGATTTCGAAGCCGAGGATACGGCTTTTCTGATGAACCGCTTCGAGCAGACGGAGGCCATCCGCCGCCGTTCGTCGCTGACGCTGGGCGTGATCGCCGTCGCGGCCGTGGTGCTCATGCTGCTGTTCGTCGGCATCCTGTGGCGCGACATCAACCGCAGCAACCGCTACCGGCGGGCGCTGGAGCGGGCCAACCGCGACAACGAAGCGCTGCTGGCGGCGCGCGAGAAGCTGATGCTGGCCATCACGCACGACATCAAGGCGCCGCTGGGTTCGGTGATGGGCTATATCGACCTGCTTTCGCGCCTGACCGGCGACAAGCGCGAGGAGCTGTACCTGCATAACATGAAGGAGTCGTCGGAACATCTGCTGGCGCTGGTGAACAGCCTGCTGGACTTCTACCGCCTCGATATCAACAAGGTGGACGTCGATAAGGTCGCGTTCTGCCCGGCGCAGCTGTTCGAAACGATCCGCGCCGGATTTGCGGCGCAGGCCGGGGCGAAGGGCATCGGGCTGACGCTCGACGTCGAACCGGCGGCCGGGCGCGAGGTGGCGGGCGATCCGTTCCGTATCCGGCAGATCGCCGACAACCTGATCTCCAACGCGCTGAAATTTACTGACGAAGGCTCGGTGACGATCCGTGTCGATGTGGTGCAGGGCCGGCTCGTCTTCTCGGTCCGCGATACGGGACGCGGCATCGGACGCGAAGAGAAGGAGCGGATTTTTCAGGAATTCGTGCGTCTGCGCTCGGCGCAGGGCGTCGATGGATTCGGACTGGGGCTGTCGATCGTCGATCGGCTCGTGAAACTGCTGAAGGGGACCATATCGCTCGAAAGCCGTTTGGGCGAAGGGAGCAAATTCATCGTTTCGATCCCGGTGGGACCCGTTTCGGGCGGAGAGGGCCGCAAACTGCGGCCTGCGGAAGCGTGCGTGCCGGCGGTGCGTGGCGGCGTGAAGGCGCTGCTGATCGACGACGATCCTCTGCAGCTCGAAATGACCGCCGCGATGTGCCGTCAGGCGGGTGTCGGAGCCGAGTGCTGTCAGTACCCCGAATATGCCGCGAAACTGGTCGCGGACGGCGGCTTCGACGTGGTGCTGACCGATATACAGATGCCGTCGGCCGACGGTTTCAGCGTCCTTGCGGCGGTGCGCGGCGTGAATCCCGCGCTTCCCGTGGTGGCGGTTTCGGCACGCGGGGAGTTGGAAGCCGGGGATTTCTCGGACCGCGGCTTCGCGGGGTGCCTGCGCAAGCCGTTTACGGCCAACGAGCTGATTGCCGTGCTGGACGCCGTTTGCGGCGCGGGAAAGGCCCGAAGCGCAGAGGATGCGGAAGGCGCGGAGAAGAGCGGCGCTGCGGGAATTGTCGTCGGCGCGGGAGAACCCGTCAGTGCGGGGAGGCATGTCGGCAAGAGGGGAGCGGACGGTGCGGCGGACAATGCGCCGGAGGTTTCGGAGGGCGGTGTGAATTTCGGCCCCCTGACGGCCTATGCGGGCGACGATGCGGAAGCGGCGCGCGGGATTCTGGAATCCTTCGCCGAACAGAGCGCCGCGAATTGCCGGCTGCTCGAACGGGCGCTCGAAAGCGGCGACGTCGCCGCGCTGAAAGCCGTGGCGCACAAGATGCTGCCGATCTTCACGATGCTGGGGGCGGCCGGAGTCGCTGCGACGCTGCGCACGGCCGAGAGCTGGGAGGGGCCGCTGACCGACGCCCTGCGCGGCGAGATCGGCGCGGCGGCGGAAAATATCCGCGCGATTGTCGCGGAAGCGCAAAAAAAGGTATCTTTGCCCTGAGTATGGAACGGATTTTAATCATAGACGACGATATCACCTTCGCCCTGATGCTCAAGACGTGGCTCTCGAAAAAGGGCTTCCGGACCGAGACGGCGGCGAGCGTCGCGGCGGCCCGTACGGCGCTCGCGGAGGGCGGATTCTCGCTCGTGCTGAGCGATATGCGCCTGCCCGACGAGGACGGCATTGCCCTGCTGCAGTGGATGTCCGGGCAGCATATGGAGATTCCGGTGATCGTGATGACGAGCTACGCCGAGATACAGAACGCCGTGCGCTGCATGAAGCTGGGCGCGCGGGATTACGTGGCCAAGCCGGTCAATCCCGACGAACTGCTGAAAAAGATCCGCGAAGCGCTCGACGTCCCGGCTGCCGGCAGTGAGAAGCCTCCCGTTCCCGCCGCTTCGGCGAAGAAACCGCGGGAGGAGCGTCCCAATTACATCGAGGGCCGCAGCGATGCCGCGCAGCGGCTTTACGAATATGTCCGGCTCGTTGCGCCGACCAACATGTCGGTGCTGGTGACCGGCGCCAGCGGCACGGGCAAGGAGCATGTGGCCCAGCTGATTCACCGCGAAAGCAGGCGCGCCGGAAAGCCTTTCGTAGCCGTGGACTGCGGCGCGATTGGGCGCGAACTGGCCGCCTCTGAGTTTTTCGGCCACGTCAAGGGTTCGTTTACGGGAGCCGTGGGCGACAAGACGGGCGCCTTCGAAGCCGCGAACGGCGGCACGCTCTTTTTGGACGAGGTCGGCAACCTGACCTATGAAACGCAGGTGCAGCTGCTCCGCGCCCTGCAGGAGCGGCGCATCCGTCCCGTGGGAGGCAGCCGCGAAATTCCGGTCGATATCCGGCTGATCGCCGCGACGAACGAGGACCTCGAAGCCGCCATCGCGCGCGGTGCGTTCCGCGCCGATCTCTATCACCGCATCAACGAATTCACGCTCCGCATGCCCGAACTGCGGCAGATGCGCGGGGACATCATGCTTTTCGCCGACTTCTTTCTCGATGCGGCGAACCGGGAGCTGGACAAGCGGATCGTGGGCTTCGATCCGCAGGCCGCCGCGGCCATGACCCGCTACGACTGGCCCGGAAACCTGCGGCAGATGAAGAACGCGGTGATGTCCGCGACGCTGCTCTGCACGGGGGATTACATCACCTGCCGCGAACTGCCCGCCGAGTTGTCCGAGGCCCCCGAAACTCCTGCGGTGCCGCTGCGCAATCCGGCCGGCGAGGAGGAGCAGATCCGGCGCGCGCTGGCGATGGCCGGGGGCAACAAGTCGCAGGCAGCCAAACTGCTCGGCATCGACCGCAAGACCCTCTACAACAAGTTGCATCTTTACGGCATCGAATAGCCGCCGGGTGTGGATTATTTCCACACTTTGTAGCGCGATTCCACACCTTTCCACACTCCGGACGATTCCGGCGTGCCTTGCCGACCGCTGTCTATCAGCGGTTTGCCGTTTTTTATCCGGATGGCACGCCGCTTGAACTCCATTTTATCAGAACGGTTGGCGAGACATATCCGAACCGAAGAAGTGAAAAGGAACCTTTTAATTTTAAAAGCGATGAAAAAGACAATTGTAACGATGGCAGCTTTGCTGCTGATGGCTGGCGGAGCGATGGCTTGCGCCCAGCAGCCCGAAAAGAGAGAGGCGACCGAAGCTGCGGCTCCGGCTGCCGACACGCAGGAGAAATCGGCGGCTGACGATGCGGCAAAGACGGATTCGACTGCCGGAGAATCCGCAAAGGAGGAGAGTAAGGTTGAGAGTGAAGGGTCAAGTGAGGGTAACTCCTCCTCCGCATCGGAAGCACCGGCTTCGTCCGCCGAATAGGCTTCCGGGATAATCATCAGTTAAACAATTGTTTGCCGGGGTGCCCCGCCTGTTTTCAGGCGGGGCGCTTTCCTTTTGTGCCGGCATGTTCGGCGTTTGGCCGGGGGCGGGCGGTTTTCGGGGTATATTGCAGGATGTCGGCTTTTTGTGGTTCTGGTGCCCGGCAGGTCCGGAAAATCAGGGCCCGGCGGGTTTTTCCGGGATATGATAACGAATCGGGTTGCACCCTTTCCCTCGCAGGCATGAAAAAACGGAGACCCCATCGGGTCTCCGTCGTGCGGGGAGGGCGGATGATTCTCCGCCGGATGCTATTCCTCGATAAAATCGATGTTCACCTGCCGCTGGAACGCTTCCTGCAGCGAGATCTGGGTCTCGGTCGAGGAGACGCCCTGAATGCGCAGGATGCCGTCGAAAATCGTGCGCATGAGGTGCTCGTTGTCCACGCAGTAGAGCTTCACGAGGATATTGCCCGAACCGGTGATGAAGTGCGCCTCCACGATTTCGGGAATCTCCTTGAGCTGTTCCACGGTTTGCTTGAGCAGCTGCGGGTCCTTGAGCGTGATGCTGATGTGGGCGCAGACGTCGAAGCCCATCATTTTGGGATCGACGATCAGCCGGCTGCCCAGAATCACGCCCGAATCGTCGAGCTTGCGGATGCGCTGATGGATCGCGGCGCCTGAGATGCCGCATTCGCGGGCGATCTCAAGAAAGGGCATGCGGGCGTTCTTGATCAGGTATTTGAGGATTTTGCGGTCGATCGCGTCTAAGGATGTTTTCGGCATAGGCTTGAGGGTTTTATTTGATGACATTCAATTCTTTGCCGACCTTGATGAAGGCGGCGATGCAGCGGTCGAGCTGTTCGGTCGTGTGGCCTGCGGAGACCTGCACGCGGATGCGGGCCTGACCCTTCGGCACGACCGGATAGTAGAAGCCCGTCACGAAAACCCCTTCGTCCTGCAACCGGGCGGCGAAGTCCTGCGACAGCTTGGCGTCGTAGAGCATCACGGCGCAGATGGCCGACTGCGTGGGTTTGATGTCGAAACCTGCGGCCATCATGCCTTCGCGGAAGTGCTCCACGTTGGCCACCAGACGGTCGTGCAGTTCGTTGCTTTCGCCCAGCATGCGGAACATTTCGATTCCGGCGCCGACGACGGCAGGGGGCAGCGAGTTGGAGAAGAGGTAGGGGCGCGAACGCTGGCGGAGCATCTCGATAATCTCCCTGCGGCCCGTCGTGAAGCCGCCTACGGCGCCGCCGAAGGCTTTGCCGAGCGTGCCGGTGAGGATGTCCACCTGACCGCGCAGGTCGTAGAGTTCGGTGATGCCGCGGCCGGTTTTGCCCAGCACGCCCGCCGAGTGGCACTCGTCCACCATCACCAGTGCGTCGTATTTCTCGGCCAGCGCGCAGATCTTGTCCAGCGGCGCGGCATTGCCGTCCATCGAGAAGACCCCGTCGGTGCAGATGATGCGGAAACGCTGCGCCTGCGCTTGCTTGAGACACTCCTCCAGCTCGGCCATGTCGGCGTTGGCGTAGCGGTAGCGCACGGCCTTGCACAAACGCACGCCGTCGATGATCGACGCATGGTTCAGCGAGTCGGAGATAATGGCGTCCTCCTGACCGAAAATCGGCTCGAAGACGCCTCCGTTGGCGTCGAAGCAGGCGGCATAGAGGATCGTGTCCTCGGTGCCGAAGTAGTCGGCTATGGCTTTTTCGAGCTGTTTGTGGATGTCCTGACAGCCGCAGATGAAACGCACCGACGACATGCCGTAGCCGCGGTTGTCCATGGCCCGTTTCGCGGCTTCGATCAGCCGCGGGTTGTCCGAAAGTCCGAGGTAGTTGTTGGCGCAGAAATTAAGTACCTTACGACCTGCAACTTCGATCTCCGCGCGCTGCGGCGATTCGATGACCCGTTCGCTCTTGTAGAGCCCTGCAGCCTTGATTTCGGCAAGTTCCTGCTGCAGATGTTCTTTGATTTTTCCGTACATATCCGTTTATGGTTTGATGAATTTCCGGTGCGGGAGGTGTCAATCTGTTAGCAAATATACGATTAATTTCTGAAAACAGACATTCTTCCGCGCTCTTTTTCACGATTGGGGTTACGAATTGTTAGTCCGCTTCGTCTTGCGGCCTCCGCCGGGCCTGCGCAGCCCCTCGGTTCACTCCTTCCGTGCGGCGGGGCCGAGGTTTTTTTGTGCGGCGGATCTCCCGTACTCCCGGCGATTTTCGGGTCCGGATTTGCTTATTTTTTTCGTATTCTTTCCCGTTCTCTTGTTTTTTCGTACCTTTACTACCGTTTTTGCCCGACAGGCCGATTCCAACGATGCGAGACACCTTTGCCGTCGTTCGCCCTCCGGTGCAACGCCCGTAAAAACCGCAATGGATTATGATGAAAAAAAGTGCAATTCTGCTGCTTCTGCTCTTCGCCGCGCTGGCGGCCGGGGCGCAGCCCTTCTACCGCAAACCCGTCGCCCCGGTGCGCAACGTCATCGTGATGATTCCCGACGGAACCTCTACGAGCGTCCTCGCCGCGGCGCGCTGGTATAAATTCTACAACGACCCTTCGCAGCGGACGCTCAACCTCGATTCCTGCCTTTGCGGGCTAGTCGGGACGTTCTCGTCCGATTCGCCGATCCCCTGCTCGGCCCCTGCCATGTCGGCCTACATGACGGGCATGCCCCAGCAGGCGGGCAACGTTTCGGTCTATCCGGCGGCCAATCCCGTGCAGGATATCGTCGAGGTCGAATCCGGACGGGCCTGTCAGCCGCTGGCGACGCTGCTCGAAGCGGCCAAGCACGACCGGGGAAAGGCTGCGGGACTCGTCGTGACGGTCGATTTCTGCCATGCGACGCCCGCCGCCTGCGCTTCGCACCACTACTCCCGCCACGCCTATCCCGCGCTGGCGGCGCAGATGGCGGCCAACGACTTGGACGTGATGTTCGGCGGCGGCCGGAAGCAGGTCACGGACGCCATGCGGGCGTATCTGCGCGGCAGCGGCGCGACGCTTATCGAGCAGGATGCCGCGGCGTTCCGCGCTTACGACGGCAAAGGCCCCGTGTGGTCGCTCTTCGCGCAGGGGAACATGAGTTACGACCTCGACCGGAACGATGCCGAACAGCCGTCGCTGGCCGAGATGACGGCCAAGGCGCTGGAGGTGCTGGACAGGCATGAAAACGGCTTTTTCCTGATGGTTGAGGGCAGCCGCGTCGATATGGCGGCGCATGCCAAGGACCCCGTGGGGGTGATTACCGAGATGCTGGCCTTCGACAAGGCCGTGGGCGTGGCGCTCGATTTCGCCCGCCGCGACGGGCGGACGGCCGTTGTCATCATGCCCGACCACGGCACTTCGGGGCTGAGTTTCGGCGACGGGGCCTATAAGGATTACGCCTCCAAGGGACTCGATTCGGCCTATATGAATATCTCGAAGGTGCGCCGCACGGCTTCGGGGCTGGAAAAAATACTGCTCAAGGCGCGGCCGGAACAGATCCGGCCCCTGTTCCGCGAATACACGGGCATCGAGCTTACGGACGATGAATTGGCCCTGCTCCGGAGTTCGCGCAATTATACCGAGGCCGACTACATGAAGGTCGCCAACAGCGTGAACATGGTGTCGAGCATCGCCCGCATCGTGACCTCCCGCACCCATTTCGGGTTTCTCAGCGGCAGCCATACCGCCGAAGACGTCTTTCTGGCGGCTTACCACCCGGAGGGCGACCTGCCCGTGGGGCGCAATACCAATACGGAGATCCATGCCTACATGGCCGACCTGCTCGGTTTGGAGCGTCCGTTGGCTGAATTGACCGGCGAACTGTTCGCACCGCATACCGAGGTGTTCCGCGGCGCGAAGTGCTCGATTTCGGCGGCCGAAGGGCAGATGCCCTGCCTGACGGTCCGCAAGGGGCGCCGTACGCTGCGCGTGCCGGCCAACGGTTCGGTCGCCTACCTCGACGGCAAGCCCCTGAAACTGCGCTCGGCTGTGGTCTATATCGACCGCAACGACACGTTCTACCTGCCGCGCGAGCTGGGCGAAAAATTCTGACCCGGCAAACTCTTCCGGCGGTCGGCGCGCATTGGGACGGTGTCCGGCACACATTTGGGCGGCGTCCGGCAAACTCTTCCGGCGACTTTCGGGACCCCTTCCGGATTTATACGGCCCGCTCCGGACTTCGGTGAGAAGTCCCGGAGCGGGTTTTTTCGGGGCGGAGGTTCAGGATTTCGGGCGGTTTTGAGGGATAACCGCTTTTTCTTGTTATATTTGTGACTCAAATAAAAACCTCAACTTATGAAAAAATCGTGTGTTTTGGTCAGCGGCGGCGCCGGTTATATCGGTTCGCATACCGCCGTGGAACTGATAGGCGCCGGTTACGACGTGGTGATCGTCGATAATCTTTCGAACAGCGACATGGACGCCGTCGAGGGAGTCCGCAGGATCACGGGCGTCGAAGTGCCGTTCGAAAAGGCGGACTGCTGCGACCGCGACGCTTTTCGCAAAGTGTTCGAAAAGTACGACTTCGACTCGGTGATTCATTTCGCGGCGTCGAAGGCCGTGGGCGAGTCGGTCGGCAAGCCGCTGGAATACTACCGCAACAACCTCGTTTCGTTTATGAACGTCATCGACCTCATGCGTGAGTTCGGACGTCACAACATCGTCTTCTCGTCGTCGTGTACGGTTTACGGCGAGGCCGACAAGCTGCCCGTGACGGAGCAGACGCCCCGCAAGCCTGCGACCTCGCCCTACGGCAACACCAAGCAGATGTGCGAGGACATCCTGCGCGATTCGCTGGCGGCCTACGAGGGCATGAAGGGCATCGCCCTGCGCTATTTCAACCCCATCGGCGCGCATCCTTCGGCCCTGATCGGCGAACTGCCGCGCGGCGTGCCGCAGAATCTGGTCCCCTACATCACGCAGACGGCCGCCGGACTCCGCGAATGCCTTTCGGTCTTCGGCGACGACTATCCGACGCCCGACGGCTCGAACATCCGCGACTATATCGACGTGGTGGACCTCGCCAAAGCCCATGTGACGGCGATCGCGCGCATGATCGAGGGCAAGAACAGGGAGAAGTACGAAATCTTCAACATCGGCACGGGACGCGGCGTTTCGGTGCTCGAACTGGTGCGTAAGTTCGAAGAGGTGAACAACCTGAAACTCAACTACAAGATCGTGGGCCGCCGTGCGGGCGACATCGTGGCGATCTGGGCCGATCCGTCGTATGCCAACGACGAACTGGGTTGGAAGGCCGAACGTTCGCTCGACCAGACGCTGGCTGCGGCGTGGAAATGGGAGAAGCATATCCGCGGCATCGAATAACCGCCTCCGGCGTGCCGGACCGCGGCGCTGCGTTTCGGCGGCGAAAGCTGCCGGGGAGAGCTTCGCAAGCGTGCTTTCGGATAAATTTAGGGAGGCCCCGGATTCCGGGGCCTCCCTCTGCTTAAAACATGCTGAAGTTTTCGGAAGGTTCGGTCGGTGAAGTGTTTTAAGCGTATGCGGTGCTAACTGTGCGTCAGGTCGGTGTTGTGGACGCCCAGCACGGCGCGGCCCGACGGGTCGTTCCTGTCGCGGAAGGCCGCGTCCCAAGCCAGCGCCTCGGCGGTGCTGCACGCCACGGAGGGCACCGAAGGAACGCATTGGGCCGCGGTCTGCGACGGGAAGTGCTCTTCGAAGATCGTGCGGTAATAGTACTCCTCCTTGTTGCGGGGCGGATTGATCGGGAACCGCTCGGCGGCGTGTTCCATTTCGCGGTCGGAGACCGCTTCGGAGGTGATTCGTTTCAGGGTGTCGATCCAGCCGTAGCCCACGCCGTCGGAGAACTGCTCCTTCTGCCGCCAGACGATCTCTTCGGGAAGCAGCTCCTCGAAAGCCTTGCGCAGAATCCACTTTTCGATGCGTCCGTCCTTGGCCATCTTCGCTTCGGGATTGATGCGCATGGCCACGTCCAGAAACTCCTTGTCGAGGAACGGCACGCGTCCCTCGACGCCCCATGCGGAGAGCGATTTGTTGGCCCGCAGGCAGTCGTAGAGGTGGAGCTTGCCGACCTTGCGCACGGTCTCCTCGTGGAATGCGCGGGCGTTCGGGGCCTTGTGGAAATAGAGGTAGCCGCCGAAGACCTCGTCGGCGCCCTCGCCCGAAAGCACCATCTTGATGCCCATGGATTTGATGACACGTGCCAGCAGGTACATCGGCGTAGACGCCCGCACGGTGGTCACGTCGTACGTCTCGATGAAGTAGATCACGTCGCGCAAGGCGTCCAGACCCTCCTGAATGGTATAGTGGATTTCGTGGTGCACGGTGCCGATCCGGTCGGCCACCTTGCGGGCCGCCGCGAGGTCGGGGGAGCCTTCGAGTCCGATGGCGAAGGAGTGGAGCCGGGGCCACCACGCCCGGTCGCGGTCGTGCGATTCGACGCGCCGGTCGGCGAATTTCCGCGCCACGGCCGAGATGATCGACGAGTCGAGACCTCCCGACAGCAGCACGCCGTAGGGCACGTCGGACATCAGCTGCCGCTTGACGGCCGCTTCGAGGGCGGCGCGCAGGGCCGGAATGTCGGCGCCGGTCTCTTTCACGGCGTCGTATTCGAACCAGTCGCGGTCGTACCAGCGGACCATTTTTCCCTCTTTGCTCGACCAGTAGTGGCCCGGCAGGAAGGGCTGGATCGTGGTGCAGACCCCTTCGAGGGCTTTCAGCTCCGAGGCCACGTAGAACTGCTCGTCGCGGTCCCAGCCGATGTAGAGCGGGATGACGCCGATCGGATCGCGGGCGATCAGGTATTCGTCGTTTTCGATGTCGTACAGCGCGAAAGCGAAGATGCCGCTGATCTTTTCGAGCAGTCCGACGCCCATTTTTTGGTAAAGTGGCAGGATCACCTCGCAGTCCGAGCCTGTCCGGAAATCGTACTCCCCGGCCAGCTCGTCGCGGATTTCCCGATGGTTGTATATCTCGCCGTTGACAGCCAGCACCAGTTTCCCGTCGCGGCTGAAAAGGGGCTGTCCGCCCGACTGGGGATCGACGATCGAAAGCCGCTCGTGGGAGAGAATCGCCCGTTCGCCGCAGTAGACGCCCGACCAGTCGGGTCCCCGGTGGCGGATATTTTTCGACATTTTCAGCACCTGCGTGCGCAGCGCATCCGATTTCTGCCGGATGTCAAACAGTCCTACGAATCCACACATTTTCTGTTCGTTTGTTGTCATGGAACCCTCCCTTGGAATAGGCGGTTCCGGGGTTTGTCAATAGGATAAGCCGGGCGTGCGCCGCCGGCGGGCGGGCCGATGCCGGGGACGTACTTTGTGCCGCACCTCCCCGGCGTCGCCCGCATTGCGTCAGTTGTTTTCGGGGCGCAGCTTGCGCACCACGGCGCCGGTCTGCCACATCTCGCTCTCACGCATCTGGCGCAGCTCTTCGTCGAGCTTCTCGCGGTAGTCGGGCTTGCTGTTGAGGTCGATCGAACGCTGGGCCTCGTTGCCGGCGGCGACTTCGCGGTAAAGCTCCTCGAAGACGGGTTTCGTGGCGTCGCGGAAACGTTTCCACCAATCCAGCGCGCCGCGCTGGGCCGTGGTCGAGCAGTTGGCGTACATCCAGTCCATGCCGTTCTCGGCGACCAGCGGCATGAGCGACTGCGTCAGCTCCTCGACCGTCTCGTTGAAGGCTTCCGAGGGGGTGTGGCCGTTGGCGCGAAGCGTCTCGTACTGGGCGGCGAAAATGCCCTGAATGGCGCCCATCAGCGTGCCGCGCTCGCCCGTCAGGTCGGAGTAGACCTCGCGTTTGAAGTCGGTTTCGAACAGGTAGCCCGAACCTACGCCGATGCCCAGCGCCACCACGCGCTCGAAGGCGCGGCCCGTGGCGTCTTGGAAGACCGCATAGCTCGAATTGAGTCCCCGGCCCTGCAGGAACATGCGCCGCAGCGAGGTGCCCGAACCTTTGGGGGCGATCAGGATCACGTCCACGTCGGCCGGGGGCACGATACCCGTGCGTTCCTTGTAGGTGATGCCGAAGCCGTGCGAGAAGTAGAGCGCCTTGCCCGGCGTGAGGTGTTTTTCGATGGTGGGCCATACGGCGATCTGACCCGCGTCGGACAGCAGGTACTGGATGATCGTCGCGCGCTCGGCGGCCTCTTCGATGCCGAAGAGCGTCTTGCCCGGCTCCCAGCCGTCGGCGACGGCCTTCTCCCAGCTCTTGCTGCCCTCGCGCTGGCCGACGATGACGTTCAGGCCGTTGTCCCTGAGGTTGAGCGACTGCCCCGGACCCTGCACGCCGTAGCCGATGACGGCGATGGTTTCGTTTTTCAGGACTTCGCGGGCCTTCTCCAAGGGGAACTCCTCGCGCGTAACAACATTTTCTTCGACTCCGCCGAAATTGATCTTTGCCATAATTAGTATGATTTAAAAGTGATTTGAATTCGTCTGCCGTCGGCTGCGTTCCAGCTCTTCGAGGTACTCGTTGAGCAGTTCGCGCCGCGATTTGATGATGGCCACGATGCCGCTGCGCACGAACTGCTGCACGCCGTAGGGCTGCAGCAGGCGGAACAGCTCCTTGGTCTCGGCCTTGTGGCCCGTCTTCTCGACCACGATGTAGTCGTCGTCGATTTCGAGGATGCGGACGTTGTGCTGGCGCACGAGGCGCTCGACGCTGCGGCTGCGCGTCACCTTGTAGAGGGCGATCTCCTGCTGCACCACTTCGTCGGAGGTGTAGACGAAGGTCTTCAGCACGTCGATCTTCTTTTCGATCTGCCGCACCAGCTTTTCGACCCGTTCCGGTCCGGTGCGGACGACGATCGTGAACTTATGGATGCCCGCCAGCGCCGACTCGGAGGTCGTGAGGCTCTCGATATTGACGTCGCGGCTGGTGAAAACCGTGGTGATCTGGTTCAGCAGACCCACTTTGTTTTCCGAAAATACGGTGATGATATACTCCTGTTCTTCCATTGCTCGTTCGGATTTTACTCCAGCCGGATCGCCGCGACGGGCGCGCCGGCCGGCACCATGGGAAATACGTTGTCTTCGCCCTCGACGCGCACTTCGAGCAGGTATGCACCCCGGCAGGCCTGCATCTCGGCGATGGCTTCGGAGAGCTCCCCGCGCCGCTCGACGCAGCGGTAGGCGATGCCGTTGCCGCGGGCGATCAGCCCGAAATCGGGGTTTGCCAGCTCGGTGAACGAATAGCGGCGGTCGTAGAAAAGTTCCTGCCACTGGCGGACCATGCCCAGAAACGAGTTGTTCAGCAGGACGATCTTCACGGCCACCTGCGACTGGAAGATCGTGCCCAACTCCTGAATGGTCATCTGCAGGCCGCCGTCGCCCGCGAAAAGGCACACTTCGCGGTCGGGGGCGCCCAGCTTGGCCCCGATGGCCGCGGGAAGCCCGAAGCCCATCGTTCCCAGCCCGCCCGAAGTCACCATGCTCCGGCTGCGGCGGAACCCGAAATAGCGGGCCGCGAACATCTGCTGCTGACCCACGTCGGTCACCAGCACCGCGTCGTTGTCGTAGGCGCGGGCCACGGCGGCGACCGCTTCGCCCATGCGGATACGGCCTTCGGCGGGATGGACCGCCCGGCGGATCACCTTCTCGTATTCGATCTTGTCGCAGGCGCGGAATTCGTCGATCCATGCCCGGTGGCTGCGGGCTTGTATGCGCCCGGTGAGCAGCGGAAGGGTCTGTTTCACGTCGCCGACCAGCGGCACGTCGGCCGGGACGATCTTGCCGATCTCCGCAGGGTCGATTTCGAGGTGGATGATCTTGGCGTTCGCCCCGAAACAGCCCGGATTGCCCGTCACGCGGTCGTCGAAGCGCATGCCCACGGCGAGGAGCAGGTCGCAGTCCCGGTTTTTGATGTTGGGACCGTAGTTGCCGTGCATGCCCAGCATGCCGACGTACTGCGGCGAGTCGGTCGGCAGGGCCGAAAGCCCCAGCAGGGTCGATGCGGCGGGCATGCCGCTCTTGTCGAGGAAGGCGCGCAGCTCCGCTTCGCCGCCGCTCAGGATCACGCCCTGTCCGATCATCGCCAGAGGCCGTTGTGCGGCGTCGATCAGCCTTGCCGCTTCGGCGATGCGCTCTTCGGAGGGAACCGATGCGGGGACATAGCTGCGGATCGAAGCCACTTTCTCGTAGCTGAACGGGGCCGTTCCGCACTGGGCGTCCTTGGTGATGTCCACGACCACGGGGCCGGGGCGGCCCGAACGGGCGATGTAGAACGCCTTGGCGATGGCGCCCGGAATCTCTTCGGTGCGCTTGACCTGACAGTTCCATTTGGTGACGGCCTGCGTGATGCCCACGAAATTGGTCTCCTGAAAGGCGTCGGTGCCCAGCAGCGACGAACCGACCTGTCCGGTTACGAGCACCAGCGGCGTGGAGTCCATCAGCGCGTCGGCGAGTCCCGTCACGGTGTTGGTGGCGCCGGGGCCGGAGGTGACCAGACAGACCCCCACGCGGCCGCTGACGCGGGCGTAGCCCTGCGCGGCGTGTACGGCGCCCTGTTCGTGCCGCACGAGGATGTGGCGCAGGCGGTCGCGGTAGTCGTAGAGTGCGTCGTAGACGGGGATGATCGCCCCGCCGGGGTAGCCGAAAATCGTATCGACGCCCTCGCGCAGGAACGATTCGATCAGGGCCTGCGCTCCCGTGACGGAGGGACCGGGCTGCGGTTCGGACATGTTTGTTTGCGTCGTATCCATGATTGCTGCTGTTTTACTTATTCTTCATCGACGATGCGTACGGCGCCCTTGTCGGCCGAGCTGACCAGCTTGGCGTAGGCGCGCAGCGACGCGGGGACTTTGCGGTCGCGTGTGGCGGGGCGGAAATACTCCTGAGCGGCCATCCGCGCGGCGATTTCGGCGTCGTCTGTCAGAAGGCGTATCGAGCGACGCGGGATGTCGATCTCGATTTCATCGCCCGTCCGGACGACGGCGATTTCGCCCCCGGACGCGGCTTCGGGCGAGACGTGGCCGATCGACAGCCCCGACGTGCCGCCCGAAAAGCGGCCGTCGGTAATCAGCGCGCAGGCTTTGTCGAGGTGCTTGGATTTGAGGTACGACGTGGGGTAGAGCATCTCCTGCATGCCGGGGCCTCCCTTGGGGCCTTCGTAGCGGATGACGACCGCCTCGCCCGCCTGCACTTCGTCGCCGAGAATGCCCTCGATAGCCTGTTCCTGCGATTCGTAGACCCGTGCGCGGCCGCGGAAAACGTGCAGCGACTCATCGACGCCCGCCGTCTTGACGATGCAGCCGTTGCGGGCGATGTTGCCCGTCAGCACGGCCAGTCCCCCGTCGCGGGAGTAGGCGTGTTCGACGTCGCGGATACAGCCCGTCGTGCGGTCTGCGTCGGGGGCGTCGTAATAGGAGTGCTGCGCCCCCAGTTCGCGGCTGTAAAGCCCCGCAGGGGCGCTCAGCCAGCGGCGCAGGGCCGCGTCGGTCAGCGTCTCGCTGCGCAGGTCGCAGGCGTCGATTGCTTCGCGGAGCGTCCGCCCGTCGATGCGCGGGACCGAGGTGTCGAGCAGGCCGGCGCGCGCCAGTTCGCCCAGAATGGAGAGGATGCCGCCTGCGCGGTTGACGTCCTGTATGTGATACTGCGAGTTGGGAGCCACCTTGCAGAGCACCGGAACCCGACGCGAAAGGCGGTCGATGTCCTGCATCGTGAAATCCACGCCGGCTTCGCGGGCCACGGCCAGCAGGTGGAGCACCGTGTTGGTCGAGCCGCCCATGGCGATGTCGAGCGACATGGCGTTTTCGAAGGAGGCCTTGGTCGCGACCGAACGCGGGAGCACCGATTCGTCGCCCAGAAAATAGTAGCGTTCGGCGTTGCGGACGATCAGCGCCGCGGCGTCTTCGAACAGCCGGCGTCGGTTGGCGTGCGTGGCGACGATCGTGCCGTTGCCCGGCAGCGAGAGTCCCAGCGCTTCGGTCAGGCAGTTCATCGAATTGGCCGTGAACATGCCCGAACACGAGCCGCAGCCGGGGCAGGCGCAGCGTTCGACGCGCGCGATCTGCTCGTCGCTGCAGGCTTCGTCGGCCGCCATGACCATCGCGTCGATCAGGTCGATGTCCCTCCCGTCGAATTTGCCCGCCTCCATCGGCCCTCCCGACACGAAGACCGTCGGGATGTTGAGCCGCATGGCGGCCATCAGCATTCCGGGGGTGATTTTGTCGCAGTTCGAGATGCAGACCAGCGCATCGACCTTGTGGGCGTTGGCCATGTATTCGACGCTGTCGGCAATGATCTCGCGCGAGGGCAGCGAGTAGAGCATGCCGTCGTGGCCCATGGCGATGCCGTCGTCTACGGCGATGGTGTTGAATTCCGCGGCGAAACATCCGCAGGCTTCGATGCGCTGCTTGACATACTGCCCGATTTCGTGCAGGTGGACGTGTCCCGGCACCAGCTGGGTGAACGAATTGGCGATGCCGACGACCGGCCGCCCGAACTGTTCTTCGCGCATGCCGTTGGCGCGCCAGAGGCTTCTGGCGCCGGCCATGCGGCGGCCCGTCGTCGTGACGGTGCTTCTGAGTGTGTGTTTCATCTTCTCTCTTTTTTCGGCGTATCCGCTTCAGGCGGACGGCCCGGACAGCAAAAAAGCCCTTCTCCGTCGGAGAAAGGCTTTTCTATAATCTTTCGAGTATACGCATCACCTTTCTCCCGTTATCCTGTAGTGACGACGAGCAGCAGATTAATGACGTTATTGTTCGAATGATTCAGAGCGGTCATGGCCGGATTTCTGTGTTTGTTCCGTTTCAAAGATAAGTATATAAAATCAGACGTACAAATAAATTCCTAAAGAAATTTAATAATGTGATATTCCGGAAGCAGATCGTTCTCTGTGGTTGCTGTTTTCAGGTCGTATTCGTTATTTGCTTACAATTTGAAATCGCTATTTTTGGCTTTAAAACCGGTTTTAGGCCGATTTGCAAGAGTTCCATGCTCCGGAAGCTCTGAAATGTCTTACTGTTTTTATATTATTATAGGTGTGTCCGGCCTTTTTGTGCTATTTGTTCCGAGTGAAAACCCTTCCTGATTATTCGGCGGGCATCTTACGAATCGTTACCTGATTTGGATATTAAATTTTTTTGTTTTATATTTGTCCCTGATGGATATGAAACGGAATCATACGATGTTCGGAGAGTGCGGGAACACCTGCGCTCCGACGACGTATGCCGTCCTCTCCGTTATCTTCACGACTGCCGCTACTACAACCCCTGTGGGGGTTTAGTTTGTTTTTTCCGTCAGAAGCATCTCCGTATGCACACCCGGCCGAGGCTGCCGGGGCGGAAACCCGGATTTTCAGTCAAAGGCAGTTTAATTCAAAGAAGATTTTACCATGAAACATATCAAGGTTTTCGCCCCCGGAACGGTGGCGAATCTGGGCTGCGGCTTCGACATCATGGGCCTGACGCTCGACGGCGTGGGCGACCGGATCGAGGTCGCCGCCGAAGCGGGTGCGAGCGGGCTTGCGATCCGCAACGAGAGCGGGAAGAGACTCCCCGAAAAGCCCGAAGACAATGTCATAACCCCGGCCGTCGCGGCCCTGCTCGAAGCGTACGGAAAGCCCGTGCGGGTCGAAATCACGATTCTCGAAAAGATAGCGCCCGGAAGCGGCATCGGATCGAGCGCCGCCTCGTCGGCCGCAGCCGTCTACGGGCTGAACGAACTGCTGGGCCGCCCCTTTTCGGCGGAACGGCTGGTGGAGTTCGCCATGATGGGCGAAGCGCTGATCGGCGGCACGCCCCATGCCGACAACGTCGGGCCGGCCCTGCTGGGCGGCGTGGTGCTGATCCGCGGATACGGGCCGCTGGACATCATCCGCCTGCCGGTGGTGCCCGATGACTTTTTCTACGCCGTGGCGCATCCCGACATCGTGGTCGGCACCAAGGAGGCGCGCGAGGTGCTGCCCCGCGAGATTCCGATGGCGCATGCCGTCACGCAGTGGGGCAACGTCGGCGGACTTGTCGCCGGACTGGCGCTGGGCGACGTGGCGCTGATCGGCCGCTCGATGCACGACGTCGTCGCGGAGCCTTACCGCAAGGGATTCATTCCCGGTTACGACCGTTTGAAGGAAGAGGTGCTCTCCGAAGGCGCTCTGGCCATGAACATCGCCGGATCGGGACCTTCGGTCTTTGCGCTGGCCGCCGAAGGGTCGGTGTCGGAACGGGTCGCCGAGCGGATGAAGAGCCATTTCGCCGGGCTGGGAATCGGCTGCAACATCTATGCGGGCCGCGTGTCGAACCGCGGTGCGCGAATCGAAGAATAAGAAAAAAGGAAAACCATGAAATACTACAGTACGAGAGACAAAGCACATGCACGGCCCTGTTCGCTGCGCGAAGCCGTCGAGGCGGGGCTGGCGCCCGACGGGGGACTGTTCGTCCCCGAACGTATTCCGCAGGCGGATATGGCGGTCGCGGAGCGGCTGGCCGGGGAGTCCTATGCCGCATTGGCGGGGTATCTGGCCGCACTGTTCTTCGGCGAGGATATCGACGCCGGGATTCTGCAGCGGGAGATCGGCCGCATCTACGATTTTCAGGTTCCCCTGCGTCCGGTCGGCAGCCGCTATACGCTGGAGCTGTTCCACGGCCCGACGTTCGCGTTCAAGGACTTCGGCGCCGGATTCATGGGCCGCATGGTCGGCCTGCTGGGCGGCGCGGACGAAAAGCTGGTGATTCTGACGGCGACGTCGGGCGACACGGGCAGTGCCGTGGCGCACGGTTTTTACGACGTGCCGGGCGTCGAGGTGGTGCTGCTCTATCCCGAAGGGAAGATCAGCCGCCTGCAGGAGTGTCAGATGACCGCGCTCGGAGGCAATATCCATCCGCTGCGCGTGGCCGGAACTTTCGACGACTGCCAGCGGCTGGTCAAGGAACTCTTTGCGGACAGCTCTTTCAGGGCCGCGCACCGCGTATCGTCGGCCAATTCGATCAACCTGCTGCGGTGGATTCCGCAGGCGTTCTATTACTTCTACGGGTATTTCCGGTGGCGGCAGGCGTCGGGCGGCGAAAATCCGGTGGTCGTGGTGCCGAGCGGCAACTACGGCAACCTCTCGGCCGGCATGCTGGCTCGCCGCATGGGGCTGCCTCTCGGCGGATTCGTCGCGGCGTCGAACGCCAACGACGTGGTGCCCGAATTCCTGCGGACGGGCGATTACCGTCCGCGGCCGTCGGTGCGGACGCCGGCCAATGCGATGGACGTCGGAGCGCCGAGCAACTTCGAGCGGATGATGTGGCTGTGCGGCGGCGATGCGGACGCCCTGCGCGGCGAATTGCAGGGGTTCCGGTGCGACGACGCCATGATCCGCCGTACGATCGACGGGCTGTACCGGAATTACGGTTATCTATCCGATCCGCACAGCGCCGTGGGCTATGCGGCTTCCGTGGCCTGCGGCAGGCCGGGGTTTTACCTTTCGACGGCCCATCCGGCCAAGTTCGGCGAGGTCATTTCGCCCGTGACCGGGGCGAAGGTGCCGCTGCCCCCGCGCCTTGCGGAGCTGGTGAAGCGTCCACGGGTTTCGGAGCCGATGGCGGTGGATCTTGGGACGCTGGAAGAGTACGTCGCCGGAGTGTGAGATTCGCGGCGGTCCCCGCTGGTGTTTCGGTGCCGATGACGGGCGAATGACATGCCGGTGATTTGCCGATGACGGTTCTACGGCAGGCGGATAGCGGGCGGCGCGATGGCGGAATCCGTCCCTTTCCGGAACTGTCCGCTGCAGCGAGACCGTGTTCCGGAACTGCGCGGCAGGGACTGGCGATGTCCGGTTACGGCCGGGCCGGTTTGGAGCCGAGCCGACTCCCGGCCCCGAAACGGCGGGAAGAATGGAATTGAAAAAGGGTTGCAACGCGGCGGTTGCAGCCCTTTTTTTGTGCGGGATTTCCGGGTTGCGTGCGGAATTCCCTTTTTGTGTGCGTGACTCTCCTTTTGCGTGCGGGGTTCCCGGCTAAATATGCGCAGCGATGAAATCCCCGACCTCGGAGGTCGAATAGCGCCGTTCGCCCTGTGCGGCGAGGTCTTCGGTGACGATCCCTTCGGTGAGCGCCCGGTTTACGGCGTCGCGGACGGCGCTCCCTTCGGCGGTCAGCCCCAGATGTTCGAGCAGCATGGCGGCCGAGAGGATCGCAGCCATCGGGTTGGCGATGTTTTTGCCTGCGGCCTGCGGATAGGAGCCGTGGATCGGCTCGAAAAGCGCGACTTCGGACCCCACGCTGGCCGACGGAAGCATGCCCAGCGACCCGCTGATGACGCTGGCTTCGTCGGTGAGGATGTCGCCGAACATGTTTTCGGTGACGATCACGTCGAAATGGGTCGGCTGGCGGATGATCTGCATCGCGGCGTTGTCCACGAACATGAAGTCCAGCTCCACTTCGGGGTATTGGGGTGCGAGCTGCTGGGCGATCTCGCGCCAGAAGCGCGAGGTTTCGAGGACGTTGGCCTTGTCGACTACCGTCAGGTGACGGCGGCGGCTCATGGCCAGCCGGAACGCCACGTGCAGCACGCGCTCGATCTCCTGCCGCGAGTAGGTGCAGGTGTCCACGGCCCGGTCGCCCCCTTCGTCGCGGCCCTGCGGCCGTCCGAAATAGATGCCGCCCGTCAGTTCGCGGACGCAGACGAAGTCGGTGCCCCGCACCACCTCGGCCTTGAGCGGCGAGCGGTCGGCCAGCGTGTCGAAGAGCGCGATGGGGCGCAGGTTGGCGAACAGTCCCAGCGACTTGCGCATGCGCAGCAGCCCCTGTTCGGGGCGTACCGGCGCTTTGGGGTCGTTGTCGTATTTGGGGTCGCCGATGGCGCCGAACAGCACGGCGTCGGCTTCGCGGCAGATTTTGTGCGTCTCCTCCGGGTAGGGATCCCCCGTGGCGTCGATGGCGCAGGCGCCCACCAGCGCTTCGCGGTAGGTGAAGTTGTGCGCATACTTCCGGGCGACGTGGTCCAGCGCCTTGACGGCTTGCGCGATGATCTCAGGACCGATGCCGTCGCCGGCTAAAAGGGCTATGTTAACATTCATGGTCGTTATAGTTTGTTTCGATTATGTTCAGCATTTTGATCGTCGCCTTGATAGCGGCTTCGGTCTGGTCGGCATCCAGACCGCGCGTTTTGAATACCTTGCCGCCCATTTCCCACGTGATGATGGTCTGCACGAAGGCGTCGGTGCGGCCGCCGGGCGGGATCGAGACGGTGTAGTTGCGCAGCATCGGGAACTCGCGCCGGAGCTGGTGCTCGTAGATTTGCCGCAGCGCCCGCATGAAGGCGTCGTACTGGCCGTCGCCGGCCGAGGTCTGCTCGTACTCCCGTCCGTTGATCTCGATCTTGAGCGAAGCCGCGGGATGCAGCCCCTGCGCCAGCGAAAGGCTGTAGTTGAGGATGCGGACCGGATTTTCGGCCAGATCGTAACGCAGTACGTCGGCAATGATGTAGGGCAGGTCCTCGGCGGTCACCAGCTCCTTCTTGTCGCTCAGCTCCACGACCCGTTCGGTCACCTTGCGCATCGAGGCTTCGTCGAGGTCGATGCCCAGCGTTTCGAGGTTCTTCATGATGTTGGCCTTGCCCGAAGTCTTGCCGAGGGCGTATTCGCGGACGCGGCCGAACCGTTCGGGAAGCAGTTCGTTGAAGTAGAGGTTGTTCTTGTTGTCGCCGTCGGCGTGGATGCCGGCGCACTGCGTGAAGACGCTTTCGCCGACGATCGGGCGGTTGGCGGGAATGCGGATGCCGGTGTAGGTCTCGACCATGCGGCTGACGTGGTTGATCTTCGTCTCGTCGATGCCGGTGGCGCGGTGCAGGCGGTCGTGCAGGACGGCGACCGTACTCGACAGCGGTGCGTTCCCGGCCCGCTCGCCCAGCCCGTTTACCGTGACGTGGACCCCGTGGAATCCGGCTTTTACGGCCGCGGCGGTATTGGCGACGGCCAGATCGTAGTCGTTGTGGGCGTGGAAGTCGAAGCGCAGGCGGGGATAGCGCCGCACCAGATCGCCGCAGAACCGTTCGGTGGCGTAGGGATCGAGCACGCCCAGCGTGTCGGGGCACATGAAACGCTGCACGGGGGCGTCGGCCAGTGCGTCGAGCATGGCGTAGACGTACTCCGGCGAATGCTGCATGCCGTTGGACCAGTCTTCCAGATAGATGTTTACCCGCATGCCCCGCGCGACGGCCTTGTCGATCGTAGCGCGGATGTCGCCGAGGTGCTCTTCGGGCGTGCGGCGGAGCTGCTCGCGGCAGTGCTTGAGCGACCCTTTGGTCAGCAGGTTCACAACGCGGCATCCGGCGTCGCCGAGCCAGTCGAGGGATATGCCGCCGTCGATGAATCCCAGCGCCTCGATGCGGTCCGAATAGCCTTTGGAGGCGGCCCACTCGGCGATGCGCCGCACGGCCTCCTGCTCGCCCTGCGAGACCCGCGCCGAAGCGATCTCGATGCGGCTGACGCGCAGTTCCTCCAGCAGCAGCCGGGCGATGGAGAGCTTTTCGCGGGCGTTGAACGAAACGCCCGACGTCTGCTCGCCGTCGCGCAGCGTGGTATCCATTATTTCGACCGGGGGAAGCATCGTCGCGGGGCTATTTTCGGGCGGCTTCGAACCGTCGGATCTGGTCGGAGATGCTGCACAGGTAATCCACGTCGTCGTAGCCGTTCTGCAGGCAGCGTTTCTTGTAGGCGTCGATCTCGAACCGCTCGCTGCGGCCCGTGGCTTCGGCGGTCAGCGTTTGCCCCTCCAGATCGACCGTGAAACGGGCCGCGGGATCGTCGTCTATGGCGGCGAAGATCGCTGCGAGGAAGTCGTCGCTCACCGTGATCGGCAGCAGACCGTTGTTGAGGGCGTTGTTGCGGAAGATGTCGGCGAAGAAACTCGACACCACGACGCGGAAGCCGTAGTCGGCGATGGCCCATGCGGCGTGTTCGCGCGAACTGCCGCACCCGAAGTTGCGGCCTGCGACCAGTATGCGGCCCCCGTAGCGGCTGTCGTTGAGCGGGAACGAAGCGACCTTCCGACCCTCGGCGTCGTAACGCCAGTCGCGGAAGAGGTTGTCGCCGAAGCCTTTGCGCTCGGTGGCTTTGAGAAAGCGCGCCGGGATGATCTGGTCGGTATCTATGTTTTCCGTGCGGACAGGCACCGCCCCCGACGTGAAAGTTTCGAATTTGGGTATGGACATTTTTCTTGACTTTTACATTTCAAACACCTTGCGCGGGTCTTCGATGCGCCCGCAGACAGCAGCGGCGGCGGCCGCCGCGATGCCCGAAAGCATCGTCCGTGCGCCCGGACCCTGACGCCCTTCGAAATTGCGGTTCGAGGTCGAAACGCAGTATTTGCCCGCCGGAATCTTGTCGGCGTTCATCGCCAGACAGGCCGAACAG
Organism: Alistipes sp. DJF_B185; assembly: GCF_964250025.1. Classification (NCBI taxonomy): domain Bacteria; kingdom Pseudomonadati; phylum Bacteroidota; class Bacteroidia; order Bacteroidales; family Rikenellaceae; genus Alistipes; species Alistipes sp. DJF_B185. The sequence continues at coordinate 618,418 of NZ_CAXUDY010000001.1, forward strand.
CCCGGCTGGCGGAGTTCGAATCCCGCGTCGGCCAGAATCCGGTCCAGCCCCTCGGCCCTTGCGGCGGCTTCGACGCCTTTCGAGCCGGGGACGATCCACGCCGTTATGTTGTCGGCCTTGCGGCGGCCTTCGACCAGCCGTGCGAAAAGGCGCAGGTCCTCGATGCGGCCGTTGGTGCAGCTGCCGACGAAGACGTAATCGACGGGTTTGCCCTGCAGCGTTTCGCCGGATTCGAATCCCATGTATTTCAACGCCTTGTCGTCGGCGTCGGCGGGAATCTCCGCATCGACGGCCATACCCATGCCGGGGTTGGTGCCGTAGGTGATCATCGGGGCGATGTCGGCGGCGTCGAAGCGGTATTCCTTGTCGAAAACCGCGTCGGCGTCGCTGTGAAGTTCGCGCCAGCGGGCCGCGGCCCGGTCGAAAGCGGCGCCCTGCGGCGCGCGTTCGCGGCCGCGGAGGTAGTCGAACGTGGTCTGGTCGGGGGCGATCATGCCGCCCCGCGCCCCGCATTCGATGCTCATGTTGCAGACGGTCATGCGCCCCTCCATCGAGAGGGAGCGGATCGCTTCGCCGGCGAATTCGATGAAATAGCCCGTGCCGCCCGAAGCGGTCAGCCGGGAGATGATGTAGAGGATGATGTCCTTGGCTTCGACGCCCGGCCGAAGCGTCCCGTCCACGGTGATGCGCATGCTCCGCGGCTTGGACTGGATGATGCACTGGCTGGCGAAGACCATTTCGACCTCCGACGTCCCTACGCCGAACGCCACGGCGCCCAGCGCCCCGTGCGTCGAGGTGTGGCTGTCGCCGCAGACGATGGTCATGCCCGGCTGGGTGAAGCCCAGTTCGGGACCGATGATGTGCACGATGCCCTGCCGGGGGTCGCCCACGCCGAAATGCTCGATGCCGAACCGGGCGCAGTTGGCCGCCAGCGCTTCGACCTGCCGCCGCGATTCCGGCTCGGCGATCGGCAGGTGCTGGTTGACGGTGGGGATGTTGTGGTCGGCCGTCGCCGTGATCTGCGCCGGGCGCGCCACGCCGATGCCGCGCCGTTCGAGTCCGGCGAAAGCCACGGGCGACGTCACCTCGTGGATGTACTGCCGGTCGATGTAGAGCACGCAGCGTCCCCCGTCTTCGGTGCGCACGGTGTGCGCATCCCATATTTTGTCCAGAAGAGTCTTTCCCATCTTACGCCTCCTTTTCCTTGCGTTCGGTTACGTTCAGTATGCGCAGCGCGTCGAGGAACGCCTCGATCGACGCCCGTGTGGTGTCGGTATGTGCGGCGAATCCGTGGACCGTGCGGCTGCCGCACTGCACCTGCACGTGTACGCGGCCCACGTCGTTCGACCCCTTGGTGATGGCCTGCATGAGGAATTCCGTGAGCACGACCTTCTCGTTGATGAGAGTCTTGATGGCCGATACGGCCGCATCCACCGGACCGTTGCCCGTGGCGATGGCCATGCGTTCGTGGTCGCCGAACTTCAGCACCACGGTCGCCGTCGGAACGAGCGTTCCGGTGGTCACCTGCAGGAATTTGAGCGACAGGGACTGTTGTTTCATGCGGTCGATGTCGCCCACCAGATACAGCAGGTCGTAATCGTGAATCTCCTTCTTCCTGTCGGCCAGTTCGAGGAACTTGGCGTAGGTGTCGTCCGTCTCCTCCTGCGTGAGGTTGTAGCCGAGCAGTTCGAGCCGGTGCACGAGCGCGGTGCGGCCGCTGCGGGCCGTCAGGGCGATGACCGACTGGTTGAGCCCGACGTCCTGCGGGTCGATGATCTCGTAGGTCTGGCGGTCTTTCAGCACGCCGTCCTGATGGATGCCCGACGAGTGGGCGAAGGCGTTGCGGCCGACGATCGCCTTGTTGGGCTGGACGGGCATGTTCATCAGGCTCGACACGAGGTGCGAAGCCTTGGTGATGAGCTGTGCGTCGATGTTCGTATCGACGTTCAGCTCTTTGTGGCAGCGCAAGGTCATCACCACCTCTTCGAGCGAGGTGTTGCCCGCGCGTTCGCCGATGCCGTTGATCGTCACCTCGGCCTGCCGCGCGCCGTTGAGGATGCCGCTCAGGGTGTTGGCCGTAGCCATGCCCAGATCGTTGTGGCAGTGGGTCGAGATGATCGCCCGGTCGATGTTGGAGACGTGATCGACGAGGTATTTGATCTTCGCGCCGTACTCGCCGGGCAGGCAGTAGCCCGTGGTGTCGGGAATGTTGACCACTGTGGCGCCGGCCGCGATGACCGCTTCGATCACGCGGGCGAGGTATTCCGGATCGGCGCGCCCGGCGTCTTCGGCGTAGAACTCGACGTCCTCGACGTAGCGCTTGGCGTATTTCACCGCCTCGACGGCCGATTCGATGATCTTTTCGGGCGTCGAGCGCAGTTTGTCGTAGATATGCTGGGGCGATACGCCGATTCCGGTGTGTATGCGCTTGTGCTTGGCCAGCCGCAGGGCGTCGGCGGCGACGTCGATGTCTTTTTTCACGGCGCGGGTGAGCGCGCAGATCGTCGGGGCCGAAACGGCCTTCGAAATTTCAAGTACGGAGTTGAAGTCTCCGGGGCTGGAAATCGGGAATCCCGCTTCGATGATGTCCACGCCGAGACTTTCGAGGAGTTTGGCGACTTCGATCTTCTCGGTGGTGTTCAACTGACAGCCCGGCACCTGCTCGCCGTCGCGGAGCGTGGTGTCGAAAATAAAAAGTTTTTCGCACATAATAGGACTTGATCTAACTAACCTTGGCAACAAATATATTAAAAATATTTCCGAATCCCTTCATTCTGCGCAAGTTTCGTTTGCCGCGCCGCCCGTGCCGGAGTGCGTTCGGGCGGGGTTTTCATTACAGATTCGGCGCCGGGGGAGAGCATCCGGCGAAAGTCCGGCGGCTTTGGGCCGGGAGCGCTTACGGATTATAACCTTTCGGAATTTGTCGCACGGCCGCCGATTTGTTGCGGGAAACCTCTTCCGAAGGCCGGATTCGAGCCGGAAGCGGGGAAAAACGACGGGCCGCTCCCCGAAGAGCGGCCCGTTTCCGTAAATACGCTTATGGTTGTTGGCATTTACTTTCTGCGCTGGATGTTGTCGGAGACGGTTTCGACCGTGCAGGGACCGCCGTACGTCACTTTGGCGGCCGTCGAAGCGTTGATTTTCAGACGGCCCGAACACCAGACGTCGGCTTTGGCGTAGTTCGACACCGTCAGGTCGTAATCCGAGACCCGCAGTTCGGGGGCCGAGAAATTCGCGCCCGACGAAACCCGGACCGTGGCGTCGGCGACCTGCGCCGCGCCTTTCAGGTAGATTTTGCCGTAGCTTCCGACGCTCGCTTCGAGCGAACTGCCGCTGAATGTCCCGTTGAACGAGCCGCCGCTGCTGACGGTCAGCTTCGCCTGCCGGGCGTTTACCGTCACCGTGCCGGAGAATTTGGCGTAGCTGTCGATGCGCATCGTCAGCGCGTCGGCGGTCAGCGTACTGCCGACGCTGGCGCCGCTGCTGACCTCGACCGTGAGGTCGGAGGCTTTGATGTCGTTCGAGAATTTGGCGTAACTGCCCACTGTCAGTTTGCAGCTGTTGCGGCACTCCACGGGAGCCTGCGCCGATCCGTAGCTCGAAATCCGCAGCTCGCCGTCGCTGCAGCGCACCGAGCCTGCGAATTTGCCGTAGCTCGACACGTCGAGTTTCGCGGCGCCGGGCGTGTCGATGTCGGCGCTCACAGATCCGTAGCTCGATACGGAGACCGAAACCGACGGCCCTTTCAGCGGCATTTTGCAGTTCACCTTGCCGTAGGAGCCTGCCGATATTTCGCGCAGCGAGGCCGATGCGGGAACGGTGACCGAGACCGAGATGTTTTCCGTGCTGTTGGCGTTGACGCGGAATTTCAGCTTCCCGCCGTCGCGCTCCAGCACCAGATAGTCGATGACGTTGTCGTCGGCCGTCACGCTGATGGTTTTGGCCGCGGGGCTGACGGTGATGTCGAAAAACGCCGCGGCCGAGATGCCCGTGTAGTCGCCCGCCTTGCCCCAGTCCTGCGTCACCATGCGTCCGCTGCCTTTGAGCCGTCCGCTGCGGGTGCGGCTGCTCCGGTCGAAGGCGGCCCGCTTGATGTTGGTGCCGATCTCGCCTTCGGTGTTGTAGAGCCGGCGGATCTGCTCGGCGGTGAGCACGGCGGCGAATTTGTCCACATAGTCGCGCTTGACCTGCGCCGTGGCGGCGATGTTCGAGAGTTTGGCCTTCAGGCTGTTTTTCTGCGTGGCTTCGTCGGCGCCGGAAGCGCCGGCACGGGCGTCGACGGCTTTGTCGAGCGCTTCGCGGTAGGCCTTGTAGATCGGTTCGAACTCCCTGCGCTGGCGGGTGCTCAGCCCCAGCTCGCGGACGATCTGTTCGCGGGCCGCCTTGTTCAGCTCTTCGAGCGACTGGTTGGCCAAGTCGATGCGTTCCGCCGCATCGATGGCCTGCCGGGCTTCGGCCGCGGCGCGCGCGATTTCACGGTCGGAGAGCTCCGTCGCACGGCGCGCTTCGGCCACGGCGCGTTCGATCTCCCGGCCGGTCGCCTCCATGGTCCGCCGGGCTTCGGCCATGGCGCGTTCCAGTTCGCCGGAGGAGACGCTCCCCGCGGCGTTCGTCGCTGTGCGGGCCTCGGCCAGCAGTTGTTCCGATTCGTTGCAGGCCGGTGCGGTGTTTCCCGTCAGGGCGAACAGCAGGGTGCAGAGGAAAAGCAGGATATGTTTCATAGCTGAAATGTTTTTAGAGTTGCTGGTTGTAAAGGATGTCGTCGTAATTCTCCGCGGCGGCCTGTCGCAGCGTCTCGGCCGGGGTCGTGGCGAGCATCTGTTCGAGGTCCGGGGCCGGTGTGTCGGCCCTGCGGGTGCGGTATTCGGTAACGAGCAGGCCCATGACGAGCACGGCAGCCGCGGCGGCGGCCGTCAGGCAGTATCTGCGGACGGTCCGGGGAGGTGATGCCGGGCGGCGGGAGGTCCGGCTGAGGATGCGCTCGTGCAGCGCTTCGAGACTCTGCGGCGGGATGCGGTAAGGCATTTCCCGGCCGCTGTTTTCAAATTCACGGTTCATATTTCCTGCGTTAGTTTTTCTTTCAGTTTCTGTACTGCATAGTGGTAATTGACCTTGAGCGTCTGTTCGCGCTGTCCCAGCACGCGGGCTATCTGTCCGTAGGACATCCCGTCGTAATAGCGGAGGTTGAAGACCAGACGCTGCTTGAGCGGCAGTTCCAGCACGGCCTGCTGGAAACGCACCTGCATTTGGTCGGCGTCCTCGCCGCACTCTTCCGCCACGCGGCCCGCCAGTGTCCGGCTCACTTCGTCGAGCGAGGCAAACAGTCCCGTTTTGCGCCGCCGGAGCAGCGTCAGGGCCGTGTTCGTGGCGATGCGGTAGAGCCATGCCCCCATCTCGTCGCTCCCGCCCCGGAAGGTGCCGATCCTGTCGTATGCCCGGACGAAGGTCTCCTGCACCACGTCCTCGGCGTCTTCGTGGACCACCACCAGCCGCCGCGCATGCCAGTAAAGTGGACGGAGGTACGCCCCGACCAGCCGGTCGAAGGCCCCGTGCCGGACGCCGGGGTCGCGCAGCGCCGCAAGCTCTTCTGCCGATATGTCGCGGGTCGTCTCCATGAGGGTTTGTCAATAAGACGCATCAAAGGTGCGAAAGTTAAATCCGAATCCGAAATTTTTCTGCTCCGAGGGCGAATTTTCCGCGTCCGGTTTTTGATTCTTGATAATTTGGCTTATCTTTGCGCTCCGAAACAGGCGGAATTGGGGCGCGGCCCGCGAGGTCTCGCTGAGAACCGCCCAAGGTAACACATTAAAAACAAATTGCAATGAAAACCATTTCTGTAAAGGCCGTAAAGCGTGAAGAGTACGGCAAGAAAGCAGCCAAGGCCGTACGCCGCGAGGGCATGGTTCCCTGCGTACTGTCGGGCCACGGCGAGTCGGTCGCCTTCTCGGTGGACCCCCGCGAGATCAAACCCCTGATCTACACCCCCAACTCCTACATCGTCGAGTTCGATTTCGACGGCAAGAAGGAGCAGGCCGTGCTGCGTGAGGCTCAGTTCCACCCCGTCCGCGAGCAGATCTTGCACCTCGACTTCTACCGTATCGCCGACGGCAAGCCCGTTTCGATCGCGATTCCGGTACGCCTGACGGGTAACGCCGAGGGTGTGAAGGTCGGCGGTAAGCTGGCTCTGTCGGCCCGCAAGCTGGTCGTCAGCGCGCTGGTCGAGAACCTGCCCGACGAACTGGTCGTAGACGTGACCACGCTGGGCGTCGGCAAGACGATCTTCGTGGGCGACCTCAAGTTCGAGAACCTGAAATTCGTTACTCCCGCAACCACCGCTGTCTGCGCCGTTCGCGTAACCCGTGCTTCGCGCGGCGCTGCGGCTCAGGATTAGTCCGGTAGCGTATGAAATATCTTATTGTTGGGCTGGGAAATATCGGCGCCGAATATGCCGGGACCCGACACAACATCGGATTCAATGTGTTGGACGCCCTCGCAGAGGCGTCCAACGCTGTTTTTACCACGGCGCGTTACGGCGATGTGGCCCAAGTGAAACACAAGGGCCGCACGCTGATTCTGCTCAAACCCTCGACCTATATGAATCTTTCGGGCAAGGCCGTCCGCTATTGGATGGAGGCCGAAAAGGTCGCCCCGGAGAATCTGCTGGTCGTTTCGGACGATATCGCACTGCCGTTCGGTACGCTGCGGCTGCGCCCGAAGGGGAGCGCCGGAGGGCATAACGGCCTGAAGAATATTGCCGAACTTTTGGGAACGGAGAATTTCGCCCGGATGCGCTTCGGCGTGGGCGGCGACTTCCCGAAGGGGCATCAGGTCGATTACGTGCTGGGCGAGTGGAGCGAAGAGGACCGGAAGGCGATGCCTGAACGGCTCAAAGTCTTCTGCGACGCGATTCTGTCGTTCGCCACGATCGGCGTGGAGCGGACGATGAACTTCTTCAACAAGAAGTAGCCGAAAACAAGAATAGATGCCTGCCGGCATATGAAACGGGAAACCGGGCTTTCGTGCTTGCACGGAAAGGCCCGGTTTTTCGTTTTTGTGTATTCCGCAGGAATCTTGTCGTTTTCGGCAGTTTCGCCGTGGAAATCGCGCCGTGCGGTGTGGACACGGCGAATGCGGCGTGATTTCGGAGGCGGAGCGTCGGGCGGTTGGCGGAATGGCCGGCCTGCCGCCTTCGGGCGGCGTCTTGAGCGGCGGCGGATAGCCGTTGCCGGCATGTCGCGGCCCCGCAGCGGGGTGTGCGCCTACTCCTCGTCGTAATAGAGTTCGTCCATCAGGCCGTCCAGCTCGCGGCGCTCCTTCTTGGTGGGGCGGCCCGTGCCGCGGTCGCGGAATACGAAGACGGTCTCGCGCGGAACGTTGAGTTTGTCCAGCTCCTCCTGCGGCGTGACGTTGAGGCAGTACAGGGAAACGTTCTTGGCCGGCTGGCGGCTCGACACGAGGTCGAGGACCTTGTAGGAATAGGTCACCTGCATCCGGCGTACGGCGATCACGTCGCCGATCTTGACTTCGCGTGAAGGTTTGGCGTAGGCGCCGTTCACGGTCACCTTGTTGTTGCGGACGGCGTCCGCGGCGTCGCTGCGGGTCTTGAACACCCGCACGGCCCAGAGGTATTTGTCCAGTCTGATGTCGTCCATAGGTCGTTACTTTTCATAAATGGATTCGCTGCGGGGCGTGTCGTGCGACTGTTCGTCGTTCTGACGGCTGACGCTGAGGATCATGCCCAGAGCGATGGTGGTGAAGAGCGTCGAGGAGCCGCCGCGCGAAATCAGGGGCAGCGTCTGCCCCGTTTCGGGGATCAGGTTTACCGTCACCATGATGTGCAGCAGCGCCTGACAGGTTATCAGCAGCGCCAGTCCCAGCACCAGCAGTCCCGGAAAGGCCGTGCCGCACCGCCGGAAGATTTCGATTCCGCGGAAGAAGATCCACAGATAGAGCATCAGCAGCGCGATGGCCAGCACGATGCCGTACTCCTCGACGAAGAAGGCGTAGGCGTAGTCGCTTTCGGGGTGGATCATCTCCACGCGCATGGCGCTCTGTCCGGCTCCCTCACCGAAGATGCCGCCGTTGTAGATGGCGATCATCGAACGCTCGGTGTCGGTGAGGTGTTCGATCGGCTTGTCGGTCTGCGAACGGGTCCAGAGGTGTATCCATGTCGAGACGCGCCCTTCGGCGGTTTCGCTGCGGCCGAGGTTGAGCGTCATAATGAGGACGATGCCCACGCAGGCCAGCCCGACGAGCTTCATCAGTTCGCCGAAACGGACGCGCCCGATGAGCATCATCACCCACGAGGCGAGGAACACCAGCACGGCCGACGAGGTGTGGGCCGGGAAGATCACGGTGCACGAGACGACCACGGGCATCAGGATCGGCCATGTCCCTTCGCGCCAGATGCGGCGCTGTTCGCGCGACGAACGCCATGTCCAGAACCTGAGCGACGGCACGATGCGGATTTTGTCGATCTTCGACTGGCGTCCCGCCAGCTGGCTGGCGAGGAAGAGCACTGTGGCGACCTTCAGCGCTTCGGAGGGCTGGAACTGGAAGGGTCCCAGCGGAATCCAGCGGGCGGCGCCGTTGGTCGTGGCGCCGATGAAGTAGACGGCGACGGTCAGCAGGACCGAAAGGATGTAGACGGGGCGCGAAAAGAGGTTGTAGATGCGGCAGTTGATCTTCTGCACGGCGACCATCACGACGAGACTGACGATCAGGATCATCAGCTGCTGGCGCAGGAAATGCGCCGTGGTGCGGGCCGTGTGGGCGTCGTAAGCCATTTTGGCCGTCGAGGAGTAGACCACCAGCACCGAAACCACCGCCAGCACCGCGATGATGATCCACAACACGCGGTCGCCCGTGAAAAGCCTGAATTTGGGCTTTTCGGCCGTTTCGCCGCACGCGTTCGCCGCCTGCGGGTTTTCCTCGTCCGCAGCGGTCCCGTACTCGGCTCCGGATCGGCTCTTGCCCCGGCCGCCCCGCCCCTCGCTACCGTGCGGAGCAGTCTCTGCGGCCGCCGCTCCGGCCGTGCGCGGAGCGTTCCCGGCCGTTTCCGACCAAGGTTCCTGCGCCTGCTGCGCGCCCTGTGTCTGTTTCCGTTCGCCGAATTTCATCGCCTTATGCCTTTTCGTTTACCCACGCCTTGAACAGCTCGCCGCGGTTCTCGTAATTTTTGAAAAGGTCGAAGCTTGCGCAGGCCGGGGACAACAGCACCGCGTCGCCGGGCCGTGCGGCGGCTTTGGCCGCCGTCATCGCGGCGTCGAGCGAATCGGTGGAGATCACTTCGGGCACGACGCCCGTGAACTCCCGGAGCAGTTTGGCGTTGTCTATGCCCATGCAGACGAGCGTGTGCACCTTCTCGCGGGCGAAATCCTTGAGCGGCCCGTAATCGTTGCCCTTGTCCGTACCGCCGGCGATCCACACCACGGGGCGTTTCATGCTTTCGAGCGCATAGTAGACCGAATCGACGTTGGTGGCCTTCGAGTCGTTGATCCACAGCACGCCGCCGCTCTCCTTGACCGGTTCGAGCCGGTGCTCGACGGGCGCGAAGCCGTAGAGCGAACGGCGGATCGCCGCCGGAGCGATTCCTGCCGCGAGGGTTGCGAGCGCCGCCGCCATGGCGTTGTAGGCGTTGTGCAGGCCCTTGATCTGCAGTTTCGCGGTGTCGATCTCGACCGAGGCCTTTCCGACGGCCGCCGTGAATTTGCCGTCGCAGAGGAAAGCGTCCCCCGCGCCGCTGGCCACAGCATTTTTCGCCGCGAAAGGGAGCTGCTTCATGCGCAGGTCGTATTTCGGAAGCTGCTGCCAGATCACTTCGTCGTCGCCCGAATAGACGAAATAGTCGCGCGAAGTCTGGTTCTGCGTGATGCGCATTTTCGAATCGGCGTAGTTCTGGAAACAGTGGTCGTAGCGGTCGAGGTGGTCGGGCGTGATGTTCATCAGCACGCCGATATGCGCCCGGAACTTGTACATGCCGTCGAGCTGGAACGAGCTCAGCTCCAGCACGTACCAGTCGTAATCGCCCGTGGCGACCGAGTAGGCGAAGCTCTCGCCGATGTTGCCGCCCAGAGCGACCCGCATCCCGGCGTCGCGCATGATCTTGTATATGAGCGACGTGGTGGTAGTTTTGCCGTTCGAGCCGGTGATGCAGATGCACTTCGCCCGGCCCGTGTAGCGGCCCGCGAACTCTATTTCGGAGATCACGGGAATGCCTGCGGCGCGGAGTTTTCGCACCAGCGGCGCCGTTTCGGGGATGCCGGGCGACTTGACGACCTCCGCGGCGTCGAGGATGCGCTCTTCGGTATGGCCGCCCTCCTCGTAGGGCACCTGCCACTCGTCGAGCTTGGCCTTGTAGCGGTCGGCGATCCGCCCCGCATCGGAGAGGAAGACGTCGAACCCTTTCTTCTTGGCGAGGATCGCGGAGCCGTATCCGCTGATGCCGCCGCCCAGCACTGCTATCTTTTTCATGATTACCGGATCTTTAACGTTACGAGGGTGATGGCCGCCAGCAGCAGCGAGATGATCCAGAAACGCAGGACGATCTTGGTCTCGAACTGTCCCTTCTTCTGGAAATGGTGGTGTACGGGAGCCATCAGCAGCAGGCGGTGGCCTTCGCCGTATTTGCGCTTGGTGTATTTGAAGTAGCCGACCTGCATCATCACCGAGAAGCTTTCGACCAGAAAGACGCCGCACAACAGCGGCAGCAGCAGCTCCTTGCGGATGCAGAGGGCGAAGACGGCGATGATGCCGCCGATCGACAGCGAGCCGGTGTCGCCCATGAAGATCTGCGCCGGGAAGGAGTTGTACCAAAGGAAGCCGACCAGCGCGCCGACCAGCGCCGCGGCGAAGACGACCAGTTCGCCGCTGTCAGGGATGTACATGATATTGAGGTAGTCGGCGTATACGATATGTCCTGAGAGATAAGCCAGTACGCCCAGCACCGCCACGATCGGTACCGAGACCCCCGTGGCCAGACCGTCGAGTCCGTCGGTGAGGTTGGCGCCGTTGGAGACGGCCGTCACCACGAAGATGGCGACCAGCACGTAGAGCAGCCATGTCATCGTGGTGTTGCCGCCCGTGAGCCAGCCGTAATCGAATTCGTTGTCTTTGATGAAGGGAATGGTCGTCTGGGTGGTCTTGAGGCTTTCGGAGCTGAGGACCACGTTGCGGTGTACGGTTTCGAGCACGGAGCCGTCCTCGTTCATGTAGACGGTCTGTACGGGCTGTACGACTTTGTCGCGGACGACGATCTCCTGCGACAGGCACATCGTCGTGCCGACGATGATGCCCAGCCCGACCTGTCCCACGATCTTGAAACGGCCCTTGAGCCCCTCCTTGTTGTGGCGGAAAACCTTGATGTAGTCGTCCAGTCCGCCGATCAGCCCCAGCCATACGGTCGAGACGATCATCAGCTGGATGTAGATGTTGTCGAGCCGTCCGAGCAGAAGGATCGGAACCAGAATCGCAAGCAGGATGATCACGCCGCCCATGGTGGGGGTGCCGCGCTTCTGGAGCTGTCCCTCCAGACCGAGGTCGCGGACCTCTTCGCCGATCTGCTTGCGGCGCAGGAAGTCGATGATCTTGCGGCCGAAAATGATGACGATCAGCAGCGCGAGGATGATCGACGCCGCGGCGCGGAACGAAATGTACTGGAACATGCCCGAACCGGGCAGGTTGTAGGCTTCGTCCAGATACTTGAAGATGTAATAGAGCATATTGTTCGTTGGGTTTTATTTACCGAATGAATCGAAGGCTTTGCGGACCTCCTCCCGGTCGTCGAAGGGGTGTTTCACGTCGCCGACGATCTGATAGGTTTCGTGGCCCTTGCCCGCCACGAGCAGGATGTCGCCCGGCTGCGAGAGCATCACTGCCGTGCGGATGGCTTCGGCGCGGTCGGCGATGCGCAGGAAGCGCGCGCCGGGTTCGAGTCCCGCCGCCATCTGGTCGAGAATCGCTTCGGGCGACTCGTGGCGCGGGTTGTCCGACGTGAAGACGGCCGTGTCGGCGTACCGCACGGCGATCTGCGCCATTTCGGGCCGCTTGGTGCGGTCGCGGTCGCCGCCGCAGCCGCAGACGACGATCAGCTTCTGCGCCGGGGTGCGGATCTCCTCGATGGTGCGGATCACGTTTTCGAGCGCGTCGGGCGTGTGGGCGTAATCGACGACGGCCGTGACGCCGTTTGCGCTCCGGACCAGTTCGAAGCGGCCGCTGACCGGGTGCAGCATGCTCGCCGCGCGCAGCGTTTCGCCGCGGTCGAAGCCCAGCAGAACCGCCGCGCCGTATACGGCCAGCAGGTTGTAGGCGTTGAAGCGGCCCACCAGCCCGACCCATACCTCCTGTCCGTCGATGCGCAGCAGCATGCCGTCCGGGTGCATTTCGACGATCTTGCAGCGGAAGTCGGCCATCGAGCGCAGCGAGTAGGTGTGTATGGCCGCGGCGGTGTTCTGCACCATCACGCGGCCGTTTTTGTCGTCGGCGTTGGTCAGCGCGAAGGCCTCTTTTGAGAGTGAGTCGAAGAAGAGTTTCTTGGCGCGGATGTATTCGGCGAAGGTCTTGTGGTAGTCGAGGTGGTCGTGGGTGATGTTCGAGAAGATGCCGCCCGCGAAGTGCAGCCCGCGCGTGCGCTCCTGCACGATGGCGTGCGACGAACACTCCATGAAGCAGTACTCGCACCCCTCGTCGGCCATTTCGCGCATCATGGCGTTGAGCCGCACGGGGTCGGGCGTGGTGTGCGTCGCTCCGACGGTGCGTTCGCCGACCTTGTAGACCACGGTCGAAATCAGTCCCGCCTTGTGACCCAACGCCCGTACGAGGTCGTACAGCAGCGTCACGGTCGTGGTCTTGCCGTTGGTGCCGGTGATGCCGACGAGTTTCAGCGCGCGGCTGGGGTGGTCGTAGAACGCCGCGGCCATGTCGGCCAGCGCGCCTGCGGCGTCGGGCACCGCGACGTAGACGACGTCTGCGGCGGTCTGTTCGGGCAGGCGTTCGCAGACGACTGCGGCGGCGCCTTTTGCGACGGCGGCGGGAATGAAGTCGTGCCCGTCGTTCTGCGTGCCGCGCACGGCGAAGAAGCAGTCGCCCGGCCCGACGGCACGCGAGTCGTAAACCAACCCGGCGACGGCGGCCGAATCGTCGCCGTGCAGCGCCGTGACGGGGGTATTTCGGAGAAGTTCTTTCAGTGTTTTCATAAACCGTTGTCTTTTGTCGTATTCGCCCCTTGGGCGTCTTTGTCGCCGCGGTCCGCGGAATTCGGAGCGCAGGCGCTTCCGCGAACGCGTCCGGAAGCCGGGAAAGTCTCCCTGCGGCGCGGCGCCGGGGTGAATATCGTCAGTTCTTTCATCTTAGTTCAGCGTTATGGCGACCGTCGCGCCCGGCGTGATGCGCGCTCCGGGAGCGACGCTTTGCCGGACGACGGCTCCCCGGCCCGAAAAGCGGACTTTCAGGCCGCGGCTTTCGAGTACGAACAGCGCGTCCTTGAGTCCCATGCCCCGCACGTCGGGCATCGTGCCCGTTTCGGCCGGAAGGCTCGTGATGACCACGTTCGAAAGGCTGTCCACCTGCACGCGGCCCCAGCCCGTGCGGTGGTCGAACGAAGCGCGGGGCGAAAGCTTGTCCGCCACGCGGCGGATCTGGGCGATGTCGCCGCCCTTGATCCGGTCGGGGTGGCGGCGCGGGCCGTGCCGCTCGACGCGGCCGTACCAGTCGCGGTTGCGGTTGTAGATGTAATCGACCATGCGTTTGACGACCGGACCCGCCAGCGGACCTCCGTAATAGGCCTTGCCGGCCTGCGCACGGGTTTCGATGGTCGTCAGCACCGTGTAGCGGGGATTGTCGGCCGGGAAGTAGGCGATCATCGAGCCGAGGTAGTAGCGGCCTTCGCGGCTGCGGGCGTCGGTGATCTGCGCCGTGCCGGTCTTGGCGGCCACGCGCAGCCGGGCGGTGTCCCTGAAATAGAGGCTGGCGGTACCCTCTGTGCAGACCAGTTCGAGACACCGCTGTACCTCGCGCAGCGTCGAGCGCGAGCAGATCGACGAGGCGAGGGTGCGGCTTTCGAACCGCTCCTCGACGCGGTCGCCGCGCCGCAGTTCGCGCACCAGCACGGGCGAGATCATTTTGCCGCCGTTGGCGATGGCGTTGTAGAAGGTGATCATCTGGATCGGAGCCAGCCGCACGCGGTAGCCGTAGCTCATCTTGACCAGCATGACGCCCGGATCGGGAACTTTCCAGTCGGTGGTGATCGACGGGGCGCGCTCGCCCAGCCGTTCCAGTCCGACGGTCTGTCCGAGATGTAGTTTTTCGTGGAGGAAGTCGCTGTACTCCTGCTTCTTGCCCGTGATGCCGTAGCGCTCCCAGATCGCCTTGGCAAAGTAGACGTTCGACGACGAAGCCACGGCGCGGCGGAAGTCGATGACGTGGTCGCCGCGGTGCGAGTCGCGGATATTCTTGGCCGGGCCTACGGTCACCGGGTCGCCGTTGTGGGTGTCGTAGGCGGTCTGGGGAGACATGTCGGCGTCGTCGAGCAGCGTGAGCATCGTCGCCAGCTTGAAGGTCGAACCCGGCTCCATGCTGCGCCCCAGCGCGTAATTCTCGCGTTCGTAAAACGCCCCTTCGGTCCCCGCCCGGCCCAGATTGGCCATGGCGAGGATTTCGCCCGTATGGACCTCCATGACGATCGTCGTGCCCCAGATGGCGTTCTGAGCTTCTAGCTGGCGCCGCAGCGCCTTGTCGGCGACGTCCTGCAGGTCCAGATCGAGCGTGGTCACCACGTCGTAGCCGTCTTCGGGGTCCTCGTGGCCGCCGCCCGCGACGCGGCCGTAGAAGCCTCTGGCGATGCGTTGCCGCAAGGCTTTGCCGTCGCGGCCCGCAAGCTCTTCGCGGTAGGCCTCCTCGATGCCGTAATTTCCCTTGTCGCCCGTCAGTCCGATCGTGCGGCGCGCCAGTTCGCCCTGCGGGTAGACCCGCTGGTCGCGTTCGACGAGCCGGTAGACCATGCCCATGTTCCAGTTCAGCAGCGGATAACGCCGCAGGGTCTGCCATTCGGCGTAGTCCACTTCGCGGGGGAAGATATTGACGGGCGTGTGGTCGCGGATGGTGTCGTAGATGCGGCGCGTGGCAAACTCTTCGCCGCGCAGACGGTCCATCAGGCGCGAGAACCACCCTTCGGAGCGCAGGTAGGTCGTGTCGCGTCCGTTGACGAGCCGGTAGTGGCGGGCGTGCTCCTCGCGGAATTTGCGGCTGTATTCGGCGGCGGACTTGTCCCGGAAGAACGCCGCGAGGAGTTTGGCCAGCGAGTCGCTCTGTTCGCGGAAGGTTTTCAGCGAATCGAGACCCGGCGAAGCGAAGTCGAAGGCGGCCTGATAGCGGAAGATCGAAGTCGCCAGCGGCGCGCCGCTGCGCGAGAGGATGCTGCCGCGCTGCGCCGGAATGGTCTCCTCGGTGAAGATGCGGCTGGCCAGCCGTTCGGCGTTGTAGGCCACTTCGGAACTGAAGAGCTGCACCCAGACCAATCGTCCGAGCACGACGGCCCCGGCGAGTATGAACAGCACGTAAAGCAGTCGTACCCGCAGCAGAATGTCGCTTTTGATCTTCGAACGTTCCTCTTTCATCGTCCGTCAGTTTTCGATGATTTCGCCCGGCGCCGGCGGGTCGGTAAGCTCGATGCCGCGTTCGCGCAGCCGTTCGACGATGGCCGAGTGGGTGGTGCGGCGGTAACGCTGTTCCTGTAGGCGGATCGAGCGTTCGCGCAGGATCTGCACTTCGCGTTCGAGGCGCGAGTATTTCATGTCCAGATGCAGGGTGGTGAACATCACGGCGATGCTCAAAAAGAACATGCCCGCGATCGAGAGCATGTAGGGATAGTATTTCGAGACTCCCTCGTGGACGAGGATCGTACCTGAGAAGAGCTGCCAGAAGGTGCTGGCCTTGCGGCGGCGCTCCCGGCGCTGGCGCTCCTCCTCTTCGGCCTTCTCCTCCTCTTCGCGTTCCATGTCGGCGCGGATGTCCTCGTCGGCTTCACCCCGCTCGATGCGCAGCACTTCGCGCCGCACGCGGCGGGCGAATTCCTCCTCCTGCTTGCGGCGGGCCTCTTCTTCGGGGGTTACCGGGTCGAATTCGTGGTCCTTGAACATCCTTCTCTGCTGCTTTTGTCGTTGAATGATTCGCGGCGGCCTCCGCCCTCCGTTATTCGTTCTCCCGTTTTGCGGCCGCGCGCAGCTTGGCCGAGCGCGACCGGGGGTTGCGTTCCAACTCTTCGGCCGTGGGGACCACGGCCTTGCGCGTTATGATCTCGAACGGCGTGAGGGCGCGTCCGAAAAAGTCTTTCTCCACCGAGCCTGAGAAATTCCCGCTGCGCAGGAAGTTCTTGACCAGTCGGTCTTCGAGCGAGTGGTACGAGATGACGACCAGCCGCCCGCCGGGACGCAGTACCTTGAGACTCTGCTCCAGCGCCATTTTGAGCGCCTCCATTTCGCCGTTGACCTCGATGCGCAGCGCCTGAAAAAGCTTGGTCAGGAACTTCGACTCGTCTTTTTTCGGGGTGCAGGGCTTCACGGCCTCGACCAGCTGCGCCGTGGTCTCGATCGGTGCGGCTTCCCGTGCCCGGACGATGCAGTTGGCGATTTTCCACGGGGTCTCCAGCTCGCCCCACTCTCCCAGCAGGCGCGTCAGCGCGTCGGCCGGATAGCCGTTCACGACGCGGGCCGCCGTCAGCGCGCCCCGCTGGTTCATGCGCATGTCCAGCGGCGCTTCGCCCCGGAACGAGAAACCCCGCTCTACGGCGTCGAAATGGTGCGACGAGACGCCCAGATCGGCCAAAATGCCGTCCACCTGCTCCACCTCCCGCAGCCGCAGCGCCCCGCGCAGAAAGCGGAAGTTGCTCTCGACGTAGTGGAACCGCCCGTCGTCGGGACAGTTCGCGCGCGTGTCGCGGTCCTGATCGAAAGCGTAGAGTCTCCCGCCGGGACCCAGCTTTTCGAGGATGCGGCGCGAATGGCCGCCCCCGCCGAAAGTGAGGTCCACGTAAGTGCCCGCAGGGTCTACGGCGAGCAGGTCGACGGACTCCTTCAGAAGGACAGGTGTATGATACTGAGACATATTCGTTGCTGACAAGGTCGATTTGGGTGTAAAGTTAGGGATTTTTCGAAAAAGAATACCTATATTTGTGGATATAATTTTTTGTACGTCTTTATGCCCAGAATAGATATCGGAGCGGTACTTGCCGACAAAGCCCCGCGGCTGGCCCGCTGGATTCCCGGCTTCGTCATCGGCTGGCTCCGCCGCACGATTCACGAGTCGGAGATCAATTATATCCTCGAACACTACTGGAACCTGCCCCCGCAGGAGTTTATCCGCGCCTGCTTCAGGGAGTGGCAGGTGACCTATACGGTCGAGGGGCTCGAAAAGCTCGATCCCAAGGGCCGCTATCTGTTCGCCGCGAACCATCCTTTCGGGGGAATGGACGGCATGATGCTCGCCGACAAGCTGATAGACCGCTTCGGCGACGCCCGCGTGGTGGTCAACGACCTGCTGATGCACCTCGAACCGCTGCGTCCGCTATGGATTCCGGTGAACAAGCACGGTTCGCAGAACAGCGCCTACGCCCGCAAATTCGACGAGGAGTTCGTCGGCGAAGTGCCGATCCTGACCTTCCCGGCGGGGCTCTGCTCGCGCTGCATCGGGGGCGAGGTGACCGACCTGCCGTGGAAAACCAACTTCCTGAAAAAGGCCTACGCTTCGCAGCGCGAGATCGTGCCGGTGTTCGTCGAAGGACGGCTGTCGAACTTCTTCTACCGCGTGGCCCGGCTGCGCGTGATGCTGGGGCTGAAGCTCAATATCGAGATGCTTTGGCTGCCCGACGAAATGTTTTCCCAAAAGGGCCGGCACTTCCGCATTTTCGTGGGCGACCCGATTCCCGTCTCCGAGCTGCAGCGTTACGGCGGACTCCGCGAGCAGGCCGAATTCGTACGCAAAAAGGCGTATTTTTTGGAAAATATGCTCGCGCCGGAACCGGAAAAACGCTAAAATCGGTATTTTTGCCCCAGTTATATGCAACAGAGACAGATGGAAGCCATCATACCTCCCGTTGAAAGGGAACAGCTCCGCGCCGAACTGACGCCGGAGCGCAAGGCCCGCGATACGAAGAAGGCCGGGAACGAGATTTATATCTTCTCGGCCGCCGAGTGTCCGTCGCTGATGCGCGAGATCGGCCGCCTGCGCGAAATCGCGTTCCGCGGCGCGGGTGGCGGCACGGGCAAGGAGCTGGACATCGACGCCGAAGATCTGGCCGAGGACGGCTACTACCAGCTGATCGTGTGGGACCCCGCCGCCGAAGAGATCGTCGGCGGCTACCGTTTCATCATCTGCACGGATGAATATCCGCGGCATCTCTCGACCGAACACTATTTCCGCTTCAGCGACAAGTTCCGCCGCAAATACCTGCCCCGCACCATCGAACTGGGCCGTTCGTTCGTGCAGCCCTCCTATCAGGCGCGCGGCAACGCCAAAAGCATCTATGCGCTGGACAACCTCTGGGACGGGCTCGGTGCGCTGATCGTGCTGGACCCCCGCGCCAAATACCTTTTCGGCAAGGTGACGATGTATACGACCTACAAGGCCGTGGCCCGCAACGCCCTGATCTGGTTCCTGCGCCGGTACTTCCCCGACCGGGACAACCTCGTCGAGGGCATCCATCCGCTCCGGCTCGATTTGGACGACCCTTATTATGAGCAGCTCTTCACGGGGCAGACCTATCAGGAGAATTACCGCATTCTGATTCAGAAAATCCGCGAGTTCAACGAGAACATTCCGCCGCTGATCAACGCATACATGAACCTTTCGCCCACGATGCGGGTTTTCGATACGGTGTCGAATCCCGATTTCGGCGGTGTCGAGGAGACGGGCATTCTGGTCACGATACGCGACATCTATCCCGAAAAACGGGAGCGTTATACCCGCTGGCTGGGGTGGCAGGCCAATCTGCAGTACCGCCGCGAGCTTTTCCGCAAACGGGTGCGCGAGCATTTGGACCGGATCAAGAAACGCAAAGGCGAATGACGTCTGCTGCATCGGATAAAAGCCGCACGGCATTCCGTGCGGCTTAATTTTTCAGACGGAAATCGGTCGCGGGATGCAGTAAAAGGGCTTTTGCAGCGTTTATAAGGGCAGTAATGCTAATTTGATTCGCTATGAAAAGATTGTTTTCGGCCCTCCTTTGTCTGGCCCTGATCGCGGGATCGGCGGCGTGCAGCGACGACGAAACGACCCGTCCCGTGCTGGTTGTCAACGCCGGCGAGAGTTTTCTGTCGCTCGACGCACTGGCCCGCGCCGGCAAGATCTCCGTAACTTCGTCGCTGCCGTGGCGCGTGACGGCCGCCGCCGGGGACAAGTGGTTTACGCTCTCCGCCACGGAAGGCCCGGCGGGATATTCCGAGATCGAGGTGACCTTCGACCGGAACGAAGGCCCCGCCCGCAGTGCGCAGCTGGCTTTTGCCAGCGAGGACCTGATCGTGCCGTTCGTCATGTCGCAGAGCGCGCCGAAGGACGGTTACGACGCGCGCCGGATTACTATTTTTATGCCGGATTCGGCACGATGCCGCCCTCTATGCCGGATTGCATGTGCTGTCCCACGACAAACCGAGTTATTTCTATTATACGCGTTCGAGAACGTTCGACCCGGATAAGTTCCCGCCGCATGTCAAAGTCACGACGGCGGCCGACCGGACCTCGGATGCCACCGAAGCCGAAAAGGACGCGATGTGCCGCGAAATGAAACGGCGTGTTCTGGAGATCAACAAGGCCGATCCGACGGCCGTCTTCAGTCTCTATGTGGACGACCTGCGCTGCCGTCTGGGTTACGACTGGTTCGTGGCGCAGGGAATCGACTCCGCGCGGGTGAAGGTGAGCCTGCTTTCGGACGGAACGGCGACATACAACAACTTTTACAACTATTTCGGCGATCCGGCCACGGCTCAGCAGAATTGGGACGCCTATGCCGCGGAGGTCGAGGCGCTCGACTGGAATCACGGGGGACGTTATCCCGAAACCCGTGCCGAGTTCGAGCTCGAATCGTGGACGTGGCCTTACTACCTCGCGACCCGTCCCGGCTATCGCTTGGTGATGCAGAACGGGTCGCTGCTCGAAAGTTCCTGCCCGTTCATTACCGACAAACTTCGTGAAATGCAGATCGAAGATATTCAGCCCTACGAGATGCTGTCGACACTGCCCGAATCGGCCCGCAGGCTGTTCTACGACATGGCGGGCTTCGATTACGACAAATTCGCCGCCCTGTTCGACGCTTCTCCCAAAGGCAACCTGATCATCATCGGAACGAGCCATCAGAACGCCGCGAGCGAACAGCAGCAGCGCGATTACGTGGCGCGGATCGTCGAACAGTACGGCGCAGCGTACGACATTTTCTTCAAGCCTCATCCCGCCGACACCTCTTCGGCGTCGTACGAAACCGACTTTCCGGGGCTGACGCTGCTTCCCGGTCAGATGCCGTTCGAGATTTTCGTCTGGTCGCTGATGGATCACGTCGATATGATCGGCGGTTATCCCTCGACGGTTTTCCTGACGGTGCCCGTCGATAAGGTGCGGTTCATCTTCGCTCCGGATGCCGAGAGTCTGGTGCGCCCGCTCAACCTGCTGTTCCGCGACGCGGCGAACGTCGAGTGGATGCAGTAAAGACTCTTCTGCGGATGTGGTTCCTGCGGATATGGAAACAGCCGGTCATGCGACCGGCTGTTTTGTTTGCGGGCGTGCTGCCTGCCTTTTTCGGGTCTTGTCCCGTTTGTCTTGGTTGTCCGTCCCTCCGTTCCCGGCGGCAGCTTACCGCGAGGCGGCCAGCGACGAGGGAGTCACGCCCTCGGAGTTTTTGGCCCAGTCGCCACGGGCGCGGAGCACTTGCTCGACGATGTCGCGCACGGCCCCTTCGCCGCCCTTGAATTCGGAGACGTAACGCGACGCTTCGATCACTTCGGCGGCGGCGTCGGCCGGGCAGACCGGGATGCCTACTTCGCGCATGCACTCCAGATCGGGGATGTCGTCGCCCATGTAGATTGCGTTCCGGGGGTCGATGCCCTCCTCGGCGAAGTATTCGTGCAGGGCGCTGATCTTGTCCATGCAGTCGATGTAGGCCCGCGTGACGCCCAGCATCTTCAGCCGGTTTTCGAGGGTCTTGCCGCGTCCTCCGGTGATGATGCAGACCTTGTAGCCCATTTTGATCGCGTAGGCCAGCGCATAGCCGTCCTTGGCGTTGTAGCGGCGGATGAAGTCGCCGTCGAGTGTGGGGATGATGCCGCCGTCGGTCATCACGCCGTCCACGTCGAAGACGAAGGCTTCGGTGCGCGCTATATCTTCTTTGAAGTTTCCCATATGCTGTTGCTTATGATTGAATAGATGTTCTTGAGTTGCAGGTCGTCGTCGAGCAGGGCGCAGTGGCGGGCGCGGGTTCCGGTGTCGTTGCGCACGGCGGGACCTGTCTGCACGTCGGCCGGGGAGGCCGCGTCGAGCGCCTTGGCGGCGGTCTGGGCGATCAGCGGCTTGAGCACGTCGAACGGAAGTCCCGCACTGCCGGCGATGCGCTCTGCGACGGCGTACATGTGATTGACGAAATTGCAGGCGAAAACCGCCGCGAGATGCGCTTTTGCCCGGCAGGCCGAGTCGGCCCAGATCACCGTGCGCGAGAGACGGCGGGCGAAGGCTTCCAGCTCCGGGCGCAGGGCTTCGTCGTCGGTTTCGAGAAAGACGGGAATCTGCGAAAAATCCACTTCGCGGCCCTTGGTGAAGGTCTGGAGGGGATAGAAGACGGCCCGGCGCGTCGTGGGGCGGTCGGGCAGGGCTTCGAGCGGCACGCTTCCGGCGGTGTGGGCCACGACGGCCCCCGCGGGAATGGGCAGCGAAGCGGCCGCTTCCGCTACGGCCCGGTCGCTTACTGCGATCAGGTAGATGTCGGCTTCGGCCAGCCCGGCCGGGTCCGAGGTCCATTGGGTGCCGGCGAGTGCGGCGACCGTCTTTCCGCGCTGGGCGTTGCGGGCGAAGAGCTGTACGAGTTTCAGGCCGCTTCGGGCGACGGCCTGCGCCAATGCTTCCGCGAGGTTGCCGCTTCCGATGATTACTGCGCGTTCCATAAGTTTCTTTGTCGTTTCGTTAAAGCAGGTCCACCAGCCGCACGTTGTCCTGCGATTTGCGGGCCGTTTCCTTCAGGTTCTCCAACTCCCGGTCGATGCGGGTCAGTTCGGCGTTGCGGGCCAGATCGACGGTCGTCTGCCCCGACGCTTCGACCGCTTCGAGCACCCCGTAGACGGTCAGCGTCCCGGTGTCGTGCGCCGGGGCGAAGGCCACTTCGCGTTCGCCGTCGCCCGAAGGCACGGCGATGAGCTGTCCGGCCTGCACGAGCTGGTAGAGTACGTCGTTGACGATGCGCGTGGGCAGTCCGAGCCGTGCGCGGATCACGTCGGCGGGCGTTGCACCGCCCTTTTCGCGGAAGTGCCGCACCACGGAGAGCATCACGGCCAGCAGGATCTTGCGCCGCTGGTCGTAGCTTATCAGCAGCGATTCGCGCTCCTCGCCGAAGCGGGCGATATTCTGGTAGGCGAACGACAGCTCGCCGCCGAACAGCAGGATCTGCCACGAGGTCTGGAGCCAGATCAGCAGCAGCGGAAGGGCCGCGAAACTGCCGTAGATGGCGTTATAGGAGGTCATCCACCGCTGAATGTAGAT
Source organism: Alistipes sp. DJF_B185 (assembly GCF_964250025.1). Taxonomy (NCBI): domain Bacteria; kingdom Pseudomonadati; phylum Bacteroidota; class Bacteroidia; order Bacteroidales; family Rikenellaceae; genus Alistipes; species Alistipes sp. DJF_B185. The sequence continues at coordinate 641,140 of NZ_CAXUDY010000001.1, forward strand.
ATAGCCCCACTGAAAGAGCAGGAAGAGCGTGCCGGCGACGATGCCCGCCATCAGCGCGCTCTTGAATTTGACTTTGGTGTTGGGGATGATGATATACAGGATGGTGAACATCACCCAGATGATGAACATCGACGCGAAGCGCGAGAGCAGGTCGAAATACCAGCTGCCGTCGAATCCCAGCAGCTGCTGGGTGTAGTTGCCTACGGCATTGGCCACGACCCACAGCACCGGAACGATCATCACCACGGCGATATAGTCGGTGTACTGGCGCGTCACGCTGCGTTCGACCTTGACCTCCCAGATGTTGTTGAAGGCGCTTTCGATCGAGCCGAAGACCCGGATTATGGCCCAGAAGAGCATCACCAGCGCCACGGCCGCCACCACGCCGCCCTGCGTGCGGGCCAGCGCCTTTTCGGCGAAACCGACGACGTAGTCGATGATTTCGGGGTTCTGCGGGAAGAGGGCGTAGAGGTTGTCGATCAGTCCGTCGGCCAGTCCGAAGCCCTTGACCACGGCGAAAACCACCGCTACGATCGGCACCAGCGACATCAGCGTATAGAATGTGAGGGCCGCGCTGCGGACGATCATGCCGTGTTCCAGCAGGCCCCGCGCCGTGTAGAACAGCAGGCGGTACTGCTGTACGAGCCACCGGATGACCGGGTTGCGCCATTCGTTGATGTCGCGCCGGAAGATCGTGTCGGTGAAGTAGGTGAATATCTCGCTGATTTTCATAGGCTGTTACGATTCCTGCAAACGGACTGCGCGCCGAACGCCGCCGGGCGCATTCCGATATGCTGCAAATATAGCTATTTCAACCGGACCGCCCAAAATCCGTTTCCGATTTTGGTGAAGGCCAGCCGCACGTCGGCTCCCGCGTGCACGCCCAGCCGCCGGGCCAGCTCCTCGGCTCCGAACGGGAAGTCGCGTTTCATCAGCTCGGCTCCGGCTCCTTTCAGGCTGCGTTTCAGCCGCCGCGGGTCGTACGGTTCGATGCTTTCGACTGCGAATACCTTGCCGATTACCTCCTGCGGCTCTTCGGCGGCGAATCCGTAGCCGTTTTCGCTCCAGATGTCGGCCTTGCCGCGCAGGTGGAGCCGCGCCAGCCGCGCCTTCTGCAGCGCGACGTCGGGCACGACCAGCCAGCGGTAGCGCGACGGGTCGAAGGTGTCGGGTGCGGGCGGCGGCGTCTGGCCGGGGGTGGCCGTGAAACTGCCGCGGCCGAGCGCCGTCGCCGTGAGGGCGGGACCCGTGCCGTCGGCGTAGACGAGCACCTCCTTGCACTCGTCGCCGAGCGAGACGACCTCCACGCGGCTGTCGGGAAAGAGCCGCAGGGCTTCGTCCACGTCGAACAGCGGCGAGTTCTTGATGCACAGACGCCCTGACGCGCGCGCGATAAGCGGCATCAGGGCGGTGACGTCGGGCGAGCACGCTTCGAGCCGCACCAGCTTGCGGCCGTCGGCCGAGCGGCGGTCGGGGTCGGCGAAAATCCAGTCGAAGCGCAGTCCGGGCCGTTGCAGATACTCCTCGGCCGAGGTGTGGACGACCTCTATGTTGGCGGCTTGGAGCCGCCGGAAGTTTTCGGCGGCGATACGGGCCAGCGTTTCGCTGCGTTCGAGCGTCACCACGCGCCGGAAACGGCGGCTCAGGAAAAGCGCATCGACGCCCAGTCCGCAGGTGAGGTCCAGCGCCGTGTCGCCGTCGATCCGTTTGTGCGCCGCACACGCCTCGCTCGACGCCTGCTCGAAGGCCAGCGGCGGGAGTATGCACTGCGCGGCGGCATACGACGGCAGTTTCGATGCCGCCCGCGCGAGGTATTTGACCTGCGTGGCGACCAGCCGCGCGTGGGGCACGGTGCGGTCGAGGGCCACGTCCAGCGGATCGCGGCCGCGGGAGACGGCAATGGCCCGCTGCACTTCGTCCGTAAGCAGCAGTTCGTATTCTTCGGGGGTCATCATGCGGGCAAATGTACGCTTTTTTTCGGTTCGGCGGACCATGCGGCAGCCGTTGCGAGCGCGAAAAAGAGGTAAACGGCCGCCGTCGCCCCTCCGCCGAGGGCGTATTCCGCCGCTGCGCAGGACAGATCCGCCGTGACGCGCGCCAGCGCGTTGAGTCCTTCGGCCGTGTGCGATAGCACGCATTCGAATGCCGGGGCCGCCCATCCGAACGGCAGCAGCATCCAGAGCGCGCCGGCCAGCACCACGACGCTTCCGAGCAGGATCGCCGCCGGGTTGACGACGACTCCCGCCAGCGGCACGATGCCGAACGTATGCGATACGAGGGGCGCCGTGGCCAGCGTCGCCGCCAAGCTGACCGCCAGCGCGTCGGTAATCGGGTTCAGCGCCCGCCGCCGGGTGCGGAGCCGGCGGCAGAGGGGTACGCCCCATGCGAGGATCGCCGCAACGGCCGCAAACGAGAGCTGGAAGCTGATGTCTCCGAGCCATGCGGGATTCCACAACAGCATGCCGAAAGCGGCTGCGGCGAGGGCGTTCAGTCCGTTGTATTCCGACGCGGAGGCGAGGGCGGACTGGAGCATCGTGAACATCACCGCCGCCCTCACGGCGCTGGGCGGAAATCCCGCCGCGGCGACGTAAATCCAGATGCAGGCCGCCGCCAGCAGGTTGCGCAGCAGATGGCCCCTGCGCAGCAGCGGCAGCCACCACAACAGCAGATTGACCAGTGCGAAGACGATGCCCGTGTGCAGTCCCGATACGGCCAGCAGGTGCGACAGTCCGCTGCGCGAATAGGCCGCGCGCAGTTCGGGCGTGATGCCGCTCCGGTCGCCCGCCGTCATGGCGCGGCAGACGGCACCCGCGTCGCCGGGGATTCTCAGACGGCCCATTCGTTCGGCGGCATGCAGATGCAGGGCCGTATTGCGGGCGGGCAATCGTTCGAGTATGGTTCGCTCCGACAGCCATATCGTTCCCGCGAATCCCCGCCGCGTCATCAGGCGGCGGTAACTCTCCGCGCCGCCGCGCAGCGGCCGGACCGTGCCCCGGCAGCGGAGACGCTCGCCCGGATGCAGGGCCGTTAGGCTGTCGGCATGGAGCGTCACCCGGTCGCCTGCGGGGTGCCACGTGCCGTCGGCCGGGTCGCGCCACGCCGTGACGGTCGCTTCGGCGGAAGCATAGCGGCCCCGGTCGGCGGGGATGCCCTCGACGGAGAGTTCATAGGCCGTGTATACCCCGTAAGGTACCGTGCGTCCGGTATCGCGGAGCTGTGCCGCGCCGAATCCCGCCGTGAAGAGCATGGCGAGGGTGCAGAGCGGCGACCGGAGAAGCAGCGCCAAGACGCCGGAGAGCAAAAAGGCCCCTGCGAGAAACCACAGGGGCAGTGCGAAACGGTCGGCGGCGAGAATCCCGGCCGCAAACGGCACGACGGCTTTCAGCATCGGCATACGGTCGAGTTTGGCAAGCAGGAATTCGGGTTTCATACCTGCAAATATAACAAAAGAGGGCTGTTTTGTGTGCTGTTCAGGCAAAAGGTTTTCATGCGGACGCCGGATCGGGCGGGACTCTCCGCTGCTATTGGCGAAATAGCTCCCAACCCCGCTCCACGTCGTCCATATCGGCCGCCGTGCCGTTTTCCACCCGCGAAATGGCCGCCGCCATGCGGAGCATCGTTGTCCGGTCGCGGGTGTCGACCGGACGGTCGTCGGCAATGCCCACGGCGTCGGCGACTGCGCGGATGTAGATTTCCGTATGGTTCTCCGAAGGCGGGGCCCAGCGCGAGATCATGTCGCGGATGGTCTCCAGACCGTGGCGGATGCGATAGGTGTCCAAGAGGACGAAGATCGCCCGATACCCCCACGGCATGGATTCGAACTGCTTGAACGCCGGATCACGCGAGGGCCGCACCTCGCCTTTGTAGCGGACCGCCGACTGCCGGATATTGCCGGGGTTCCGGTTGCTCAGCCCCCTACTCATCGCCCGCCTCCCTCCGGATGCGGCGGCGGACGTAGCGGCGCAGCCAGCGGAACAGCGGGGCGTCGGATAACTGCGATGCGTTTTCGAGGAACGACCACAGCTCCACGCCGCACGTGAAGCCCGTGAAGAGCCGTGCGACGTTCAGCTCCATGAAGTCGAGGATGCAGCTGTCGATCAGCCACGCCATGGCGATCGCCGTAATGGTGAGGCCCAGCTTGAGGACCGTGCGCCATGCTTCGCGGCTCTCGAAATACCATGCGCGGCCTTCGCGGCGGGCCGCCGCGCGGCTGGCGGCGACGCCTGACAGGAAGTCGATGCCGATGAAGACCACGGCGCAGGCCACGAGCGGCCCGATCGGGGCGAACAGGGCGGCGATCCCCGCCGCCGCGCCGCTAACGAGTCTGTACAAAGTTTCCATCGGTCGTGCAGCGGTTGAGGATGTTCTTGTGCGGGTCGTATTCCGGAAATTCGGCGGCGTGCGTTTCGAGGTGTTCGGCGGCGCGGCGCAGCAGCGTCCGGGCCTGACGGCGCAGGCTCCGTTGCAGCTCGCGCAGGGCCTGCGTGCCTGCGGGCTGGTAGGCGGCGGATTTGGGCGCGACGGTGCCGCACTGCCCGGTGCGGACGTCGAGCCGCGGCTGGAGGGCGATGCGCGTGAAAAGCGCCGCCGGAGCCGCAAGATATTCGGTCGTGAAGCCGGCGTGCGAGCCTGAGAGAAGCTTCTCGTACAGCAGCCGCCCGATGACCGGGACGAGGTAGCGCTGTTCGGCCGCGGCGATGTCGCTCTGCGTGACGCTCTCCGGTGCGAGATACTCCCCGTCGGCGAAGGCCAGCGCGACGGCCTGCGCGGGGGTGATAAGTGTGTTCATGGTTGTTGTAATTGAAATGATTTTCGAATATCGCTGAAAGCGGTGCGGAAGTTCCCGCGGGGGCGTCATAACTACAAACGCGACAACAGCGTGCTGGAGCGGGAAAAGCAAGACAACCTTTGCGTCGTCTTGGCCGCGTGCGGCAACTCCCCGCCGGGCGGGGATTCAGGGGCGGGTCGGACTTGTAAACGACGCCGAAGGCGGCGAACAGAAAGTTTCGAAAGCACCCGGAGAATCAGGTCTTATTCTATGCTCCTGATATTATACTTCGTGATCTCGGACAGAAACGCCTGCTGGCGCTCGTCGTCGGGATCATACTCCAGTCCGTCGGCCTTGCGGGCCTCCCAGACCTTCATGTAGATCGGCTTGGAGCGTGTCGGCGGACGGTTTACGATTTGCAGCGACGACGTGTCGAATCCCGATACGGATGTCAGGAGCTGGCGGATCGGCTCGGTCAGTTCGGCCTGCTCGCCGAGGATGACCGTGTTGAGGGCCACTTCGTACTCGTGTAGGATGCGTTCGGCGCTGAATCCCGAAGCATATTCCAGTCCGCTCAGGGTCCGGAACCACGAGTGGGCCACGACGATGTCCGACACGGCCTGCTCGTGCAGCGCCTGCCAGTCGCCCTCGTTCTGCGATGCGATCGGAATAAAACGCGAATTGTCGTTCTGCTCGCCGCCGTCGCGGATGACGAACATCACCTGTCCGGGGTTGCCCGCGAATTTCTGCTCGGCCAGCCGTACGATGCGTTCGGCTTCGGCTTCGCTGTCCACCGTACTGTCGAGCATCATCACGCCGGAGAGCTGGAACGAGTTGTCGAGCCGCGAGATATTCCACTTGTCGGTCTTGTAGGCGATGGCCGAGACGTTGAACCCCGCGATGTAGGGCGGCACGCCGTAATGTTCGAACGTCGGTTCGTAGTCCTTGTAGTGGATCACGGCGCGCAGCGTGCCGTCGGACTGCTCTTCGAATGCCGGGTAGAGGGGCAGGGTCCGCGCTTCGGCCGCTTTGAATGCCGTCCAGTCGTGGTGGAGCAGAACGTGGGCCGAGTCGCGGGCCAGCCGGCAGCGCGAGGCGTCCTGATGGTGCAGCGAAAGGAACGTATGCCCGGCGTCGGTCACCGCTTCGAGAAATGCGTTGCCGAAGAGCGCCTTGTCGAACGCCAGCTTGTTGAGCACCTGCCGCAGGCTCTCCCCGTCGCCGTTTACGTGGCGCAGGAAGGCCGCGAGCCGGGGCTGCTGCACCTCGTCGCACGTGAAGCCCTTGCCCGAAATGTAGTCGGCCTTGTCGTTGATGATGCGGCGGTGGGTCACCGAACGGCGTGCCATCAGCGCCAGCGCGTTGGGAAAGAGGTTGTCGTCGCCCCAGCGCCAGAACGCGTCGTTTTCGACACGTCCCGCGCCGAGCGTGATGTAGGGATCGACCGTGCGGTTGTTCACCGCGACGGCCGGTTTGATTTTGTGCTTTTTGCTCATGGTTCCTGTTGTTTGAGTTCCGGGGCCGGGTCGGTGTCCTCGCAGGTGAGGGTCACGACGACCGGCGTGCCGTCGAGGGGTTTTACGCCCGATTCGTTGCTCACCGAGCCGAGCCGCAGGGGTTGTTCTCTCCCCAGCCGGGCCGACCAGCCGATCAGCAGCCGTTCGCCCGATGCGGCCGTGACGGTTGCGATCAGCCCCTCGGTCGCGGCCGTGCGACGGAATGCCGGGCCGAAAAGCGTGCGGGCCGCTTCGCGGCTGACGACGAGCTTCAGCGTATGACGCACGCGCTGCGGTCCGGCTTGGGTGTCGCTCAGCTCGGTATAGGAGGAGCGTTGTTCGGCGAGCGGCAGCCGCGTGAGCAGCGTCCCGTCGCGGAATACCGCTTCGGCGCGCCCGTCGGCCCCCAGCGCCGCCCGCAGGAGATTTCCTGCGGGGGTGATCGCGGCGGCCGTGATGCCGCCGGCGGGTTTGCGGGGTGTGGACGCTGTCATCGCTATACCCGGAATGCGTAAGAGAGCATCGTCTCGTCGATCACGTCGCATCCGGCCATGAAGACGGCGCGCTGGCGGTTCTCCATCAGGTCGGGGTTGTACCACATGCGCACTTCGTTGCCCGGAAAGTCGGACGTGTTGACGGCCAGTACGAGATTGCGGCGGTCGGTCAGCAGGCAGAACGACTTGTGGAGCGAGGTGTCGGACAGATAGGCCCCCAGACGGACGTCGACGAGCGGGATGCCGTGGTAGGCCAGTCCCTGACGGCCGTTGGTGCTTTCGGCGTAGGCCGCGTCGGCGCCCTTGCTGTCGAGGTACTTTTCGTAGGCGTAGTAGAGATCCGAGGTGACGAAGAAGGCGAGCTGGCCTTCGGCTTTGCGGTCCTTGATACGTTCGTCGGCGTTCTGCCAGAGGTCGTCGAGGATCGCGACGATCTTTTCGGGATTGGTGAAGTCGGCGGCTTCGTAGACCGAATTGTGGAACCGCTCCTGCTCGGCGCCTGCCTTGACGCTTTTGAGGAAGCCGTCGAAGGTGTTGAAGCCCGAAGCGGCCGTCGTGTCGCCGACCCACATCGTGGCGCGGATTCCCTCGGCGATGGCCTGCTTGAAGAGCGAGGTTTCGGCCTGCTCCAGCTCGCTGCCCGTCAGGTCGTCCATATTGACGTCGGCGCGCGCCGCGATTTTCTCGTATACCAGCGAGAAGTAGTCGGCGGCCGAGAATCCCAGCTCGGCCTTCACGCGGCTCAGAGCGATGGTTTTCTGCAGTTTGTTGGCGGCGCTGCCTCCGGACCACCCTGCGGCGGTGTACTTCTGGAGGACGTTGCGCTGCCCTTCCCAGAGCTGGATGGTTGTCGGGACGGGCATGTTGTAGAGGACCCTCACGCCCAGTTCGCCGGCCGAAGGGCCGCTCAGGATGGGACGGAAGAAGATGTTTTCGAGGTCGGAACCGGTGTACTGCTTGGCGTTTTCTAAGAAACTCATGGTTGAAATGATTTTGGTGGTTGTTCGAATGGTCGGGGAGCCTTTTTCTGTGGGACTCTCCCGGTTTTACATGTTGCGCAGACGTTTCGCGTCTTCGGAGTAGGCGCGTTGGTTGGCTGTCCGCACGAGGTCGCCGTAGGAGGGATCCTCGCGGGGCCGGGTTTGCGTGGGGACGACCCGCTGCTGCGCCTGACGCACCGCGGCGGCGGAGCGGCGGAGCAGCTCCCGCTCTTCTCCTTCGGTGTGGAGGACGTTGCGGTCCCGGTCCGCGGGCAGCTGCTCTCCGGCGCTGAGACCGATGCGGATGAGCAGGCGTTCCCAGCCGCGGGCGATGTTTCGCGTCAGCGAGGGGACGGGATGTCCCGCCGCATCGGTCACGACGTCGGCCAGACCGGCCGCGACGGTCTCTTCGGGCGACAGCCAGCGGCCGTTGCCGTTGTTTTCTGCCATCAGGGTTTCGAACTCGGCCGCCGGGCGTCCCGAACGGGCGGCATAGACTGCGGCGATGCGCGCGTCGGTCTGGCGCAGCAGGTCGAGTTTGCCGTTCAGCTCGGCGGCGTTGCCTTCGGTGGCGCAGACGGCCGTGTGTATCAGGTAGAGGGCGTTGGCCGATATTTCGCGGCAGCCGGGCGACGCGGCCTGCGCGATGATCGTCGCCGCCGAGGCTGTGTACCCGTAGCAGCGGGTCGTGATGTGTGCGCCGAGCGCCGTGAGCGCATCGTGGATCAGCAGCGCGTCGTTCACGTCACCGCCCGTCGAGCGGATGTTGACCACCACTTCGGACGCGTCGATTTCGGCGATGCGGCGCACGGCGTCGCGGAACTTTTCGTAGGTCGCCACGCGCGCTTCGGGCCGGTCGAACTGCCACTCTTCGGGCACGCCGATCGTGCCCTCGATGTCGATTTGGCAGACGCCGGCGTTGTTGTCGATTTGAATTTCCGATTTCATGTTTCAGGATTTGTACGAGTTGTAATAGTAGCTGCGGATTTTTTCGTAGGAGCAGCAGAACAGTTCGGCCGTGGCGTGCATGGCTTCGCACCGCGGCACGCCCTCTGCGCCCAGCCGTTCGATTTCGTTGCGTACGGCCCGCTGTTCGCAGACCCGCAGGTTGACCAGTCCCAGTTCGAACAGCCGTTCGACGGCCCGTTCGCCCTCCAGCCCGCCGAGTTCCCGCAGCAGGATCGCGGCCAGTCGTTTTTTGTGGCGGGTCGTCATGCGTCGGGGAGTTGGGTGAAGGTGCAGCGGACGGAGGCCGCCTGCGGGTCGTAATCTTCCACGGCACGGAGCGCTGCGCGGACCGTCCCTTCGCCCGTGTCGAGCAGGAACGCCGAACGCAGGTCGGGCGCTCCCGTTCCGGGCGTGAAAAGGCTTTCGAATTCGTGGGGCGCGAGCCGCAGCGAGAGGGTGATGCGCCGGCCTGCGGACTCTCGGCCCGTTTGCAGGTCATAATAACGGTGCAGGCCCCGCACGCCGTCGCGGTCCTCGAAGCAGAGCGTGAATCCTGCCGCCGCGCCGTCCCCCGCGAAATGGAACGCCGCGAGGGGATATTCCGCCTGCCCCGACGGAAATCCCCACCGCTCGCCGTCGGGCAGGGGGTGCATGCCCGCGAAGCGTACGATGCGCGGCGTGAAGTTGGTGCCGTCCTCCTGTACGTCGTCGCGGTCTCCGACCTGCATGATTACGGCCGAAGAGGCGTCGGAGTAACCTCCCGCGGTGCTGATCGTGGGGCAGAACAGCGGATTGGCCAGCGTCTTTTCGCCCTCCTTGGCCGCACGGGAGCCCGTCGTGACGCTCCATTGGCCGAAGGGGCTTTCAGCCTCGGCGTCGAAACGGGCCACGGCTCCGTCGCCCGCCAGATAGCGCCATGTGCGGCGTTCGTGGACTTCGGGGGCGATGTCCGCCAGCACCACGGGCTGCGAGAAGTCGGTTTTCGCCCGCCAGTCGGCCGCGGGACCTGCAGCGAAGAAATCGTCCGCCGGTTCGATCCGGACGGTTCTTGTCGCCTGCTCGGTGTGGAAGCGCAGGTTGAAGAGGTGTTGCAGCGCTTCGAGCAGTTCCGACTGCCGGATCCGGTGCCGGGCCACGTCGGCGAACGTGATCGCCGACCCGTATCCGGGCGCCGACGAGAAACGCGGCTGGAGCGAACATTCCTTGTGCAGGGTGAGCGACATGCCCTCCTCGGCCCCGTGGAAGTAAATCCGGTTGAAATATTTGGGTGACGAGGGCGAGAGCCGCTCGGCGGCGGTGCGCACCCGCAGTTCGACGGTGGTCTCTCCCCGCTCGGCGATATACCCGTCGTACAGCGCCCAATCCCCGGCGTACGGCTCCCAGCGGGTGCCGCTGCGGACCTGCAGCACGGGATTCGCCACGCTCCCCGCCGCGGGCGTGACGACCTGCGCCGTGCGGGCGGAGAATTCGGCCCAGAGCGTGTCCGCCGTTCCGTTCTTCGTGTAGTTCAGGCGGTATTGCCGCCCCTCGGCGTGGTCGAAGACGATCGCCGTGTAACTGTGGTTGGGTGCGATTTCGCCGCGGCGGTCTTCGTAGCGGTTGGCCAGCGTGAAACGCATGTCGGCCCCCGTGCCGAAATAGACCGAATCGAACCCTTTGAGCCGCTGGCGGCTCTGGATCACGTGGTCGGTGGTGTACTTCAGGTAATACTCGAATCCCGCGCTCACCTCGGTCGTGGGCGTGAAGACGATATTGCCCCGGTCGAAACCGAAACAGCCGCCGTTGTTGCTCAGGCCGGGAACCGGTTCCCCGTCGGCGTCGGGGGTCTGGGGCGTGGCCGTCTCGACGATGTTCCCCACGGAGTTGAGCGCGGTATTCGGGTTGGCGGCCACGCGGCCCGAATAATCGGCCTTCGCCGTGGCGGACGACAGCCGCCGGGCGAAAAAGCCCATGCGGGCGGCAAGGGCCGCGGTGTCGCGCGAGGCGTATGCGCCGCTCATGTAGAGCGACCGGAACAGGTCCGACTCCATGAATCTGCTTTCGATGCGGTACCCCGCTTCGCCGAAGATCGTTTCGACGAGCGTCGCCACATGCAGGAACGGGTGGTAATCGTCCACCGTCAGGAGCCGCTGGGCGGGGAGCAGGTCCGTCGGGCTGTTGCGCTGCGGGTATTCGTCGCGGCGGATCGGGAAGAACTTCACGGGCGAATCGTCCGTCCAGCCTGCGAGGATCGTCTCCGGAGTCAGGGCCGCCCGGAAATCGACGCCGAGGGCGTTGAACATCCGCCGTGCGGCGTTTTTCGCCCAGCCCGCTCCGCCGTCGCGGATTTCTATCCGGTATCCTTCGTCCGATGCGCTCAACATCCGCACCGTTCCGCTCAGCATCACGGAACCTTCGGCCGTAAGTTCCGCCGTGTGCAGCGTTGCGTTGAACCGTTCTGCGGTATGCGGATCGCGGGCGAATCCGGCGAGCGCATCGTTGCGCATCGTTGCGGGGATGGTCAGCGTCAGCGAACGGCCTTCGCGGGCGGCCTCGACGTCGGCGAGGGCCGCGGCGGCGTATCCCGGCACGGCGATCCGCTCCGATCCGAGGTCGCACGGCTTTCCGTCGATATTCAGTTCCATGGCATGCGGGTTTTGCGCTTGGAGCGGATTTCGATTTCGAGACAGTTCACCGCCGCGTGGCGGTGTACGACGACGGCTGGGGTCGTTACGTCGACCGGCGTATATCCCCCGCCCTCCGCCAGCCATACTTCGGGCGAAGCCGTGATCTCGCCGAGGGCTTCGAGTACGGCCCGCGTCTCGTAAGCCGATACGAGCGTGGTCCGCCGTTCGGTGCGGGCCGCCGCCGTGAGGTGGCCGTCGGTCCCGTACGCCCGGTCCTTTACGGTCTCAGCCGTCACCGATTTTTCGATCGGAAAGGTGTAATGCTCGATGCTGCCCGCACTGCTGCGCCATGCGAGCCTGCGGCCGCCGGAAACGGTCGGGACGACCGTGTAGGAGACCGAACCGCATTTTCCGGCGTCCACGGTCAGCGTTTCGGCGTCCGGAAAGTCGCGGGTGTCGAGCCGGAAGACGAGCACTCCGCCGCTTTTCGTGCGGTAGCTCTCGGCGGTTGCGGAGTCCCCGGCCTGCGCCGTGACCGTTATCGTGCAGGCTTCGTCGCAGAGCAGCGTCAGTTCGTCGCTTTCGCCCGGCGAGATCGTGCGGACGGAGGGCATGGCCGTCAGCAGGGCGGGGGCCGCGACGATGTTGCGGCGGGGCAGGAACGTGCGTTCCGGGGAGACGGCTTTTTCGCCGTTTGACGGGGCCGTTTCTCCGGCCGGAGTCATGCCGGCCTCGACGACCGCCGCGATGCAGCGGCCCTCGGCGACGTGGAATCCGGTGCTCCCGGTCACGGGCGAGAAGCGGATGGCGCGGCGCAGGCAGGGCGCGGCGTCGAACGAGACCGACGCGCTTCCTGCGAAACGTCTTGCGCCGATCAGGTCTGCACTTCCGGTGTCGGTGATGCGCAGGTCGATCGTCCCCGCCGCCGCGGCCGTGACCGTGTAGCGAAGCTCTCCGCCGAGCGGGGCGTACTGTTGCGGAATTTGTGTGAATGTCATTGGATCGTGTTTTGAGAGATGTCGTTACGGCGGAGACGCGCCCCGCCGCCTTTTGCGGCTTTCTCGTGTGCGGACAGTGCCGTGCCCTGAGCCGGGCCGGGGCGGTGTCGCCGCAAGAGGCGGGGCGCTCCGAATCAGAAGAAGGTTACGATGCGCGCGGCGGCGGTCTGCGAGATTTCGCCGTGCGGCGTGAGTGCGAAGGCGCGGGGGCGGACCGAAAGCCCTTCGACGGCGAGAACCCGTTCGTCGAGTGAAAGCGCCGCGAAGATTTCGAGCAGCTGCTCCTCCATCCGGGCCAGCGCAGCGCGCCGCTCCGTGGGGGAGAGCCGTGCGCCGGAGCTTAACAGGTGGAGCGTCATGTCGTACGTCGCCCGGCCGTGGCTGCGTCCTTCGACGGCGTGTAGTTCGAGGGGCGCGAGCCATGCCGCCGGGTAGCTCCGCACGGTGTGGGCCATGCCGTCTTCGGGCCCCGTGTGGAAAGCGTAACCCTGCTGCGCCGCAAGCGCTTCCGCCGCACCTTCGAGATGGGTGCGATTCATTGTTGACAAGTGTTTGAAAGATTGTTGAAAAACGGTAATAACAATTCGTAAGGGGCTGACAAAGAATTTTGTCCCGTTGTTGATAACCCGTGCACGGTGCACCGTGCGGTGTGAATTGTGATGCAAATATACATCGGCGGATACCCCCTTGTCAAGAGGTCGGGGCACTTTTTCTAAATTTTATGGAAAAACTCCCGATTTTTGATTACCTTTGCCTTATCGAAACCAACAGTTTTATACCTTATGGATGATGGTCATAGTTCCACGTATAGCGGCTGTGTCGTATCTCAATACGATACCGTTCATCTATGGTATCGAGCACGAAGGTAACCTGCGTGCCGAACTGCTGTTGTCTCCCCCCGCCGTCTGCGCAAAGAATTTCGCCGAACACAAGGCCGACATCGCCTTGGTACCTGCCGCCGCCGTGCCGTCGCTCGCCGACGCCGAGATCGTCACCGAATACTGCATCGGCGCCGCCGGTCCCGTGCGGACGGTCGTCCTGCTGAGCGGCGGGCCGATCGAAACGGTGCGCCGGGTCTTCCTCGACGCCCATTCGCTGACCTCGGTGCAGCTGGCCGGCTATCTGTTGGCCAAACACTGGAAGGTCTCTCCCGAATACTATACGATGGAGGATTACGCGCAGCTGGACCATGCCCTGCCGGGCGACGCGTTCCTGCTGATCGGCGACAAGGTTTTCGACTACGAGGGCCGCTTCGCCTATTCGTACGATCTGGCCGCCGAGTGGAAAAAAGCCACGCGTCTGCCCTTCGCCTTCGCCGTCTGGATCGCCCGCAAGGGTGTCGATCCCGATCTGACCGAAGGGTTGCAGCATGCGCTGACTTTCGGCATCGAACACACGTACGAGGCCGTCCTCGAATACGGCTTCGACCGCAAACCGTACGATGCGTACGGCTACCTCACGCAGAATATCGACTATATTTTCGACAATCAGAAGCATAAAGCGCTGCAAAAGTTCTGGAACTCCGGCATCAAGGTGTCTCCGAGGGCCAATCCCGGCTGAAGAGCTTAGCGGACGGTCGTCCGCCTCTCTGCCGAACAGGATTATGAACTTTAAGAAGGAGAGCGTTTTATGATTACGATTTACCTCAAGCAATACAACAAGATTATCCGCAATGCCGACACGAAGCTCTTCGACGAGCTGGGTTACGACGACATTTTGTGGATCGACATGCTTCTGCCCACGATCAAGGAGCAGAAGGCCGTCGAGAACTTCATGGAGATCAGCCTTCAGACCAAACAGCAGGTCGAGGAGATCGAATCGACTTCGAAATACTCCGAAGACGAGAATGCCATCATCTCCAACTCCAATTTCTTCGTGCCGACGGGCGACACGTTCATCGTGGAACCCGTGTCGTTCATCATTTCGAACGAGGGTGTGCTGGTTTCGGTGCGCAGTGCCGAATTCCGGACTTTCCGCGAGACGGAGAAGCGCCTGCAGATGAACTACCGCAACTATTCGACGGGTTATCACCTTTTCATTTCGCTCTTGGAGGTGCGCATCGACTTCGACGCCGACCTCGTGGAGCTGATCGCCAAGCAGGTCGCGGCGCTCTCGAAGGACATCAACTCCGAAGATTCGATCGACAAGGCCGTGCTGCACCGCATCAGCGCTCTGCAGGAGAGCACCATGTCGCTGCGCGAAAATATCTTCGACCGCCAGCGCGTGCTGTCGGGTATCCTGCGCTCCGAACGTTTCCCGAACGACATCTATCCGCGCTTGCAGCTGATGATCAAGGACGTGAACTCGCTGATCAACCATGCCGACTTCAGCTTCCAGCGTCTGGACTATATTCAGGACGCCGCGCTGGGTCTGATCAACATTGAGCAGAACGAGATCGTCAAGATCTTCTCCGTGGCGGCGGTGATCTTCATGCCCGCGACGCTCATCGCGTCGATCTATGGCATGAACTTCAAATTCATGCCCGAACTGGACTGGACCCTGACGCTCTCCAACGGCTGGAACATTCCGCTGGGCTATATCTTCGCCATCGGTCTGATGATCTTCTGTTCTGCGCTGACCATCTGGTACTTCAAGTACAAGAAGTGGCTCTGAAGACACGCCCGCTCTGCGGGCGCGCTCCGGCCTTTCTTTCCCGTTACTCCACCAGCCGCACGAAACAGGCGTCGCTTACGTCGCCGGCGCCCCAGTCCGACACCAGAAATGCGTTGTTGTTGAAACTGTTGAAGTCGAACGTGGAGACGTTTATATCCCACGCCGAAGTTCCTGAAGCCGACTGTTTATTGAGCCAGTAGATCGCTCCGAAATTGGTGTAAACGGTGTAGAGCATCGGGCGGTAATGAATGTCCGACGAGGTGTAGAGCGCACCTCGGTTGGCATAGCGCAGCACGCCGCGTTTGCCGCCCTCCTGCGTGCAGTTCTTACGCCGGCCGTATCCGGCGACTCCGGTTGGAAAGAAGAGGTTCGCACCCTCTCCGCCTGAATTCGTACTCCCTTTGGGGTTGTAGACGAAACATCCGCGCATGCCTTTGTTCTTATTGCTTTCGTTGTAATAGGCGTAGCTGTAAATGTCCTTCACGTCGAAAGAGGTTTCGGTGGATTCGTCGTCGTAAAGCACGCCGTATGCGAACTGGCAGTTGAGTTGCAGGGCGTGGAAATCCTCGTATTCGGCTACATGGCAGTTGGGATTGCCGTTGATGGTCTGTTTGCGGTCGCTGAATCCTGCCGAAGCGCGGGGTTTGTTCGTGATCTGCGTTTTTCCCGCGACCTCGGTCCATGTCCCCTTTTTTCCCGACTCCAAGGGAGCCAGATCGAACTCGGTCGTCGCATGGTCCTTGAAATTGTCGAACACGTTGTTGGTCGCGTCGATGGGCTGGTCGAAATTGCCGAAGCGGAACAGCGACCCCTCCTCGCACGGCGACTTCGCTTCCGTGTCGTTGTAGCAAAGATTGAAACAGTGCCATTTGGCATCGCCCGCGATTTGGGCGGGAGCGTAGCCCTGACGGACGAAGATCCGGTGGTAGCAGGAGTAGTTGTGGTAACGTATCAGAATGATCCCGTACCTGCATTGATCCGCGCCGATGGTGCCGTCCGGCTGGTAGGAGAACCGGATTTCGGACCCGGTGGCTCCTTTGGCCCGGCCTCCGAGCACGCCGTTGATCCTGATCCAGTCGCTGCCGGTCTCGATTTCAGCCTCCCACGGCCCCTCCGATTCGAACGGAAGGTATTGTGTGGCGGCCTCGTTCTTACGGTGTGTGAGCACCACGTTGAACGGTGTGTCGTTGTCGTGACGGCGGTAAATGCCTTTGGGATTGATGATGCGGCGGACTTGGAATATCGTCACGGTGTCCACCGTAGGTTCGGGATGCCCCTCCAGCTGGACGGTCAGTTTCACCTTCGCCGAGCGTCTGTATGAAAAATAGGGGTTGTTGCCCGAAAATCCGGTCGTACTCACCAGCTGCAATGCCCGCGTGTAGCACGGAATCTGCAGGACGGTCCTCTCTTTCGCCTCGTCGATCGTGACGATGTAGTCGCCGTTGTTCCCTCCGTCGATCGTGCCGCTTTTCGAAAGCTCGTACTCCCGGTATCCGCGGGGCGCCTGCCCTTTCTCTTGGGGAAGCAGCAGCGCTTCGCCGTACGCCTCCAGACTTTCTCCCGAAAGGGCCGTTCCGAAGTCTTTCTGGAGCCAGTAGAAGTAGTTGTAGCCGCACCAAAAAGATTTGTCGCGTCCGATCCAGTTGATATGGGTCGCGGCCAGCGACAGAAATCCGTTCCACGGGCCGTCCTTGATCTTCGGATTATCGGGGTCTGCGGTAGTGACATTGCCCGCGGTCGGGTTTCCGCTCAGGGAGTAGACTTCGTCGGGGTAGTATTCGAACTCGTCGCCGGCTTGGTACGGGCCCCAGTTGTTCTCCACGATCTCGGCTTTCAGATTTCCGACGGGTTTGCCTTTGATCTTCACCGGAAGCATCATCGAGTGGTCGTACAGATAGGAGATGTAATAGGGATTGGGGACGTAAATGCCGGGGTCCTCATTATAGTCGATATGCCAGTCCACGTCGTTCGCGCTGCCTTGGAAACGCATCGTGAGCTTGTAGTGGAAATTGCGTTCCGCATTGTAGTCGTCGTCGGCATTCTTGCCGAGCATGAACCGGTAGAATATCGCGCCCTTTCCGGGGTTCTCCGCGGTGTTCGAGATGTAGAAACCCTCCACTTCGATATAGGTGCCGCAGGGCTTGCCGTCGCGGTATCCCGGATCGTCGGGGTCGTTGCCGTCCAGGAAGGATATGTGCTGGTTGTCGCCCGACACATCTTGCCATTTGAGCTTGCCCTTTCCCTGCATGTTTTCGTAGAAGAAGAGCGACCGGGCGTCGTTGGCGTGCAGCTGCTCCTTGGATTGGGCGGTTCCTCCCAAGGGGTTGGAGCCTTTTGTCAGGCGCGGCCACTGGTTGAAATCGGTTCCCTGACCGTATTCGATCGTGTCGCCGGCGAACCATACGTCGTTGTCGGGGTCCTTGATGCGCTGTTCGTCGTTTGCGTCCAGCAGCGTGCAGGACCGGGGTATGTTGTGTATGCGCGCGGACTTGATGTAGATATAGACGTTGTCATAGAGATTCTTCGTGTCGAACGATATCGTGACTTTCGATGCCAGACGGCGCAGCCATGCGTGGATCGTCGGCTTGGCCGAATTGATCGTCAGCAGCGGCGCTTCGCCCCGGACCGCTCCGGATTCCGGTTTGTTGGCCGTGAAGTAGCCGGACATCTGATCGTTGTTCCGCGTCAGTTCGGGGGCGGTCTCCCATGCCGGGGCGATCCGCCTGAAATCCTCCTCCAGAGCGATTTTTTCAGCATATCGGGTGCTTGCCGCGAGATCGCCCATGTTGGCCACGGCGTAGATCCGGTAACGTCCGTAGGGAATGTTGCACGTGAATTCGGCCCGCTGCGTGGTCTGTTCTGACGGGCTTCCTTCCCGGTCGGGGTCCGAAATCTTCATCTGCTCCCGTGTCCGGTAGGCGTTTCCCGCGAGCGAGCCGTCTTCGTTGTACCATGCGATGAAGATATCTTCGATTTCGGCGATCTCGTCGCCATTGAGGCTGCGGGTTTTTCCGAGGGAGAGGTTCGAAAGGGCCTGAAAGGTCACGGCGAACGATACGCGGCTTTCGCCCTTGCCGATCGGTCCCGCGTCCGCTTCCAAGTCGTCGCGCATACAGGAACCGAATCCGAACAGCATGCCGCCCAGCAGCAGGTAATATATCGCTTTGCTTTTCATCCGTTTCAGTCGTCTGTTTAGGGTAACAGTCCGAATCCGGGATCGAGTTCGACCAGTTCGTAGGGAAATACCTCTACGACGAGATCCGGTTCGGATGTCTTCGAAATCGAGAATTTGTAGTAATAGTTGCGCCGGATGTCGAACGGATCTCCGACGGCGCTGCCTTCCGGCGGCGCGTTGTAGTATTTGAATTCTACGGCATACTCCTTGCCGGGCGCCT
Source organism: Alistipes sp. DJF_B185 (assembly GCF_964250025.1). Classification (NCBI taxonomy): domain Bacteria; kingdom Pseudomonadati; phylum Bacteroidota; class Bacteroidia; order Bacteroidales; family Rikenellaceae; genus Alistipes; species Alistipes sp. DJF_B185. The sequence goes on from NZ_CAXUDY010000001.1 coordinate 659,438, forward strand.
CCTTGAATCGGACCCGCATTTCGGCGGCGTCGGCCGCTTTGCGGTTCGCGGTCCCTGCCGCGACGTTCCGGTATTCGGGGACGTAGGCGATGAAGCGCCCGTCCGCCGTGCGGTCGAATGCGCGTGTTTTCGGGGCCTCGTCGTTCCTGCCGTCCGGCAGATGCACGGCGTCCGTGTAGTCGCCGGCGTAGTTTCCCTTGACATAGTCGTCCTGCGAGTAGACCCCACTCGGAGCGCAGCATCCCGTCGCATTGTACCGGAGCAGTTCGACCTTTTCGAGCGTCCAGCCCGATGTCTTGCAGCTCACCTCTACCTTGGCCATGGCGCGCAGCAGGTGGACGGTCCCCAGATGGGTGAGCATCCCCGGTGTGAAAGTCATCTCCTCGCAGCTTTTTACGCCGTACATCGGAATCAGCCGTTCGCGGGACAGTACGAACGGTGCGGAGAACGTGTAACGGCTGCTTTCCGCCGTGCAAAGCTCCTCGATCGTCGTCTCTCCCGCCGTCATTTTTTCGGGGTAGGAGGGCCAGTTCGCCAGTGCGACGACCTTGAAATTCGCGGGCGGCATCTTGTCCGTTTTTCCGACTACTTCATACGTTTTCGACCGGTCGGAGTCGTTTCCGTCGGGGATAAGCTCCACCGTCTGGAACGCGGAGAGGTATCGGTTCTGCGCATCGAAAAAGAAGAATCTGTAATTCCCGTTTTCGAGGTCGATCCCGTTCTCGAATTCGCTCTGCGTGCCGTCGTCGTACGAGCCTTCGGGCGTTCCGCCCGCCCGCGTGCCGTTCGTGCTGCCGAGCGCGATGCGGAAACTTACCCGCACGTCGTCCGGCCGCTCCGTGCCGGTTCCGGGGACCGGCTCTTCATGTCCGGTCCGGCGGCACGACACGAGCGTCGCGCCGGCGAGCGTCGCGAGACAGATGAAAATGCGTATGATTCCGTTCGGTGACATGTGCGTAAATTGTCAGATTCCCGTATTTTGCCAAACCATTTTCCACGAATGGATGTTGATGCTCATGCTGACCCAGCGCATTCCCTCTCCCAGCACGCATACGATGTTGTACTCGTCCATGCGGTCGAGGAATTCCTGCTCGTCCATATCCCGGCGGTATTCGCCTTTGACCAGCAGGGCGTAGTCCACCAGCGGGATGCTGAGAACGGTCTTTCCGGTGTCGTTGTCGCGCACCGTCAGCCTCATCTTGCGCTCCTCCGGCAATTCCTCCGGCTGTAGTTGCGGCGGATTCGTTCCGGTTTCCGCCCGGACCGTCGCGCTCTTGTCGCGCACCATTAGCCGTGCGGTGGTCAGCTCTGCGATAACGGCATTGACCGACGTCACGGCGTCGGGGAGGTCGGGAAGCGCTGTTCCGGCCGTCGCGGACTGCTTGTGCCACGCATGATAGGTCACCGGTTCGTCCGGCAGCAGCTGGTTGTCCCAGTCCATCCGGCCGTTTTCGGCGGTGATCCGGAACGAGAAACGCTTCTCGTCGAGCCGCTCTCCCGACGTCTGCTGCAATACGACGCGAACGTTGTTGGTGTTCTTCACGAGCGGTACGACGTAGGTATAGGTGCCCTCCGTGTCGCCGAAGGTCTGATTCGGCAGATAGCCGTGGTAGAGCCTGTCGAGGTCTTCGCGGACGTGTCCCGTCCCGTCGGTTCCGGATTCGCGCATCAGCGTGCAGGTCAGCTCCTTTCCGGATGCCGATTCCGGGATTCTGAACGAACCTTTGTCCGTCGATCCGCACCATGCCAGCAGGTCGTAGGTTCCCGGAGCGACGTCCACCTCCATGGCGTATCCCTCTTTGCCGAGGGCTTCGCCGCTTTCCGTGCGCTGCCAGACCACCCTGCCGCCGCCGTCGAGCAGATAGAGCGTTACCGACTCGACCTCGCGGGCGAATGCGTCGGCGAATTTGAGGTTCATGTCGTAGCGGAACTTCACCCGGTAATTTACCGAACAGTCGCCCTCGCCGTCGTAGATCACGCTGTCGCAGCCCAGCAGCGTCAGGGCGCAGACGATCGCCGCGAGCGTCCTTTTGCCTATTGCGTATATGTAAGACGATGTGCCCATCTCTGTCACTCTGTTTAGTTCATCGGGTCCGGACCGGGGCAGCCCCTTCCGCGAAGAGGCTGCCGGAAACTACAGATTTACGTTCTGGTTGACGATCTTCCATGAGAGGATATTGATCCGGGCGCCTACGTAATAGGTATCCTTTTCGTCATTCTTTCCGGGAACGATCTCCTCTTCGGGGTCGAAGATGCCTTTGCCGATCTTCGTGAGACTGTTGACGGTCACCACATAGTGATGGTTGCGGACGATGCCGTACTTGGCGACGGGGATCACCCGTTTGTTTTCGGCGTCGGTGGTCGTCGCGGCGTTGTTCAGATGCTCGATCGGGATGTTGTAGTACATCAGTCCGTCCTTGTAGCCGATGGCTTCGTTGTAGGCGTTGAAATCCTTCATGTTCTTCTCGACCTCGCCGAGCTCGGTATCAGTGGCCGGGGCATACGTCTCGCCCGATTTTCTGTACAGCGAGGTGCCTGCGGCGAGCGGTTTCAGTTTCAGGTATACCTTTCCGTCGCGGTCGTTGGCCAGCTCGACGCAGTCATGATCTATCTGCACGTATTTTCCGGTCGCCTCGTCTTCCAGACAGTACAGGTTCAGCTTGTTGCCTTTCTGAAGCGTGTTGAGCACGTAGTTCAGGTAGTCGTTGCGTTTGTAGAGCGTTCCGTTGTAGCGTATCATCTCCAGCGGCTGTTCGTTCTCGTCGAGGATCTGCGCTTTGAGCAGGATGCTCGTCACGGCCGAATGGAGATACTCCGATACGATTTCCGACGTGTTGGAGTTCTCGGCGCAATAGGCTGACTGCCCGAATTGTTTGGTAAGCTTGTCGGCGTTGATGTAATTCAGGTATTCGGCGACTGCGGCTTCTGCCGAAACGTCGGGATACTTGCCGTCCTGTTTGCCGTAGTTGTAGGACTTTCCCCAGTAGCTGCGGAACCAGACCGCATCGTTCCAAACGAATCCGAGGTCCGCATCCGACCATGCGGTTTCGATGTTCTTGACGATGTAGGAATCCTTGGCGGTGGCGTTCAGCCCCCCCCCATCCGAGGGATCGGACGTAGATGTCGGCCGCTCCGGTCTGCGTTCCCTGCTCCTGTTGGTTGGGGTCTCCGGCGACAGTCACCTTGACCTTGTAGATTCCGGGTTTCCCATCGACCGGAACGAGCTTATCGTTGTCCACGCGCAGGGTGACTTTCGCCGCCAGACGCTCCACGTAGATGTCTACGGGCGTTGCGTTCTGCGCCTCGTCCAGCTCCTTCTTGAAGTCCGATTCGCTCACCTCCGTCACGAAGTAGGGAACCGCCGCCGTGCGGCCGTAGCTGGTGGTGCTCATGGTGAAGTGCGACCCGTTGTAGATGCTGCCTGCAAGCAGTGTCTTCATCCCGTCCAGCGTGTTTGCCGGCTCGAAATCCTCCGGCGTGTTGAGCACCGTGACCAAGTGTTTCGGGTGGTTGGTTTCGGTCAGGCCCTTCAGCACGATGACCGATTTTCCGAAGAATTCGATGTTGCCCGCGGGGTTGTCCTCATTCTCCGTGCCGCTGTCCCAGACGTTTGCACGGGCGATGAATATGCCGTTCGTATCGTAGAAGAAGAAGTCGGCGTTGACCACTTCGTGCTCGGCCGCGTCGCCGTATTCCAAGTCGCCTCCGGTCGCGCGCGTGGAGTTCGCGTCGGTGATGTTGACTCTCAGATAGGCTTTCCCGTCGAATGATCCGGGCTTGTTGCTGTTTTCGGGCTCTTGGTCCGAACAAGCGCAGAATGCTCCGCAAACGAGTATCCCGCAAAGGATGTTTTTCAGTTTCATAGGAGATGTGATTGAAGTTTTATTTTTTGTTCCGTTTTTGCAACTGTTCCAAAGCCTCTCTGGTCTCGCGTATGCCGGCCTTCTCGGCTTCCTGTAGATAGCCGGCGGCCGTTTCGTACTCCTCCGTAAGCATGGCGTATGCGCCCCGCGCATAGAGGGCTTCGGGCGACTCCCCGGCTTTTCGCAGATAGTGTTCCGCGTTTTTCAGATCGCCTTTCTGCATGGCCGTGTTCGCCGCGTTGAGGTTCGCCGCCGTATCTTCGGGATACATGCGTACGGCCGTTTCGAATATTTCGTTGAATTCGTCCGAACCGGGGCTGCAGGCTTGTGCGGGCAAGTAGAATTCGTTGAGACTCAGTTTTTGCGGCTGCGTGAGCATGATGTGCCGGATCTCCTGCGCGTCGCTGAACGTGCGGATGGTGTACGTGATCCGGTAGTCCGTATGGCACAGCGCGGGATAGCGGTTTTTCAGCAGGAAATCGTACTCTTCGGAATAGGAGCGTTTGATTTTCGCCTCCTTGGCGTCGGGTTCGAGCGAACTGTCGATCAGGGCGAGTATCTCCGCGCGGTGCGTCAGGTTCGAGCATTCGACATAGCTGCGCAGTCCGGCCCAGTCCTCCGGTTCGTAATCGGTTTCGATGACCCCCTCATCGAAGCGGTAGAGTTGTCTGATATGTTTTTTCAGCGCTTCGGTACGGCCTATGGCCAGCATGCGGTTGTGCGTCCACGGACTTTCGGGCGATGCGTAGCCTTTGAGCCATACCGATGTGATCGTCACGTCCCGGTCGTTCCGCACCGAATCGATGGTGGCCTCTATCTTGCCCAGTTCGGCCGTGTTGCGGCGGTAGTCGGGATAGATGACGGTCTTGTTCACCGGGAAGTCTATGAACGCGGACCCGCTCAGCGAGCGGCTTTTGACGGCCTCGGCCGTCGGCCGGACGTAGACAGGCCGGGGAGTGTAGGGGACGGGTTCCTCGAAGTGTCCCAGCAGGCCCTGCCGGGCGGCGAGCACCGTGTTGCAGCAGCCGTAATCGCAGCGGGAGAGCCGGAGTGCGGCGCCGTTCATCCATCCGTCGTATGGCACGATGACGTGATAGGCTACCCGTTCGGGTTTTTCGGCGGCCTTGAAACTTGTCTCGCCGTCGCCCGACAGCATGCTTGCGCCGTTTCTTACATAATAATAGTAGCGGCGCCGGCCGTAGATGCCGACGGCGGGCAGGTCGGCCGAATCGGCTCCGTTCACGAGCCGGGGAGTCAGAAGTACGGCGCGGTTCGCCTCTACCTCCAGCCGGGAGAGTTCGACATCCATCTCCACGACCAGATATTCGCCGTTCCGATCCATCTTCAGGTTTCCGACCGTGACCCCGTCTATCTCTTGGGCGTGCGGCAGCGGACTCGTTCCCAGCAGCAGCGACAGGAAAAAAATCGTTCGTTTCATTGCAGCGAGCATTTAGAATACGTAAACCAGATTGACGGCCGCTTTGGTCGGCCCCACGTAATGATGCGGTTTGTCCTTCTCGACTCTCTTTCCGCAGCCTACGCATCGGAAGCTGTCATATTGCGTGTAGACGTATCCCACGCCTATTTCGGCTTCGAGGTTCCAGTGCCTGCCGAGTATCCAAGCGTATCCGTAGGCGACGCCGGCGCCTATGAACCAGCCCTGATAGCGGTAGTCCGAAAGTTTCGAGAGATCGGAACCCAAGAACGAGATTCCGTTTTTCACGCCTCCGATGTTGTACTGCCCTCCGTGCGCGTGGAAACCTATAAAATGTCCTGCAAAACGGTCGCAGAACCATAACCGCGCTTCGGGGCGCACGAGCCAGTGTTTCCAGCGGCGGCCGTGCGACAGCGTCCATGCGTTGAAATCGCCCGTGATGTCCAATGTCCATTTCGGGGCCAGACCGGTTTCTACTCCGAGGTTTATATTCATAAAAGCATCGGACAGTACGTTTGTTTTCAAAGCTACGCTCTGCCCCCGGACGTTCCATCCCCAGAGCGATGCGCATAACAAAAGAAAGATTCTGAATTTCATGGCCGTATCTTCGATCAGGTTCGTCTGCATGCATGTATACGGATCATCCTCAAACGGACGCTCCCGGACCGTATTCTTTCGGATACGTGCCGGGTTTCGGAACTCGGACAACTGCGTATACAAGGTTGTTCCATCGGGCAATTCTTCGATATGCCGTTTCATTCGAGATGAGTATCCGGCTGATATTCGGCAAATTCCCCCCCCCTCGTAGCTCCACAAGGCGGGTGTTACATGTAGTGGGTTGTACAAAAAGAAAGTGTGGAGCTGTTTTCGTTCATCTACAAAGAGGTTCTGACAAAACCCAGAATCGAATAAACGAATGCTTTACCCCACACTTGAATAGATACGAAAATTGCGGCGCAAAATTGTTTTGGCCGAATCTATCTAAACAAGAAAATGAGTGCTGTTCATTGCCCCGATTCACGTTGAAACTGTCAGATTTCTTTGTAAGGACAGAGTGAAAAACACTTTCCGTATGTCTGTCGGTTTGCGACAGGACAAAATTAGAAAATAATTTTCGGATTGAACAACACTCATTATGGAAATTTCATGCAAATTTCATAAAAAAGTATTTTTTCTGCAAGAATAAAAGATATTGATTCACAATTTTGTTTATATCATTTTGGGCGGAAAATACGCTGTTCGGTCCGATTGTCAGGGGCTTTGTCCGGCTTCCGGGACGTTTTTATCTTGCCTTGCCGAAAGAAACGGCATTATGCGGGGTTTCCGGCTAAAATTTGTATCTTTGTCGGGCGCAAAGCCCGGCGTGCAATATCTTTGTCGACTGCAAATCGTCTGCCATGCTCGAAAAATTGGCCAAACAAACCGCCGTCTACGGCATCAGCACCATTGTGGTGAGGTTTCTGAGCTATCTGCTCACGCCTTACTATACCCGTATTTTCGGGCAGGAGACCTATGGTATCGTCACGGACATCTATGCCCTCATTCCGCTGGCGCTTACGCTGCTGACGATGGGCATGGAGTCGAGCTACTTCCGTTTTTCGGCCAAGGCCGAGGAGGCCGGGGGCGACGTTCGGGCCGCCAAACGCAGGCTTTTCGCCACGACGTGGGGCGTTACATCGCTCGCCGCCGTGGTGTTCTTCGTGCTTGTCGCTTCGTTCCGCAACGGCGTCGCAGGACTGATGGGCGAGGCTTATGCCGCACATCCCGAATATGTGGTCTGGGTGGGGCTTATCATCCTCTTCGACGTCTGGGCCTGCATCCCCTTCTCGCGGCTGCGCGAGCAGGGACGGGCGCTGCTGTTCGTCGGCATCAAGGCGCTGAACGTGGTGATGAACGTAGCGCTGGTCGTCGCTTTCGGCGTCGCCGGGCTTTTCGCTACGGAATTCGGCGTCGGTTGGGTCTTCGTCGCCAACCTGATCGCCAGCGTCGTGACGTGGCTGGTCATCCTCGCCACCGTGGACCGCACCGTGCCCAAGATCAACTGGGCGCTGCTGGCCGCGGTCTTCGCCTATTCGCTGCCGCTGCTGGTCGGCGGACTGGCGGGCACGGCCAACGAATTCATCGACCGGCAGCTGATCAAATACCTCGTGCCCGAAGGAGCCATGGCGCAGGTAGGTATCTACGGCGCCATTACGAAGATCGCCGTGGTGATGATGCTCTTTTACCAGATGTACCGGCTTGCCGCCGAGCCGTTCTTCCTGTCGAATTTCAAGAAGTCGGATTTCGTGCAGATGAACGCCGCGGCGCTGAAATACTACGTCATGGCTTCGATGCTGATTTTTCTCGGCATCGCCTTGTTTCGCGACGTTTTCGCGCTGATCGTGGGCCGCGACTTCCGCGAGGGGATTTTCATTCTCCCGGTGGTCCTCGGTGCCAATGTGCTGACGGGCGTCTGGCTGAACCTGTCGTTCTGGTACAAACGCGAGGAGAAGACCTCGCTGGCTATTGTGGTTACGGGCGCGGGTCTGGTTTCGATGCTGGTTTTCGGCTTCTGGTGCATCCCCGTCTGGGGTTACTACGGAGCCGCATGGGCGCGGCTGGCGAGCGAATCGACGATGGTCGCCGTGAGCTGGTGGCTCAACCGCCGTTTCTATCCGACGCCCTATGACTGGCGGCGTATCGGCGAGTATGTTGCCGCGGCGCTCGCGGTTTTCGCCGTGTGCGAAGCCGTGACGGCCTGCGGCGGCAATAAATTGATCGCCTATGCGTTTAATATAGTGTTGTTTGCGGCCTATGCCCTCTACCTCGTCCGCCGGGAGCGGATCGACGTTGCGGCATTGGTGAAGGCGGCCTTGAAAAGAAAATAGAAGGGCTGGCAATGCGATGAGACAAAGTGCAAAAGAGAAGATCGTAGTGCTGGCGGTGAGTTTCGCGCTCTTCGTCGGCGGGGTGCTGGCCCTCTCGATGGACCGGGGCGCGGGGCGTACGGTCGTCCTTGCGTGCGTCGTGCTGGCTTTGCTGGCCGTCGCCGTGCGGCAGACGGTTTTGAAAAACGGAAAAAAGAAGTAACGAGACATGCGGTTTGCGGATATAACGGGACAGGAGGATTTGAAACGGCATCTGGTGCAGAGCGTGGACGCCGGACGCATCAGCCACGCCCAGCTCTTCACGGGGCAGGCCGGGGCGGGTGCTCTTGCGCTGGCGGTCGCCTATGTGCAGTACCTCTGCTGCCGCCACCGCCGCGGCGGGGATTCGTGCGGCGAGTGTCCCGACTGCAAGCAGATCGCTGCGCTGGCCCATCCCGACCTGCATCTGGTCTTCCCGGTCAACAAACAGGGTAAGAAGTCGGGCGAGGTGATGCGCAGCGACGAGTTCCTGCCGCTGTTCCGCGGGCTTTTCGCCGAGCGCGGCGGCTATTTCTCGGCGCAGGACTGGTACGACCGCCTCGATCTGGGCAAGACCCTCAAGGGCATGATCGCCGCGCGCGAAGCCGACGACATCATTCGCAAACTTTCGTTCAAGAGCTTCGAAGCCGACTATAAGACCATGCTGATCTGGCTGCCCGAAGCGATGAACGAGGAGGCGGCCAACAAGATTCTCAAGATTTTGGAAGAGCCGTGGGAAAAGACGCTTTTCCTGCTGATCTCCGAACAGCCCGAACGGCTGCTGCCGACCATCATTTCCCGCACGCAGGAGGTCGCCGTGCCGCGTATCGCGCCCGACGTGCTGGAGCGCGCGGCGCAGGAGCGGGGCGTTACGGACCCGGTCAAGGCCCGGAACATCGCCCGTCTGGCCGGCGGCGATCTGGTGGAGCTGCAGCACCTCGTGGCCGGTGAAAGCGACGCCCTGCGCAAAGAGAACTTCGAACTCTTCTGCGGGCTGATGCGTTTGAGCTACAATGACAGGCATCTGGAGCTGGTGACGTGGGCCGAGGAGGCCGCGCAGCTTTCGCGCGAGCAGCAGCGGGCCTTCCTGCGCGACGCTTCGCGCCTGCTGCGCGAGAGTTACATGCTCCATGCGGGCATAAACGAAATCAGCTACCTCTGGGGCGAGGAGCTGGCTTTCTGTTCCAAATTCGCCCCATTCGTCGGATCGCAGAACATCGAACCGCTCATTGCCGAGATCGAATGCGCTTTGGCGCAGATTTCGCAGAACGGAAATCCGACGATCGTATTCACCCATTTTGCGCTTTCGGTGAGCAAAATGATAAAACGACTTTGAGTTATGGCACGTGTAGTACTTTTGACCGGCGGCAATTCCGGTGATGTGAAACGGACGCTTCAGGCGGCCCAGCAGCTCGTCAACGCGAAGGTCGGCGCCGTGCTGCGCTGTTCGCACCGCTACGAAACCAAGCCTTGGGGCTTCGACGCCGACGGGGTTTTCTCCAATCAGGCGCTGGAGGTCTCGACCGACCTGCTGCCTTTGGAAGTGCTCGACGCCGTGCAGGCCATCGAACGGGAGCTGGGCCGCAACCGCGCCGCCGAAGCTGTCGAGAAAGCCCGCACGGGCGTGAACTATACCTCGCGGCCGATCGATATCGACATCCTTTTCTACGACGACGAGGTGATCGACAGCGAACGCCTTACCGTGCCGCATCCGCTCATGGGCGAGCGGGAATTCGCACTCGTGCCGCTCTGCGAGATCATGCGCCAGCGCCGCCATCCGGTTACGGGGCGGACCGTGGGGGAGATGCTCGAAGAGCTTCGTAACAAGTAAATTCCGGAGATGAAGACAATACGAATCATACTGTTTCTTGCCGCGGCCGCGCTGTTTACGGGGTGTTTCAAAGACGTCTCGTACAAGACGACCTATGTGTTCAAGCCGCTGGAGCAGGAGAAATCGGGCGATCCGACGCAGATTCTTGCCGACGCGAAGCTCTATGCCTTTGCGGCCGACACCTCTTCGTGGGAGGTCGCTTCCTACAAGGATGCGCTCGCGGGCGTAATTTCGCAGCGGGGCAACCGCAACGAAAAGATCTCCACGCCGCTCGCCGCGGGCGAACCCTATGAGCAGGAGGGCGTCGAGGGGCTGCTCCAGATGTCGTTCGACAGGTCCTCGGTGATGGTGGTCGCCGTGGACACGAAGAATGAACTTTACGGCTATACGCAGCAGGAAGTGCCGGAAAACACCCCTAAAATCTATGTCACGCTGATTTTCAAGCGGTGGAAACAGGGTTACTCCTACAAAGACGGCAAGTGGCTCATGTTCAACGATTCCTATACACCCCCGATCTATATCGACAGCCATGTCACCGCGCAGCTTCAGGCCGAGGAGGGCGCTGAACCCACCGTGCCGTCCAACCTCAGGGTTTACGCCTATGCCGTCGATACGACCGCATGGAAGATCAACTCCTACAACGATGCGGCGCAGCGGATCATTACCTCGAAGAGCGATCCCAAGCAGACGCGGACCAGCCCCGACTTCGAAGCCTATTACTCCAAGGAGTCGGGCACTTACGGCATGAAGGTCAGCAGTCCGACGCTGATGGTGGTCGTGACCGATCCCGTCAACCAGCTCTACGCCTACTCGCAGCAGGAGGTCGAGATCGTCGAGGGCGGCCAGCCCGTAAACTTCCTTCCGGTCGTTTTCCGCCCGTGGAAGCAGGAATACCTCTATGTCGAGGAGGGCGGCTGGCGCGTGGTCAATGACAAACTGGCCCCCAAGGAGCCTGAAAAAGCAAGCAAGAGATAACGATGCAGACCCGTAAACGAAATATCCTGCGCCTGCTGCGCGCCGCAGTCCTGCTGCTCTTCGCCACGGCGTTCCTGAGCCGTTGCGCGAGCATGATGACCCCCACGGGCGGTCCCCGCGACACCCTGCCGCCGGTCATTCTGAACATGACGCCCGACAACTTCTCGGTCAACCGGCCTATCGTGCACCACGAGAAGATCTACATCGAATTCGACGAGTTCGTGCAGCTCAAGGACCAGCAGAAGGAGTTCTTCACCTCGCCCCAGATGAAGAAGAAGCCGCTGGTTTCGATGCGCGGCAAAGGCATCGTCGTCCAGCTGCGCGATACGCTCGAAGCCAATACGACCTATGCGCTCAACTTCGGCAGCGCCGTGCGCGACAACAACGAGGGCAACCCCCTCTATTCGATGCGCTATGTCTTTTCGACCGGTCCCACGATCGACTCGATGATCTTTTCGGGCTATACGGCCGACAGCTACAAGGCCGACTCGGTGTCGAAGTCGTTCATCTGGTTCTTCCCGGCGGATTCGGTCGAGAACGTGGCCGAATACGACTCGACGATCTTCAAGTACAAGCCCGCCGTAATCGCCCGTGCCGAAAACAACGGCATCTTCATCGCCCAAAACCTCAAGCCGATCCCCTACCGGGTTTACGCCGTTCAGGACAAGAACGACAACCAGATGTACGAACCCGGTTCCGATCAGGTCGGCTTCCTCGAAAAGAGCTACAATCCGGCCGAGATGCCCGACTTCGCCATGTGGTACGACTCGATCCGCCAATATGTCACGGCCGAGCCGCAGCTCTATCTGCGCATGTTCACCGACAAGGCGTTCCGCCGCCAGCTGCTTTCGCAGACCGAACGGCCTCTGCAGCACAAGGCGATGCTCTACTTCGGAGCTGCGCATCCGCGCATCGAACGCATCCGCTTCGACAGCATTCCCGAAGACCGCGTCATCGTCGATCCGCAGACCGTCGGGCGCGACACCATCGCCTTGTGGTTCAACATGCCCTCTTCGGCGTTGCCCGATACGATCAAGGGTGAAATCACCTACTTCAAGCACGATACGGTCAATGTCCTGCAGGAGGTTACCGAACCGCTGAAACTCTCTTGGCGGCTGATCGAGACCAAAGAGCAGGAGAAGGAGCGCGAGAAACTCGAACGCGACCGCCGCAAGGCCGAGGCGGCCGGCGAGAAGTGGGTCGAACCCAAGAAGGAGAATCCCTTCGCCTATAAGCTTCCGCTCACGGGCGAAATCAATCCTGAGAACAACCTGACCGTCGATTTCGACTATCCGCTTACCCGGCTCGATTCGGCGGCCATGCTTCTGACGCTCACCCGGTCCGACAACAGCATCGAGGACGTTCCGGTGCGCTTCGTGCGCGACACGGGCCTGCTGCGCCGCTGGCATATCGAGGCGCCGTGGACGAGCGGCGGACAATATACGCTGACCATTCCCAAGGGCGCCATTACCGACGTCGCGGGCTTCTCCAACGACTCGATCGTCAGGAAATACACGGTGCTCGATCCCGAAAAGTTCGCCACCGTGAAAATCCATGTCAAGGGCAAGGACGACAAGGCCAAATACATCCTCCAGCTGCTCGACGGCAGCAATGCGCTCAAGCAGGAGAAACGTGACGTCACCACCGGCGACTGGCAGTTCAATTACGTTCCTGCGGGGGAGATCAAATTCCGCATCATCGAGGACATGAACGGCAACGGCAAGTGGGATACGGGCAACGTGGTCGAGCGGCTCCAGCCCGAACGGGCCGAAATCTATGCCAACGACGAAGGCGAAGACACCTTTGCGACCAAGACCAACTGGGAGGTCGAATTTTCGATCGACATGAACCGGGTCTTCGCTCCGGTGACGATGGAATCGCTTTCGCGCCTGCTCGACGAGCGTGAGGCGCAGCGTTTGCGCCGCGAGGCGGAGAAACGCGCCAAGGAACCGAAAACCAACCGCAACAGCCACGACCAGAACAACCAGAACAACGCCAACGGTTTCGGAAGCTTCGGCGGTTTCGGCGGCGGCATGAACAACAGCATGAACTCTACCGGAGGCATGTTTAACCGATAGCGTTATGATAAAGAGACAACTTAAAACCCTGCTGTTTCTCGCCTTTGCCGCCGTTGCGTGGCAGGGCGCGTCGGCGCAGCATACGCTCGGCTTCACGGCGGGTTACGGCATGGCCAGCTCGCGGCTCGACCCCAAGCAGGAGATGAAGGCTATATGGGGTTCCTATACCGCCGGGCTTACGTGGCGTTATTACGGCCAGCAGCGTTTCGTGGGCGGCTTCGGCATCGACCTCGAATTCCTGCAGCAGGGATTCTCGCTGGCCACCAACGCCTCGATGGTCGAGGAGAAGAAGGATTACCGCTACTACACGCGCAACGTCAATTCGATCGTGCTGCCGATCGTGTGGCAGCCCCACTTCTACCTCTTCCGCAACCATGTCCGCGTCTACCTCGAAGCGGCGGCGACTTTCTCCTACCACCTCTCTTCGACCTATGAGAACGAGGAGGCGAAAGCTTCGGGAGCGGCCGACTGGAAGGGCGACTACTCCTTCAAACTGCCGCGCGACAACCGCTGGGGCTACGGACTTGCGGGCGGCGGCGGTATCGCGCTGCTGATCCGGCGTTTCGAGATCAATGTCCGCGCCCGCTACTACTTCGGACTTTCGGACATCGTGCGCAACCGCAACAAATACGCCGACAACGGTATCGACGGTTCCGAAAACCCGTTTTGGGCGACGCCGATGCGTTCGCCGCTCGACAACCTCACCGTTTCGGTCGGGTTGAGCTACCGATTCAACAAGGAGGGCTTCTCGACGTGGAAACCGCGTCCCAAGCGCGAAAAGAACCGCGAAGTCTTCAAATACGGATTATAAAATTTCACCATCATGGAAACGACAAGACAGCAGAAAATCGCTAAACAGATACAGAAGGACGTCGCCGAAATCTTCCAGAAGGAGGGCGAGGGCATCGTCCGGGGTTCGCTCGTCACGGTCACGGCCGTGCGCGTGTCGCCCGATTTCGGTTACGCCAAGATTTACGTCAGCGTCTTCCCCTTCGGGCGCAGCGCCGCATTGATGCAGGAGCTCGACCGCAACAACAAGTTCATCCGCCACGCTTTGGGCCAGCGCATCCGCAATCAGGTCAAGAACGTGCCCGAAATCCAGTTCTTCCTCGACGATTCGCTGGAGTATATCGACCATATCGAGCAGGCGCTCAAAAACGACTAACCCTTCCGGCCTCACGCCATGCTGCCGCAATTCTTCGCCCGCCGCTACCTCTTCTCGCCCAAATCCCGATCGGTCGTCAATCTGATTTCGGGGCTGAGTGTTGCGGCCGTAGCGATGCCCGTTGCGGCGATGATCGTCCTGCTCTCGGTCTTCAACGGCTTCGAGAGCCTTGTCAAGTCCATGTGTTCGGCCTTCGACGCCGATCTGACCGTCTCGGCCCGGCAGGGGCAGACCTTTGCGGCAGACGCGGTCGATACCGCGGCGCTGAGACGCATTCCGGGGGTGGAGGCCATGTCGTTCGTGCTGGAGGAGAGCGCCCTGCTGGAACACGGTGACCGTCAGGCCACCGCGACGGTCCGCGGCGTCGATGACGCCTACGAAGCGGTTTTCCCGTTGTCCGACGCCGTCGCTGCCGGAGAGTACCGGGTGCGGGTGGGCGACCTCGAACGGCTCGTCATCGGTCAGTCGATGGCCTACATGCTCGGCGTGCGGACGCTGGCCGACGCCGACGTCGGCGTTTACGCCGTGCGGCGGGGAAGCTTTTCGTCGCTGCTGCCGTTCGACAACTATACGCGGCGAACGATCCCCCTCGGCGGGGTCTATACGCTCGACCTCGAAACCGAACGGACCTATGTCCTCGCTTCGCTGCGCATGGCGCAGGAGCTTTTCAGCCGTCCCGGCCGGGTTTCGGGGCTGGTGCTGCGCCTGCGCGAGGGAGCCGATGCCGTGCAGGTCCGCGACGCCGTGGCGCAGCAGCTGGGCGGCGATTACCGGGTCCGCACCCGCTACGAATTGCGGGCTTCGTTCTACCGGATCATGACCTACGAGAAGTGGGGCATCTTCTTCATCTCGCTGCTGGTTCTGGTCGTCGCTTCGTTTTCGGTCGTCGGGTCGCTGGCAATGCTGATCGTCGAGAAGCGGCGTGACATCGGGACGCTGCGCGCGCTGGGCGCCGATACGACGCTCGTGCGGTCGATATTCCGCAGCGAAGGGTTGCTTATCTGCGCGCTCGGCGCGGCGCTGGGCGTGGTGCTGGGCGTCGGTGCGACGCTTCTGCAGCAGCGCTTCGGGCTGATCGAGATTCCGGCCGAAACGTTCCTCACGAAGAGTTATCCCGTCGAATTCCGTCCGGGCGACCTCGCGGCGGTGCTGGCCGCTTTCGGCGCAGTTGCCTGTGTTATTTCGAATATTACCGTGCGCAGCATGATAAAATCCAACGTTAAGCTATGAAACGTATTGTCCGCATATCCCTCTGCATGTTCCTGCTCGTTCTGGCCGGAGCCTGCGCCCGCCACAAGATCATTCCCGACAGGAAACTGGCGCAGATTTTTCACGACGCTTTCCTCGCCAACGCCTATATCGGCAGCGAACAGGTGGACATCGACTCGCTGAATATCTACGAACCGATCTTCGCCGGTTACGGCTATACCACCGAGGACGTCTACTACACCATCGGCAACTTCTCGAAACGCAAGAGCGCCCGTCTGGGCGACGTGGTCGAGCTGGCGATCGAAATGCTCGAAGCCGAGGGCAAATATTACAACCGCGAAGTCGCCGTCCTCGACACGATCGACAACGTCGCCCGCCGGAGTTTCACCCGCACGGTCTATGCCGACTCGCTGATCCGCGTCGGCTCGCTGCGCGATACGGCCCGCCTGCGGTTCTCCGTCGACGTGCGGCCCGGCGAGTACAACCTGAGTCTCAAATACCTCGTCGATTCGCTTGACCGCAACGAAAAGGGCCTGCGGGGCGTGGTGTGGCTCGAACGCCGCGACAGCACCCGCACCAACGTCTATACGACGACCCTGCGCCGCGACCGGCAGGAGAATTTCACCCGCCGCTTTACGGTCGATACCACCCACCGGCGGCTATGGGTCGATTTCATCGAGTTCCGCGGGAAGCCCCAGCGTCCTTCGCTGACGGTCAGCGACCTGAAGATCGACTATACGCCCGAAACCTCCGCTGCCGTGGACAGTCTCTACATGCAGCAGCTCGACATCCGTATTTTCGCCGATGAATTCTTCCGCGCAGCCATCCCGACGGATAGCCTCTAACCTGCTCTGGACGCCGCAGGGACTCGTCCGCAACCCGCTCGTCGAAGTTGCGGCGGACGGTCGTGTCCTCTCCGTGCGGACCTGCTCCGCACCCGACCGTATGCCGGGCACCGAGTTCTACTCCGGTGTTTTGGCGCCGGGACTGGTCAATGCCCACTGCCACCTCGAACTCTCCTACCTGCGCGGCGCGATTCCCGAAGGGTGCGGTTTTGCGGGTTTCGCCGGAGCCATGGGACAGGTCCGGGAGCGGTTCGGCCCCGAAGAACGGCTGCGGGCCGTAGCGGCGGCCGACGCCGCCATGTGGCAGGCCGGAGTGCAGGCCGTCGGCGACATCTCCAACGGCGATACGACCTTCTCCGTCAAAGAGCGCAGCCGCGTCGCCTATCATACATTCATCGAATTTTTCGGTTTGCGTCTGGCGTCGGCCGACTCCGTGCGGCCCCTGCTCCGCCATCCGCATACCTCGCTGACGCCCCATTCGCTCTATTCGGTACAGGATGCGCCCCTGCGGGCGATCGCGGCCGAGGGCGCCGCGCCGTTGTCGGTCCATTTCATGGAGTCGCCCGCCGAATCCGAGCTTTTCGTCCGCCGCGGCCCGCTTTGGGAGTGGTACCGGAAGGTCGGCTTCACCTGCGACTTCCTGCATTACGGCTCTCCGGCCGAACGGCTCGTCGCAAGCGTACCCCGCGACCGCCGCGTGATACTGGTGCATAACTGCTGCGTTACGCAGCGCGACATCGACCTCGTCATGAACCATTTCACGGCTCCCGTCCGGTGGTGTCTCTGCCCCCGCTCCAACCGCTATATTTCGCGTCTCGAACCGCCCGTCGAACTGCTGCGCCGCAACCGGCTCGACATCTGTCTGGGCACCGACTCGCTGGCCTCGAACGACCGGCTGTCGGTATTCGAAGAGATGCGCATGTTCCCGGAGGTGCCGCTGCCCGAACTGCTTTCGTGGGCTGCCGAAGGCGGTGCGCTGGCATTGGATATGGATGACGAGCTGGGCGAAGTAGCGCCCGGCCGCCGCTGCGGACTGACGGTCATTTCGGGACTCGACTACGATACGATGCGTCTGACCCCGGCGTCCCGGATACGGAGAATCCTGTAATATAAAATAAGGAGGAGGCCCGCAAAGACCTCCTCCTTTCGTTTCGGACGTTTCCCCTCCTATTTGTTCAACGCATTGCAGATGCGTTCGTTGATCCTGCGGATGCGCTCCGGCTCGACCTTCATCACCTTGCGGTCGTAGGTCATCAGGCCGTTCACCTCCACCTCGACGTCGGTCGTCTGCGTGTAGACCGCCGCTGCGAATCCGCGCCCGATCAGCTTGTAGAGCATGTCGGCGTATTTCTCGTATTCGTCCGTCACCTCCTTGGGCGAGTTCAGGCGGACATAGCCCCAGTTGCGGTCGGGTTCCCAAAGGTGCTCTTTCATCACCAGCCCGATGCCGCCGTATTCGCCCAGCACCGTCGCGCGGTTGGTGTCGAGCAGCGTCATGCGCGGGTGCGGATAGTGGTGCGTGTCGAGGATGTCGCCCGTCAGGTAGTGGTTGCCGCCGCTGGCGGGATTGACCAGACGCGAAGGGTCGTAAGCCTTGGTCCATTCGGCGATTTCGGGAGCCTTGAACTGTCCCCACGCCTCGTTGAAGGGCACCCATACGCCGATCGAGGGAACCGAGTAGAGGCAGTCGATGATCTCTTTCCACTCTTTGCGGAAGTTGGCTTCCGACTCTGCCGAGCGGTGTTTCTCCGCGCCGTTGAAGTAGTTGTGCATCTGCCACTGGGGACCTTGGTCGCCGTTGGGCATATCCTGCCATACGATCATGCCCAGCTTGTCGCAATGGTAGTACCAGCGCGCCGGTTCGACCTTCACGTGCTTGCGGATCATATTGTAACCCAGCTCCTTGGTCTTTACGACGTCGAACGCCAGCGCTTCGTCCGACGGGGCGGTATAGAGTCCGTCGGGCCACCAGCCCTGATCCAGCGGACCGAACTGGAACAGCGGTTCGTTGTTCAGCTCCAGACGTACGATGTCGTTTTCGTCGCGGCCGATCGAGAATTTGCGCATCGCCGTGTAGCTCTGCACCTCGTCCACCTTCCTGCCGTTGCGCACCAGCGCCACTTCCATATCGTAGAGGAACGGCGATGCGGGACTCCACAACTTAGGCTCCGCCACGTTCAGCTCCACGGGCGCACCGCTGAGCGCACGGCCCTCGGCTACCTTCGTGCCGTTGTCGTAAAGACGCACTTCGATCACGTCGCCCGGCTGCGCGCCGCAGGCGGCCGTCTCCACGCGAAACAGTTTGCGGTCGAGGTCGGGCGTGGTTCGGATGTTCCTGATGTACTGCTGCGGCACGGCTTCGAGCCATACCGTCTGCCAGATGCCGCTCACGGGGGTGTACCAGATGCCTTCGGGACGGTTTACCTGCTTGCCGCGGGGCTGGCAGCCCGCGTCGGTGGGGTCCCATACGCGTACCTTCAGCTCGTTGTCGCCCTTCTTGAGCGCCGCCGTGATGTCGAATTCGAACGGCGTGAAGCCGCCGGTGTGCGTTCCCACGCAGACGCCGTTCACCCAAACGTCGGCTTTCCAGTCCACTGCGCCGAAGTGCAGCAGCACGCGTTTGCCGTTCCATTTCGGGGAGATCGTGAAGGTGCGGTTGTACCAGAGTTCGTTCCGGTCGCCCAGACGCTTGCCGACCCCTGAGAGGCTCGACTCCACGGCGAACGGCACCAGAATCTGCCCGTCGTATTTTTCGGGCGTCTCTCCCATCGGGAGAATCGCGTAATTCCAGAGCCCGTTGAGGTTCTGCCAGCCGTCCTGCACCTGCGTGCGCGTCATCTGCGGACGCGGGTATTCGGGCAGTACGTTCTGCGGGTCGAGTTTTTCGCCCCACTCGGTGCCGATGCGGTCGCCTGCGGGCTGCCACTGGGCCGCGCCTGCCAGAGTTGTCAGCAGGGCCGCGGCGGTCAGGAGAATGTTTTTCTTCATGTTTCGGTTATTATCAGGTTAATATATCGTTTCAAACAGTACAAATTTAAGTCATCTTGCCGGGAAAACAGTCCGCATCCATGCACAAAAAGTATGTTTGACACGCCCTGACGCTTGCGAAAACGTATTTTTCCGTACTTTCAGCCCCTGCGGCCGGATGTGCCGGCCGGGGATGCGGCATTTTTGGACAAACGATAAAAAGCCCTATCTTTGTAAACGTCTAACCGGAACCGAAGTGGAAGATTCGACATTGATAGCAAGGGTGAAAGCCGGCGACCGCGGCGCTTTCAACGAACTTTACGGCATCTACTGGGCGTCGCTCGTCAATTATGCCGGTCTGTTCGTCGGGGACGACGGGGCGGAGGATGTCGTACAGGACGTCTTCGTGCGCGTGTGGCTCCGCCGCGACAACCTGCGCGACGACGGCACGCTGCAGGGCTACCTGCTCCGCTCGGTCTACCACGCTTCGCTCAACGCCCTCAAGAAGGGCGCCAACGCCACGGCCTACCGGTCGTGGGTGGCGCAGCAGATCGAACAGAGCTGTTACGCCCATTACGATCCCGACGACAGCGAGGTGATCCGCAAACTCTACTCGCAGGAGATCGCCGGCCAAATCGATGCGGCGGTCGAGTCGTTGTCGCCCAAGTGCCGCGAGGTGTTCCGCATGAGCCATATCGAAGGACTTTCGAACCGTGAGATCAGCGAACGGCTGGGCATTACGCTTTCGACCGTCGAAAACCATATCTACAATGCCCTGAAGCAGCTCCGACAAAAATTAAGTCACTATAAGATGCTGATTCTCTTGACAATGTATATTCTTGGCAGATAATTTTTCATTTTTGCATAGGTGATTTGCCCCGGCGAGGTGTATTTAGGGTAGAAACCCAATATTCCGAACCGTGAAACAAGACGACACGACCGCCCGTTTCGACGAGCAACTGCTCACCGCCTACTTCTCCGGCACTGCGACTGCTGAGGAGGAGCAGGCGTTGCTGGCGTGGATTCGCAGCAGCGACGACAACCGCCGTACCTTTGCCGAGCTGCGCGCCGTCTGGCAGCGCGGCCGCATGCAGCGTCCCGATACGCAGCTGCAGGCCCGTTTCGTGCGTTCGCTCAACAGCCTCAACCGGCGGATCGACGCTCTCGGCGCCGACGCTCCGCTCCGCAGGAGCCGTCGTATTCCGCTGCGCCGCTTTGCAGCGGCGGCAATCGTCGCCGTGGCGCTCGCCGCGGCTTTCATGACCTACCGGGTCGCCACCGCACCTTTCGTCCATCGTTTCCACAACGCCGATACCGTGGCCATGCACGTGGCCATGCCCGACGGCACCGACGTCTGGCTCAGCCCCGGTACGACGCTCTCCTACGACGATACGTTCCGCATCGACGGCCGCAATGTCGAACTCGACGGCGAGGCCTATTTCGACGTCACGCACGATGCCGGACAACCCTTCGTCGTCACCGCGCCCGCATTCCGGGTCCACGTGCTCGGCACGGTCTTCAACGTCCGCTCCTTCAGCGGCGAACCGGTCGCCGAAGCCACGCTGGCCGAAGGCTCCGTGGCCCTGCAGCACGCCGGCGGCCGCAACCTGATCTGCCTGCATCCCGGCCAGCAGGCCGTCTATGACGCCGAGGCCGAGCTGCTCGAAGTCGACGAAGTGCCCGTGGGCGACCTGCTGCTGATCCGTTACGGGGTCGTCACCCTCGACAATGCCACGCTGCCCGAAATCGTCGCGCGCATCGAACGGACCTACGGCGTAAGCCTGCGCATCGGGGCGCAGCAGATACCCGGCGAACGCTACAATTTCAGTTTCCAGAAGGACGCTTCGGTCGAAGACGTCGTGGAGCTGCTGCAGTTCGTGTCGGGCTGTCGTTTCGAAATAATTCAGCTGAATCGATAAATAGTAACCCAACCCCAAATCCGCTCAGCCTATGGAACAAGAGTCTTTTGCTATCCTTTAGTCCGAACCCGCCGTTCGGACCGGCCTTAAAACAAACTTCTTCCTTTATTCTAATCTGAAACATAATGAAAAAATCGATTACTTCACTCCTGAAAGGGTGGTGTGCGGCTCTGTTATGCGCCGGCCTGACGCTCCCGTCGTTCGCGGCGGCCGATGCCGACGCCGCTTTCGCCGCGCAGCGCCACGATCTGAAACTGTCGCTGCGCAACGCTCCCCTGCGCGAGGTGGTGACGGCTTTCACCCAACAGACGGGCGTGGTCTTTTCCTATGAAACTTCGCTCGGCGAACGGACCCTGCCCCATGTGGACGTCGCGCTGAACGGCTCGACGCTCGACGAGATGCTGGCTTCGGTATTCGCCGGCACCGGCATTTCCTATAAGATCAAGGACAAGGTGGTTGCTCTGTCCGCGCCTCCGCAGTCCGATGCGCCGGCTGCGCGCAGCGCCGCGCAGCAGCGGAAGCAGACCGTCGCCGGCCGTGTGACCGACGAGCAGGGCGAACCGCTGGCCGGCGTGAGCGTGCTGGTGAAAAACACCCTTACGGGCACCTCCACCGATGCCGATGGCCGCTACTCGCTCTCCGTTTCCGGAAGCGGCGCCGTGCTGGTCTTCATGTACTTGGGATTCCAGACCCTCGAAGAGGAGGTCGGCGCCCGGAGTACGCTCGACGTGACGCTGCGCGAGAACAAGCAGATCCTCGAAGAGGTGGTCGTCGTGGGCTACGGTTCGGTCAAGCGCCGCGACCTGATCGGCGCCGTGGATCAGGTGGACAGCAGGCAGTTCGCCGAACGCTCCAATCCGAGCGTCTCGCGTTCGCTGCAGGGCGCCATCCCCAACCTCAATATCTCGATGCGCGACGGCAAGCCTTCGCGCGCGGCGACCATCGACATTCGCGGTACCGGCTCGATCGGTTCGGGCGGCGGAGCGCTGGTGCTGATCGACGGTGTCGAGGGCGACCTCGAAACGGTCAATCCGCAGGACATCGCCAGCGTATCGGTGCTCAAGGACGCATCGTCGGCCGCCATTTACGGCGCCCGCGGCGCTTTCGGCGTGATTCTCGTGACTACCAAGTCGGCTTCCGAAGGCGAGGTGAACGTCACCTACAGCGGCAGTTTCTCAATCCACTCGCGCACCGTCAAGCCCAACCTCGTGACCGACGGTTACGAGTGGACGACGGGTTATATCAACGCATGGAACGGCTACTACAACGGTTCGAAGGAGCTCAATTCGACGATCAACAACATCGTGCCCTATTCCGATTCGTGGTACCGGGAACTCGCCCGCCGCAGTACGGATCCCTCGCTCGAACGCGTGCGCATCAACGACAACGGCAAATACGAATATTTCGGCAATACCGACTGGACCAAAGCCTTCTACAAGGACGTGAACTATTCGCACGAGCACAACCTGAGCATTTCGGGCGGCGGCAAAAACGCCGATTATTACGTTTCGGGCCGCTTTTACGATCAGGACGGCATCTACCGCGTCGGCGACGAACGCTACAAGCAGTATAACGTGCGGGCCAAAGGCAGCGTGCGCATCCGCCCGTGGCTGCGTCTGAACAACAACATGGACTTCACGGTCGTGGACTACCACCAGCCGATGCTCTACTACAGCAACCAGCTCGTGCCGCGCATGGTCGAACACTCCGGCCAGCCCGTCAGCCTGATTACCAATCCCGACGGCACGTGGACCTATGCCGCCGTGCTGAACGGTTACGCCGGGTTCGCCGAAGGGACGAGCTACCAGCAGGAGGATAAATTCACGCTCAAGGACAAGCTCGGCGTCGAGATCGACCTCGTGAAAGACGTGCTCAAGGTCTCCGGCGACCTGTCTTACCTCTTTTCGCGCAACACGCGCGAACGCGTGACCAACATGTACACCGGCTATACCGGACCCGAATCGACCATCACGGTCAATGAAAGTCAGGGCAGCACGCTCCAGAACGTCCGTTACGACATGAACTATGTTTCGAGCAACATCTATGCGGAATACACCCCCAAACTGGGCGACGACCACTCGCTCAAACTTTTGGGCGGCTGGAATCTCGAAAAGAAGAAATACCGCACCCTGACCGTCAAGCGCGAGGGGCTGACCGTTCCTTCGAAGCCCAGTTTCGGGCTGATGGACGGCGTGACGAGCGACCCCACGGTCGGCGGTTACGACTGGAGCTACGTCGGAGCCTTCTTCCGCGCCAATTACGGCTACAAGGGGCGCTACCTCGCCGAGTTCAGCTGCCGCTACGACGGCTCGTCGAAATTCCCCCAGAATTCGAAGTGGGGCTTCTTCCCCTCGGCTTCGGTGGGCTGGCGGCTCTCCGAAGAGAAGTTCATGGGGTGGTCCGAGGGCTGGCTCGACAACTTCAAGATCCGCCTTTCCGCCGGTTCGATGGGCAACGGCAACATCGACCCCTACAAGTATATCGACTACATGACCCTCAAGTCCTCGACCGTGGTCATCGGCAATGCGCTGGGAACCTACACCGTCGCTCCGGGCGCCATTCCGCTCTCGCTCACGTGGGAGACCTCGACCACGTACGACGTCGGCGCCGATCTGGACCTCTTCAAGAACCGCCTGACGATGGGCTTCGACTGGTACCGCCGCTATACGACCGATATGTACACCGTCGGCGTGAGCCTGCCCGCCGTGTACGGCACGGCGGCCCCCAAGGGCAACAACGCCTCGCTGAAGACCAATGGCTGGGAGCTCTCCGTAGGCTGGCGCGACAGCTTCAGACTGGCCGGCAAGGAGTTCCGCTACGGCGTCAAGGCGATGGTCTGGGATTCGCGTACGTGGGTGACCAAATACATCAACCCCACGGGCAACCTCGACGACTATTACGAAGGCATGGAGCTGGGCGAAATCTGGGGTTACCGCGTCGAGGGCCTTTTCCGCGATCAGGACGACATCGACTCCCACGCCACGCAGTCCTTCCTGCAATCCTCCGACAAGGTGACGCGCCCCGGTCAGGTCAAGTTCGCCGACCTGAACGAGGACGGCAAGATCGATCAGGGCGCCAAGACGCTCTCCGACCACGGCGACCTGACCGTCATCGGCAACACCTCGGCCCGCTACCATTACGGCATCAACGTCAATCTGAACTGGAACGGCATCGGCATTTCGACCTTCTGGCAGGGCGTCGCCAAGAAGAACTGGTATCCACGCTACGATTCGGGTTACTTCTGGGGGCAGTACAACCGTCCGTTCGGCTACATGCTCAAGGCCCATACGGGCAGCAACGTCTACAGTGAGGAGCTGGACAACTGGGACACGGCCTACTGGCCCCGCTATTCGGCTTACCAGACCAACGAAAGCTCGGTGAACCGCGTGCTGACCACGCCCAACGACCGCTACATGCAGGACGTGTCGTACATCCGCCTGAAAAACCTGACCGTCGATTACACCTTCCCGGCCCATATCTGCCGCAAGATGCGGATCAAGGGGCTGAAGGTCTATGTTTCGGGCGAGAACCTCTGGACCTCCTCGCCGATGTTCAAATACTGCGACAACTACGACCCCGAAGTCATCAACGCGGGCGACTCCGACTTCCGTACGACCGAGGGCGACGGTTACAGCTATCCGATGCTGCGCACCGTGACGCTGGGTCTCAACCTCACGTTCTAATTCTCAAACCATGCAAACGATGAAAAAGCTGTTTCTGATTCTGTCGGTCGCCGCGGGGCTTGTCTCCTGCGAGGATTTCCTGACCGCCGGAGACCCCAATAAGATCGACGCTCCCTCCTATTTCCGCAACGAGAGCGATCTGGAGGCCTATGCCAACGGATTTCTGCAAACCATGATCCCGACCGCCATTTCCGTGGCCACGGGCGACGCCCGCGCCGACTACATGGCTTGGCGCGGTGAGTGGCAGTACCTCACCGACAACTTCGACGCCGACGACCAGTCGGGCTGGTCTACGGGCAGTTGGGAGGACCTGCGCAACATCAACTACTTCCTCGGCAACTTCCGCCGGGCTGCGGCCGGCGAGGCGATTCTCGACCATTACGAAGGCGTCGCACGCTTTTGGCGCGCCTATTTCTACATGAACAAGGTCAAGACCTTCGGGGCCGTGCCGTGGTATGACAGGGAGATCGACGCCAACGACCGCGAGGCGCTCTACAAGCCGCGCGATTCGCGGGAATACGTCATGCGCAAGGTGCTCGAAGACCTCGATTTCGCCTCGACGCACTGCATCACCAACGCCAAGCTCGAAGTCAATTCGGTGCGCATCACCCGCAACGTGGCGCTGGCCTTCAAGGCCCGTTGCTGTCTCTACGAGGGCACTTTCCGCAAATACCACGCGAACGATCCCTCGACCGGCAAGCCGTGGACGGCCGACGAGTCGGAGATGTACCTCCGGGCCTGCGCCGACGCCTGCGAAACGCTGATGGGCGAGGGCAAATATGCGCTGGTTTCCGATCCGGCCAAGGTCGCCACGCAATACCGGAGTCTGTTCACCAGCGAGAGCGTCGCCTCCGGCGAGGTCATCTGGGCGCGCGCCTACGACGCTTCGCTCAACGCCACGCATATCCTCAATACCTATTTCGTGAATATGCAGTACGGCAGCTACTCGCTCACGCGCCAGTTCGTCAATACCTACCTCAACCGGGACGGCAGCCGTTTCACCGACAAGGCGGGGTATGAGAAAACCCTTTTTGCCGACGAGTTCGAAAACCGCGACTACCGCCTGATGCAGAGCATCCGCTATCCGGGCTATACGCGCAGGAACAACAACGTCAATACGCCCTACGCCCCCGATTTCGGCTACTGCGTGACGGGCTACCAGCCCATCAAGTGGGTCATCGACGACACTTCGATGGACAGCAATACGGCTCCCTGCGCCACCTGCATTCCGATCCTGCGCTATGCCGAGGTGCTGCTCAACTACGCCGAGGCCAAGGCCGAACTGGGCGAATTCAGCGAGACGGTCTGGAACGCCACGATCAAACTCCTGCGCGAACGCGCCGGGGTGGACGGCGCGATGCCTTCGGCCTACGATCCCTACATGGCCGAATACTTCCTCAACACCACGACCGACATGGCCATCTTGGAGATCCGCCGCGAACGCGGAATCGAACTGCTGCTCGAAAACTGCCGTTGGGACGACGACATGCGCTGGGGTATGGGACGGCTGCTGGAACGCCCGTGGTACGGGGTCTATGTAGGCGAGCTGGGCAAGGTCTACGACATGGACGGCGACGGTTCGGGCGACGTCTGCTTCGTGCGTGAAAATCCCCCGGTGACGGAGCCGGGCGTGACCTACCGGGTGCTGGGCGGCGACTATGCGCTTACCGACGGCGACAGCGGCTATATCGAGTGCTACATCCGCATGAACCGCAAGTGGGACGACAAGAAGTACGTGCGGCCGATCCCGACCACGGCCCTCAACGACAATCCCGCGCTGGGCCAGAATCCGGGCTGGAAGAAATAAACGATTGCGAACCTGAAAAATGAAAATCATGAAACGAATATATCAGTTTTTGCTGCTGGCCGCCGGGTGCGCGGCGCTGACGACGGCGTGCAGCGACGACGATGACAGCTATCTGGTCCGCGAGACGGATTCGATCCGCTTCGCCAGCTGTCTGGCCTCGTCCAAGCAGATCACGCTCCGCTGCAACGGCAGCTGGCGAACCGTGATTCCCGAAGACGCCGGATGGCTTTCGACCTCTCCCTCCGAAGGCGTCGGCAGCGGCGCGTTCGAGTGGATCGCCGTTTCGGCCACGCACAACCGTTCCGCCGAGCGCACCGCGACCATCTACCTCGAAAGCGGCGGCAGGCAATATCCGATCACGGTCACGCAGGCCGACGGCGCCGTCGTTTACGGCGCGCCCTATGTCGAAGGCAACCTCATCGAGCAGGAGCCGTCCAAAGCGCGCCTCTGCTTCACCTACGCCAATGCCTATGGCGACGAAACGATCGACGTGAGCTGCGCCCTGGGCGGCGATTCGCAGGGCCTTTCGGTGGCCGGCGCTTCGGTGTCGCTCGTCAACGGCGGCGATACGGTGGCGCTCGACATTGCGGGAACGCCGACCGTGCCGGGCTATGCGGCCTTCGCCGTGTCGGTGGACGGCGTGCAGATCGGTACGGCCCGCGCCAAGGTGTACGCCATGAGCGAAATGCCGATCGAGGGGCTTCCCGTGACGTGGGAGTTCTGTCCCGTCAAGGGCAGTACCGAGGACGTCAATGCCCTGAAAGCCCGGCAGCCCGACTGGGTAACCGCGTCGCACAGTCTGGTTTCGGAGGACGGCCGCGCCTACATCACGGTCGTCGAAGCCGATGCCAAGACGGCTTCGGCGGTCAACAGCTGGGGCTACAACGACGGGCACGCCTATCTCAAGGGGCTCTATACCGGCGATTACTGGCTGCAGAAGATTCCGGTGAAATACCTTGTCTCCGGCACGAAGATCAACTGTACGGGCAGCATCGGCGGTTCGGGTTCTTCGGCGGGGTTCTTCCTGATCGAGTATTCGGCCGACGGGCAGACTTGGCGGCAGGCCGGCGGCGCGAAGAGCGGAACCTTCAACAATACCGAGGTGACCTACCATGTCCGCGCCTACGACAGTCCGCTTTTCGAAGGCGAGAATACGGGTTATTTCTCGTACGATTTCCCCGTCGATCTTACGATCAATTCGGGTACGCTCTGGATACGCTACCGGGTTTCGGCCAACGTGCGCATCACGGCGAACAATACGATCACTACGGGCGGAGGCGGTTCGACGCGCCTGAAGGGCACCTTCTCGGTGTCGGTCGTCGATGAGAACATGAATTGATGAAAACAACGAACAGTATGAAAAAATACCTCACTCTGCTGTTGCTGGCCGTCGTTTCGGCCGCAGCGGGCGCCGGATGCTCCTCGGACGACAGGCCGGTGCAGATCACGTCGCTCAAACTCAACGAGAAGGATCTGGAACTTACCGTCGGGCAGTCGTTCCAACTGGTCGCCGCGACCCGTCCCGCCGACGCCGGAGTCACGCTCAAGTGGAGCTCTTCCGACCAGACGGTCGCCACGGTCGATCAAACCGGACTGGTGACGCTCCGCGCCTTCGGCACGGCCGTCATTACGGCCCGCTACCGCAGCTACTCGGCCCGCTGCACGGTCGCCACGTTGCAGGAGCCGCCGCTCGATCCCTCGGCCGCGCTCGCGGCCCCGCTCTCCGACGGGATTATCTACAGCAAGAACGTACTGCTGTACGCTCCTCGGCGCATCATGCAGGGCTTCGACCTGACCGAAAGCGGCAGCATCTATTATTCGCAGGTCGGCTCCGACGGCGCGACGCTCAACATCTGCCGCGCCGCGGGTCCGGGGCTGAACGCGCAGACCGACTACATGATCCTCAAATACTTCGGCCACGGCACGCAGATCGTCGCCGAGGAGGCTTCCGACGGCAAGACCTACATCTGGCTCAACAGCAACGCCTCGGTGGACAAAAGCGGCGAATACGGCGACAACTGGTCCGTGTCGCGGGTCGAATTCGTTCCGGGCGCGACCTCCGACGCCGGCTATGCGGGAGAGACCTTTTTCCTCAACAAGGACGGACAGTACGACCAGCAGGTCTCGATCGACTTCGGGGCGCGCCGCCTGCTCATCGGTTCGCGCAGGTCGGGCGTGCGCTACTTCTGGATTTTCGACCTCGACGAAGCGTTGGCCCTGCCGCTCAAGAAGATGACGGCGACGGTGACGGTCGGTTCGGCGGGCAGCGAACACGTGACCCGCGAGATCGAGGCCCGCGACCTGAACGACTGCCGCGTGCTGGGCGGTTTCTCGGTGCCTGCCGGTTCGGACAAGGAGAACGACGTCTACTCCTATTCGCATCAGGGACACGAAGTGGCGGGCAACTACGTCTACTTCTACGAAGGCAACGCCGTCGAGACGGGCGCCGATTCGTTCGAATCGAAAGCCTATGTCACGGTCTTCAACTACAGCGGCAAGATCGTCGTGCCGCGTACCGAAGTGGCGGCCGTCGCCGACAAGGCGGGACTTGCCGCCGCGGGACTTACGACCACGGGCTATGCCGAGGGCGAGAGCCTGAAGGTGCGTGACGGCAAACTCTATCTGGGCGTGGCGTGCCGCGACGGATCGTCGGGCAACCGCCGGGCCAATATTCTTGTCTACGACTGCGTGCAGGGCGAATGACGCTCTGCGCCGTAAAACGACGAAGCCGGGGTTCGATCCCCGGCTTCGCTGTTTTCTATGGGCGAGTGTGGTTTTTTCCGTGCGAACGGCGGTTCAGTTTGCGCCTGCGTATGCGGTTTATCCTGTCCGGGAGGGCTGCACCCGCCTTTTCCTCCTGACTCCCGACGGCTTATATCGGCAGGTGCTCTTCGAGCGTGCGGCGCAGGTGGTCGCTGTCGAGGTGGGTGTAGATTTCGGTGGTGAGGATGCTCTCGTGTCCCAGCATCTCCTGCACCTGACGTATGCTTGCGCCCCCTTCGAGCAGGTGCGTGGCGAACGAGTGGCGGAAAGTATGGGGGCTGATGTGCTTGTCGATGCCCGCGCGCTCGACGGCCCGCTTGAGGATCGTGAAGACCATCACGCGCGTGAGCTGTCCGCCGCGGTTGTTGAGAAACACCGTCTCCTCGCCCGAACGTGCGCTGCGCCGCTCTTCGAGATACCGCTGTATCTTGTCCCGCGCCGTGTTGCTGATCGGCACCAGCCGCTGTTTGTTGCCTTTGCCGATGACGCGGATGTATCCTTCGCCGAAAAAGAGGTCCGAAAGCCGCAGCGAGGTCAGCTCGGAGACGCGCAGGCCGCACGAGTAGAGCACTTCGAGCATGGCGCTGTCGCGCAGCCCTTTGGTCGAGCGCATGTCGACCGTGGCGATGATGCTGTCGATCTCGTCGGTGGTGAGGATGTCGGGCAGCGGGCGTCCGAATTTGGGCGTATCGACGAACTCGGCGGGCGAAGTCTCGATCTGATCGTTTACCAGCAGGAAGTTGAAGAAACTGCGGATGCCGCACAGGCAGCGGGCCTGCGAGGTCTTTTCGCGTCCGCGGTCGTAGAGCCATGCCATGTAGCGCTCGATCATCGTTCCCTCGACCTTGCGGGGAGCGACGTCGTACTGGCGGAGGATGAAGTGCGCGAACTGGCGCAGGTCGCGCATGTACGATTCCACGGTGTTTTGCGAGAGACGTTTTTCGAGTTTGATATAGGTCCGGTAACGACGTCCCGTCTCTTCCCACTTTTTCGTATTTTCTGCCATCCTTTGCCTGCTATATTCCGAGATTATCGCTAACTTTGTCCGGGCTAAGATATATAAATTTTACATAATATGAACTATATAGCGTTGAATATTGCCTTTTCGGAGGATGAGCAGGCCGAAATACTCACCGCCGAGCTGGCCGACTATCCCTTCGAGAGCTTCGAAACCGAAGACGGGACGCTCAAAGCCTACATTCCGCAGGAGCGGCTGGCCGACTGCAAAGCCGGGGTCGATGCCCTGCTGGCCCGCTACGGCGTGCAGGGACGCTATATCGCCATCGAGACCCAGAACTGGAACGCCGTATGGGAGAGCAATTTCCCGGCCGTCGATGTCGAAGGCCGCCTGCTGATCCGTGCGCCGTTCCACGATCCCGCCCCCGAAGGGGTCATGGAGGTGGTCGTCATGCCCAAGATGTCGTTCGGGACCGGACACCACGCCACTACGTGGCTCGTTTCGCGCGCCGTGCTCGATCTGGGCGTCGCGGGTCGCCGGGGACTCGACATGGGCAGCGGCACGGGCGTGCTGTCGATCGTCGCCGCCAAATGCGGCGCGGAGCACGTCGATGCGGTCGATATCGACGACTGGGCAGACGCCAACTGCCGCGAGAACATCGCCGCCAACGGTGTCGCGGATCGCATTACGCCGATGCTGGGCGACGTGCGCCGCATCGCCGGACGGCATTACGGTTTCATTCTGGCCAACATCAACCGCAACATCCTCTTGGCCGACATGCCGGTCTATGCCGCCGCGCTCGACGCCGGAGGCGATCTGGTGATGAGCGGATTTCTGGAACCCGACGTTCCGGCGATCACGGCCTGCGCCGAAAAACTGGGACTCAGGCCCGTTGCTACGGCGGTGAAGGAGGGCTGGGTGACGGTACACGTACGCAAGGAGTAGGTTGAAGACGTACAAGGGGCGCGGGGTAGTTCTCCATACGCTCAAATACGGCGATTCATCGATGGTCGTCTACCTCCTGACCGACGCCGGCGGCCGCCGCAGTTACATGGTGCAGGGCGTGCGCAGCCGCAATGGACGCGGTTCGAAGCTGGCGCTGTTCCAGCCGATGTTTCCCGTCGAATTCGAGGGGCTGGAATCGCCGCGGCAGCAGATGCACCGCTTCAAGGAGGTGCGGGGCGGATTCGTCTTGCAGAGTCTGCCTTTCGACGTGCGCAAATCGACCATGGCGCTCTTCATGGCAGAGGTTTTGTACCGCCTCGTCAGGGAGTACGACGAACCCAACGAAGCGCTTTTCGACTTCGTGTGGAACTGCGTCGGGGCGCTCGACTCGATGGACGAGGGCGTGGCCAATTTCCATTTGTGGTTTCTCGCCAACCTGAGCCGGTTTCTGGGGTTTTGTCCCGGCAACGAATACGCCTCCGGCGACTGGTTCGATATCCGTGAGGGGCTTTATACGAAAACCCGGCCCGCGCACGTTAGCTATATGAACAGGGAGTGCGCCTGCATGTTGCGCGATTTTCTGGAGTGCGACGTGCGCTGTCTCTCGGAGATCGGTCTCAACCGCGGCCAGCGGGTCGAGTTTCTCAACGCCGTGCTGGTCTATTTCGGGTACCACCTCGACGCCATCAGCGCCGTGCAGTCGGTCCGGATTCTGCGGGAGGTTTTTTAGGAAAAGTGCAACAGAAAATAGAAGGAAAGTTATGAAAAGGATGTTTATGATCGCCGTCGCCTTGTTCGCGGCGTTTTCGCTTTCGGCGCAGGAGCCGGGTCGGTTCCGGCTCGTGCGGCCCGATTCGACCCGTACCGGCAGTTTCAGGCTTCCCGATTCGCTTCGGGTCGAGATGTCCGTTCCCGACTCGCTGGCCCACATGTCGCCGTGGAAAACCGACTTCCGGACCGCTGCGCCGATGAAGGTCAAGCCGGCCGTCTCGATGACTTCGGTGGTGGTGATTCAGAAGGAGAACCTGCCTTCGCGCGTGACCGTGATCGACAACAACTCGCTGCGCCTTGGGTCGCACTTCAACCTTTCGAACGGTCAGGCGTGGAACTGGAGTCCGTTCCCCGATGCGTTCCTCGACGCACGGACGCTCTCCTTCCCGATGCCCCGATAAGTGGGGTATGCAGATGCGCTTCGGATGCCTATCCAGCGCGGTTTTGCAGTGATTTGGTCGGGGTATCTGTCCGAATACGGGCGTAACGCGGCTGCCGGTGTTGTCGTCGGACGCTGCGATCCGTCGTAGGGGCGCATGATGTGGATGCACAACGTTCGGACCTATGCCCGAACCGTCGGGCTTGGGGGTGAAGGACGGCGTGTCGTGAAGAACAGCCTAAAGATATTTCATACTTCGGCGGGGGATTGCCCCGCCGTTGTCGTTTGTTGCGGTCGCGGCGTTCTCTTCGGCGATGCGCTAGACAATTTCGATGCTCGCACCGACCTCGATACCCGCGATGCCCGCGCTGGTCTCGATGCCCGCGCTGGTCTCGATGCCCGCGCTGGTCTCGATGCCCGCACTGGTCTCGATGCCCGCACTGGTCTCGATGCGCGAAACGACCTCGATGTCCGCGCCGTCTCTGGCGCCACCGCCTCGCGCGCATTTTCGTGCAGGTTCACGACCGTCTGCCCCACAAGCGTCCGCTCCTCTTTTTTCGGGTGTTCGCCTGCCCCCCCCCTCCGGGCCGGTGCGTGAGGTATTTGCGTCGCAAACGGCCCTTCTTGTTCGTTTTCAGTCCGGTCGCTGCCGCGTTCGGATGCCTTTCGGACCCGGTTTTGTTCTTTTTAGGTATTTTCGCGTATTGATCGGTTGCGCCGAATTTGCGACTTTTGCAGACCCAAACGATTCTGTTTATGAGATTGATTTTACCAGTTTTGCTGTCGTTCGGGCTGTTTTGCGCCTCCTATGCCCAACAGCCCGATACGCTCTGCACGGCTACGGTCGGGGAGCTTTCCGCAGAGGTCGCGGCGCTCAAGGCCAAAACGTCCGCATGGGACAAGGTGCTGGCCGCCCTGCCTGCGATTTCGGGATACCTCCAGACCGGCTACGAATGGAGCGATAACTCGTCCTCCTTCTTTATCAAGCGCGTGCGCCTGAGCCTGTCGGGCAACATCGCTCCCAAACTCGACTACCGCGTTCAGATCGAATTCGCGTCGCCGAAGATCGTGGACGCATATTTGTGTTACCGGCCGTTCGACGAGCTGAATCTCCAGCTGGGCGAATACAAACTGCCCTTTTCGATCGAGAATACCGAATACGTGCCGCTCAGGTACGAGTTTATCGAGTACCCGTTGTCGTTGTGCAAGCTGATGGGCTTCAACGATCTCTGCGGACTTTCGGCCACGGGGCGCGACATGGGAGCGCAGCTTTTCGGCGGATTTTTCCGCCGCGACGGATACAGCATCCTGAATTACAACATCGGCGTCTTCAACGGCGAGGGGCTGAACGTCAGGGACAAGAACAAGAGCAAGGACATCGTGGCACGCCTGACGCTGAAACCCGCCGCCGGATTGCAGCTGGCCGGGTCGTACTATTGGGGCGAATACGGCGCGGATTACCTCAAGCGCGTCCGTTACGGGGCCGGAGCCTGCTACGACCGCGGTCCGGTCGTCGTGCGCGGCGAATATATCTGCGGCACGACGGGCGACCTCGACAGCGAAGGCTGGTACGCCGTGGCCGGGTGGCGCGTGACGAAGACGCTGCTGCCTGCCGTGCGCTACGATACCTTCCTCGAAAACACCGCCCGCAGTTCGAGCCGCCAGACCAACTACACGGCGGCCCTTACGTGGCAGCCGGTGAAGTACCTGCGCTGCCAGCTGAACTATACCTACGAAGATTACGCTGCCCGCGACGTCTCCGGCCGCAATGTGGTTGCGCTGATGCTTTCCGGCATATTCTAATACTGAAAAACCGAACGCCTTATGAAAAAATGGATGGAACAATTCCGGGTCGAGGACTGGGTGGTAGTCTGGGTGAGCATACCCCTGCTGGCGCTTGCGGCGATCGTGCCCGCCGGACTTCCCAAGGTTCCCGCGACGCTGCTCGGCGGCGCCGCATGGAGCAATATCGCCTACCTCTTCGCCGTCGTGCTGGCGGTGCTTTACGTCGGGTGTCTTCTGTTGCGCCGCCCGCTCAGGGGCCTGCTGCCGTCGCTCGCGGTGGTTTTCGCCGTCTCCCTGCTGGCGCAGATCGTGGCCAAGATTCCCGCCGTCTCCTATTACGGCTTCGAGTCGGTTTTCTTCTCGGTGCTCTTCGGTCTGGTGATCCGCAACGTGTGGCGGGTCCCGGAGTGGATGAAACCCGCGATTCAGGGCGAATTCTACATCAAGATCGGCGTCGTATGTCTCGGTGCCACGATCCTTTTCAGCGACGTGATGAAGTCGGGCGTCTTCGGTCTGGCGCAGGCCTGTCTGGTGGTCGCCGTCGTGTGGTTCTTCGCCTATTGGGTGTCGCGCCGCATGAAGGTTGACGAGCGTACGGCGATGATCCTTTCGAGCGGCGTCTCGATCTGCGGCGTTTCGGCGTGTATCACGGCGGCCCGCGTGGCGGGCGGCGACGACCGGAAACTCTCCTACATCGTTTCGCTGGTGCTGATCGTCGTGGTGCCGATGATCTACCTGATGCCGTGGCTCGCAAATACGATTCTGCCCCTGATTTTCGACGATCCCCATGTCGTGCAGGAGGTCGCCGGCGCATGGATCGGCGGTACGATCGACACTACGTCGGGCGTGGCGGCGTCGAGTACGATCGTCGGCGAGGTCGCCAACCAGCATGCCGTCATCATCAAGGCGGCGCAGAACGTGCTGATCGGCGTCGTGGCTTTCTTCATCGCCCTCTACCTCTCGACCCGCCGCGGCGAAAAGGGCGCTCAGGCTCCGTCGCTGGGCATCGTGTGGGAGAAGTTCCCGAAATTCATCATCGGCTTCGTCGCGGCCTCGCTGGTTTTCAGCATCCTGCAGAGCAACGGCCTGTTTACGGCCGATGCGAAGGGCAAACTCGCCGAACCGGGCGTCGCCAAGATGTTCTCGACGGTCTTTTTCTCGCTGGCCTTCGTCTGTGTGGGGCTTGACACCCGCCTGAAAGAGATCGTTTCGAAGGAAAACCGCAACGCTCTATGGGCGTTCCTTGTGGCGCAGACCTTCAATATCGTCGTTACGCTGGTCATCGCGCTCGTGCTGTTCGGCGTCCTGAAACCGATGCTGGCATAGCGCAGTCTTCATAATACCGTCAACGCCCCGGCTTCCTGTTGCCGGGGCGTTTTTGTCTCCATACATTCGGGCGAAACGTCTTTTGTGGCCCGTACGGCATATTTTTCAGCCTTTTTATCCGATCTGATAATTAGTTTTGTCGGACGATCCTGCGAAAGAGATGACTGCTGAAGCCGCCCGGCGCCGGAGAAGGTTCCGGGGGCCAAAATATGAACAACTAAAAAACTGTATGTATGGCAAAAGTAAAAGTAAAATTCCGGAATTCGACGGTAGAGGGTAAGGCGGGGGTAATCTATTACCAACTCTGCCATAAATGCCAATCCCGGCAGATAACTACCGGAATTCGTCTTTTCCCCGAACAATGGGACGCCCTGCGGGAGCGGGCGGTCGTTCCCTTTGCTGGGCTCGACGGCGAGATAGCTGTCGTCCAGCGGCAGATCGACGGCGATTTGTGCCTGTTTCGTGCAATTATCGGGGATTTCGAAGCCCGGCGGGTGGAGTACGGCCTTCCGGATGTTGTCGGACGGTTCCGGTCGTTCGGGCGGGTTACCGTTTTCGCCTTTATCGAAAAGCAGATCGCCTGCCTTCGGGCGGGCGGAAGATTGGGGACGGCGCGGAATTACCGGCGGACGCTGAACAGCTTCGCCGGATTTTTGAACGGAGCGGACATTCCGTTCTCACT
Source organism: Alistipes sp. DJF_B185 (assembly GCF_964250025.1). Classification (NCBI taxonomy): domain Bacteria; kingdom Pseudomonadati; phylum Bacteroidota; class Bacteroidia; order Bacteroidales; family Rikenellaceae; genus Alistipes; species Alistipes sp. DJF_B185. The sequence goes on from NZ_CAXUDY010000001.1 coordinate 695,709, forward strand.
GCTGGACGAACAACTGGTAAGCCGGTACGACGACTGGCTGCGGCGGAGACGGATTGTACGCAATACCGTCTCTTTTTATATGCGGGTGCTGCGTGCCGTTTTCAACAAGGCGGTCCGGGAGGGCATCGTGTCGCAAAGTTCTCCTTTCCGGAATGTATATACCGGCGTGGACCGTACCCGCAAGCGCGCCGTCGGCGAAGAGACCGTCATACGGCTCCGGCGGTTGAATCTGGAACACTCCCCCTCCTTGGCGCTGGCGCGGGATATTTTTATTTTCAGCTATTGCGCGCGGGGTATGGCGTTCGTCGATATCGCCTTCCTGCGCAAGCAGGACATCGCCGGAGGGGCGATATGCTATGTCCGCCGCAAAACGGGACAGCGCCTTACGATCCGTATCGAACCCTGCATGGGCGATATCATCGAACGCTATGCGCCGGTTACCCGCACGTCGGACTATGTTTTTCCTTTGTTGAATGCGGAGGACCCGGTCCGGGGATTCTCCCAGTACCAGACTGCTCTGGGATACTACAACCGCCGGCTCAAACGGCTGGCCGAACTGCTCGGACTGGAGATGCCGCTGTCGTCCTATACTTCGCGGCATACATGGGCGACCACGGCCCGGAATCACAACGTTCCGTTGTCGATCATCAGTGCGGGAATGGGACATGCTTCGGAGAAAACGACCCAGATCTATCTGGCTTCGCTCGAAAGCTCCGTCGTCGATCAGGCGAACCGGAGCATAATAGCTTCATTGTATGTGTAATATCTCTTGGTAAGAGACCTTAATGTTGAGGGCAAAAGTATTAAAAATAAAATATATGCACAAATCTTTTGTTCTTTATTTTCGTATGCAGTGAGTTTTTCTGCGTTAAAAAAGGATTGATTATCAACGCCTTTTTTATTTTTAGTCCAAATACTGATACAATTAGGCCTTCGTATGCCGGTATTGTACGATCGGCCGTGAATCGCTGAAGATTTCCAACGCAGATCTTTTGCCGATTTATAAAAACAAGATATGAACCGCAAGCCATTCTTCTTAATATCAATTCATTACTGACCACACACATCTCTTACCAAGAGACTGTACTGTGAAATGTGAAAGTGTTCTTATGGGAGGCGCGTAAGTGATTGAAAATCATTGCAATAAATGGTTTTCGATGTCCCCGTGGAATGCTTTTTTTACAACCATACCTCTCTTTCCGACCTTTTTTAGTCTAAGAAAAGCATGATGAACAGTCCGGATACAGCTGCCGAATGGTATGTTCTGCGAGTGACCTATCAGCGGGAACTTTCGACGAAGGAGTATCTTGACAAACTGAACATCGAGAATTTTGTGCCGGTACGGGTTGTGCGCCGCCGGAACTCCAAGGGACAGTTTTTCCGGGCTTGCGAAGTCGCCGTGCACAACTATATTTTCATCCGTTCGACACGTGAGGTCATCGACGAATTGAAAACCTATAAGCTACCTATGCTTCGTTATGTGATGCACCCGCAAAACGGTGAGAATCAGATTATGATCGTGCCCGAAGAGCAGATGCGGAATTTTATTGCCGTTGCGGGCAATGAAGACGAACAGGTGCTTTTCATGTCGCCCGAAGAGGTCGCCTTGTCGAAAGGGGACAAGGTGCGGATCACGGGCGGCGTATTCGAAGGGGTCGAGGGCCTGCTCATGCGGGTGAAGAATTCCCGCGGGAAACGGGTCGTGGTCAAGATCGACGGCATCACGGCGGTGGCTACCGCCTCCATTCCCTCGGCGCTGGTCGAAAAGATTTGATGGCCGGATTCGGTTTTCCTGAATTGCAGAGATTGATTTTTTGGAAGTTATGACGCCGGAATATTTGAAAGAAGCGCTGCCGTCCCTGCTGAATGCCGATTTTGCGGGGGCGACGAATGTCCGCCTGCTTTGGTTGGCGCGGGCGTACGCCGCATTGTGCGGTCTGGTGACGTTCGATTCGCCGGCCGGTGAGTTCGGAACCCGGAGAATCTGGCTGCAAAGGATCGATACGCTGTTCGGTGTGCTGCGGGAACGCTGCCGCCGCGAGTCGGATGCTGCGCTGCGCTGCCGGATGGTCCATGCCATGTATACGCTCGTTTGCGGGACCGTGTCCGGCGACGTCTCGAAAAAGAAAGAGGTCTGTTTCGCAATGGCCGACGAACTCGTCCGGGATTGTCTCGGCGGCAACGAAAAGCGCTCTTCTCTCCGACCGGACGAATCGGAATTGTTGATCCGGACAGGTGTTTGTCATTGTCTGATCGACTTGCTTTACCCCGGTCCGGACGCCGGCGACGAATATCTGCTGCTTCTGAAACGGCAGATTGCCGGCTGGATCGCCGAAATGAACCGGGACGGCAGCTGGAGCGGCGTGTCGCCGGATGTTGCGCTGGAGCGTATCGGCGTGATGAACCGCTATTCGTATGCGTTCCTCGACAAAACGAATGACCGTGCGGTAAATCGGTCGTTCGAATACTTCCGGAACTCTTTGCCGGTTCCCGAAGACGCCGGCAACTTCGACGAAAATTACCTCTATACTTTGGTCCGGCTGTACGATGCGGCGGTTCTGGGCAATGCGTATGATCCGGACCCTCACCTTGCATGGCGAATCGCCCGCTTCATGTACGATTACGGCCGGACTCCGTTCTGTTCAGACGACGATCGCTTCTGCTGCGTCTGCTGTGTGGTTTGTCATGTCGCCGAACGAATCGATATCTGGCAATCTGCTCCTACGGAGCGATATATTGCATAATGACAGTCTTGAATCTTTATCTTGTTTATACTCTCTGTATATTCCACATATTCTACCTGCTGTCTCGGAAAATAAATAATTGGTATGGCAACGCCTCTTTGCTACACAATCATTATTCCCTTCTTCATAGCTCTTCTGTTGGTCGGCTGGATACATCCCCGGCTGGTGAAGATCGCTCTGCTGAAAAATATCGTCGATAATCCGGATGCCCGCAAATTGCAGCGTACGCCGGTTCCTGTCCTCGGCGGAGTCGCCGTCTTTTTCGGAGTCGTGATTGCGATCGGATGTATGAGCTCCGTCGTTGATTGCTCCGGTCTGCCGGTCGTAATTATGGCCATGATGGCGATGCTCTATACGGGGACGATGGACGACATTCTGAGTCTTTCACCGGGTTTGCGATTCGTGATCGAGATCGTCGTCGTTTTATTGCTGATTTTCGTTGGCGGTTACTGTATAGACGATTTTCATGGATTGTGGAACATCGGCCGGTTTTCTTATTGGTATGCAGTGCCTTTGACGGTCGTTGCGGCGGTAGGTATTATCAATGCCATCAATTTGGTAGATGGCGTCAACGGTCTCTCGTCCGGCTATTGCATTATGGCTTGTCTGATCTTCGGCACGCTCTTCTTTCTTTCCGGCGAAGAGTCGATGACCATCTTGGCCGTGGTCTCGGTCGGCGCTCTTATTCCCTTTTTTCTGCATAACGTTTTCGGCAAAACGTCGAAAATGTTCATCGGTGACGGCGGAACGCTTGTCATGGGCGTTGTCATGTCGGTTTTTGTAATCGAGATCCTGCAGAACGGGTCGCGGGCCGCTGCGTATGTGGATCCGAACGTGGGACTGGTGCCTTTTACGCTGGCGGTATTATCGGTCCCCGTATTCGATACGCTGCGGGTGATGTCGACGCGCATATTGAAAGGGACCTCTCCGTTTCGTCCCGATAAGACACACCTGCATCATATGTTTATCGACCTCGGATGCTCCCATGTGGCGACGACACTGGCTATTCTGGGGGTGAATATGTTTGTCGTGTTGTGCTGGTGGTCGCTGGAAGCTTCGGGCTTTTCGATCGCCGTCCAGTTGTATGCGGTCATTGCCGTAAGCCTGCTGGTCACTTCCGGTCTCTACCATTTCATGCAGTGGCATATCTGCCGCGATACGCGATTCATGAGGGCGATGCGGCGGCTGGGCTACAAAACCCACATCAGCCGTACCGGGATTTTCTTCTGGTTGCAGCAGGTAATGGACAAGGTCTGAATTTCGCACGGCGGAATCTTCCGGCCGGGCGGTTGTTTGCATAATATTCTTTAAAGGATAATTCGGAAATAAAGCAATACGGTATAATATGAAAGGCATCATTTTGGCGGGCGGCAGCGGCAGTCGGCTGTATCCGATCACAAAGGGGGTCAGCAAGCAGCTGCTTCCGGTCTACGACAAGCCGATGGTCTACTACCCGCTCTCGGCGCTTCTTCTTGCGGGCATCCGCGAAATCCTCGTGATCTCGACTCCGGAGGACCTTCCGGGTTTCCGGCGTCTGCTGGGCGACGGCTCCGACTACGGCGTGCGTATCGACTACGCGGCACAGCCATCTCCGGACGGTCTTGCACAGGCATTCTTTATCGGCGAGGATTTCCTCGGCGACGACTCCGCGTGCCTCGTTCTTGGCGACAACATCTTCTACGGTTCCGGCTTCACGGGTCTTCTTCGCGAGGCCGTCCGCACGGCGGAGGAGGATGGCAAGGCCACGGTCTTCGGCTACCGTGTCGACGATCCCCAGCGCTACGGGGTCGCGGAGTTCGACGGTGAGGGCAACTGCCTTTCGATCGAGGAGAAACCCGCCCATCCGAAGTCTAACTACGCAGTCGTGGGCCTGTACTTCTACCCGAACAAGGTCGTGGATGTGGCCAAGAGCATCAAGCCCTCGGCCCGCGGGGAACTTGAGATCACGAGCGTGAACCAGTGTTTCCTGCAAAGCGGCGAGCTGAAGGTGCAGACGCTCCAGCGCGGCTTCGCATGGCTGGATACGGGCACGCACGACTCCTTGGCCGAAGCCTCGATCTTCGTGGAGGTCATCGAGAAGCGTCAGGGACTTAAGATCGCCTGTCTGGAAGGCATCGCCTACCGCAACGGGTGGATCACGGCGGACAAACTGCGCGCACTTGCCGAGCCGATGCTCAGGAACCAGTACGGACAATACCTTTTGAAACTCCTCGACGAACCGGAAGCATAAACGATGACAACGATTGATCAGAGAGAAAATAGCCATGTATTCTCGATCATGAAAGGATTGGGGATTATTTTTGTTGTTGCAGGGCATACAGCGTATTCTCCGGTTCATAACTTTGTATACCTGTTTCATTTGGCTGTTTTCTATTTCGTAGCCGGATATTTCTTCAAGGATAAATATATAGACGATAAACTTTTATTCGTTTGGAAAAAAATTAAAAGTTTGTGGTTTCCGCTGGTCGGATACGGAATCGTTTTCATGCTGTTGCACAATCTCTTTTTCAGAGCTCATTTTTATAATCCTCTGACCAGTCATTTGTATACGCGACAGGACTATTTCGATTGTCTTAAATATTTTTGTTCTTGCGTTACTCCGGAACAATTGTTAGGGGCATTGTGGTTTCTGAGAAGTCTTTTCATCGTTTCCTTCTTGTTCATGATCGGAGTCTGGATTTCCAAACGGCTGTCAGACCGATATTCCGATATAATTTTAGGGGGGGGGATTTTGTTCGCAGTGGTCCTTTGTTCTGTTTTTGATGCTGAGATACAGCAGATTGATATTCTGATTATACGACGGATTTTATCTAACGAGTGTTATTTGACCGCTATTTTATATATGGGGCGAATGTTTCGGAAATACCAGCGATATATGCCTGTTAATATATGGAGCATCGGGGTTTTACTGATGTTACTGCTCTTCTTGCAATATAAAAATGTAACGGTGGCAATCGCCAGTTCAATTTTCCCGCCGCTCCCTGTTTTCTATTTTGCATCGGCCGTCGGTTGTCTGTTTACTTATACTTTGGCTGTATACATACATAATCTACCGACTCTGTCGCGTATTATGATCTATGCCGGAAATGCGTCTTTAGCTATCATGGCTCTGCATTTTCTTGCATTCAAAGTTGTCAGCCTGCTCCAGATTCTGATATATGGTTATGGCATTGATTATTTGTCCGCATTCCCTGTTATCCCGGACCGGATAAATATCTGGTGGGTTCCATACGTAGTTTGTGGTGTCGCTTTGCCGCTGTTATATACAAGTGTTAAACAAATACTTGTTCTTCAATCCGGTCGATTATACGGTCAACTGATCTTAAAATTTAAACTATGAAAGTCGTTCCTACCGCCATAGAGGGCGTTGTTATCCTAGAGCCGGAGGTTTTCGGCGACGCGCGGGGCTACTTCTTCGAGAGCTACTCGCAGCGCCGCTTCGACGCAGAGGTCCGTCCCGTGCGGTTCGTGCAGGACAACGAATCGCACTCACGCTACGGCGTGCTGCGGGGCCTCCATTTCCAGAAGGGGCGGTACTCCCAGTCGAAACTCGTCCGCGTGGTCCGGGGCCGCGTGCTCGACGTCGCGGTGGATATCCGCCGCGGCTCCCCCACGTTCGGCCGCCACGTGGCGGTGGAGCTGACGGAAGACAACAAGCGTCAGTTCTTCATTCCGCGGGGCTTCGCGCACGGCTTCGCCGTTCTGAGCGACGAAGCGACGTTCCAATACAAGTGCGACAACCCCTACTCCCCCGAATCGGAGGGCGCCATTGCATGGAACGACCCTTCGCTGGGCATCGACTGGCGTCTGGCCCCCGAAGATGTAATCCTCTCGCCCAAGGACAGCGCCCATCCGCTGCTGTCGGAGGCCGGGGAGCTGTTCGACTATAATACGAACTATTATAGTTTATGACGACTTTATTTTTTGTATTTCTGTTCCTAGTGTTATTCAAACAAATAATACTAGTCTCCTCGATATTTCCGATGGCTTTTTATTACAGGTTCAAAAGGAACCGACAATTTCAGTCGTCAGAATCCGTCTCCCCCCCCCCTCGTTAGGCAACAAAAAGGAGGCATTACAGGTCGAATCAAACTTCTATGCAGTGGATATTTCCGTTATAACTTGTTCCAAATCGCTTATATTCCGTCACATATAATCCGGGATTTTCTTTATAAGAAAGTTTGTCTGGTCGAAATCGGTCCTAAAGCTGTTATTTATTTTGGAGCGGAGATAAGAGAGCCTTATAAACTGAAAATCGGAGAGGGGAGCATTATTGGGGATCGGGCGGTTTTAGATGCGCGAAATGGAATATCGATAGGTGCGAATGTCAATCTCTCTACAGAAGTACATATTTGGACAGAGCAGCATGACCATAGAGATCCGGATTTCAAATGCAATTCAGATGACAGTTTTCGCGTCGTCATAGAGGATCGGGCATGGCTCGGTCCGAGAACGACGATATTGCACGGGGTTACAATTGGTGAAGGCGCCGTCGTCGCAGCCGGCGCCGTAGTGACAAAAGATGTTGCTCCCTACACGATCGTCGGTGGGGTTCCCGCAAAAAAGATAGGCGAACGTACACACGATCTACGATACGAATTTTCCGGAGATTATATTCCTTTTTATTAAACTTATGAATATCCTGATTACGGGAGCGAACGGACAACTTGGGCGCTCCCTGCGGCGTCTGGGCGGCGTTTCGCCCCACAACTACCTTTTTACGGACGTCGCGGAACTAGACATCACCGATGCGGCTGCCGTCCTGCGAACGGTCGAGGAGCGGCGCATCGACGTTATCGTGAACTGCGCGGCCTACACCGACGTGGAGCGGGCCGAGGAGGACGAACCGACGGCGGAGCTGCTGAACCACAAGGCCGCGGGCAATCTGGCAGCTGCGGCCAAGGCGACGGGCGCGACGCTGTTCCACGTCTCGACGGACTACGTCTTCGACGGCACGGCCCATACGCCCTACAGGGAGGATACGGCTCCCTCGCCGCTGGGAGCCTACGGGCGTACGAAGCTTGCGGGCGAACGCGCCGTCATGGCGTCCGGGTGCCGGTATCTGATCTTCCGCACGGCGTGGCTCTATTCGGAGTACGGACACAACTTCCTGAAGACGATGCTGTGTCTGACTTCGGAGCGGGATACGCTGCAGGTGGTCTTCGACCAGATCGGCACTCCGACCTACGCCGGGGACTTGGCGCTTGCGATCTTCTCGATCATCGAGTCGGAACGCTACGCGGGCAACGAGGGCGTGTACCACTTCACCGACGAGGGCGTCTGCTCGTGGTACGACTTCGCGACGGAGATCGCCGCGGCCGCGGGTCACGACTCATGCCGCATCATCCCCTGCCACACGTCGGAGTTTCCGACCAAGGCCGCACGCCCGGCCTACTCGGTGCTGGACAAAACCAAAATCAAGACCACCTTCCAGATGGACATCCCCCACTGGAGGGAGTCCATGATCTACTGCCTGAAACAAATTGAAAAATAAATCATTATGATACCTAAAATCATCCATTTCGTATGGTTGGGAGGAGGGAAATACCCCCCCCCGGTTCAGGATTGCATAGACTCTTGGAAGAGGATCTTGCCGGATTATACCATAAAGCGTTGGGATGAAACGAATTTCGATATAGATTCTGTTCCGTGGGTAAAGGAGGCTATTCAAATGAGGAAATGGTCTTTAGCCTCAGATTATATCAGACATTTTGCCCTTTATACGGAAGGTGGTATTTATATGGATACTGATGTCAAAGTATTCAGACCTTTTGATGAGTTTTTATCTTGGGACTTTTTTTCTTCTGTTGAATATCATCCGACCTATTTTTTATCACAAGGTATTCATCAAATAGACGATGCCGGAGTCGTCCGACGGGATGGGGATATTGTCGCAGGACTGGGATTGTTGGCAGCTTTGATAGCCTCCAAGGAAGCTAATCCCTTTATTAAGGAATGTTTGGATTATTATGGCTCCCGGCATTTTATTCAAGAGGACGGATCTCTATATGTAGATGTCATAAATCCGGGCATTATGGCGATGTTGGCAACGAAGTATGGATTCCGCTATAAAGACGAGAATCAGCTCCTTGACGGAAATATGATGGTGTATAGCTCAAGCATATTCGCAGGCGATCCTGCGACGAGAAGCAAGGAGTCCTATTCCATGCATTATTGTGACGGGTCTTGGCGGGAAAAAACTCTGAAAACCCGAATGAAAGATTATATAAAGGGAATTTTATATAAGAAAAGAAAATAATTCATTAATATTGAATATATGCAACGCACTATCCTCATCACGGGCGGCGCGGGCTTCATCGGCTCGCATGTGGTCCGTCTTTTCGTGACCAAATACCCCGATTACCGGATCGTCAACCTCGACAAGCTGACCTATGCTGGCAACCTTGCCAACCTGCGGGACATCGAGGAGCGGCCGAACTACACTTTCGTCAGGGGCGACATCTGCGACTTCGAGGCGATGCGTGAACTGTTCCGGCAGTACGGCATCGACGGGGTGATCCACCTCGCAGCCGAGAGCCACGTGGACCGCTCGATCAGGGATCCGTTCACCTTCGCGCGTACGAACGTCATGGGCACGCTGTCGCTGCTCGAAGCTGCGCGGGAGCATTGGAACGGCAATTGGGCGGGCAAGCTGTTCTACCACATCTCGACCGACGAAGTGTACGGCGCGCTGGAGCTTACGCGCCCCGCGGGGGACCCTGCGGGCTGCGAGAGCGGCGGCGGTCCTTTCGGGGAGGAGTTCTTCACCGAGGAGACGAAGTACGACCCGCACAGCCCCTACTCGGCGTCGAAGGCTTCGTCGGACCACTT